>QZKJ01000099.1 GCA_003605035.1 Desulfurivibrio sp.
TCCTGATTTCTGGCTGCTGAATTCTCTGGAAACAAGCTGCGGGGACCATGAGGATATCAATTTAATTTCAGCATGTTACCACAACTCAGAAAGTTGAACGAATGATATTGACCTGGCGGGCAGCGACAACCACTGATGATTCTCTTCAAAAAAATATCAGTGGTGTCTGCGTGATTATAACCTGCCAACGGCAAAAACGTTTTCTTTAAGGGACTCGGAAAATACTCATATACCTGGATCGCGCCCGGATTTGGGTTAGATTTGGCTGCACCGATTGAGCACCCCAAGGGCATTTGCTTCGCGGCACAAAACCGCAGGCGTAGCAGGGCTACGGTGAGGATTTTGCGATTGAGGCGCAGTCAAAGACCTCGGTGCCCCCTTGTGGGGTGTGGCCCGAAGACGGGATGCGTTATGGTAAATTGGTATTTTCCGAGTCCCTAAGTCAAAATGATCCTTGGTAGGGAAATGCATAGATCGCTCTGCGGAAAGCAGGCGGGGAAGAATGCCTGGGGCGAAGTCAGGGGCGCCGCCACCAGTCAACTGATCGAAACATTACGTGTAAAGGCGTTCTTCGATAATCAAGGGAAGGAATAATGACGGACAATAGCAACAGGGAACCACGTAAAAACATCATTGAGCAAATCCGGTCCTGGTTGGGCTTGGAGAACCCCCCGCCGCAAAAGAATGGTTTGCCGCGGAAGTCCGGCTTCAATATGTGGTATATTTTGATCCTCTTTCTCATTATTACATCGGTGCAACAATTCCTTCTGGCGCCAAAAGTGGAGCCGATTCCTTACAGCCAGTTTAAACAATATGTGGCCGCAGGCAAAGTAGGCACATTGACCATTGAGCCGGAAAAAATCCACGGAACCCTGACGGAAAAGGAAAAACCGGGACAGAAGTTCACCACTGTCCGGGTAACTGATCCCGATCTGGTGAAGGATCTGGATAAACATAATGTCAGTTACTCCGGACGTTATGCGAATAAATTCCTGAGTTTTCTTCTCGCCTGGATCATCCCCATCGGTATTTTTTTTCTGATCATGCGATTCTCCATGAGAAAAATGGGGACAGGCATGGGGGTCATGTCTTTCAGCAAGAACAAGGCCAAGATTTTCGCCGAGAGCGAAACAAATGTCTCTTTCGCGGATGTGGCCGGAATCGATGAGGCCAAGGAAGAACTCCAGGAAATAGTGGAATTCTTGACAAATCCCGGTAAATTTCAAAAACTGGGAGGAAGGATCCCCAAGGGGGTGCTCCTGGTCGGCCCGCCTGGAACCGGTAAAACACTGCTGGCCAAGGCGGTGGCCGGGGAGGCGAAGGTGCCGTTCTTCAGCATCAGCGGCTCCGAGTTCGTGGAGATGTTCGTCGGCGTTGGCGCAGCCAGGGTGCGCGATCTCTTTTCCCAGGCGGCCAAGCAGGCCCCCTGCATCATTTTCATCGATGAACTGGACGCATTGGGGAAGGCGCGGGGGATGAATGTCATGGGCGGCCATGACGAGCGTGAGCAGACCCTCAATCAGCTGCTGGTCGAGATGGACGGATTTGATACCAATAAAGGGGTGATCATCATGTCCGCCACCAACCGGCCGGAGATCCTCGATCCAGCCCTGCTGCGCCCGGGACGCTTTGACCGGCAGGTGCTGGTGGACCGCCCGGATATCAATGGACGGGAAGCCATCCTGAAGATTCATGCCAAAAATGTTCTCCTGGGGCCCGAGGTCGATCTGCGAAAAATCGCCGGCCGCACCCCGGGTTTTGTCGGGGCTGACCTGGCCAACCTCGTCAACGAGTCCGCCCTGCTGGCTGCCCGGAAAAATAAGGAAACGGTGGAAGCAGCTGAATTTGATGAGGCCATCGATCGTGTGGTTGGGGGCTTGGAGAAAAAGAACCGGGTGATGAACGCCCGGGAAAAAGAGATTGTAACCTTTCATGAGTCAGGCCATGCCATCGTGGCCGAGTCGGTCGAGCATGCCGATCCGGTGCATAAAATTTCCATTATTCCCCGGGGGATTGCGGCGCTTGGTTATACCCAGCAGCAGCCCATTGAAGACCGATATTTGATGACCCGGTCTGAACTGCTGGACCGGTTGGCCGTTTTATTGGGAGGCCGGGTGGCGGAAGAGCTGGTTTTTGATGAAGTTTCCACCGGGGCCCAGAATGACCTGCAGCGGGCTACGGACATTGCCCGGTCCATGGTTACGGAATACGGGATGAGTGATCGTCTGGGGCTGGTGACCTATGAGCGTGCCCGTCAGCCGATGTTCGCCCCGGAGGGTTTTGCTGCCGGTAAAACCTGCAGCGAAGAAAAAGCCGCGCAAATCGACAAAGAGATCGCCCGGTTCGTTGATGAGGCCCACCAGCGGGTGCGAAAAATCCTCACGGAGCGCAGGGTTGTCCTGGATAAACTGGCGCTGCTTCTGGCGGAAAAGGAAAGTGTGCAGGGTGAGGAATTGCGGGCGATGTTGACTGATCACGCGCCGGAAATGGCAACGACATCAACTGAACAGCCGTAAGTTCAGACAACCGGATCTCGGCAGATTTTACTTTAATACCAGAATTGCAGTTCGAGGAAGTGTCTAGCCAGAATCCGGAGTAGTGACATAACTTATTGAAATTGCGTTACGACATCAGGTGTTCTGAAGTTCCGCCGGGCATGCCTCCGGCTGATTGCCGAACAGTACCGTACCGCCGGGAAAATTTTACAGAGAGAGTTATCCGATGAATCCGGAACGATATCTTCCCCGCGCTTTACCGGCGCAGTTGAAAGGCTTGACGGATCTGGCGCTTGACCTGCGCTGGAACTGGAATCACAGCGCCGACAAACTCTGGCAGACGGTCGATCCGGAACTCTGGGAAGCCTCCGGGGATCCCTGGGTGATTCTGGAAAGCATTTCCCGCAAGCGGCTGGAGGCCCTTGCCGTTGATGCCGCTTTTCTTGATGAATTACAGCGGCAGCTCGCCCATCGCAAAACCTATCTGAGTAAAGCGACCTGGTTTGCCGAGAAATATGGGGAAGATAAATTGGGGAAGGTGGCCTATTTCAGCATGGAATTCGGCCTGACCGAGGCCCTGCCGATTTATTCCGGGGGCCTGGGGGTTCTTGCCGGCGATTTTCTGAAAACGGCCAGTGATCTCGGTCTTCCCCTGATTGGCATAGGGCTCATGTATCAACGGGGTTATTTTCACCAGGCGTTCGACACCAACGGAGACCAGCTGGCGTTTTTCCCTTACAACAACCCGACCATGCTGCCGGTACTGCCTTTGCGAGATGCCGATGGCGAGTGGCTGCGGGTCAGCGTGGAGTTGCCGGGCCGCACCCTGTATTTGCGCGGCTGGCAGGCCCAGGTCGGCCGCATACCCCTCTATCTGCTGGACAGCAATGACCTGCTCAATTCCCCGGGCGATCGAGGCATAACCGGCGAACTGTATGGCGGCGGCATGGAGATGCGTCTGCAGCAGGAGATGGTCCTCGGCATTGGCGGCTGGCGCCTGCTGGAAGCGTTAAATATTGATTGCACCGTCTGCCACCTGAACGAAGGACATGCCGCCTTTGCCGTGCTGGAGCGGGCCCGCTGCACCATGGCGCGAAGCGGGCAGTTGTTCTACACCGCCCTGCGCTGTACCCGGGCCGGGAATGTTTTTACCACCCACACCCCGGTTGAGGCCGGATTTGATCGTTTCCCCGCGGAACTCATGGCGCAGTATTTCTCTTCGTACGTCAAAGGTCTGGGCATTTCCCTGGCGGCCCTGCTTGATCTTGGCCGGGCCGGCGCCAGCAACGGCCTTGAGCCCTTTAACATGGCCTATCTGGCAGTTAACGGCTGCGGCAGAATAAACGGCGTCAGCCGTCTGCACGGCGAGGTGAGCAGGAGCATCTTCCGTCCCCTGTTTCCCCGCTGGCCGGAAGGTGAAATTCCCATCGGCCATGTCACCAACGGCGTGCATGTGCCATCGTGGGATTCGGCGGCGGCCGATGACCTGTGGACCAGGTTGTGCGGCACAGAGCGCTGGATGGGCACTTTTGAGGATACCGAACACGCCTGCCAGAAAGTTTCAGACGAGAAACTATGGGAAATGCGCAGTCTGGCCAGGTTGCCGCTCATCAAGACAATACGCCGGCGCCTGGCCCGTCAGCGGGCCACCTGCGGCAACCATGCAGGGGTTGAGCAGTGCCTTCAGCTGCTTGATCCAAATGCCTTGACCATCTGCTTTGCCCGCCGTTTTGCCGGCTACAAACGACCCGCCTTATTGCTGGCCGATCCCAAACGGCTGGTGCGTCTGCTGACTGATATCCACCGGCCGGTGCAGCTGATCATTGCCGGCAAGGCCCATCCCCATGACGAGGAAGGCCGGCGTCTCGTGCGTCGGTGGAATGATTTTCTGCGCCGGCCGGAGGTGCAGGGGCATGTCGTTTTTATTGAGGATTACGATATGGCGGTGGCCGCCGAGCTGGTGCAGGGGGCGGACCTCTGGTTAAACACGCCGCGCCGGCCCTGGGAGGCCAGCGGTACCAGCGGCATGAAGGTGCTGGTCAACGGCGGACTGAACCTGTCAGAGCTGGACGGCTGGTGGCCGGAAGCCTATCGTCCTGAGGTGGGATGGGCGCTGGGGGATGGCCGGGAGCATGAAGACCATTCCTCCTGGGACCGCATGGAGGCAGAGGCGTTGTATGTCATGCTGGAACAGGAGGTCATCCCGGCTTTCTACACCCGTGATGAGCGCGGCATACCCATGGCCTGGGTGGCGCGGATGCGGGAAAGCATGGCGCGGCTGACCACCAGATTCTCCTGCAATCGCATGGCGCGGGAGTACATTGATGATTACTACCGGCCGGCAGCCGAGGCTTACGGCCGGCGGGCGGCAGACCATGCCGGCCTGGCGGTCGATCTGGAAGGATGGCATGCTGCCCTGGCCGCCCATTGGGCGCATGTGCGATTCGGCCAGATCATGATCCGCCAGTCGGCAGGGGATACCGTCTTTAGCGTCGAGGTTTACTTCACCGGACTGGACCCGGACACAGTGCAGGTTGAACTCTATGCCGAGCCGGCTCGCGAGGGCGCGGGTCCGGAACGGATCAGCATGATGCGTGGCGACAGACTCGCGGGATCTGCTGACGGTTACCCGTATTATGTCACCCTCCCTGCCGGCGGCCGGCCGGCCGCTGACTATACGCCGAGATTGATTCCCCGCCACCCTGAGGCCCTGGTGCCGCTGGAGGCCAATTTTATTTGCTGGTATTCCTAACAAGTAAAAAGTATACTGGACAATAATCGGCATCCGAGGTTGAAGGCTGCGGCTGCGCAACCTTCTTTCCTGCAGGCCTGCATGTTGATAAGTCTTTGTGACAGGATAATGTCCTTATCCGGCTGGTCAAAACGGCATAAGGGACTCGGCAATTCTAAATATACCGTTATCGCGTCTCAACGCGACGCCGTCATTCCCGCAATGCTGTTAAGGGGAATCCAGGATTTTTGCTGGATGCCCGATAAAACCATTCGGGCATGACGATAACGATAAACGGTAAATTTGTAATTTCTATCTCCCTAAAGAGCTGAAACGACATGGCTGACAAATCAGAGGTTGTTTCGTAACGGTTCCTCAATTTCCAAAGGAGTTGACGGCAATGACCGCATCATCCGCAGTACATGATATCTCCATTGTTCTGGCCGGCGAGGCCGGCCAGGGGATCCAGACCATAGAACAGCTGCTGACCAGGATACTCAAGCTGGCCGGCTTCCATATCCATGCCACCAAGGAATATATGTCCAGGGTGCGGGGCGGCACCAATTCCACCAGCATCCGGGTGTCCTCCCGGCCGGTGCAGGCGCCGCTCAGGCGCATTGACCTGCTGGTGCCCCTGGATGACAAGGTCATCCCCCATCTGCAGTACCGCCTGACCGAGGAGACCATCATCGCCGGTGACCGGGAGGTGGTGGGTGATATTCCCCGGCTGCAGCATGTGCCGCTCATGCAGCCGGCCAGGGAGATCGGCAATGAAATGTACGCCAATACCATGGCCCTGGGCCTTATTCTCGGGCTGCTGGCGGTTGATGCCGGGGTCATGGAGCAGGACCTGGGCAGCCGCTTTGCCGGCAAAGGCGAGGAGGTGGTGGCCAATAACATCCGGGCCGCCCGCCTGGGCCATGACCGGGGCCGCGAGCTGCGGGAAAGCGGCGCCATCCGCTTTGCGGAGATCGCCGCCCACGACAATGGCAATGAGATCATGGTCAACGGCACCGAGGCCATTGCCATGGGCGCCATCGCCGGCGGCTGCCAGTGCATCACCTCCTATCCCATGACGCCGGGCACCGGGGTCATCACCTTCATGGCCCAGCACCAGCACGATTTCGGCCTGCTGGTCGAACAGGCGGAGGATGAGATTGCGGCCATCAATATGGCCCTGGGGGCCTGGTATGCCGGGTCCCGGGCCATGGTGACCACCTCGGGTGGCGGTTTTGCCCTGATGACCGAAGGGGTCAGCCTGGCCGGCATGCTGGAGATGCCGGTGGTGATTCATCTGGCCCAGCGGCCCGGGCCGGCCACCGGCCTGCCCACCCGCACCGAACAGGGAGACCTGGACCTGGCGCTCTATGCCGGCCATGGCGAATTTCCCCGCATCATCCTGGCCCCTGCCTCGCTGCAGGGGGCCTTTGCCATAAGCCGCCAGGCCTTTGACCTGGCCGACCAGTACCAGGTGCCGGTCTTTATCCTGACTGATCAGTACCTGGTCGACACCTATTACAATACCGCGGCCTTTACCCTGGAACCCCGGCAGACCGGCCGTTTTACCGTGGAGACCGCCGAGGATTACCGCCGTCACCGCTTCACCCCTGACAACATTTCGCCGCGCGGCATTCCCGGCCGGGGCCAGGGGCTGGTGGGGGTGGACAGTGACGAGCACGACGAGGAGGGCCACATCACCGAGGATCTCGAGCTGCGGGTGAAGATGGTGGACAAACGCCTGGGCAAACTGGCCCGCATCAAGGAGGCTCTGCCCGCTGCCTCCCTGGAAGGCCCGGAGCATTGCCGGTGGCTTGTCGTCAGCTGGGGATCAACCTGCCCCATCGTCCGGGAGGCGGTGGCGCTGCTCGGCCGAGCTGATCTCGCCCAACTGGCCATCCAGCAGGTCTATCCGCTGCCGGCCGAACTGCATCGCTATCTGGCCGCGGCGGAGCAGACGATCATGGTGGAAAGCAATGCCACTTCCCAGTTGGGCCGCCTGATCCTGCGGGAAACCGGGCACCGGTTCCACCAGGCCATTCTCAAGTATAACGGCCTCTCCTTTACGGTGGAGGAACTGGTTGACGAATTGCAAAAATGTTTATCTGTATCGTGATGCGGGAGGAGAAAAGATCATGAATTTCGACATGGGAAAAATAGATATCGCCTGGTGCCCCGGCTGCGGCAACTACGGCATTCTCACGGTGCTGAAGAGCACCCTGGCTGAACTGGAAATCAACCCCCGGGATCTGGTGCTGGTCTCCGGCATCGGCCAGGCGGCCAAGACGCCCCACTATGTCAGGGCAAATTTCTTCAACGGCCTGCACGGCCGGGCCCTGCCGCCCGCCACGGCCATCAAGGCCGTCAACCCTCAGCTCACGGTCATTGTCACCAGCGGCGACGGCGACATGTACGGCGAGGGGGGCAACCACTTCATCCATACCATCCGCCGCAACCCGGACATCACCGCCATTGTCTACAACAACATGGTTTACGGTCTGACCAAGGGCCAGGCCTCGCCCACCAGCCAGCCGGGCTTTGTCACCCCCCTGCAGGTGGACGGCGTGTCTGCGGAGCCTTTCAACCCCCTGGCGGTGGCGGTGGCGCTCAATGCCTCTTTCGTGGCCCGCACCTCCATTCATGACATGGAGCTTACCCGGCGGATCTTTGGCCAGGCCATCCGGCATAAGGGCTTTGCCCTGGTGGATACCTTCACCCCCTGCGTCTCCTTTAACAAGACCAACACCCGGCAATGGTACAAGGAACATACCTATGTGCTGGATGACCATTATGATCCGCGGAACCGAACCGCCGCCTTCCAGAAGGCCGTGGAGACCGGACCCTGGCCCCTGGGCGTCATTTATACCAGCCCGCCCAAGCCGAGCTTTGAGGAAAATCTGCCGGTCTACAAAAGCGACCGGCAGCCGCTGATCGACCGCCAGGTGCAGTGGGACAGGCTGGCGGCCCTGCTTGACGGCATGAAAGGGTAAAACTCACCGGCAGGCCCCTACCACTCCTCCATGGGCCTGCCTTTTTCCACCATGCTGCGCAGCATGGCCACGTTTCTTTCACAGAGAGCGACCTGGTGCTCGATCATCTGATAGAGCTGGTCGTCACTGCCGATCAGCTCCGCCGCTCTGCCGAGAATTTTCTGCCCCTGGTTCAGGTAATCCTGCAGTTCCTGCAGCAGGACCTTTCTCTGTTCATGCTTCTGCAGCTCTGCTTCAATCACCGGCAGGAGTCTGCGGATGGAAAATTCCACCAACACATCCCGGGGAATGCCCTGCTGCCGGGCGATATAATCCAGGGCGACCAGCGAATTTCTGCTGATGACAAAGGTCTTCTGCCGCCGCTCGCTGTCGCCCGGCGCGTAGTTCTGCGCCTCCCGGGCGATGCGGCCCAGCACCGCGATGTCCTCGACCAGCTGATCAAAGAGCGATTTCTGTTTGATGCCCAGCTGCGAGGCGATGACGCTGAGCAGATCAATGGCCTGCTGGGGCAGTCTGAAGGTCGCCCTGACAGACTGCCTGCCTTTCAGCTCATCAATCGACAGTTCAAGCGTATTGTTATGGATGGTCACGCTGTCCTGGTTTTTCTGTCTCATGGCTTCCCTCCATAACTCAATACTAAAGATCATTCATTACTTTGTCAATATATATATCAAAAGTAATAATTAGATAAAATATAAAAAAATCATATAACGATATTGACAATTAAGCAAGCGTAATTAGATTTTCAGTCAGAAGGAATGACGGGTTTGCAACCGGTTGCTGCATAAGGATCTGACATTATCATGCAGCGGAGAAATCCGCCCGGTTGCCGGGGCAGAAAAGGTCTTGTCCCGAAGCCGTCAGCGACAAGCAATCATAAAAAACAGGAGGAGTAATATGTGGACCAGAGTAAGCGATTTTGACCGGATGTTTACTGCCATGGATCAGCTGCGCTCCAGGATGAACAGGTTGTTCTGGGATTTCGACAGATCCTACGGCAATGACTATGGCTGGGTGGTTGCAGAGGGTGCGCCGCGTACCAATCTGTATGACGTCGGCAATCACTTTGAAATCAGGGCCGAGGTGCCCGGCATGACCAGGGAGGATCTCAATATCAGGATTCAGGGGAATTACCTGGAAATCAGCGGCACCCGCAAGGCGGACGCGCCGGAAGGCTACCAGGCCCACCGGGTTGAACGCGGGGCCGGCTCATTCACCCGCAGTTTTACCCTGCCGGCGGAAGTGGATACGGAGAAGGCGGAGGCCAGCCTGAAAGACGGCATCCTTACCCTCAGCCTGCCGAAATCCGAGGCCGCCAAACCGAAACAGATCACCATCAACTGAGACGATCAACTGGAAACGTATGAAAGGGAGGTGCCCCATGAGTGATAAAGCAGAACTTGTCAAGAGAGAGGAAACAACCCCTGAGCGCAGCCGCCGTATACCGGCCGTTGCCCCGGTAGTGGATATTTATGAGAATACCGATGAAATTCTCCTCTATGCCGACATGCCGGGCGTGGCAAAAGACGCGATCAGCATCAATGTTGATAATGGCAAACTGACCATCAGCGGAGTGCGCACGGTGACGGCGACAGGCGCCGCCAACTGGGCTGAATTCGGGGATGTGGAATACACCAGGGTTTTTTCCGTGCCCCAGGCCATTGATGTAGACAAGGTCAATGCCGAGCTGCGGGATGGCGTGCTGAAACTCCATCTGCCCAAATCGGAGGCCGCCAAGCCGCGGCAGATTGAAATCAAGGCCGCCTAAGGAGTTTGCCTCAAGAGATTTGCCGCCAGGGATGAGCTAGAGGAAAAAGAGGTGAAGCGGGAAATCGTCCCTGGGGCGGTTTCCCGTTTGTTTTTTGGTGAAAAGAGAGATAAAGAGGTGGATTATGGATTTCAAGAAACTTGCACCATGGAACTGGTTCAAAAAAGAGGAAGAGCAATCCGGCTCGACGGTGCCGGTGCGGCATCGCAGCCATCATCCGCCGGTCGACAGGCTGTCCAGCCCGATTGCCCAGCTGCAGGGGGAAATGGACCGGATGTTTGAGCAATTCTTCACCGGCTTCGGGCTGAGCCCCTTCAGACAGGAAGGTTTCCTGCCCGGCTCGCTGACCAGCGGACTCCTGAAGCCCACCCTTGACATCGGGGCCAGTGACCGGGAGTACACCATCAGTGTCGAGGTGCCTGGGGTGGAGCAGCAGGATGTGAAGATTGAAATCACCGGCGACACGCTGACCATCAGGGGCGAGAAGAAACAGGAAAAGGAGGAAAAGGCGAAGGATTTCTACCGCATGGAACGCTCCTACGGTTCCTTCCAGCGGGTGCTGTCCCTGCCTGAGGATGCGGACCAGGAGAAGATCAGCGCCACCTTCAGGAATGGCGTGCTGACCGTGACCATGCCGCGCAAGGCCCTGCCCCGGGCCGAGGTGAAGAAGATCGAGATTAACTAAGCCGTTGTAAAAAATAACATGGCCAGAGAAAGGCGCGGAACGGTACTCTTTTCAGTACCCCCTTGAGGGGTACTCTTTTCAGTACCCCCTTGAGGGGTACTCTTTTCAGTACCCCCTTGAGGGGTATAAAGAGCAGTAACGAAATTGAAAAAATGGCCATGTTATTTCGTAACGGCTCCTAAGCACGGTGGCTGAAAAAAATGGCTTGGCTTGATGACGCAAAGGCCTGATCAATGGCCGGCATTGCCGGCCATTTTTTTTGTTTGCCGGCCAAGCGGGGGATCAGAGGAGCTTGTTGCCCCGGCGATCAAAGCCCGAGCGGCGGTCAGGCTGGGTGGAGAGCTTGACATGCACCCCGGAGTTGACGCTGCGGCGCCGGTCCAGCCGGTTCTGCCGCCGGTCCTGCATGCGGGCGACGGCCGACAGCAGCCCCTGGTTCTGTCTGCGGTCGGGCCTGCCCCTCTTTTCCAGCCGATGGGAAAGACTAACGGTAAAGTCCTCATTTCTCCGGCGCCGGTCCGTGGTGTTTTTCCGGCGGTCAAACTGGACATTTCTGGCGATGCGCAACACCTCCCGCACCGTCTTCTGGATGGGCGTGGTTTCATCCAGGTGCCGGTTCATGGTGGGGGGCTTGCCGATAAAGATATCAAGCATGGGGGCCTCTCCTTGGGGTGTCTGTCGCCCTGGCCGGGCGCTTGCTCTGCAGCGTACTGTTCTATGGAATCTTCCATAAAGCAAATGGTATTTACAGATAATGACAGAATATCCGGCCGGAAGGTTCCCTCTGGCGGTTTTTTCGCCGTAAAAGAGAGGAGCTGAGGCTGATTTTTTCATTGCCTTCGCACCATTTCCTTGCTAATGAATCGTTATTCATACGCTGGCCGCCGCCGGTCATCCTGACGTCATGCTCCTTCCTGGTATCATTGCCTGTTTGCGCGTCTCTGCGGTTGATCACGATTCAGTGCCGACGAGGACCGAGATATGGTGACAAAACTTAACCGCTCCGAAAATTCCACGCCGCGAATGGCGGTGGTGCCTGACGCCCGTCGACTCGAACGCTGGGGCTGGTACTCGGTGGCGCTCAACGTCGTGCTCGCGGCCTTCCATGCCATCATCGCCGCTGTCTCCGGCAGCCTTGCCGTGACCGCGGAACTGGTGCATAACGTCGTTGATCTGCTCACCGCCGTGGCGGTTCTCATCGGCCTCAAGCTCGCGACCCGTAAATCCGAGGCCTTCCCCTACGGCCTTTACAAGGTGGAGAACCTGACCGCGGCCGGCCTCGCCGTCATGATCTTTGTCAGCGCCTACGAGATCGTGCGCGAGGCGCTGCTGGCGCCGACTGCCTTGATTCAGGCGGAACCCTGGATGCTTGGCCTGTTGCTGACCACCACGGCGATGCCGCTCTTTTTCAGCCATTTCGAGATGCGCGTGGCGCGGGCTGCCAACTCACCGGCGCTGCTTGCCGATGCCAGGGAGTACCGGCTGCATGTGTTCACCACCGGTCTCGCCTTTGCGGCGCTCTTGTCGCAGTGGCTGGGCCTGCCGCTTGACCGCATCGCCGCGCTGCTCATCGTCGTCGCGGTGCTCAAGACCGGCTGGGATGTGCTGCGCGATGCCATGCGCGTTCTGCTCGACGCCTCGCTCGACGCGGAAACGCTGCAGCGCATCCGGCAGGTTATCCTTGCCTCCCCGGCGGTTGCCGAGCTGGGCTGGGTGACCGGTCGCAATGCCGGGCGCTTCCGCTTTGTCGAGGCAGGCGTGACCCTGCGGGTCGTGGAACTCGGCAAGGCCGAAGAGGTGCTGGGGCGCATCGAGGCCGCCGTGCGCGCGGCAGTGCCGCACGTGGAACGCGTCCTGCTCCACGTCGAATCCCCGGCGGTGACGCAGCTGCGCTACGCCGTCCCCCTTGCCGACCGCGATGGCGCGGTCAGCAAACACTTCGGCGAGTCGCCCTTCTTCGCCCTGGTGACGATACGGCAGGCTGACGGCGGCGTGGAAGAGCAGCGGATCATCAGCAACCCTTACCACAACGAGGAAAAGGCCAAGGGCATCCGGGTGGCCGAATGGCTGGTTGGGATGAAGGTCGATGTGGTGGTCCTGCAGGAGGATGTGCGCGGCAAAGGGCCGGAGTATGTCCTGCGTGATGCCGGGGTAATCATGCGCCTTACCGAAAAGCCCACCCTGGCCGGCGCGCTTGCCGCGCTTTCGTCCTGAACAGAGGCTGACCCGGCGGCCAGGGGCAACACAGTTCCCGAGGCTGGCGGCAGCCGTTTTAGAGAGCATTTTGGTTTTACCCTTGCTACCGGAGGTGGCCTCATGTCAGGATCCCTGGAGAAAGAACAGATTTTCGAGCTGATCATCAATAACCTGCCCATCGGTTTTTCCATTGTTGACGAGGCCGGAGCTATTGTTGAATTCAATAAGGCCGCCGAGGAAATAACCGGCTTCAGCCGCCAGGAGGTGCTGGGGAAATACCATTTTGCCATTCTGCACGGCACTGCCGATGCTACCGCTTGTCCACTGCTGCAGCTCACATTGAAAAGGCATGAACATAGCGTGGCCAGCGAGTCGGTGATCCAGAAGAAAAATGGTGATTTCGTCTCTATTTCCGTAACAACTTTCCCGCTTTTTGACCCTGCCGGCACTTTTATCGGCGGGGTGGAATTATTCCGGGATATCAGTGCATACAAAAAATTAGCCAAGGAGAGGAAAAACATTCTGTCAATGTTTGCCCATGACATGAAGAACCCGGTGATGACCTCCGCCGGGCTTCTGTCCCGGATTCTGTCGGGCAAGACGGGTGTTCTCACGGAAAAGCAGAAGGACTATCTGGAAATGGTCCATGACAATCTGGACAAACTGGAAAAGCTGATCAGAAATTTTCTTGAATTTTCCCGCCTGGAAACCAGGGAATATCTGCCGGCCATAGAGGTCTACGATATACGGCAGGCCATCAAAAAGCTGATGGACATGGCCGGGGTGGAAGCGGAAAAAAAAGGCATCAAACTCGTCTATGAAGCTCCTGCCGAGGGCCCCCTGTTCATCCGGGCCGACCCCATGATGATGGACCGGGTCATCTCCAACCTGTTGATGAATGCCTTGAAATATACGGATCCGGCAGGATGCGTCACCATTACGCTCAGAGATGGCAAGGAGGATATTTTCGTCCAGGTGGCGGATACCGGCGCAGGGATCCCGGGAATGCATCTTCCCCATATTTTTGATGCCTTTTATCGGGTCAGCCGGGACACCAGCGGTTCTGGCCTCGGCCTGTCCATTGCCAAGGCCATCATTGAGGCCCATCAGGGCCGGATCTGGGTGGAAAGCGCCGTGGGTAAGGGGAGCACCTTCAGTTTCACCCTGCCAAAGAGGGAAAAGCGGGAAGAATAGGGGGCGTTCGGGGTTCGTTCCGCAAGATTTCTGATGATCTGATCAGGTGCATCTTTTACCCCGGCCCATGAGTTGTTTGTCCGCACCACCTGCGACGACTTTTCGTTACCGGCCGCGGCAAGATTTGACCGGCCTGTTCACTCCTCCCTTTCCTTCACCTCGCTGACCAGACTGCCTTCATGCAGGCGGATGCGCAGCAGCTCGCCAGGCCCGGTCTGGTTGGCCGAACGGATGACCCGGCCGTCTTCTGCCCGGCTGACAATGGCGTAGCCGCGGCCGAGCACGGCCAGCGGGCTGACCGCGTCAAGCAGCACCGCGGACCTGGCCAGTTCCTGGCGTTTGCGCTCCAGCTGCATACGGGTGAAGACCATGATCTTTTCGGCCAGTTCATCGACCAGCTGCCGGCGGTGAATGAGCTGGCGGGCCGGATTATGGATGGCCAGCCGGCTTTCCATCCGGTGCAGCCGCACCTTCTGGCGGTGGATAACCGTGGTCATGGCCCCGGCCAGGGCCAGCTGGCTGTTGTCTACGACCAGGCGGAAGTGGCGCAGCAGGGCGGAGGGATCGCCCAGCCGCTGCTGCTCAAAGCGCACCTGGCGGCGGAGCAGATCGATCCTGGCGTTGACGGTGGTCCTTAGTCGGCCGGCCAGGGCCGCTACCCGCTGGCGCAGAGCCAACCGGTCAGGCAGCACGTCCCGGGCCGCAGCCGTGGGGGTGGGGGAGCGGTGATCGGCGACAAAATCGGCGATGGTGAAATCCACCTCATGGCCCACGGCCGAGACCACCGGCAGCCGGGATTCGAAAATGGCCCAGGCGGTTTTCTCCTCGTTAAAGGCCCACAGGTCCTCCAGCGATCCTCCCCCCCGGCAGAGCACGATCACCCCGTCTTCTGCGGCCCGGCGGTTGATGGCGGCGATGGCCCGGGCAATTTCCTCGGCCGCGCCCTCGCCCTGCACCCGGACCGGTGAGATCTCAATGGGCACCGAGGGGAAGCGGCCGCGGGCGATGCGCAGGAAATCAAAGAGGGCCGCGCCGCCGGGCGAGGTGACCAGAAAGATCTTTTCCGGCAGAAAGGGCAGGGCCTTTTTGCGGGCGCTGTCAAAGAGCCCTTCGTCCGCCAGTTTTTTCTTCAGCTGGTCAAAGGCGGCCTGCAGGGCGCCGGTGCCGTGGGTGTCGACAAAGTCGGCGATGATCTGGTATTCGCCGCGGGGCTCAAAGACTGAGATCCGGCCCCGGCAGATGACCTGCCTGCCGTCCTGCAGGGGGGTGTCCAGGTAGCGCTGCTGGTTTTTGAACAGCACCACCCTGATCTGGGCCTCCCGGTCCTTCAGGGTGAAGTAGCAGTGGCCGGAAAAGGGCTGCCTGAGGTTGGAAATCTCGCCGCTGACCGTGACAAAGGAGAATTCCGTTTCCAGCAGGCCCCGGATGGAGCGGGTCAGTTCGGTGACGGTCTGGACTCTGGCTGCATAGGGTGACAGGGGCATAAAGTATCCGGTTTATGGTTAGAGAAGAAGTGTGGCGTTGATTTTTTTGCGTGCCGCATGTAAAGTTACATTTTGCTCAAGCGCCGAATCACGCATGGTGGCCTTGACGATGAGGAAACCCCTGCATACTATTTTGTGCAGGCCGGACTTGCAAACAAATTTTGTAACTACCAGGAGTCAGGAGACAGAATTCAGAATTCAGAATGAAAATGCCAGACGTCAGAATCGGTTATTCTGACTCCTGACTCCTGTCTCCTGACTTCTCACCCAAAAAAGGTTTGTAACTACCAGGAGCCAGGAGACAGAATTCAGAATTCAGAATGAAAATGCCAGACGTCAGAATCGGTTATTCTGACTCCTGACTCCTGACTCCTGACTTCTCACCCAAAAAAGGTTTGTAACTACCAGGAGTCAGGAGACAGAATTCAGAATTCAGAATGAAAATGCCAGATGTCAGAATCGGTTATTCTGACTCCTGACTCCTGTCTCCTGACTTCTCACCTAAAAAGGATATCCCATGTCAGAACCAAACAACAGCCCTTTTACCAAACTCCATGTTGAAGAGGTTACCCCGGCCAAACGCACCCTGCTGGATGAGTTGAATCTGCCGCCCAAGTTGCGGCAATTCATCACGGACAATGCCAAGGCCCTGCAGATCGCCCTTGTTGCCCTCGTTATCCTGAGTGCCGGCTGGAATTTTTACAACTATTATACGGAGAAGCAGAGAAATGATTCCACCGCTCTGCTGGCCCAGGCCCTGCAGCAGACCGATGCCGAGGCGCGCAACACGGAGCTGCAGCGGGTGATCGCGGAATACTCCGGCAGCGGCGCGGCCATGTGGAGCCGGATCAGGCTGGCCCACGAGCAGGCGGAGAAAAAGGACTATGCCAAGGCCAGGGAGGAACTGGCGGCCATCAAGAAAGACGTGAGCAGCGACAGCCCGCTTTTCCCGCTGATCCTGTTTGATCTTGGCCAGGTGTATGAGATGAGCGGCGATCTGGACAACGCCCTCAGCCAGTATGCGGCCCTGCGGGAGATCCCCGGTTTTGTTATCATCGGTTATCTGGGCGAGGCGCGGATCTATGAACAGAAAAAGGACAGCGTCAAGGCTCGCGAGACCTATGAACTGCTGAAAACCCAGACCGAACTCGAACCAGCGGTGCTGGAGTGGGTCGAGGCCAAACTTGCGGCAAAATAAGGCTATGGAAACCATTTCCTCCCCCGGAGCCATGGCGGCCTGGGCTGACCGGGTCCGGGCCCGGGGCGAAACGATCTGTCTGGTGCCCACCATGGGTTTTTTCCATGCGGGCCATCTTGCTCTCATGCGCAGGGCCGGCGAGGCGGCCGATGCGGTGGTGGTATCGCTTTTTGTCAACCCCCTGCAGTTCGGCCCCACTGAAGACCTGGCCCGCTATCCCCGCGCCCTGGCGCGGGACGCGGAACTTGCCGCGGCAGCGGGCGCGGCCGTGCTGTTTGTCCCGGCAACCGAAGAGGTCTATCCCGCGGGCTTTGCCACCACGGTGCGCGTCAGCGGCCTGACTGAGACTCTCTGCGGCCGGAGCCGGCCCGGCCATTTTGACGGGGTCACCACGGTGGTGGCCAAGCTTTTCCATATGGTCAAACCCCATCTGGCGGTTTTCGGGGAAAAGGACTTCCAGCAGCTGGCGGTGATCAGAAAGATGGTCGCTGACCTCAACTTGGACGTGCAGATCATCAGTCATCCCATTGTCCGGGAAGAGGACGGGCTGGCCATGAGTTCCCGCAACACCTATCTGAGCAGGGAGGAGCGGGGCAAGGCCCTCTGTCTGTTCCGCTCCCTGCAGCTGGCCAGGGAAAGGGTGGCGGCCGGCGAAAAAGATGCCGCCAGGCTCAGAAACGAGATTTATCAATATATTCAATCTTATGGTGATGTGAGCGTTGATTACGTCGCACTTGTCGATGCCGAGACCCTTGCCGACTGCGATGCGATCACGGACAGATCACTGCTGGCCCTGGCCGTGAAAATCGGCCGGACCAGGTTGATTGACAATGGCCTGCTTGCAGGCTCATTATTTTAATATTTCAGGAAAAAATCATGCAGCGCTACATGTTGAAATCAAAAATCCACAAGGCAACCGTCACCCAGGCTGACCTGATGTATGAAGGAAGCCTGACCATTGATCGGGATCTCATGGCGGCCGTGGGTCTTTATCCATATGAAAAAATCAAGGTGTATAACATTCACACCGGCGACCGTTTCGACACCTACGCCATTGAGGGGGAAGCCGGCTCCGGGGTCATCGGGCTGAACGGCGCGGCGGCGAGAAAAGGAATGGCCGGTGATCTGATCATCATCGTCAGTTACGCCCTTTACTCCGAGGAGGATCTGAAGATATTCGAGCCCCAGGTGGTGATCCTTGACCGGCAGAACAGAATCAAGGAAAGGGTCAGGACTCATTTCGCGGACAGCGTGCTTACCGCTGATATCTTCTGACCATGTACCTGCTTGTCGCGGCAACTGAACTGGAGCTTGCCCCGGCCAGACAGGCCTTGGCCGGCACGCAGAATCTGGCCTTCCTGCTGTCCGGGGTCGGCCCGGTGGATGCCGCCTTTGCCCTGACCCGTTATCTGTCCCTGCATTACCAGGTGTCGGCGGTGATCAACTTCGGGGTGGCCGGGGCCTATCGCGACACCGGCCTGGCCGTGCTTGACCTGTGCGTGGCGCAGCAGGAGGTGCTGGCGGATCTGGGCATCTGTTATACCGACCGGATCGAGCCTTTGGCCATTGATGCCCTGGCGGTCAACCGGGAGTTTACCCTGGACAGCCAGCTCTACCAGGAGGCCCGCAGGATTCTCGGCTTTGAAAACATCCCCTTTGTCAGCGGCAGGTTTCTCACGGTGAGCTGCGCCAGCGGCACCGGCCTGCGCGGCGATTATCTGCACACGGCCAATCAGGGGATCTGCGAGAATATGGAAGGGGCGGCCCTGGCCCGGGTCTGCCAGGGATTCGGCGTTGATTTCCTTGAGCTGCGCAGCGTGAGCAACATGGTTGAGGACCGTGACCCGGCCAGATGGCGGCTGAAGGAGGCCTGCGCCGCGGCCGGTTTCGCCGTGGCCAGGGTGGTGCAGGGCCTGAGCAGCGCGGAATTGTCACGGTTTTAGGGAAAAGTGAAAGGTGAAAGGTGAAAAGTGAGGATTTTTTACTTCTTACTTTTCACTCCTTACTCCTCACTTCTTACTAAAAAATTATGCTGACCATTGGTTTTTCACCCTGTCCCAATGACACCTTTATCTTCCACGGCCTGGTCCACGGGCTGACAGGTGCGGCATGTCCGGCCTTTGCCGAGCCGCTGCTGGCCGATGTGGAGACCTTGAACAGCTGGGCCATGGCTGAGGCCAGGCTGGATGTGACCAAGCTTTCCTTCCACGCCCTGGGCCATGTGCTGGATGACTATGTGCTGCTGCGTGCCGGCGGGGCCCTGGGCCGCGGCTGCGGGCCGCTGCTGGTCGCCCGCCAGCCCATGTCCGGCCCGGATCTGGCCGGCAAAAGGATCGCCATCCCCGGCCGCTACACCACCGCCGCCATGCTGCTGCAGCTTTTCAGCCGGGCCGATTATGAAACGGTGCCCATGTCCTTTGAGACCATCATGCCCAGCGTGGCCCGGGGCGAGGTGGACTGCGGGGTCATTATCCACGAGAGCCGCTTCACCTACCAGCAGCATAATCTCATCTGCCTGCAGGACCTGGGGGCCTGGTGGGAGGCGGCGACCGGCCATGCCATTCCCCTGGGCGGCATTGCCGCCAGAAGAAGCCTCGGCGCCGAATTGCTCCGGCGGATCGAGGCCTGCATCCGGCAGAGCGTGCAGCTGGCCTTTGCCGATGCCGCGCCAAGCCGTGCCTATATTAAAAGATATGCCCAGGAACTGGACGAGCAGGTTATCGCCAGCCACATCGGGCTCTATGTGAATGATTTTTCGGAAGATCTGGGGGAGGCCGGCCTGGCCGCGGTGGCCGAATTTCTGACCCGCGGTCGCGCTGCCGGCATTTTGCCCGCCTCACCAAGGGAAGTCGTGATTTGCTGAAAAGCTGAAAAACGGAATTGTTCATTGCGGTCTGGCAATTCGTGATAATTATTCCTGTAATTATTGATCCCTTGCTTGATTTCGGTTATAGATGGATTGATGCTTGACAATTTATAGTCAGCCGCTATATTGGGACCCTGCCTAACTTGTCAGAAATCAACCATATGTTGGCTCCCGCAGCATGATTGTCAGCAGTGCGTTTGCCGGTTTTTTTGTTTTTCTCTATCATCATTAAAAACTACAGCAGGAAAATCTTATGAAAATTACAGGCGCACAGGCGTTGTTGAAATGCCTGGAAGAACAGAAGGTGGATACGATCTTCGGTTTTCCCGGAGGCGCGGTCATCGATTTGTACGATGAAATACTGGCATCAGACAAGCTTACCCATGTGCTGGTCCGCCATGAGCAGGCGGCGGTGCATGCTGCGGACGCCTATGCGCGCGTGACCGGTGATGTGGGCGTGGCCCTGGTCACCTCCGGACCCGGCGCCACCAACACGGTTACCGGCATCGCCTCGGCCTACATGGATTCCATTCCCATCGTGGTTTTTACCGGCCAGGTGCCCACCGGCCTCATCGGCAATGACGCCTTTCAGGAGGTGGATATTGTCGGCATCACCCGGCCGTGCACCAAGCATAATTATCTGGTCAAGAATGTCAACGACCTGGTGCCCACCATCAGGGAGGCCTTCTACATCGCCAGGTCTGGTCGGCCGGGGCCGGTTTTGATCGACCTGCCCAAGGATGTCATGGCCTCCAGGATTGTTTTCCCGGAGCCGCAGCAGGTCAAGATGCGGACCTACCGGCCGACCTATGAGCCGCACCCCGGCCAGATTGAAAAGGCCTGCCGGGCCATTCTCAAGGCCAGAAAACCGGTTATCTATGCCGGCGGCGGCGTCATCCTCTCCAATGCCAATGAGGAGCTGACCCAACTGGCCAGAAACGCCGATATCCCCGTCACCATGACCCTGATGGGCCTCGGCGGCTTCCCCGGCACCGATCCGCTCTCCATGGGCATGCTCGGCATGCATGGCACCTATTACGCCAACATGGCGGTGGCCAACTGCGATCTGCTCATTGCCGTGGGCGCCCGTTTTGATGACCGGGTCACCGGCCGGGTTGACGCCTTTGCGCCCCATGCCAAGATCATCCATATTGATATCGACCCGACCTCCATCAGCAAGAACGTCAAGGTGCATATCCCCATTGTGGCGGACTGCAAGCATGCCCTGACCGCCATGAATACCTGGTTTGCCCGCAGCGAGGAGTTCACTGCCGCCGCCGAGAAGGAAAATCACCTGGCCTGGCTCAAGCAGATCGCTGAGTGGCGGGCCGCGCACCCCCTGGGTTATCTGGAAGAGCCCGGCGTGATCAAGCCCCAGTTTGTCGTGCAGAAACTGCATGAACTGACCAAGGGCGATGCCATCATCACCACCGAGGTCGGCCAGAACCAGATGTGGGCCGCCCAGTTTTATCATTTCAACCACCCCCGGGCCTTCATGACTTCCGGCGGCCTGGGGGTCATGGGCTATGGCTTCCCCGCGGCCATCGGCGCCCAGATGGCGGCCCCTGACCGGATAGTCATCGATATCGCCGGCGACGGCAGCATCCAGATGAATATCCAGGAGATGGCCACTGCCATGCAGTATAAACTGCCGGTAAAAATCGCCATCTTAAACAACGGGTACCTCGGCATGGTCCGCCAGTGGCAGGAGCTGTTCTATGACAAGAAATATTCCGCCACGCCGCTTGATGTGGCGCCGGATTTCGTTGCCCTGGCCAGAGCCTATGGTGCGGTGGGCCTGCGGGCGACCAAACCCAGCGAGGTTGAGCCGGTCATCAAGGAGGCCCTGGCTACGAAGAATCTGGTGGTGATGGATTTTGTCATCGCCAGGGAAGAGGGAGTTTATCCGATGGTTCCCGCCGGAAAAGCGACAACTGAAATGCTTCTGGTTTAAGGCCGGAAATAGATAAGAAAAGCAGGGTATCCTTATGAAACATACCATATCCGTACTGTTGCAGAATAAACCCGGAGTCCTGTCCCGCGTCACTGGCCTGTTCAGTGGCCGGGGCTTCAACATTGAAAGCCTGTCCGTCGCCCCGACCCTGGAAACGGATGTCTCCTGTCTGACCCTGGTGACCGCGGGCGACAACAACATCGTCGAACAGATCACCAAGCAGCTGCACAAGCTCATTGATGTCATCAAGGTCACCGATATCAGCGAGTTTGAATTCGTGGAACGGGAAATGGCGCTGATCAGGGTGAAGGCCGAGCCGTCGACCAGGGCGGAAATCCTGAGGATCTGCGACATCTTCCGGGGCAGGGTGGTGGATGTCAGCGCCAAAAGCTACGCCCTGGAGGTGACCGGCACCTGCGACAAGGTGCAGGCGATGATCGATATTCTCCGGCCCATCGGCATCCAGGAGATCGTGCGGACCGGCACCATTGCCATGACCCGCGCCAGCAAAAAGTATTAATGCAGAGATTGACCGCCCGTCCGCTGACGGGCGACGCTATGATCATCACGGCAATAAACCGGTATCCCGCAGGATACCGGTTTATTGCGTCTCAGGAGAGAGAGTCCTGTTCACTTTGCGGGCCAGGCGGGATTGACAGATGAAAGAACAGCATATACCGGTGGCCAGGGAAGGCTATCCCTTTATCGGCTTCACCGCCTTTGTCACCACAGTTCTTGCCGTGCTGGGCTATGATATCATCGCCTTCTGGGCCATGCTGCTCACCGGCTTTGTCCTCTATTTCTTCAGGGACCCGAGCCGGATCATCCCGGCTGAATCCGATGTGCTGGTTGCCCCGGCCGACGGCAAGGTAATCCTGGTGGAAAAGGTTTTTGACGACCGCTTCGTCAATGAGCAGGTGTACAAGGTCAGCATCTTCATGAATATCTTCAATGTGCATGTGAACCGGGCGCCTTTTCCAGGCACGGTAACCACCATCACCTACTCCCCCGGCCGCTTTTATTCGGCTGATACTGAACGCGGCGCCCTGGAAAACGAGTTCTGCGCCGTCACCATGACCACCGATGCCGGCCAGCGCCTGGCCGTGGTCCAGGTGGCCGGACTCATTGCCCGCCGCATTGTCTGCTGGGCGGAGCATGGGGATGCGCTCAGCCGCGGCCAGCGTTTCGGCTTGATCCGTTTCGGCTCCCGGGTGGACCTCTATCTGCCGCTGAAAACCCAGCTTGAGATCGCCGTGGGCCAGAAGGTGAAGGGAGGCGAGACGGTGCTGGGCTACCTGTCCTGAAATTTTTCTGTGCACTTACAGTGCGTTGTTATAGTATGGAATCATATTCGCTGCGCAGGCAGGCAGCGGCCGGCCCGGCGCCGGAACAGTACACAGTTTGGAAAGTGATCGACATGACAGGCAACATGACCATGGACAGTATGCATGACTATCATCATTGCAGGCAGGTGCGCAGGCCCGGCGCCTCCCCGTTCATGGTGTTTGCGGTGCTGCCCGGCATGGTCGTTGCCGACGAGCCGCGGGTTGCTCTCATCGGTTTGCCCCTCATCCTATCCGGACCCCTGGCGGGGGTCTACCGGATGTTTGACAGGCAGGCAAAAGGGTAATCGAACAGAATTTGAGTTGCGTAAGGACATCCGCCTGAAGCGCAGGCGGCTCGAATAGAGGATAACACGATGACACTCGAAAACATAGCGACAGCGAGAGAGAAGGTTTTCATCTTTGATACCACCCTGCGGGACGGCGAGCAGTCCCCCGGGGCAAGCATGAACATGCAGGAGAAGTTCCGCCTGGCCCAGCAGCTGGTCAAGCTGCAGGTTGACGTGATCGAGGCCGGTTTTCCGGTGGCCTCAACAGGCGACTTTGACTGCGTCAAGAATATTGCCGACAATATCAGGGGGGTGCAGGTGGCCGGCCTGGCGCGGGCCAGCCAGAAGGATATCGACCGGGCCTGGGAGGCCCTGAAAAAAGGGGAGAATCCGCGCATCCACACCTTTCTCGCCACCTCGGACATCCATCTCAAGCATAAACTGCGCATGAGCCGCGAGCAGATGCTGGAACTGGCGGTGGCCTCGGTGAGGCATGCGGCGAAATACACCGCCAATGTGGAATTTTCCGCGGAAGACGCCTCGCGCAGCGATCTGGATTTCGTCTGCCGGGTGTTTGAGGCGGTGATTGCCGCCGGCGCCACCACGGTGAACTTTCCCGATACCACCGGCTATGCCCTGCCGGATGAATTCGGCGCCAAGATCGCCTATCTGATGAAAAATACGGCCAATATCGACAAGGCGGTGGTGAGCGTGCACTGCCATAATGATCTCGGCCTGGCCGTGGCCAATTCCCTGGCCGCCATCAAGGCCGGGGCCCGCCAGGTGGAGGCGACCATCAACGGCATCGGCGAGCGGGCAGGCAACACGGCCATGGAGGAGGTGGTCATGGCGCTGCGCACCAGGGCCGACCAGCTCAACGTGCGCACCGATATCGCCACGGAATTCATTCATGCCTCCAGCCGCATGGTCAGCTCGATCACCGGCATCATGGTGCAGCCCAACAAGGCCATTGTCGGCGCCAATGCCTTTGCCCATGAGTCGGGCATTCATCAGGACGGCATCCTCAAGGAGAGGACCACCTACGAGATCATGAATCCCTGCGATATCGGGCTCACCTCCGGCAACCTGGTGCTGGGCAAACACTCCGGCCGCCATGCCCTGAAGGAGCGGGTCAAGTCCCTGGGCTACGACAACCTCACCGATGATGAGCTCAACCGGGTGTTCCACCGTTTCAAGGGGCTGGCTGATGTCAAGAAGGAGATGTTTGACGAGGATCTGGAGGCCATTCTGCTGGACGAGATCGTCCGCATTCCGGAGACCTATCAGCTGGTGTCCCTCGGCGCCATGAGCGGCAACAGGACCATGCCCACCTCGGCGGTGAAGCTGCTGGTGGAGGGCAGGGAGGTGGAGGCCGCCGGCCTCGGCGTCGGCCCCATTGACAGCGCCTTTCGCACCATTGCCAAGCTCACCGGCACCACCAGCAAGCTGCTCTATTTCGCCGTCAGCTCCATCACCGGCGGTACCGATGCCCAGGGCGAGGTGATGGTGCGGGTGGAGGATGAAGGAAAGATCGTTATTGGTCAGGGCGCTGATCCGGATATTATCACCGCATCGGCCAAGGCTTACTTGAACGCCCTGAACCGTTTGGTATATTTAAAAAAAGAAAGGAATAAGTGAAGGTTGAAAAATGAGTCGATCAGAAGGGTATAATGTTGCGGTGGCCGGCGCCACCGGTGCGGTTGGCGGCGCCATGCTTGAGGTGCTGGAACGCAGGAATTTTCCGGTGAAGGAACTCCGCCTGCTCGCCTCCGAACGTTCGGTTGGCAAAAAGCTTGTTTTCAAGGGCAAAGAGATTGCCGTGCAGCTGCTGACCAAGGATGCTTTTGCCGGCATCAATGTGGCGCTTTTTTCCGCCGGCGGGTCGCGCTCCCTGGAATTTGCCCCGGCAGCGGCGGCGGCCGGCGCGGTGGTGGTGGACAACTCCAGCGCCTTCCGCATGGAGCCCGATATCCCGCTGGTGGTGCCTGAGGTCAATCCCCAGGATATCGCCCTGTACAGGAACCGCGGCATCATCGCCAACCCGAACTGTTCCACCATCCAGATGCTGGTGGCCTTGAAACCCGTCTACGACAAGGTCGGCATCAGGCGCATCGTGGTCTCCACCTACCAGGCGGTTTCCGGCACCGGCGCCAAGGCCATTGAAGAGCTGAAAAAACAGGCCCAGGCCTATGCGGCCGGGGATGAGATTAAACATGAGGTCTATCCCCACCAGATTCTCTTCAACTGTCTGCCCCATATCGACAGCTTCCTGGACAACGGCTACACCAAGGAAGAGATGAAGATGGTCAATGAGACGCGCAAGATTTTCGGGGATCCAAGCATCGGCGTCACGGCCACCACGGTGCGCGTGCCGGTGTTCTACGGCCATTCCGAAGCGGTGAACATTGAAACGGAAAAGAAGATCACGGCCGCTGAAGTCAAGGCCCTGCTGGCTGATGCGCCGGGGGTGAAGCTGGTGGACCGGCCGGATCTCAGCCAGTATCCGCTGGCCATTGACTGCCAGGGGAAATTCGAGACCCTGGTCGGCCGCATCCGCGAGGATGAGTCCATTGCCAACGGCATCAACATGTGGGTGGTGTCGGATAACATTCTCAAGGGCGCGGCCCTCAATGCGGTGCAGATCGCCGAGGTGCTGATCGACAGGTATATCAGCTGAGAAGTTGATAAGCTGTCGAGCTGTTGAGCAAAAAACTCCGCTGCCGGTTTTGCGCGGCAGCGGACGAAAAGAGGGGGACGCAGGTCCCGGGCGGCAGAAGCCGGACAAGACAGGGATGCGCATTATCGCCGGAACGGCCAGGGGCCGCAGACTCTATTCGCCCGGCAGCGGCACGCTTGCCATCCGGCCGACCGCGGACCGGGCCAGGGAGGCGCTTTTCAATATCCTGGCCGCCGGGGTGGCCGGGGCCAGGGTGCTTGATCTTTTTGCCGGCACCGGCGCCCTGGGTCTGGAGGCCCTGAGCCGCGGGGCTGCATCGGCGGTTTTTGTGGACAAAAGCCGGTCAGCCGTCAGTCTGATCGGCAGAAATATCCAACATTGTGGCTTTTGGGAAAAATCCGTGGTATTGCAGAGGGATTTGACCAGAAGCCTTTCCTTTTTGCAGGCCTATGCCGCGGCCGGCGGGTTTTCCCTGGTTTTTATCGATCCTCCCTATAAAACCCGGCTGGCGGAACCGATCATCCTGGAACTCGGCAAAGGAGAAATCATCAGTCCCGGCGGGCTGCTGGTGGCGGAGTCGAGTTCAGGCCTGCAGCTGCCGGCGGAGATCTCCCGCTTTTTGCTGGTTGACCAGCGGGTGTACGGGGAGGCCGGTTTCTGGTTTTACAGGATAAAGGACATGGAAAGAGAGAGGGACAGCCAGTGAGTGAATATCAGCCGTTTGTCGCCCCTGAGGTGACAGAGACCATTGCCGTCTATCCCGGCACCTTTGATCCGATCACCATGGGCCATCTTGACATCATCCAGCGGGCCCTGCATCTGTTTGACAAGGTTATCATCGCGGTGGCCGAAAACGTGGCGAAAAAGACCCTGTTTCCGCTGGAAGAAAGGCTTCAGATGATCCGCGACTGTTTTCCGCCGGATGACCCGCGCATCGATGTGGCGGCCGTGAAAGGGCTGCTGGTGGACTACGCCTATACCAAGGGCGCCAAGGCCATTGTCCGCGGCCTGCGGGCGGTTTCCGATTTTGACTATGAGTTTCAGCTGGCCCTGATGAACCGCCGCATCGAGCGCGAGGTGGAAACCGTCTTTCTGATGACCGGTTTCCGCTGGATCTATATCAGTTCCAGCATCATTAAAGAGGCGGCCCGGCATGGCGGGGATGTCAGCGGGCTGGTGCCCGATCATGTCTGCGAGAAGCTGCGCCACTGTTTTCTGGCCAAGTGATGCGGTGGTGATACAGGAGCTGTTATGAAGTCGCGATTTTCCCGCCGGGCCTTTCTGCAGAGTACGGGATTGGGGGCCCTGGCCCTGACCGTCAATGCCGGCCGGCCGGTTTTTGCCCAGGAGCCCGTGGCGGAAGAAAATAAGCAGTATTCCACCTCGGTGGTGCCCACCGTCTGCGCCATGTGCCGGGCCCGCTGTCCGATGCTGGCCACGGTGATTAACGGCCGGCTGGCAAAGGTGGAGGGCAACCCGGCCGGCCCGGTGAAGGGCGGCAAGCTGTGCGCCCGGGGCCATGCCGCCGTCAAACTGCTCTATGACCCGGACCGCCTGAAGTATCCGTTGAAACGGGTGGGGCCGCGCGGCGAGGGCAGCTGGCAGCGCATCAGCTGGCAGGAGGCGCTGGCCGCCATTGCCTATCAGCTCAAAAAAAATCTGGAGGCCCACGGCCCCGAGAGCCTGGCGCTGCTGGCCGGCGGTCCCTCCTCGTTTTATATCAAAAAGCTCTTTGCGGACAACGGCGTCACCAATATCCATGATGCCGCCCTCCGCCATTGTGACGAGATCCGCAACCGGGCCTATACCGCCACCTTCGGCTTTTCTCCGGGCGATCCGCCCCGGCTGGATTACAGCGGGGCAAAGTGCATTGTCCTGCTCGGCTGCCACATGGGGGAGAACGTGCAGGTGCCCCAGCTCGTGCCGCTGCTTGCCGCCCTGCAGGCCGGGGCCCAGCTCATCGTGGCCGATCCCCGTTATTCCAGCATGGCCGCCAAGGCCGCCATCCATCTGCCGGTAAAGCCCGGCACCGACACCGCCCTGCTGCTCGGCTGGTGCCACCATATCGTCGCAGCCGGTCTCCATGACCAGCAGTGGGTGGCGGAAAACGTCAGCGGTTTTGCCGAACTCAAGCAGCATCTCGAAAAGTATCCGGTGGAAAAGGTGGCGGAGATCACCGGCATTGCGGCCCAGGACATCATCCGCAGCGCTGAAATGATGGCGTCCCGCGCGCCGGCCGTCATCATTCATCCCGGCGGCCATCTCAGCTGGTACGGCAACGATGTGCAGCGGGTACGGGCCCAGGCCATTCTCACCGCCCTGCTTGGCGGGGTGGGGCGGCCCGGCGGGCTGCAGCTGCCGGTCAAGGCGGCGCTGCCCGACGGTGTGCTGGAATTTGCCCGGCCCCAGGCCGGCAATGCCGTCGCCTTTTCCGCCCTGATGGAGCAGCTGATTGCCCGCAGGATAAAGGTTGTCGGCTGCTGGGGCCGCAATCCCCTGCAGAATCATGCCTCGATCTATAAGACCATCGCGGCCCTGCAGGCGGCGGAATTTGTCTTCTGCTGCGACGTGCTGCCCGGCGAGGCCAGCCTTTATGCGGATATTGTCCTGCCCGAGGCGGTCTTTCTGGAGCGGCATGATATTCTTGAGGTCTGGTCCGACCTGGAAAATCCCCTGGTTGCCTGCCGTTTTCCGGTGGTTGCGCCCGCCTTTGAAACCAGGGAGCCCTACTGGATTGTCAAGAACCTGGCCGATCAGCTCGGCGGAAATAATCCCTTTTTTCAGGATAACGGCGCGGCCTTTCTCGACAGCCAGCTGCGCAAGGCGGGCTGGCTGCTGGGAGATCTCCGGGTCGGCGGCGGCATCAGGCGGGTGGGTGACGAGAAGGTGCTGCCAGAGGTACCGGCGCCGGTTACTGCTGCGCCGGAAGTCTCCCCGGCGACGCCGTCGTTGCTTCCCGGCGCTGATATGCCAGCGATCTCCCTTGCCGAGGCCCAGCCAGCCACCGGTCCGGCTGCCGGCAGCCAGCCTTCCCTCAAGATAAACTTTCCCACGGCCAGCGGCCAGGCGGAGGTCTACTCTTCCGCCTTTGCCGGGCAGGGCTGGGACCCGCTGCCCGGCTATGAACCGACCCCTGAGCCGCCCGCCGGTTTCGTGCGGCTGCTCTATGGCCGCAGTCCGGTACACACCCAAAGCAGCACCATGAACAACCCCTGGCTCAACCATGAGATCCCTGAAAACGAGGTCTGGGTGCACCCCAGCCATGCCGCGGCTGCGCGCATCAGCGACGGCGAGCGGGTTTTCCTGGAAAACCAGGACGGCATCCGTTCCTTTAAAGCGGTCAAGGTCAAGGTGACCCCGGGCATCCGGCCGGACTGCAGCTATCTGGTCCATGGCTACGGCTGCCGCTCCCTGCTGCTGCAGCAGGCTTTTGACCGGGGCGTCTCGGATACCTCGCTGATGACCAGGAGCAGCAAGGACCCGGTCAGCGGCGTGCGGGGCATGCGGGTCAATTTCATCCGTCTGGTCAAGGCGAGGGCTTAGGCCATGGCGGAGGAGCGGAGAATGTTTCTGCAAAACAGCTGGGTCTGGGTCCGGCTGGCCGCGGTGGCCGCCCTCTGTTACCCGCTCCTGCGTTTCGTCAAGTTCAAGGTGCCCAAGAAACCCCAGCTGGTCAAGGTGGAGAAGCTGATGAAGGTGGGTGATGTCCACCTTGATCAGGAATTTGTCCTTTTCCGTGACGAATCCGGCATCTGGGCGGTTTCCCGCATCTGCACCCACCTCGGCTGCCGGCTGAATTTCAGCGAGCAGGAACATCTGCTCATCTGTCCGTGTCATCAGAGCAGGTTTACCACCAGAGGCGTAAGAATTTCCGGGCCGGCGGAAAGGAATCTGCCGCAATTTGCCGTGGAAAAGATGAGCGGTGAAAATGCCAAGGGGTATATTGTCTCCCTGTGATGATCTGGCTGACTATGAAACGGATACTGCTGGAAACAAAATGGGGGGCGATGAGCCTGGTGGCTCTCTACGTCTCGATCCTGTCCGGCGTGGTCCTGGCCCTGCAGTATGATGAGGCGCACCCCTTCTACTCCGCCGCTTCCCTTGATCTGCTCATTCCCTTCGGCAGTTTCTGGCGCTCCCTGCATTTTTACTCAAGTCAGGTTTTTTTCCTGCTCTCCATGGTCCATCTGGCCGCCATTCTCGATGGCCGGGGCAACCGTCTTTCCCCGGGCCGATGGGTCTGGCTCATTGCCAGCGTGCCGCTTGCCCTGCTGCTGCTGTTCACCGGCTATGTGCTGCGCGGCGACGCCACCGGCGAGTCCGCCGGGCTGATTGCCGAAAATATCTGCCTCTCCATCCCGCTTTTTGGCGGCATGCTCAATTCCCTGCTGTTTGCCGTGACCGAGGAGGGGATGAAACGGGTGTATGCCAACCATATCATCGGCCTGGGCGTTCTGTGGGTCATTTTCACCTGGGATCATCTGCGCCGCTACCGGGTGGGCCTCAGCGAACACAGCTGGTTTCTCCTGGGGATTTTCGTCTTTTCCCTTCTTTTCCAGGCGCCCATGGAACCCATTCAGATGGGGGTCTTTCACATTGCCGGTCCCTGGTTTTTTCTCGGGCTGCAGGAACTGCTCCGCTACATGCAGCCCTTTGTGGCCGGGGTCATGGTGCCGCTGGTGTTCATGATTTCGCTGGCCCTGCTGCAGACCAGCCATGGCTGGGGGAAAAGCGCCAGGCTGTTTGCCGGCTCCTGGCTGCTGCTTTATACCGGCATCACCCTGGTTGCCCTGGGCAGATGACCGGCCGCCGGCCCGGGCGAGCCCGCCTGTCGCAAGGCCGTCACCAGGACACTGCCAGCCCCCGCATTTTCCTGTGCCGTTTCCGCCGGAGACTTTGCCAACGTATTGATTTCTTCCTGTAAAACTGCCGGACCGACGGATTTTTGCCGGCAGCGGATCATGAAAATCCCCTGGCATGCCGATGAGAGAAAAAAAGAATATACTTTTACCGGCCCTTGGCAAATAATCATACTATGACGGCAGAGTAACTGCAGGCAGCTTAGGTATTTAGGGGTTCAGGTGTTTAGGGAGATAGAAATTACTAATATCAATGTGGATTCTTCCGGAGGGCATTGATGGCAAGTCTTCTTGAGGCGCAATTTAAAATCGTCAGCGCCAGGGATTGCCCATTGTACGCGGAGGGCGAGGAGTTCCGCCTGTCCGGGGTCGCCCTGCATCCCCCGGCCGGCAAGCCCGCCTGCCTGTTTCTGGCCCGGGAGATCACGGAGATCGTTGTTGAAAAGATGGGGAGCGATTCCATCGCCGTCCTCAGCGAGAAAAGGGGGAAAAAGGACAAGAAGGAATTCAACTGCAGCGGCTGCAGCGGGCTGATCAAGTTCGCCTATGTGGAGGAGAGCAAATTCTACACCCCGCAGATGCGCATGCTGGCGGCCGCGGAAAATCGCGAACAGTCCCGGGAAATGGGGCCCCTTTTCAGTCTGATGAACACCTTTTCCTTTTTCCAGACCCTGGAGGAGGAGAGTCTCAAGGACATCTTTTCCTGTCTGGCCATGAAGAACTTCCGGCCGGATGAATTGATCCTGCATCGCGGTCATGCCGGCCGCTATCTCTATTTTATCGTTTCCGGCCGGGTGGCGGTGCTTGATGAGAACAATATCACCATTGCCCTGCTCGGCCGGGGGGAGATCTTCGGCGAGATGAGCCTGTTCAGCGGGCAACCGGTCTGCGCCTCCATCAAGGCCGTGGAACCGGTAAAAATCCTCACCCTGTCCGGCCGCGACCTGAGCCAGGTGCTGATCAGGCATCCCTTTCTGCAGATGTCCTTTACCCGTCTGCTCGTGCAGCGTCTGGCGGAGACCAATATCAGCCACGCCGAAAAGAGGTCCCTGGCCTTCAGCGGCCAGCTCATGGAGCTGCCTCCCTCGGAGCTTTTTCAGATGCTCAATGAAAACGTCAAAACCGGCATCGTGGAGCTTGACCTGTCCGGCGGCCCCGCCTCGGTCACCTTCAGCGAGGGGGAGGTGGTCAGGGTCCGCTACCAGGGGCTGGAGGGGGCGGAGGCCTTTTATGCCATCCTCAAGGAGCAGCAGGGGCGTTTCAAATTTACCTCGTCAATCTCGCTTGAGGAGATGGGTGCACCGCCGCTGGCCGCTTTCATGAAGCTGCTGATGGATGGCCTGCGGAAAATCGACGAGGAATATCCCCAGCCAGAGGAAGAGGAAGGAGAAGGGGAGCAGTAACGCCCCCCCTCCCGGCATCAGGCGTTTTTGACCTTGATCTCACAGGGTTTCACCGCAGACGATTTGGGCAGATGGAGAGAGAGGACCCCGTTGCGGAATTCCGCCGTGGTTTTTTCCACATCGATCCCCTTGGGCAGGGTGAAGACCCGCCGATAGTCCACGGCGTCGAATTCCTGCCGCTGGCAGGTGCCGGAAAAGCCCGTGGAAAAGGCGGCTTCTATGGTCAGGGTATTGTTTTCCAGGTTGATCGACAGATCCTCCTTGCCGGTTCCGGGCAGATCCGCCACCAGCAGTATCTCGTCATCATTGACGAAAATATCCACATCCGGGGTGTTGGTCTTGCCCGGTTTGAGAACCTCCGGAGCATCCTGGGCCGGTTTGCTCATTTCATGTTCCGTGCTCATTGTTTGACCTCCTGTTACGCTGCCTGCACAACGATTTTTTTCGGTTTTGCCGCCTGGGCCTTGACGAGTTTCACCGTCAGAATGCCGTTTTTCAAGCTGGCGGAGGTCTTCTCCGGATCAATTTCCACCGGCAGGGAAAAACTGCGGGAAAATGGGGCGACATTACGTTCCTGACGCAGGATGGCGTAGCCTTCCGGGATGATCTCCCGGCGTTCACCTTTAATGGTGAGCAGATTGTTGTGCAGCTTGATGTTGATTTCATCTTCATTGACGCCGGGAAGTTCGCTGTAAACGAAGATATGATCGCCATCATCGTAGAAATTGGTTAACGGCCAGATCCCGCCCTGGGAAACGCTGCCCCGGCCGCTCTCAAAGTCATCAAAAAACCTGTTCATCTGGTTCTTGAAGAAATCCATGGTCCCGAAAATCCTGTCTATGTCGTTCAGTCTTCTGATCATCATCTCCCGTCCTCCCTCAGCTGATTTATTTTCTTTTTATATCAATAAGTTAAGTTCTGTGTCTAAAAAGGTAATTTCGCTGTCCCGCAAAGTCAAGGGTGGTTGCTGACCGGTGATAACAATTTTTTGCAGTTGCAGGGGGAGCTGAGATTGGTATTTTCAAGGGTTCTTGACATGCCTATAATGACTAAGTATATTGACTAAGTAGAATATTTAAAAAAATGGTGAAATTATGAACACTGTTACCATTCACGAGGCAAAAACACATCTTTCCCGCCTGATCAAGGAAGCATTGCGGGGCGAAGACGTCATCATCGCCAAAGGGAAAACACCGCTGGTACGGTTGACCGCCTTGCCGGAAGCCAGGCAGGAGCGCCGCCTGGATGGCTGCAAGGGACTGATTGTGTCGGTAACCGATGATTTCGACGCGCCATTGACTGATTTCACCGATTATATGCCATGAATGTCCTGCTCGACACCCATGTGTTACTCTGGACTCTGGCGGACAGCCGCAAACTGTCGCCCGCGGCTGTCCGGGTATATCAGAACCCCGGCAACGTCATATACGTCAGCGCCGCCTCCTTCTGGGAAATAGGCATCAAGATCAGCCTGGGGAAATTGTCGCTCCACACAGCAAACTGGACAGGGGAACTCGGCAAGGAACTTGAACTGAACGGCATCCGCTGGCTGCCCATCGAACTTGCGCACTGCGCCCTGGTTGCCACCCTGCCCTTCCACCATCGTGATCCTTTCGACCGGCTGCTTGTTGCCCAGGCCCTGCACGAAGGCATGGCCCTGATGACCGCCGATGCCGCCCTGGCTGCCTACGAGATAAAGGTTGTTTGGTAGCTTCGCTCCCATTCGATACTGCCGCAGGGAATGGGTTCGATCCGGAGTCCTCGCGAGCCGCCACCCGACAGAGGAGATTCGGGTCTTCCCTGGTGCGTGGGCCGTCAAACCGGGGCGAAACCACCAGCATATCGATGTCGCTCCACTTCGTAGCCTGCCCTCTGGCATGCGAACCGAAAATGATGCCGTATTCCACCGGGATGCCGATAGCAATAAGCCGCTTCAGGTAGTTTTGGGTTAAGAGGTAAATTGCACGGTCAGCCATTGCAGCACCTCCTCAATTGAATCGAGATACGACTTGCTCTCCTCCAAACCCGGTTCCGGAGCCAGCGTGTCGGGATATCTTGTTTCGATGTTGAAAGGGGAAACTCAGCCAGCAGGTTCCTTAATTTTTCATCAATAATTTGCGAGAAAGGCCCTTTCCTTCAAAGTCATATATCCAGAAAACGGCTGGCCGGCACCTGGAAGATGACGGCAAGTTTTCTTGCAGTAGCCAGACTGATGGAACGTCTGCCGCGCTCCATGCCGGAAATGGTCTGGCGGGGCAGGCCGCCCAGCCTCTCACCGAGTTGGGCCTGGGTAAGGCCGAAGTTTTCCCGGTAGACGCGGATAGCATCGCCTGGGGTGGTCTGTGCTTTGATCTCCTTGTACCAGCCGGTTTCCGTGATATTGACATATTCCTCGTCATCTTCGTAGATCCTCAGATTGGCGCCGTATTCGCTCTTGAGGGCTTCGAGAACGCGGGCCGGGATCTCCCCCTGGATGCGGATGTCAGTATGGGGCGTTTTCACGAGAGCCTGCATAGTATACCTCTATTTCTATGGTTCCCTCTTCCATACGCCAGCACGCAACCCATTATCATTTGCGATCGGCGGATTCCCGTAGCCGTTCAAACAACCGGTTGAGACCCTTATCAAAGGAGAAGGGTTTCATGTTGCCGTGCCGGCCTGCTGCGATCATGACGCAATCCACCGGATCGATATTCTCGGCAGCGAACAAGGCGAGAGCTTCCAGTAGCACGCTCTTGTCGTGGTTGACAAAGCCCTTGTAACGCAACAAGGCGGACAGTGAGTCCGCTACCTCCACTTTCGGAATCTTGTAAAATTTGGTCAGCACATAGACACATTCCACCAGCACACTTTCGAGCAGCAGCGCCTTTTCCCTGCCTGTTCTGACCGATTCGAAATAATGATCCGCTTTTTCGAACTGCTCCGGATTGTCGCGCAGCAGATAACGAAGAATGACATTCGTGTCCGGAATAGTGCTAGCGTTTCCCGGCATCGTCAGCCACCTCCTGCCAGACCTTATCTCGAACTTCCTGCAGAGGGATCTCTCCTGATGCATATTTCGCCAGGACTCCGGCTACGCTTCTAACCGGCCGAAGAACTACTTTGCCGCCGATGATCTCAATTTCAACCGTGTCCGTGTCAAGCGCTTCCCGCACATGACGCGGAAGAGTCAATTGCCCTTTTGATGTGATTTTTGCCGTTACTGACATTTGTGTTTCTCCTTACAAATATTTTTTGCATTACCATATCTTAATGTAATTCAAAATGGCAGGGCATGGCAATTTTTTATTACTCTATTGATCCCGGAAGATGACTTTCCCCTGATCTGCGCGCAAGCGTTGAAACGTTCACACTTCAGTTTTCATCTGTTGCTGCCATCAGCCATCAGCTCAACAGCTCATCTCATCCCTTCGTAAATCAGGTCAATAAGGCAGCCGATAAGCTCATAGTTGGCAAGCTGTTAAGCCAAAAAATCTACCAGATTTTTCCTTTGCCGTTCCCCATCAGCCATCAGCCATCAGCCATCAGCTATCTTATCCCTTCGTAAATCAGGTCAGGTCGGTCAACCTTCACCGTGGCAGTTAATGAGGAAGAGGGGAAGCTCGGTCGTAATCCCTTCGTAAATCAGGTCAGGTCGGTCTCAGCATCTCTTCGAGTGGTGCTACGATCTCGTCTATGACGGTCGTAATCCCTTCGTAAATCAGGTCAGGTCGGTCATCAGACATACCCCGTGCTATCGGTTGAGCACGATGTTACGTCGTAATCCCTTCGTAAATCAGGTCAGGTCGGTCTGTTATCAACGGGGTGAAGTTGGAAGATTTGATCGCCGAGTCGTAATCCCTTCGTAAATCAGGTCAGGTCGGTCGTGACTTCAAGGGGAGAATGATCCTTCTGCTGTCAGAGTCGTAATCCCTTCGTAAATCAGGTCAGGTCGGTCAACCTGAAGTTGATAAGGTAATTGAGGAATAATGTCGTAATCCCTTCGTAAATCAGGTCAGGTCGGTCATTTCCAGCAGTTGACTATATCGTTATTCCCTTTGGCCGGTCGTAATCCCTTCGTAAATCAGGTCAGGTCGGTCGTTATTCCATTTTCAGATATTGTTGAAGCCCTGGTCGTAATCCCTTCGTAAATCAGGTCAGGTCGGTCATTACGTCATCAGTCAATGGCTCCCCAGTGAATGGGAGTCGTAATCCCTTCGTAAATCAGGTCAGGTCGGTCATTTTTGTGGTGTGATTATGGCAAAAGAACAAGTAAGCGAGTCGTAATCCCTTCGTAAATCAGGTCAGGTCGGTCCACAGACTTATCTACAGCTGGAAGTACAGGTGGGCGTCGTAATCCCTTCGTAAATCAGGTCAGGTCGGTCTGCAACAATTGTGCAACATTGAAACATTGCGAGGGGAGTCGTAATCCCTTCGTAAATCAGGTCAGGTCGGTCTGATCATTGACATAATATGTGGACGAAGCACACGGGCAGTCGTAATCCCTTCGTAAATCAGGTCAGGTCGGTCTGACGCTGGCCGCATATGGGCGGTTGGCGTTTCGTCGGAGTCGTAATCCCTTCGTAAATCAGGTCAGGTCGGTCATTGAGGGATAACATGGGGGAAGAACATCGAATGTCGTAATCCCTTCGTAAATCAGGTCAGGTCGGTCTCTAAGTTGGTTTTTGTTGTTGCATCCGCCAAGAACGTCGTAATCCCTTCGTAAATCAGGTCAGGTCGGTCATAATACTAGCGGTGATGTTGTAGGTAGCGGGGTTGAGTCGTAATCCCTTCGTAAATCAGGTCAGGTCGGTCAATCCTTTCGAGTAGGTGCTGGCCTGATGTCTGGTGGTCGTAATCCCTTCGTAAATCAGGTCAGGTCGGTCGAAAATAACTCCTAAACCAGAGTGGATTTGCGTTACGTCGTAATCCCTTCGTAAATCAGGTCAGGTCGGTCAAAGAGTCCTGTAAAGGTTGCGCTTTTTGCGGAGTCGTAATCCCTTCGTAAATCAGGTCAGGTCGGTCGTGGATTTGCGTTACAGTTGACTATCATTCTTAATGTCGTAATCCCTTCGTAAATCAGGTCAGGTCGGTCTGAGATGGTCGGAGAGGATACTGTCTTCTCAAATTAGTCGTAATCCCTTCGTAAATCAGGTCAGGTCGGTCCTGATGAACTCCTGGACAACGTAATCTCAACTACGGTCGTAATCCCTTCGTAAATCAGGTCAGGTCGGTCTTGTCTTGATTATAAAAGATTGGGGAAACAAAGAGTTGTCGTAATCCCTTCGTAAATCAGGTCAGGTCGGTCATTTTATAAATTAAATAATGATAACGGAGATGTTGTCGTAATCCCTTCGTAAATCAGGTCAGGTCGGTCCTAAAGGTGAATTGATGAAAAGACTTATCCAGACAGCCGTCGTAATCCCTTCGTAAATCAGGTCAGGTCGGTCGCAGGAGTCTTGCGCTTTTGAAGGCAATAGGCGCACGGGTAGGTCGTAATCCCTTCGTAAATCAGGTCAGGTCGGTCTGCACGGCAGTTTGATATGCTGGCGCGGACTTTCGTCGTAATCCCTTCGTAAATCAGGTCAGGTCGGTCTTCGAGCTTTTGTCATCTATGCAAATAGCCTTCACCGTCGTAATCCCTTCGTAAATCAGGTCAGGTCGGTCAGCCCGTTTCGCAGCTCATGCGTCAGCGCGACAAGAGTCGTAATCCCTTCGTAAATCAGGTCAGGTCGGTCGCCAGAAGTACGGCCCAATTGCAAGCAAATACATGCCCGAGTCGTAATCCCTTCGTAAATCAGGTCAGGTCGGTCGTTACCTATGTAATAGATGACTCGGTAGAACGAGGTCGTAATCCCTTCGTAAATCAGGTCAGGTCGGTCCACAACCATCTAACTAGTGCCCACGCACCAAAGGAGGTCGTAATCCCTTCGTAAATCAGGTCAGGTCGGTCAAGCCGTAAGGGAATTCAGCTGCTCTGAACATCCTTAATTGTCGTAATCCCTTCGTAAATCAGGTCAGGTCGGTCAAAAAGAAGAAATAACGGTGAGTGAGGCCGCTCAGTCGTAATCCCTTCGTAAATCAGGTCAGGTCGGTCAACAATCCCTGGCAAGTTTGTTGGCGGCAGAATGGACATGTCGTAATCCCTTCGTAAATCAGGTCAGGTCGGTCGAAAAACTTCACAGGAAGTAATTGAAGTTCTGCGCCTTGTCGTAATCCCTTCGTAAATCAGGTCAGGTCGGTCTCAAAGTTGGCCTATTGGTCAATGGCTTGATAAGCCGGTCGTAATCCCTTCGTAAATCAGGTCAGGTCGGTCCTTCAATCGTATCAGATAGGCGAGCATGTTATCGAAGTCGTAATCCCTTCGTAAATCAGGTCAGGTCGGTCGAAGCAGCACGCCGACGAAATAGAATAAGTACGTAACCAGTCGTAATCCCTTCGTAAATCAGGTCAGGTCGGTCGAAAAGGCGCTGGGGAATATTCGGCCGATTGCGATGCAGGTCGTAATCCCTTCGTAAATCAGGTCAGGTCGGTCCCTGTTCTTCAGCGTTAAGTTGACCGAAAGTAAGGGTCGTAATCCCTTCGTAAATCAGGTCAGGTCGGTCCCAAAACAACGCCGGATACTTCGTCCCTGAGGAGGGGAGTCGTAATCCCTTCGTAAATCAGGTCAGGTCGGTCAGGGTGCCACCTGCTTGATGTCCCAGCACCATCAACTCTGTCGTAATCCCTTCGTAAATCAGGTCAGGTCGGTCTACGGATGACCAAAACAACGCCGGATACTTCGTCCCTGTCGTAATCCCTTCGTAAATCAGGTCAGGTCGGTCCTTTGTGGAAAGAGGTTGAGTGCAGCTACGACTTCGGCGAGTCGTAATCCCTTCGTAAATCAGGTCAGGTCGGTCTGGGTGACAAAAGATGGAAGAGAGCTACCTGTTGAAAGTCGTAATCCCTTCGTAAATCAGGTCAGGTCGGTCGAATCAAATTATGGCAACTGAAACTGTAAAAGCTGTCGTAATCCCTTCGTAAATCAGGTCAGGTCGGTCGCGAAGCGCCACGGGCACGTTATCCGTGGTACTGGCAACGTCGTAATCCCTTCGTAAATCAGGTCAGGTCGGTCGCTGCGCATAATTTGCGATGCTGTGGTGAGGCTAACCGAAGTCGTAATCCCTTCGTAAATCAGGTCAGGTCGGTCCCGGCCAACTGCCGATACATTGACGTGGTTGGCGCGGTGTCGTAATCCCTTCGTAAATCAGGTCAGGTCGGTCGAAAATAAGTATGGGAACAATAATCGGAAGCGAGTTCGGGTCGTAATCCCTTCGTAAATCAGGTCAGGTCGGTCAAGAAGGAGACAAATGCCCAGAGAAAGGGTGCGAAGTCGTAATCCCTTCGTAAATCAGGTCAGGTCGGTCGCACAGGCTGTGGAGAATGCTGCAAGGCTGAGCCGTGCCGTCGTAATCCCTTCGTAAATCAGGTCAGGTCGGTCCAGACACCACCCATTATATTACTACAAGGGGTATGAGAGTCGTAATCCCTTCGTAAATCAGGTCAGGTCGGTCTAAAAGCACGCTGTTGTGTTGTCTGTTAATTTAACGTGTCGTAATCCCTTCGTAAATCAGGTCAGGTCGGTCCCGTCCGCTGCAGCAGCCAAACGGGCGATAAAAGCGTTCTGTCGTAATCCCTTCGTAAATCAGGTCAGGTCGGTCCAGCTCTTGGAACGCAGAGCAGCGGCCCGCCGTTAAGTCGTAATCCCTTCGTAAATCAGGTCAGGTCGGTCGGTTATCTAGGACAATAGGCCCATACCGGGAAGACGTAGTCGTAATCCCTTCGTAAATCAGGTCAGGTCGGTCCGGGACTGAGGATAAGGTCGCTGCAGATGTGGGAAATGTCGTAATCCCTTCGTAAATCAGGTCAGGTCGGTCGCTAGAGATACCACAGGGTGGACGTGGTTATCTGTCGTAATCCCTTCGTAAATCAGGTCAGGTCGGTCAGACGTAACGAGAAATGAGGTATACGTTGCGCTCGAACAGTCGTAATCCCTTCGTAAATCAGGTCAGGTCGGTCAAAGAGGCAGCACGGTTAGGGATTACTTTGCGCCAGTTGTCGTAATCCCTTCGTAAATCAGGTCAGGTCGGTCGCGTCTGGCGGGTAGAATGCCAGACGTACCCCTCCAGATGTCGTAATCCCTTCGTAAATCAGGTCAGGTCGGTCAAATATACTCGCGAGGCATGGGCTAGAGATACCACAGGGGTCGTAATCCCTTCGTAAATCAGGTCAGGTCGGTCGGAACTAAACACGCGCCAGAGCCGCGAGCGGTTAAAAAAGTCGTAATCCCTTCGTAAATCAGGTCAGGTCGGTCGCGTCTGGCGGGTAGAATGCCAGACGTACCCCTCCAGATGGTCGTAATCCCTTCGTAAATCAGGTCAGGTCGGTCTTTATGGAGGATCTGATAGTTGTAAGGACCATTCGTAAGTCGTAATCCCTTCGTAAATCAGGTCAGGTCGGTCTTTTACAGTATACGTTTATACAGCATATATGTATACACGTCGTAATCCCTTCGTAAATCAGGTCAGGTCGGTCTGTGTTTATTGCGCCGGTTGTAAAGATCCCGGTTGAACTGGTCGTAATCCCTTCGTAAATCAGGTCAGGTCGGTCTAGGAGAATTTAAAGCCATGCCATGTTATGAGATAAATACGTCGTAATCCCTTCGTAAATCAGGTCAGGTCGGTCTATTGGAAAGGCGTGAATGTTGATCTGGATAAAGGCGGTCGTAATCCCTTCGTAAATCAGGTCAGGTCGGTCTCAAGTGATGGCAAAAATGTCACAACATGGCCAGGTAAGTCGTAATCCCTTCGTAAATCAGGTCAGGTCGGTCAGAAGCGCCACCAAACATGGCGTGCACCCCTCGAAGTCGTAATCCCTTCGTAAATCAGGTCAGGTCGGTCCCAAACATGGCGTGCACCCCTCGAAAAAGAGGCAGCACGGTCGTAATCCCTTCGTAAATCAGGTCAGGTCGGTCCGGAACTTGACCGGGAGGAATGGGCCAAGCTTCGCAGGTCGTAATCCCTTCGTAAATCAGGTCAGGTCGGTCTATGACCCCGGAAATCTTGACCCCAGACGAAGCCAAAGTCGTAATCCCTTCGTAAATCAGGTCAGGTCGGTCAAGATGATTGACTGGAGAGGAGAAAGAAGGATTGAGGGTCGTAATCCCTTCGTAAATCAGGTCAGGTCGGTCCATGTATACATGTATACGTGTATCAGGTTATACTGTGTCGTAATCCCTTCGTAAATCAGGTCAGGTCGGTCCACAACATGGCCAGGTAAGGTCATTGCCCGTATTACTGTCGTAATCCCTTCGTAAATCAGGTCAGGTCGGTCCGCAAAGCAGCGGCCCACCGTTAATCAAAGGGAAGGGGTCGTAATCCCTTCGTAAATCAGGTCAGGTCGGTCGACAGAGACCGGGCTAAGAAGATGGCCCCGCGCAGACGGTCGTAATCCCTTCGTAAATCAGGTCAGGTCGGTCATTGACTGGAGAGTAGAAAGAAGGATTGAGGCCCTGTCGTAATCCCTTCGTAAATCAGGTCAGGTCGGTCGCCGATACTACGCCAACCGTTAGCCATTCCCCCGGCGTCGTAATCCCTTCGTAAATCAGGTCAGGTCGGTCTTGCCGGCCAGCTCAAGTCAAACAATCGCCATATTGTGTCGTAATCCCTTCGTAAATCAGGTCAGGTCGGTCCTGGACCGGGAGGAGTGGGCCAAACTTCGCAGGCGAGGTCGTAATCCCTTCGTAAATCAGGTCAGGTCGGTCGGAGCAAGAATAGATTATGAATGGCTTGCGATACGCTAGTCGTAATCCCTTCGTAAATCAGGTCAGGTCGGTCCTCTGCAAAAGAGACAGAGACCGGGCTAAGAAGATGGGTCGTAATCCCTTCGTAAATCAGGTCAGGTCGGTCGATGCGCGCAAGGGTATTGAGTGTTAAGACGTGGAAACGTCGTAATCCCTTCGTAAATCAGGTCAGGTCGGTCCAAGGGTATTGAGTGTTAAGACGTGGAAACGTAATCCGGGGTCGTAATCCCTTCGTAAATCAGGTCAGGTCGGTCAGCGGCTTCCTCCAGCCCAGGCCCGGCAGGCGTTCAGGGCGGTCATTCCGCAGACCTGAACGGGCCGGGGATTGAAAATCATGCGATGCCTGGTTTTTCATGTCTGTCCTCCTTGGTTGCTGTTTGATATTACTGGAATTTTTTAATGCCGCAGACCTGTATTGGTTGAAAAAGGAAAATATCTAATATTTCGCCAAGTTGTCAAAGAACACAGGCCCGGCAACAGGGGTCGGCGGAAATGCCGCTATACAACCATGCAACGCGCCACCCCAAAGAGAAGCAGCGCTTTTTCATGGCCGGATTCACACTACCACAAACTCATGGTCCGGGTCAATGTATCGTCCCTGGCCGATGATCTCCGTCTTGAGGCGGCAGCGCTCGCACAGGGGAATGTACTTGACCCCGTCCGCCTCCTCGTCGATGACGGCGGCTATCCGCGCCCGCAGTTCGGCAAAGGAGCTGTTGTTCACCTCGATTTCAAACTTCGATTGCTGCACCCGGTAGCCATAATCCTTGAGAATCCGGGCCACCCGGTTCAGACGGCGCGGTTCGGCGATGTCGTAAATGGCAAGAATCCACATCAGATCACCTCCCAGTCGAGCCTGCTGAAAGTGATGCCCTGGCCTTGGACAAGGGCCTTGTCCATGCAGGCGGAACAGACCCGGTAGATGCGCACCGCGTCTTCCTCCAGATCGAGATTTTCGCAGCAGTACAGCCGGATCTGCCGCACCTCCCGGCTATCGAGCCGGCATTCGAAAACCGATTTCTGACTGCGGATGCCCAGTTCCTTCAGAAATTTGCGGAACCGGCCCCGACGGCGATTACAGACGATGTCATACACCACAACCGTGTTCATGGCCCGCCTTCACTTCAACTGCAGGGGCTGGTAGACCAGGAGCGAACCCTCGACCACCTTGCGGTACATGCCGGCCTGGGCCACCAGGGCCTCGGCATAGGTAATGGTGCGCTCCTCAGGGGCGTAATAAAACTCCGTGGTCAGCTTGCGCTCGAAATTCTCCACCACCCGGCGGAAGGCGTCGTCGTTCAGCTTGACCGCGGGCCTGCCGTTGCTGCTTTCCATATCGAGGTCATCCGGAGTTTCCTCGCCCATACGCTGGCTGGGCACATCGAACTGCCCGTTGCTGTCGAGATCGCTCATGTGGCCGTAGGGATCGGCGGTGACATCGGGGAGGGCGGCGCTCTGCGGGGCGGCCGGGGGGGCCGGTGCCGGCTGCTCAACGCGGAAATCCTCCTTTTTGAGAATCTTGAGGTTAAACAGGGACAGGACCAGGGTATCGACGATAATTACCCGGAATTCCTCCATCAGATCCATGACCAGGGAATGGCGGCCGTAATCAGGTACATGGAGAAAGGCCGGATACGGATCAAGGTTGACCTGGCGGATGGCGGCATAGACCCGGTTGAAGAGAAAGGTGTAGAGCAGGGAAAGCACGGCGTTGACCGGATCGGTGGGCGGCCGGCGCACCCGGCGGGCAAATCCGTGATCCTGCTGGAACCCCCAGCGCAGGGCACCAAAATAGATGGCGCTGCCCCGGCCCTCGTAACCGCGCAGGGACTCGATGGAATCGGCGGCGGCGATGCCGGCGGAAAGGGCCCTGATCTCGCGGGCCGCAATCTTCGGTTCGTTGCGGTCTCGGGTGCGGCGGATGCGCATGAGCAGGGTGACCATGTTGGCCAGCTTGCCGGACACAATCTCACGGCAGAAACGCAGCCCGAAATCCCGGTCATCCAGCAGACAGAACTGGCGCCTGCGCAGCATGACGTTTTTCGGTTCGAGCGTGGCAAAACGGCCCTGGTAACGGCCGTCGCGGGTACAGAACACCGTGTCAACCCCGTGCCTGAACAGCAGGGCGCGGGCGGCCGGGGTGAGGTCGATATTGCCGAACAGCACCACCTGCTTGAGTTTTTCAACAAACAGGGTGCGGTAGGTGTCCTCGCCCTTCTTGACCAGCAGATGCCTGCCCTCGCGGACGATGCGGGAGCCCTGAGTGGTAATGTAGATATGCATGGCTGAAATCCTCCTGCCTGAGAAAAACACGGAAGGAGGCGCGGCGGCAAGGATTGCAACGTTGCAAAGAACTATGAGCCATCAGCCATGAGCCTTGAGCCATCGGCCATCAGCCACGAATCTCACCGCTCCTCGACCCAGCCCAGCAGTTTATCACGCAGACAGTTGACCGCCTCGGCCTCCACCAGTTGGATCTTCATCTTTCTGGCGCGCTCCCCGTCGTAATCGGAAAGCCGGCGGGCCGAGACCAGCATGGCCCGGCCGAAAAGCCCGCCGGCCCGGTCGGCCAGGGTGTCGAGTTCGTTCAATGCCTCGGTGGCCCTGGTGCCGGAGGCGGTTTCGCGCTCCGGATTGCTCGCCTTGCATGAGATGAGATGCAGACGGTTGGCGTGGGTGAAGAGAACATCGAACTCGTTTTTGGTGGGCCGGCTGCCCTTGCCGTCCCATTCCACCTTGACGTTGATGGCAAGATCGAGACCTTGCAGGGCGAGATCCTTCACGCACCAGTACACATACTCCTCCAGCCAGCCGCCGTGACAGAAAAAAACCTTTTCCGGGGAAGAAATATTGAGCCGGGCGGGACCAGTGCGGCCGGCCACGCCGCAGCCTTCAAGCAGGGGAACGAGTTTGTCCGCGCCCGGCCCCAGCTCGTTGAGGTCGAGATTGGCGTATTGGGGATTTTTGCCGACGCGGCTGATGGCATTGTTCAAGCGGCTCAGGAGAGGGCTGTCGGTAATAAGCAGGCGGGCGAGATCACTTAGTCCGGGCCTGCGCACCGGAGCCGGGCTATTGCCGGGCAGTGGATTGAGGCCATAGAGAGCCAGACAGTCCCGCACCCTGACGAGATTGACGTCGATGGCCTGTTCCCGGTTTTCCGGGGCGAGCTGCAACAGCCGATGGTTGGCGGTGTCGAGATAGATGATGCGCCGGTTGTTGCGATAAAAAGCCTGAAAGGCGGCAAGGGCGGCGATCTTGGTGCCGCCTGTGACATTGAGGGTCAACTCCGCCTCCGGGCTACCTTTGATGACCTTCTCGCAGGTCTGCTGCATAGCCGGGAAATCATAGGCGGAAGCGATCTCCCGCGTCTTGACCGCGATGCCGCGCGGCTGGATGATCTTTTTCAGCCGGTCCGCCTGGGCCTTCATCTCCGGCGAGACGAGCAACAGGGCCTTGTCCGGTTTTTCCAGGAGCAAGGGAACAAGATTGGGGATGGGCTGATCGGATATCAGGCAGACATGGGCATGGGGCGGATTTGTGTTATCTTTTATGGGCACTGGTTTGGCTCCTCATCGTTTTGCTGAAAGAGAAAAATGCATGTCTGCCCTTGACCGAAACCATTTCTGGTGACTACAAAAACCACATAGACATTCAACCCTTTCACCGCGAGGCACAACCATGTCATCCAGAACCGTCGGCATCAGGGAGGCAAAGGCTAATCTCAGCAAATACCTGCGGAGCATCAGGCAGGGCAATGAGATTATCATCACGGATCGTGGCCGCCCCATCGGGAAAATCGTGCCGATCCAGCCGGAGGAACTGCCATTAGCCGCCAGGCTGCAAAGGCTGGTGGAAAACGGCCTGATCGAAACTGTCCGGCCGGCGCTGTCCGCCGGCAGGCCCGCTCCTCCCATCCCGCTGCCGGACGAGCTGGCCCAGCGCCTTCTCCAGGAGGACAGGGGCCATGACTGAACCGACCCGCGTCGTATACTGGGATGCCTCGGCCGTGCTTCCCCTGCTCTTTGCCGGCAGCCACACCGGCGCGGCCTCGGCCTGGATGACGCTGGACGGGACAGCGCATCTGCTCTCCTCCCTGGCGTATGCGGAAACCAGCGCGGTTATCGCCCGCCTGCAACGGGAACGGGCGCTGAGCGATGTTCTGGCCGGAACCGCCTGGAACTCTCTCGCCTCCTGGCCCTGGCGCCGGATCACTGTGCAGCCCGACTGGGAGATCGTTTCTCCCCTGGCCCGGAAATGGCCCCTGCGCGGGGCGGATCTGTGGCACCTTGCCTGCGCCCGCGGCCTGCAAAGGCAGCTGCCGGAACTCCACCTGCTGACCTTTGACGCCAGACTGCAGGAAGCAACCCGCGGCGAAGGACTGCTCCAGCCATAGCCGATTCCCGGAACACCCCTAATCGTCATACCTCCGGTAACGCACATGGGCAAAAACATGACTGACCTCCACCCGGCCGTCCGGCAGATGCTCTTCTTCCGCCTGACGGCTGGTGGTGGAATAGACAGGAACAAGACCGAGACGGTGCGCCTCCCGCACGGCCAGGCAGGTGGCGCCGAAATCGCCCTGGACCAGGACAAAATCACCGGGCCGGCCCATGGAGGCCAGCCAGGCTAAGACCGGCGACAGGTACCGGGCAAGATCCTCGATCTCCGGCGGCACCTGGGACCAGAGATCCTGGATTGGACCAGGGGGCGCGATGATGCGGTCCACCCCCAGGGAGGCACGGGCGTCGGCCTCCTGGACGGCGGTGAGCCGGTGGTTGAAAAGCAGGAGCAGAGAAGACTTTTCAGAGATTGTCGACATGGGAATGAGGATCAAGGCTCAAGCTGTTCGAGGTTGATCCCCATGGCAGAGGCCAGTTTCTGCCGGGTGGCTTTGCGTAATTTGCCTTCACCACTCTCCATCTGGGAAAGAGCGGCCTGAGTGATTCCAGTCTTCCGGGCCACTTCCGCCTGGGTAAGACCAAGATACTCCCGCCAGGCCCGAAGATAGGTCATCCCCTCTTTGACATGCAGGCCAACCACCTCATGCGGCACGGCATCGCCTCCGGGAATGCGCGGGGCGCGAGCCCTGATGTGTTCCGCCTCGGCCGGATGTTCCCGCGCGAAATCAACAAACGGGATCACAACGAAAGCCGGCACGCCTTCCTGGTAGATGGTTTGAATTTTAGTAGGTTCGATCATCGCGTTTCTTGACCTCCTCGATGGATATAATCCTGACAGCGTCGGCAACATCGAAGAAAACCCTGTAACGCCCAACCCGCAGGCGGTAATCGTATTGATGATTGGTAAGCTGTTTCACCTGTCCGACGTCCGGAAAATTGCCCAGCGTTGCCACCGCATCGTATATTTCGTTTCGAGTCTGCTTGTTGTCTATTTTGTCAAGCTGTTTGCGGGCCTTCTTTTTCCAGTTGACGCAATACATAAGTAATATATAAGTTATTTATAGGTTTTCGTCAAGCCATTCGGGCAGAATGCTTTCCCGAAGATCGAATCACCGGTTTATGAGGTTCATTGCTGGTTTCGTCCTCAAAAAGTCCTGTTTTTCCCGATGAACGAAACCCTTTGACCGTGAGCGTGCCATAATGTATCATGAAAGAGTCAGAATGACCCTTATGACTATTTCCCAGGGGGTGAAAACAATGTCAAAAATTTCCGTTGCCGAGGCCAAAAGCCATCTTTCCGAACTCATTGCCAGGAGCGCCCATGGTCATGAACGGTTTACCATCACCCGGCGCAACCGTCCGGTGGCGGCGCTGGTCAGCATCGAGGACCTGAAGATCATCGAACAGCACGAGGAGCGGCAGGGGCTTGCGGCAGTGGCCGGAAGCTGGCCTGATTTCACTGAGATTGCCGAGGCCATTGGCGATATCGCCGAACTTCGCAGCCAGGGAGGAGGCGGGCGTGATGTATCTCTTTGATACCGATATCATCACCAACATCTTCAAAAAAACTCCTTCACCAGTGCTGCTGGACCGGCTGGCCGGGACCGCGCAAAACGCCCAGCATATCTCCACCATCACCATCAGCGAAATCGTTTACGGCGTCTGGAAAAGCAGCAGGCCGCAGCATCATCTGCGGAATCTTGAGCAGATATTGCTGCCCGCCGTCAATATCGTCGGCTTCGACGCCAAGGCCGCTTATGTCTGCGGCAGTCTGCGCGCCCGTCTGGAACACGGAGGGACTCCGCTTGCCCTTGCCGACCTGGAAATAGCCGCCATCGCCATCGCCAACGATCTCACCCTGGTCAGCGGCAATCTCCGCCATTTCGAGCGTATCAGCGAACTAAAAACGGAGAACTGGCTTGCATGAATTTCTCCGTTTGCTTCTTGACTTAACTTACCATTATGAACACAATGTATAACCCGCCGCACCCCGGCGAAGTGCTCAGGGAAGAGATCATGAAACCCTTGGGACTTACCGTCACCATGGCGGCTCCGCTGCTTGGTATCAGCCGCAAGTCGCTTTCCAGGATTGTCAACTGCCAGGGAGGCATCACTCCCGAGATGGCAATCCGGCTGGAAATGGCGTTCAAACCACGCGCCGAATCGTGGCTGCGGCATCAGATCGCCTATGATTTGTGGCAGGCCAGACAGAAGGTGAATTTTCATATCAACCCCATTGGCGGTAGATAAAAATAAGAACGAAAATGACGGCAATAGTCGAGATTCTTCATCCTCCATAAATCTTTCCCGCGGTTCACTCCATAAACAGTGAAGAGCTGTGGCAGACCGCCGGCAAGGTTTTGCCATGCATGCAGCACGGCAGTTCCAGCGCCTCGGTGATAAACACTTGATCCTCCTCACTCCAGGAGATGATGATTTCGTAGCGGTTCATGGTTCACCGAGGATTGCTTTGATCTTCAGCACTACTTTTTTCCACTGCTTTTTTTGGCGTTGTGCTGTTAACGAATACATCTTTTTCGACGGCCCATTCCCTGATTCCGATTGAAAAAAAAGGCGTTTCTTGGGGCCTCTCCATACCGTTCAGTGCGATCCTCGACGCAATGCCTCAATCATGTCACGGCGTTTTTGTTCCTGCTTTTCCCGTTTGTTTTTTTTAAGTCCTGCCGGTGTCCAGCCTAACCGGTCAAGAATATTTTCCATAAGTTTTGCCGCCTGCTCACGATCTTCTACACTGGGCCACGACTTGGCCGTTTCGGCAAACCTGTTCATAATACCGGCAAAATCGGCATAACGGTTTTTATCCAATGGTGATTTTTCCTCAAAAGGGGCGAGTTGCTCTTGCAGGCGTCGCATGTTTTTTTCAATCTCCGGCAAGGCATCGAATTCCGCCTGCCGCCTCGCGACCTCGACCGCCTCTGCCTCCCGCCTCGCCTGCTCCAGCGCCTCCCGTTCACGGTCTATCCGCTCCCGTTCCGCCTGTTCCTTCTCACGAACCAGTAGCTCCTGTTCCTGACGAGCCAGCCGTTCCTTTTCTTCCTGTTCTTTTTGACGGAGGATTTCGTCGGCGCTTTTATCAACCCGCATCGCGCCGTAGCCTACCGCGGTTTTCGCTCCGAAACCGAGCCAGTCGAAGGCGTGGGTGAAGGCAACTTGCAGCAACTTCCGCCACTTCTCCCGCAGTCCTTCCGGCAACCTTTTTCTCTCGCACTGCACATGGAAGACAAAATCGGTCTCAGGCGGCACCACGAGAAAAAAATTGGGGACCGGAGATTCACAATCAGCTGGGGATTCTCCGTCCTGGTAATATTTACTGTGATGGGGATTCAGGATATCCACGCCAAGCTTGTTGCCCAGTGGTTGGGGAAAAACATCCCAGAAGGCAAGGGCGCCCCGGAAACTCACCGATTCGCGCAGTTTCTTGTCTGTTACCAAATTGGCGAGAAAGGAATGAGGATTGTCATGGTACTGGCCGCGTTTCCTGGGAGGCAGCGCGGCTTCCACTGCTTTCAGAAAGGCCAGTGCATCGTCACGCCCGAGTTCCTGGATAGCGGCAAGATAGGCATCTTTTCTCGCTGTTGCCATGGCGGTGAGCATTTCCACCCGGGGTAGCTTGCCAATGACGCCTAGGCTAGCGCTGGCCGCCTCTAAGCCGAAGAGCTGCCAGAGGGCGATCATGTCCCAACCCTTTCGGTCGGCTTCCGTGTCCATCAGAGCCAGTTCTTCGGCGGCCTTGCGCAGTACGCCCTTGACCCCGCTGCCAGGCAGGTAAGGAAGGCCATAGGGCGAAAGAAAGGCAAAGCCGTTTTCCATCGGGTGTTCCATGCCCACGCCGGTCACAAAGGGCGAGGAAGATTTGGTCTCGACTCGATACACTTCTTTGCCCAGGCCGTCTGCGGTTCTGTTTTGGCGCTTATGAATTTTTTTAAGCAAATCAATGGCTGACTGACAGAAAGGCAGAACATGATCCAGTGCCTCCTTTTTCCTGTCTTTCGGGATTGACCAGTCATTGTTCCAGACCGGCAAATAGAGACAGAACCGGTGGCCGGGCGGTGACTGGCCGTCGGCAAGATGTTTATTCAGGTAATCAGGGATTGCGGGAATGCCCATGTCGTTTGTCTCCTTACGCTTATTCTCCACTGTCATTCACTGCCGCCGCGAACTGGCGGATCCAGCGCAACAGCTCCATGGTCTCCTCGGTGGCCAGGCGGTAGACAGAGGAGTCTTTGCCGTGGAGGAAGTTCATGATCTGGTGGAAATCAGTTGTCTGGCGACCAAGGAATCTTTGTGCCAACCAGTTCATGATATGCAGATTGAGATTGTTGTGATGGTCCTTGTTCTTGCTCTTGAAAAACGCCAGCGTCTGCATGAGGCCGTTACCCATGACCAAGGCTGGTGCCGATTTGGAGAGTTTGACATAGTCGGTAGTGCAAATATCGCGCTCTTGCACGCATCCCCAGGCATAGGCAGCCCGTTCCTGTTCAAGATTCGGCATTGTCGTTTCCTCCCGCAACAGTCAGAATCACCTGGCCCCGGCCGGTGGTGGCATCGCCGCCGATTTGCAGCAACATACCGTTGATGCCGGTCAGGGCTTTGTCCTTATCACCATCCACCAGGGTTGTCATCACCGCTTCGGCATCGAGTTTGTCTCCGTTCCTGCGACGATCCTTCGAGGCCATGGCCAGCGACACCAGAATGCTTTCCGGCGGCAGGTTCTCGGTGTAAAAAAGCCCGCCGTCCTGGGCGGTGCCGGTGATGTCGTCGATCCGCACATGGGGTTCGACCACGGTGGCGTTTTTCACGAAGAAGCGGAAGTCCTCGTCGGACAGGAGCACCAAGTCCTCTTTCAGTTTCTCCCGGAAGAATTTATAGGCCTCGTCTTGGGGCAGAGCATTTGCCGACAGCCACTTCGAAATCGTGCTTAATGCTTCATCCTTATGAGTTGGGTTGGCGGTAAACTCGAAGGATTCCAAGGCGACCTTATTGCCGGTCAACAGGGCGGGATTCACCAGACGACAATGGTCTTGTTCGGCACTGGGGATTTGCCAGTCGCTTTTCGCCCCGGCTACATTGAGAACCCGGGCGGTTCGGGCGAGGGCGCAGGGCGAGGTGGCGTAAACAAAGGCCCGTTTGGCGCTGCGTACCGGAAATGCGACTAGTTGGGCATCGCTGAAACTTACTGCTCCGGCGTGGTCCGCCGAATTTCCGGTCTCGGGACCGAAGATGGCAATGAGTTTCCCCTGCTCATCCTCCCATGCCTGGCTCAGATGATGGCGGATGGCGCCCTTGAGCCCGGATCCGGCCATTATCGGATACTCGGTGTGCCGCTCCCGCTGGATGGGGTTGTCGATCACTCCCAGGGCCGTGCCCGCGCCCATGTGGACGGGGCTCACGCAATACAGGAAAAGCGCTCTCTGTTCCTGAAACATAATTTCTTCCTCCCTTTCTAATTTCGCGGCCAGGCCGCAATGAGAATATTATTGAACCCCTCGGACCGGCGGGCAAGGTCTGGTTTTTCAAGTAATGGCCAAAGACCGTTCTGTACGAGACGCTGTAATCCGGCCACTTCTCCTTCGAGCCCATCCAACCAGTATACCGAGCCGGACGGCGCCACCCGCATGGCCGGTTTCGGGGCATGCCGCGCCAAGTCCCAGCCGCTCACCACCTCGACCCTGTTGACAGAGGCCGCTACCAGGCGGGCGGTAAACGTATCGCCGCGCCAGACGTATGTTCCGTTTTCATCCCGCAATCCAGGCAAACGCCAACCATCGGGGAAGAGCCCCGGAGAAAGCAGGACAACCCGGAACCGCTTCTCATCGGCGATGCGCTGCCAGGGCGTTTCCGGAAAATCCGGCCGGCAGTGACTGACCACCGCCCCCCGGCCATCACCGCCGAAGCGAAGAAGACCACCCTTGGGCAGACACCCCGCCGCGCCATCCACTCCAGCAAGGAAACCGACCTCCTTTTTTAAAGCCACGGTCTCGGTGGTGTAGATCCGGCCTTCCTCGGCAGTCCGGCTGCAAGGGTCCATGGCGATGCCGAGCCGGTGATCGTCTTTCCAGAGGGTATCCAGGCCGACAAGGTGATTTTCGGCAAGCGGCTCGCCTCTCAAGTACGCGGTTAAACCAGCCCGATTAAGCCAACGCCCGGCAAAAGGTTTTTCAGGTTTTTCCTGGCGCAGGACCGGAAGCAGAGGCAGATCCGCGCCGATGGCCAGCGAAGCATGAAGTTGCCCGGGACGGAGATAATCGACACCATCCTGTCGCACCACAATATCTGCCGATTGCGGCAGGAATGGGTTGACTTTTCCATCATCCTTCCGGCCCAAGGTGAACATGCAAATACGAAAACTGCCGGGCTGCGCCGGGGTGCCGAGACATTTCCCAAGCGGGCCGTCCGGAGTGACTTTATTGCCGGCAAAGGCCGCGAGATCAACATCGCCGTCGTCTGCCAGCATCCGCGACCGGATCGCGCCAGCGGCCAGTGACGGCCAGGGCGGCATGAGGCCCTCGCCATGATCGCCGGCCTCGCCGAACAGGCGGTTGCCGCGCAGGTAGAGCACATCGAGCGGTTCGATAAAGAGATAGTCTGTCATTGCATGCCTCCCTGCTGTCCCTTGTTGCCCGTCCGTCCTTCGCGGGCCAGGAATTCGGCCACAGCGATAAAATCAGTGATGAACGCTGCCGGATTGTCGCGTCCGCTTCGGTCCTGAACGGCCAGGGCTAAGGAGGCCAGCTCCCTGCCAAGCGACGCATGTCGCTCTTCAGCGGTTTTCCCCTTGCTCTGCCGTTTGAACTGATAGGCGAGATTGACGGCAAGCATCTCACCGTAGTTTGCCGTTTCAGCCAGCAGGGCAGCCTCTGGAAGTTTGGTCACCCAGTCCTGGATAATATAGGCCGCCCGCCGGGAAAGATCCGGAAAGGCGAAGGCGTTGCGCAGTGCGATCAACAGCCCCATCGGGCTTGCCGCCAGCGAAGCCGCCTTTTCGTTTCGTGACGGATCGAACAGCCAGGGGCAGGTCAATTCCACGGCGCCGCCCGACCGTTTGAGCAGGGTCACGCTGAAGGCGTCGCGGTCTCCCTTGTTCTTGGCCCGTTTTTCCGCCTGTCGCAAGGTACGCAGCACCATGCCGAGCGGCGCGGTGTGATGGGCGACCACCGCGCCGGCCGAGGCGGTGGCCTTTTCGCCCATCATCCGGTAGAGGCGTTTTTTGTACCGCACATGGCCTCGACCGATGTCAAGGATTGCCTTCTCCTGGGAGAGAATGTTCCGCCACGCTTCCATATCGTTATCGGTGCCCCTTCCTGGGAAGATCCCGCCATACACCAGCCGCAGCAGGAGCAACACCGGCAACAGATCGTCCACCGAAACCATGGCCAGGACGTCATCGCCGCCCGAGTAGAGAAGCTTGCCTTTGTAAAGGTCCTCCACCACGTGGCGGGCCAGTTCCAGGGAAAAGCCGTTGAGCGCCCCCGAGATGGCCATATGTCTGGCCGGAGACGGCGGCCGAAGGGCGGCGAGATATTGTTGCAACGCCTGGTTGTCGCTGCCCAGTTCAGCGGCCTTGCCCCTGACCTGGGAGTGCCAGGCAGCGGCAAAGGGAAGCCGGTATTTATCCTCGCTGCCGTTCAACCAGGCACCCATGCGGTCGCCGTCCATCATGATGAGGCCGTAATAGGCTTCCGGATTGTGGCCGAAGATCGCTTTCAATTCCTTTTCTACTTTATCCAGGCACTCTTTCGCCTGTTCCCGCTCATTCAGATCAACGCTGTCGGTACGTTCCTTGAGGTAATCCATGAAAGCCGGCAGACGGCGGACCAGCAAATTCGCATTTTTATCCTCCTCTAACAATCGTGTAGCCAATTTCCTCGGCAGAGCAGATTGCTCCCTGCTTTCGAGCTGGCTTCTCAATATCTCGGAAAGATCATTTCGTGCGGGTTGATCCAGCCACTTCTCCATGCTGGTGGTAAGCGCCATGGTGTGAGTGGAAACTACATAGCGATGCACGTCGAGGTCCACGGTCCGACGGACTGAATCCACGAACCGGCTTGGCCAGAGTCGTTTTACTGCGCAGAGGCCGCAAAGGTGTTCTCCCTTGCGGGCCCACGCCGGCTTTTCTCTGGCCACCCTGGTCCACAGGGTTCCGGTATCTTTTCGTTTGCCTGGTGGCAAATCAAGCTGCTCACGATTCGTGGTCAGCCATTCCCGTTCACCGCACAGGGTGCAGCGGTAGCCGTGCTGGAGAAGCTGACCGAAGGGCCGCGTTGATTTGGCGGCGGCCGCCAGCCGGTCGAGCAGATCATAGAGTGCCGGGTAAAGTACGCCGGGGTTGGGGCGGTAGATGGCCGCGTCACCGAGGTCGATGTTTCCGCCTAAAATCTTCCAGACTTCGGAACCGAGGAATCCCGGCGCGTCCTGCTCCGGGAAGAAAGGAGCCATGGCGGCGGTCAACTCGGAAACATCCGGCGCCTTCTCTTTCCCTTCGCCGACCAGCGACCAGGGTACAGCGGCCCAGTATACCTCCGGGAAACCGGTCAACTGCTTCTCTGCCTGCGGGTAACAGACTACGTCCGCAGCATCCTCGCCCCCTTTGATTCCCGCCTCTTTCAGGAGCATTATCACGGTCTCCCGAGCCTGTTCCTGAACCCATGCCCGTACCCGATCCTTTATCGCATCGGCCAAGGACTTGGCACGATCAGTCGGCACAACAGCCATGAATCGGTTAGGAAGAGCAGCGGAGAAAAGTGGATTAGCGTCTGTTTCCCGTTTGCGCCATTCGAGGTTGGCAAACCATTCCTTGCCGATCCCCATTTCTTCCTGCAGCCAGAGGTCGACAAGGGGGATGCCTCGCAGTTGAGGGAAGAGCACGGCGTCTGGTCCCAACTCCTCACAAACCACCTTCAGACCCTCCCAGACCATGCGGGAAAGGAGATGGGAGCCGGCCCAGAGGTCCGAAGTGCTGCGAGCCTGGGCAATAAAATCCTGAACTGGGCCAAAGCTCATTGTGAGCAGTGCCGGAGTGTCGTTGGCGTCGGTGGCAAAGGCGCCGGCAAAGGCCGAGGCAAGATCAAGATGCGCCCAAATGGTATGATCCGGCACCCTGGTGTCGGCCGGGAGCAGCGACCAGAGGAGGTCCAGCTTCCGTGCCGTTGGGTCCGGGCCGAAACGCCAGAAGGCCAGGGCCGTGCCCCGCCAGTCGATCACGCTTCCGCGGTGGACGATGTGTTGCTCAAAATGGTCAGTGCTTACCGCCTTGAGATGGGCCGGGTCGAGTTCGCCGAGGCCGCCCTGGATGTCGATCCGCTCGCCGGAAAGTGGGTGAATGAGTTCAGGCTGTTCCGCGAACCGCACCTGAGCCCAGTGCTGATAACGGCCGCCTTCTTTTTCCTGCGGGAACTGCGGCCTATCCGCAGCGGCGGCCCAGTGATCTGCCCGCTTGACTCTGGCCTTTATCCCGTCCGGGACGCCGTTGGGAAAGAGCGCCTTTTTCAGCTTCGCCACAGTGCCACCCTCATGCCCGGCTGGGTCACGGAGCAGCACCAATGCCTTTTCCGCCGGATCGTGAACCCAGGCCGCCACCTTGGTCTGCCAAAGAATATCGTTGGTCATGGCCGCCCTCCCTGGGTGATGCACTGCATCTCGGTGTTGAGTCTGTTGTGAACCTTTTGCCAGACGCGGAGTTGGGTTTCGTCATCGGTCCGGTTGTGGCCCCGCTTCTGTTGCAGCATCTCCGGCAGGCCGCACGGCAGATGATAGGCCAGGCACCAGTAGTGGTTGCGGCTGTCCTTCACGACTTTGAAGCGAAGTTGGTTGGCGAGGCGTTCACTTTGGATGAGATATTCTCCACGTCTATCTCGTTTGAATTGACCACTTCTTTCGTTTTTTTCCACCCAGCCATCCACCCCGTGATGAGTAACCGGATAGGCGAGTAGATGACGGTCATCAAAGCATGGGTTGCATATCCCGTTTTCTTCCATGTCCTGATTTCTTTTTATCGAACAAACGGTACGGAAGGCGATTTTAACCCTTGCCAGTTCACGCATGGCCTGGGACCAATCGCTGAAATGGTTCCGACTTTTCCAGAGCAGGAGAGAGCCGTCGGGGTTTCTCCCGAGGGCATGGGGCCAATCCAGTTTGAGGCAATTGGCAAGGGGGCGGGCGAACCCGGCAAGCTGCGGCAGAACCCCACCGGAAATCAGATCATCCACTGATGGAGGAGTGTAGTTGGCGATCCCTTCCAGGGCTATCGAACCCCAGCCGTTCCTGCTCCGGCCGCCCGCATTCCCGAACCAGTGGATGAGGTTCAGGGCGTTAATTATGACTGCCTGGTGTTGTGACGGAACTCCCAATCGGAGGGATGCGGCGTCATTGGCGTTGATTGCCGGAGAACTTTTTAACGCGGTGCCAACATTTTTTTGGTAAGTCAACGGTCCATAACCAAGGTATAGATGCGCACCAACATTACGACCATTGACGCCGACCTCCTCATGCCGCACCTGTGGTTCATTGCCAGGCCACCTGTTGAGTTGCCCATCCCGCCACTCGTCCAACCGCAATCTCACCTGCCCCTGCATGGCCCAGGTTTTGTTCCTGCTCCCTGGCTCCTTCAACCAGGCATGGCCGAGGAGCAACCCTTCCGCCTCTCGTAGCCTCGCGTGATTGTACCCGTGCTCCCGGGCCGCGGCCACCCGCCACCATTGCCGCAAAAGCGCTTTGAACGGCGGGGTACGCCACTGTCCCTTCTGCTCGGCGTTGCCGAGAAAGGCCGGAGTCACGAAACGGACCCTGCATTCAATTCTTTCCGGCATAATCATTCTCCTTCCTGTTTTGCGGCATCCTCTGCCGAATCACTGCACGGCGTGCTCTTGTACACCTCCCAACCCTCGCTGATGAGGGCATAGGTACTCAACAAAGTTTTTTTCATTTTTTCCGCCTTCTTTGGCTCCGTGAATCCCCCATGATTTAGATCGTTGCGGGCTTTGCTCAATCTGTCGAAATCACTGACCATAGCTGCAGAGAAGGGATCCGCGATAATTCGGCAGGCGATATCGGGCCGTTTCCTGAGCTCCTTCTCCCATTTGGATTCCGGTGTCTTTTGGCCCATGACGCTCAGCGCGTCGGAGACCAGGCTTCTGTCCTTCTCCAGTCGCCAGTCGAGTCCCTGCCGTTGCGCGATGAGCGAAACCAGTCCTTCCTGCAATAGGGTGATTCCCTGTTGGATCAGATCATGTTCGATGCACCACTCCACTGCCCGCAGACAGTTTTCGAGATCATTTTCATGGAATGGCTCGATCTTGGCGGCGATAGTTTGAATGAGCGGCCGGAAAGGCGCAGGCAGGTCCGGAAATCCAGCGCATTGCCCAAGATAGGAACGGAGCTTGGCAAAGGCCTCGCCGCAGACAATCTCCCTGCCGCGACAGGTGGCGATCTGTCCGCCGATTTTCTCCAGATTGTTGCCGACACCTTTCCATATATTCCCGGCATTATCCGTCCCTTTACTTGCTCCCAAGCGTGGTTCCGCCGCCTGTTGCAACAACTCGGCGATCCCGGCGGGACTGCCATGACGGACGAACTCCTGCACCCCGCTGGACCAGGCAAGCAGGGTGGTAAAATCGGAAAGATCAAAAATCGGCGCGTTTCGTTTTTCCATCGGCATATCCTCCACCTTCCGAGACGGCCCCAGCACCTCGAAAGCCCCGTAGTACACTCCAGCGATGGTAATATTTTTCAATAACCTCGCATAATTAAGCAGGACCATGCCCAGCATGGGCAGGGAACGGAAGCCATGGGTAATGTCAAAAATCACCCGGTCGTTTTCGTTGACAACATCGAATACAAGCTTGAAAATCTGCCACAATTCTTCCGGCGATTTCCCTTCGGGGATGTTGATCGGCTGCACGATTTCTCCCTTATCCATGGCATCAAGGCAACGCTTGAGACCTGGCACGGTTTGATTATCCTGCAGTGTGTCATACCAATTCTTCTTCCGGGCATCGTCAGTGAGGAAGATCACGATTCGATCCGGTTCCCTGAAATCAGCGCACAACATGCGGACCAGAGCTTGCTGAACGAAGCGAACATTGTCGATCTTAATCTCACCCATGGCGTAATTGCAGGGGATGTACCGGTTGTTGCCAAGAAAACTCAAGAAAAGATTCCTCATAACTGCATGCTCCTGCTGAATAATCGCCGTTTCCTGTTCTCCGGCTTCCCAGAAAATTGTGCCCTACCTTCAACTCCCCCGCAAGTTGTGCAACATTGCAATGGCTCTTTTCCCATCCAATGCTCCCACAGGCTATCGCCCCCTCTGGTCAGACGTCTCTCGGTTTAAGGATGGGCAGCGGCTCCCATGTGACGAAAGGGGTTATCCTGCGCTTGAACCGGCCCAAATCCGCGTAGTACAGGACATCGAACACGTCCTCATCCTTTCCGAAATGCTGGTTGGCCCTGTGCAGGGAGGCGTAAGACGGGATAATGCCGATGTTGTCCTGAGCCAGAAGCCGTTTGCGAACAGCCTCCGGGTTAGCGATGGAAACAGGGAGCCCGGCCTTATGGATCGCCAGAAACATGCGCATCGTCTCCACCATTCTGCTGATTGATTCGCCCCGCAGCTCAACCTTGAACCCCTCTTTCCGATACGGGGAAGGGCGCGAAACCGTGAGATCTATGTGCGTTGTGTTGCCCCCGCGTTTTATTTCCCACGGGTGTCCACCCGTCCCTCTCGCGGGATGTGTGCCGTCTATCCAATCGTTAAACTCCTGTTCTGAGGCCGGATCAATGTCCAGAAGCCCTTCGTGCCGGCCGTCGGCATATCGGGCGTACATTTCCCGGCCGGACAGGGATTCATCAATCGTCTCCTCTTTGCGCTTCCCGGCTGCATAGGCTATCCTGCAATAGTTGAAGTAGTCTGCCGCGGTCATGGACGACACTTCGGTGTTCTCCGCTCTGAGAAAAAAGCCGCCTTCGATAAGACGCACCAGCTTACGTGTCCCGGCCTTGCCGAGTTCCTTGTCCAGCCGGTAGAAATCAGATAGAGAGGCGCGTATGACGGCATGGGGGACTATCCCGTATCTGTAAGGAAATGGATATTCGACCTGAACTCGTTTGTTGGCCTTTATCCAGTCTTTCCGGACAACTTTCAGCCAGTTGCGCGCTGATGTGATCAGCTGACCCCATGCCGGGGCAGGTTGATCATGGTTTTTGGTGCGGAATAGAGAAGAAGCTCCAGCGGATGTCACTGCCCGTACGCCCTTTTCAGGTTCAACTTCGAGGCTGCCGCCATCCCCGTTGATATGACTGATGAAAAAGGTATGCCTGTATTTGTTGACGTGCAGGTGATGCCATTTTCCCCCCGGGTCTGGAAACATGATATTCCAAACGCGGTCCAAAACGGAAAACTCGCAGGAAAAATCATTCAATTCCTTCACGAAGGCAAAAATTGAAGGCGCCGGTTCCATATCCTCACCACTCCAGTCTGATCTGCCGGCGATCCAGCCGCAGGCCGTAGCGGGTTTCCCCTCTTTCGCCAACGGAGGCTATTTCCAGTCCGCCGATTTGGGCCTGACCGAAGGCACGGAGCAGGTCCCCCCGGATCTTTGACTTATAGGAGTTGAAATTTTCTTTGGAAAGGGAGCCGATGCCGGTATTGCTCATTTCCTCAAGCAGGTGGCTGCCGGGGATGCGGCCGTACATGGTGGCGATATCCGGACTGGTAATTACCGACGTGACATCGAGAAAACAGTCATGACACCCGGAGCAGGAGCGCGGGCCGGGACAGTTTTGCTTCCGCCCGGCAAAAAAGGCGTACAGGGCCAGGCGGGCCGGGTGCATGTCCAGCTCCATGCCGTTATAAATGATTTTCCCTTCCGTGAGATCCACGGTGAGCATCCCGGGCGCGTCCCGGATGAGCGACTGCATGAGGTCGGCCGGCTGCCGGGGCTGACAGAGCAGATCCTCGGCCAGCAGATGGCGGACCGAGACAAAGGGGATGGTGATGAGCTGGATTTCCGCATAGCGGGTCTCCTTCAAATAGGGCCGGCCTTTCGAATCGCGCAGTCTGACGGCTGCCGGAGTGCGGGGCGGGAACCAGAAATCCGGGCAGTTCTCGAATTCCGGCGAGACCAGCACGTGCAGGATGCGGTCCTGCGGCCGGCCGTAGAGCTGGGCCGCCAGGGTCAGGCAGGAGGTCATGGTCTTTCTGCCGCCGGCAACCAGGAACCAGACCGCCCTGTCATCCCGGCCGGTGAACCGGCAGGCGAGATCAAGACAGGCCTGCAGGAGGATTTCATTATCTTCCGGGGTGACAATGTCTTCAAGCTCCACGCCGGCAGCGTTTCGCAGGGTGTGGATATGCGAGGCATCGAAGTCGAGAGCCCCATTGCCCAGGCCGAAATCGCCCAGCAGGCTGTCGAGCCTGGGGCAGTCGGGATCAAACAGGCCGGCCAGCAGCCTCTCTTTGCCGGAACGGGTGGTTATCACATGGAGGGCGTGGACCGGCCTGCCTTCATGGAGCAGGGCATAGATGGCCTCGGTGATGACCTGGGGAGAGAGACCAGAGACAGCGAGCAGAATATTTTTCACGCCCCGGTCCCCGCCTCGATGCGCAACTGCCCCAGCCCGAACGCCGTCTGCTTGCCCAGATGGGTTGTTTCACAGTATCTGAGCAGCGGCAAAAATTCAGCCAGGTCCCCTTCATAAACCATCTCCCCCTGCAACCCGCCCATGAGCATGTCGGTCTGCTGGCGGTTGCTGTACCGTTTCAGATCAATCCATTGGCAGTCGTTTTCGCGGGTTGCAACCTGCCCGGCCCGTTTCACCAGGCCCCGGTAATCGAGTTGCGGTTCCCCCTGGCCGAAAGTTTCCTCAAGGCTGGCGATGCGGCGCAGGGCGGCGCGGATGAGCAGGTGAAAGGGCAGGGTCTGCTGGAAGCGGTTGTCGTGTTTGAGACGGAGTGGGGTGAGGAGCCGGACGGTGAGGGTGCTGACGGCATCAACGGGCGGGGCCTGCAGCTCCAGGTTCCGCAGGGGAAAACCCTGTGAGAGAATCTTCCTGTCGCCGTCATAGATAGTGGCGCCTTCGGTCTCGACCGCAGCCAGGGCAAAGCAGCCGCGGCCGTTATCCCCGCGACGGCCCAGGCCGGTTTGGCCCATCTGCTCCACGGCGTAGATGATATGAGGCAGATAGTCGTTGGCCGGGCCGAAGAGGGTGAGGCCGAAGGTGAAGGCGTCGCCGGGTTCATACCCTCTGGCGTTGTCGGCAGGCGGCTGCAGCACATAGGGATGGGGCCGCGAGCTGGTTTTGGTGGTGCGGTTGTCCGGCGGGATGATGTGGGGTTCGAAGATAAGGGAATAGACGCAGGTGGCGGAGAGCAGGCAATCGCTGCAGGGGCTGCGGCGCAGGGCGCAGACCACCTTTTTCAGGGCGTGACCGAACGCGCCCCGCAGCATGGAGCCTTTAAAGGCCGGCAATACCGCCGCTGAGGTGAAGCGGCATTGAAAAAGATACCTGCCAAACAGCATAAACACCCCCATTGCCTGATCCGATGACAGGTACCTTGAAAGAAGGGGGAGGGGACTGCAAGCAGTCTCCCATTTTCATAAAATATTCATCATTGCTAAATAGTTAAAATTTCACATAACAAATAGGAGGGTGAAATGCAAAACAAATTTGCTGCAAACCCCGATAACAGGGAAGGGTTGATTGGGTTGGTGGGTTGGTTGGGTTGGTGGGTTGGTTGGGTTGGTTGGGTTGATTGGGTTGGTTGGGTTATGGGGTGGGGTTGACAACTCAAGCAACCCAAGCAACTCAACAAACTCAAGCAACCCATTCACCGCAAAATCAGCACGGATGAGCGGGACCGGGTGACCAGTTTGCCCACCAGGTCCCGGTGGAAGATTTTCTGCAGCAGGGATTTTTTCCCCATCCACAGGGCGAGCATGGCGTCCCTGGAGACCCGGTCCATGTATTCTTCCAGGGCGCCCATGTCAACCAGCCTGATCCAGGCGTTGATCTGCTGGGCCGTGTAGTAGCGCAGGATGCCGGCCAGTTGCCTTTCCACCTCCTCTTTGAGGCCTTTGGGGCCGGTCAGGCCGATAATCTCCAGGTCCGCCCGGTAGATGGTGACCACCTGGTTGATCATCTCCACCGAGGCCTGGCTGACGCTGGGCTGGTCCAGGCAGCAGATGATTTTTTCCGGCATCCTGTCCTCCTTGATGACCATGACCGAACAGGAAGCGTCCTTGGCCACCTTTTCCGGCAGATTCAGCAGTCCCTGCCACTGGCAGTCATCCGCGCCGCTGCAGCCGAGCACGATCAGATCGCTTTCCGCCTGGCTGGCTTCCGCGAGAATCTCTTTGTCCGGATTGCCGGTCCTGATGCGGATCTTCAGCTCCTTGCGGCTGCCCGGGGCAGTAGCCGGGATCTCCCAGACGCCGTCATGCTCCTGCAGCGCGATCTGCTGCTGCCTGGCATACGGCAGATCAGAGTCGGCAAAGCGGCCGAGGAAATCATCCTTGTAAGCAAGCAGGCTGTTCACCAGGGGATGGTCCGTGCCGGCAAACCCGCCTGCCGCGCCCGCCGGCCGCACGCCGAGCAGGGTCACGTCGGCCCAGGTGTTTGCCGCCAGCCCGGCCGCTGCACCGATAATTGCCGCGCTGTAGGAATGCCCGTCAAGGGCGATCAGGATTTTCACTGGCTCCTCCTCACGAAAACCTCTTTATTTTGAGCATTTCGTTACGGCTCCTTAGGGACTTGGAAAATGCCAAATTACCGTTTATTGTACTTTCATAACCATCTGGTAGGAGCGGGCCATGCCCGCGATCATTGGTGTTCTGACTCGTAATATCGCGGGCATGGCCCGCTCCTACAAGCTAACCAAAAAC
>QZKJ01000111.1 GCA_003605035.1 Desulfurivibrio sp.
AGAATGAACGCACGTACTAAGTGGACTTCTTAAATAATTTTTTTTCCCGTCACTCTGAGCTGCAAGTCAGCACTGAGAATTTCATGCGCTCGCCCTGACTTCCCTAGGAATCTCAATTTCTGATTTTTCTGTTTCAAATGGAAATTGTATGTCATACTTTTTACCAGGGTAAAGTTTTCTAAACCTAGGTTTCAATTGATATATTTTGTGGCTATTTAAAGATTCATGAGGAAACTGCTTTAGAATAGCTCCTTTTAGAAATAGTTCCGTTGCATGGAAGGTCAAATAAAGTACTACTGCACCATTTGGATATGTTTGATTTTCCTCGTCATCAACTAAGCTTTTACAAAGCGTGATTGCAGCATCTAAATATGCGGTTGAATATTTGAAGTATCTTTCGTGCAAACTCAAATTTTGCAGATCACTCTCTACTGTAAGTTTCCACATATTTTATCCTTCATTTGGCTAACGCTTTAATTAAGCATCCGCCGCCACTGAACTAGAGTCAAAGAACGCTGCTCCCGGCGGTCAGCTTAAATTTTTTGTTAGTTGATTTTTCGATTTTTCTTTCTCCAACCATCGTTCTTCAGTCCGCTTTTGTGTGGCCATTTGAGCAGTTTTTCCCATATTTTATGGTCAAACACATCATTCATTTCATTTGCACCTTCATAGTAGAACTCATCATCACTTATTCTTGAACATATACTCAGCAATTCATCATTTACGATTGAAATTACCTGCCTTGCATCTTTTTGTTTTATTTTCCAAGGGGTTGAAATGCGACTGGCCGTATTAACTTTTCCCTTAGAGCGTGACAATCCTACATATGTTGCATTCTGCTTTTTCTCTTCTAATTCTCTGTTTTTGATCTGGGTAATAAAGTTTGGTGAATAATCATCGGTTTCCTTAGCTACAAAGTTCCATTGCTTCTTCGGGTGGAGGTAAAGAAGTTTTAGCCATTCCTGCTCAAATTTTTCGTCTGGATACCCTTCGTTAGTCTCCGATGACCAAATGTAGTGATCAATCCAATTTGCTTTAGAGAACTCTTCTAATGACAAGACGGAAAGTTGAAATGCCGAGGGATATGACCCGTTTTCATAAAGCAAAATGGAATCAAAATGTAATCTAATCGTATTTCTTAAAGATTCGGTAGCAAGCCGCTTAAACTTATACCTTGAGATACCTTCGTGCTTCATCAAATCTCCAAGACAACTAACGAATTAAGAGTTTTTACGGCGCGTAGCCGACGTCAAAACTCCTGTTGAACTGAACCGCCGAAGCAGGCCACGGCCACCCCATCATTATAGAGGAGTTTTTACTCGAAATTTCACATGTCAAGGAAAAGGAGTAGCACTTTTGCCGACAGGTGACAAGAAGGAATAGCTACAAGCTGGGGTGTTTGGCAAATTTTCTGTGGGATATTTCATGACGGCCAACAGCGCCGATGCCCCGCTTGTTTTTGCAGGAAAGGACATGGCGCGGGTCAGCATCGTCGGGAAACTGGTCGGCGTGATCAGATGCCGGGAGAAGGGATCTTGATTAATCAGGATCTTCGGCTTTATTTGCTATCGTCGATATCATCGAATTTTCTGCGAATATCTTCGATACGGCTCCGGTAGCCGTCGCCGTCGCCGAATTCGAGAAAATGGCTGTAGCGGCTGTGGATGGAGACGATGCGCCGGGCATGCTTGATCGGGCACCAGTACTGTTCGGTGCGGGCCGCGATTTCCTGCACATAGGCAATCAGCCCGTTGAAATAACCGCAGTAGGTGCAGTTGATCTTTTCGATCACATTGAGATAGCGCAGGGATTGACGATCAAAGATGATATATTGTTCGCGTTTGACCTTGGGGATGCCGTAGACGGGAAAGCAGATGAACTGATAGAGGCTGACCACCGCGTCCAGGAACAGGGCCGGGATGATGCAGGCCCAGATGAAGGGTGCGGTGAGAATATTCGGCAGGGCGGCATCGGCAAGATAGCGGAAAAAGGTCTTGGTCAGCAGCTGGTGTTTCTTTTTTACTTCCTCCTGAAAGGAGATGGTCTCCTCATGGATTCTATAGGAGAACTGTTCTTCTTTTTTCTGTATTTCTTCGGCAAGTTCATTTTCGAGTTTTTTTATTTTTTCAATAATCGCGCGGATGTTGTTTCCCATTATCTGCCTGATGTATGACATCTTCGCGGGGCCGCGCCTTACCGCATTGAAGCGGTAAACCTGCGGCGCCATAGAGCGCGGCGGCGCTCAAGCGACAGGTCCGATTCCCCGTTAAATGAACTTGCTGAGAGTTCGTTGCAGCGCAACCCTAGCAGCGGGCGTCCTTGACTATGGCATCCACCAGATCGGGAATGGTGTAGGTCGCGGGCTGGATGTCGACCGTAAGGCCGTTCTCCTCGATGGTCCTGCCGGTGACCGGGCCGATGGCCGCGATTTTGATGCCGCGCATCAGCTCCTGCAGTTCCTGCCGGTCTTTCGCGCCGATCATGTCGATAAAGTTGGTCACCGTGGAGGAACTGGTGAAGGTGACGATATCCACATCCTTGTTGGCCAGTTTGGCCCGCAGCGTCTCATGCATGCCTTCGGGCCGTTTGTTCTGGTAAACCGTCGCGAGGCTCACCCGGGCGCCGGCCTTCTCCAGTCTGGTCGGCAGGATCTCCCTGGCCTTGAGCGCCCTGGGGATGAGGACGGCCTGGCCGGCCACCCCCATCTTTTCAAAGGCCTGGGCCAGTCCCTCGGCGGTAAATTTTTCCGGCAGCAGGTCACTGATCAGGCCGTAAGCGCGCAGGCAGTCGTCCGTCACCTTGCCCACCGCGGCTATCCTGCAGGTGGCCAGGGCGCGGGTGTCCAGGCCCCTGGCATAGAGCCGGCCGAAAAAGGCGTGGATGGCATTGATGCTGGTAAAGACCAGCCACTGGAAGTCGCCGAGCCGTTGCAGGGCATGGTCCAGCTCATCCCAGGAGTCCGGGGGATGGATGGAGATGGTGGCGAATTCCAGACAGTTGGCGCCGTTTTCCTCCAGCAGGGCCACCAGATCGCTGGCCTGCTCCCGGGTGCGGGTGACGACGATGCGTTTGCCGAACAGGGGCCGCTGCTCATACCAGTTGATGGTGTCGCGCAGCTTGACCACATCGCCGACAATGGTCAAGGCCGGCGGCTTGATGTCATTGGCCCGGACGATTTCGGCAATGGTGTCCAGGGTGCCGACCACCGATTTCTGGTTGGGCCGGGAGGCCCAGCGCACCACGGCCACCGGGGTCTTGGGATCGCGGCCGTGCTTCATCAGGTTGGCGGTGATCGACTCCAGGTTCTTGATGCCCATGTAGAACACCAGGGTGCCGACGCCGGTGGAGATTTTGTCCCAGGCGATATTGGAGCTTTCCTTGTCCGGGTCCTCATGGCCGGTGATGAAGGCCACGGACGAGGTATAGCGGCGGTGGGTGATGGGCACGCCGGCAAAGGTGGCGGCGGCGGAGGCGGAGGTGACGCCGGGCACCGCCTCAAAGGGCAGGCCGGCCTTGACCAGCTCCTCCAGTTCCTCGCCGCCCCGGCCGAAGATAAAGGGGTCGCCGCCTTTGAGCCGCACCACCCTTTTGCCGCTTTTCACCCGGTCAACCAGCATGGCGTTGATCTCATCCTGGGTATGGGTGTGCTTGACCCCGCCCTTTTTGCCGGCGTAGATGAACTCGGCATCCGCCGGCACGTGTTTGAGCAGTTTTTCCCCGGCCAGATAGTCATAGATGACGACTTCCGCTTTTTTCAGAATCTCCAGGCCGCGCACGGTGATGAGGCCCGGATCGCCGGGGCCGGCGCCGACCAGATAGGCCTTGCCTCTGTTGGGTTTTGCTGTATCAGTCAATTTCTTTTCCATACACTTCTGCCAGGATTGCCCCGCCGCCTGTGGCCAGGAGCTCTTCCGCCAGTTTTGTGCCTAAGGTTACCGCATCAGCCGCATCGCCGGTTATCTGCCGTTTGATCATTCTTGCGCCGTCCACCGAAGCGACCAGCCCGGTGATGGTCAACTGCGTGCCTGCCAGCTGGGCATAGGCGCCGATGGGCACCTGGCAGCCGCCCTCCAGCCGGTGGAGGAAGCCGCGCTCGGCCCTGACCGCCACGGCCGTGGTTTCATCGATTAAAAAGGAAAGTCCGTCCAGCAGCTCCTTATCGGCCTTGCGCAGCTCGATGCCCACCGCCCCCTGGCCCACGGCCGGCAGCATGTCGGCGGGATCGAAAAAGGAGGAGATGCGATGGGAGAGTTTCAGCCGGTTCAGGCCGGCGGTGGCCAGGATAATGGCGTCAAACTGTTTCTCATCAAGCTTTCTCAGCCTGGTTTCCAGGTTGCCGCGCAGATCGACGATAACCAGATCGCCGCGTTTGGCGGCCAGCTGGGATTTGCGGCGCAGGCTGCTGGTGCCCACCCTGGCCCCGTGGGGCAGATCGGTAAATTTCCGGTAATCGTTGGAGATAAAGGCATCGCGGGGGTCTTCCCGTTTGGTGATGATGCCGAGATGCAGTTCCTCCGGCAGCTCGGCCGGCACATCCTTCATGCTGTGCACGGCGATATCAACCTCGTGGCGCAGCATGGCATCCTCGATCTCCTTGACAAAAAGCCCCTTGCCGCCCACCTTGGCCAGCGGCACGTCAAGAATCTTGTCGCCCGTGGTGGTGATCTTCACCAGCTCCACCTTGACCTCAGGGTAATGGGCCTCGATGAGGTTCTTGATGTTGGTGCTCTGCGCCATGGCCAGCAGACTTGCCCGGGTTCCTATTCTGATTGTCTTCTGCATGTGTTTCCCTTAAAGGATGGGGTTTGCTTATTAACTCAACTTTCTGACTTAATTTATTTTGTCGAAATAACGATATTGCTGTGTCACGGTTGCTGCTCTGATCCCCATCATGGGAATTCAGGAGACAGGAGACAGAATTCAGAATGGTTGATTTTATTACGTTTTATTCTGGCTCCTGACTTCCGGCTTCTGAATTCTCTGGGATCAAGCTCGGGGCAACATGGAAATATTTATTCAATTTCAAGATGTTAATACAACTCAGAAAGTGTCACTAATGGCAGCTTGCGCAATTGCCTCCGGCGCAGCCCGCGCAACCCGCCCCGGAGGACGAGGAGTCCGTGCCGCCCTTCGGCCGGCAGCAGGCATAGGATGACATCAGTTTCTCCAGATCCTCGCTCTGGCACCTGGGACAGGCAGGCTTGGCGCTGCCCATCACCAGCGTCTCGAATTCGTGGCCGCACTGGCGGCATTTAAAATCAAACAGCGGCATGCTTATCACTCTCCTCAATCATTCCAGGGCGGCCTGAACCGCCCCTGCGCTGGGCTCCCTGCACTCTGCTCGGCTGACCCGCCATCCCGGCAAGCGGGAAAACAAACAATGAATGTCCTCGGCACAACAAGACAGGAAAAAAGAGGCTTCCATATACATTTTCAACTCTCGAAGCCGGCCAATCAGCCCGCCGCCAGCCGGTCAATGAGTCCCGCCGCCAGAAGCGGAATCATCAGCTCATGGTGCCCGGTGAAATTGAAGCCTTTGCCGCCCCCGGCCGTGGGCCGGTTCACCACGTTGGTCATGGGCCGGTAGTGGCGGATGAAGTCAAAATTGGCCGTGGTGAAATTCTCCACCTGATGGCCAAGGTTGCGCACCACGGTGAGGGCCTTTAGAAAGACCTCGGGCAGCAGCACGGCCGAGCCGATGTTCAGATAGGCCCCGCCTTCCAGCTCGCTGATCAGGGTGCAGAAGAGCCGGAAATCATAATGGCTGGTCCGGCCGATGGCGGCGCCGTCGGCGGAAGGATGGATATGGACGATATCGGTCCCCACCGCCACATGCACGGTCACCGGCACGCCCAGCCGGTGGGCCGAGGCCAGCAGGCTCATGTTATTGTAAGGGAAATCGCGCTGGGCGAGATGTTCTCCCATGGCCTGGCCCAGGCCGATGTTTTTCGCCGCGCCGCGGCTGATGGCGGCGTTCACCTCTTCGCCGGTTTCCCTGGCCGCGCCGAAGGCGCCGGAACCCAGCACCTGGCCCACATCCTCGGAGGTGCGGCCCGCCATGGCGATCTCGGTGTCATGGACGATGCCGGCGCCGTTTAAGGCGATGCCGGTGATGATGGAGCGCTCCATGAGGTCGATCAGCAGAGGATTGAGCCCCACCTTGATGACATGGGCGCCCATGCCGATGATAATGGGCCGGCCCTTGCCATGGGCCGCGGCCAGGCGGTCGATCAGCTCCGGGAAATCCACCCCGGCAAACTGCGCGGGCAGGGAGGCCAGCAGCTCGCGCACCGTGGCCCCGGCTCCCACGGTTCTGGCAAAGTGGTCGACGGTCACCTTGCTGAAGCGGTCATGGATAGAATAGGTATTGAGTCCGGTTAAATCAATGGGTTTTCTGTTCATCGCGGATCATTCCCATCCCGCAGGCTGCCGAACAGCCGCTCATCCACCAGCCAGCAGAGCATGTGCTCGATCCACAGGTGGGCCTCCTGGATATGGGGGGTTCTGTCACTCGGCACGATGAGCGCGAGCTCCGCCTCGCCCGCCAGTTTCCCGCCGCTGCCGCCGGTCAGCGCCACGGTCCGCGCGCCGAGTTTTTTCGCCGCATCAAAGGCCCGCAGCACATTGGGCGAATTGCCGCTGGTTGAGATGCCCAGCAGGATATCGCCCTTTTTGCCCAGGGCCTCCACCTGCTTGGCAAAGATATCATCATAGGAAAAATCGTTGCCCACGCTGGTGAGAATCGAGGTGTCGGTGGTCAGGGCAATGGCCGGCAGCGGCGCCCGGCTGATGAGAAAACGGTTGACGAATTCCGCCGCCAGATGCTGGGCGTCCGCCGCGCTGCCGCCGTTGCCGCAGATCATCAGCTTGTTGCCGGCCCTGAAACAGGCAAGCACCCAGTCCACCAGCAGAAAGAGCTGCTGCCGGTGGTCCCGGTAAAAATTTTCCTTGGCCGCTATGGAGTCGGCCAGACTGCGTCGGAGAATATTTTCCATAAAAATCCATGAGAATCCTGATTGTTAATGAAGCGTTCAAAGATATATCAGGGCAAACTCTTTGTCAATGACCTGTTTTCCCCCCTTTTCACTTTGACAGATTTGCGCTTTCAGGGTAATTATACCTGCCAAATTCACTCGTGAATACCGAGGTCTGACAGGCCTGACCAGGTGAATGCCCCATTGAACGGACTTTCTCAGTGCAAGGTTTTACCAGGTTCCTACTCATATTTCACACTACTTCCTCAGGGAGAGACCATGAAACAGAAAAAAATTCTTCTCGACGAAAATGAAATGCCGACCCAATGGTACAACGTCATGCCGGACATCCCAAACGGCATCGAGCCGCCCCTGGATCCTGAGACCAAACAACCGATGGGTCCGGAAAAGCTCGCCGCCGTCTTTCCCATGGGCCTGCTCGAGCAGGAGATGAGCGATAAGAGCTGGATCGATATCCCCGAAGAGGTGCAGGAGATTTATCATATCTGGCGGCCCACCCCCCTGGTGCGGGCCTATGCCCTGGAGGAAGCCCTGGGTACCAAGGCCAAGATCTACTACAAAAACGAGGGCGTTTCTCCCTCCGGCAGCCACAAGACCAACAGCTCCGTGGCCCAGGCCTATTACAACAAGCGGGAAGGCGTCAAGCGCCTCTCCACCGAGACGGGCGCCGGCCAATGGGGCAGCGCCCTGTCCTTTGCCACCCATAAATTCGGTCTGGAATGCAAGGTGTACATGGTGCGCGTCTCCTATGACCAGAAACCGTACCGCAAGATCATGATGAACACCTACGGCGCGGAAATCGTCGCCAGCCCCAGCCCGGACACCGTCTTCGGCCGCAAGGTCCTGGAGAACATGCCGGATACCGCCGGCTCGCTCGGCATTGCCATCAGCGAGGCCCTGGAGGACGCCGCCACCCGGGAGGATACCAAGTACGCCCTGGGCTCGGTGCTCAACCACGTCATCCTGCATCAGTCCATCATCGGCCTGGAGTCAAAGAAACAGATGGCCAAGATCGGCGCCTATCCGGATGTGGTTATCGGCTGCTGCGGCGGCGGCTCCAACTATGCCGGCATGATGACCCCTTTTCTCACAGACAAACTGGAAGGGAAAAAGATCCGCTTTGTCGGCGTGGAGCCGGCCTCCTGCCCCACGCTGACCCGCGGCGTCTATGCCTATGACTACGGCGATGTGGCGCGCCAGACCCCCCTGCTCTACATGTACACCCTGGGCCATGATTTCATTCCGCCGGGCATCCATGCCGGCGGTCTGCGCTATCACGGCATGTCGCCCATCATCTCGGCCCTGGTCCGGGAAAAGCTGATTGAACCGATCAGCGTGCATCAGCTGGAGTGCTTCGAGGCAGGCCGCCTCTTTGCCCAGACCGAGGGCATCATTCCGGCGCCGGAGACCTGTCATGCCATCCGGGCGGCGATCATTGAGGCCACCCGTGATCTCAATGATCCCCAGACCATCCTGTTCAACTTCTCAGGCCATGGCCTGCTTGACCTGTCCAGCTATGAAAAATACTACGCCGGCGAACTGCACAACTACGAGTATCCGGCAGAGGCGATCGCCGAGGCCACCAAAAATCTGCCCAAGATTTAACTGACAGATATGGCTGCAACCACAAACAGGGCAATGCTGCAGGCAGCATTGCCCTGTTTTTTTCTGCTGCTCTTCACCCTGTGCTTTGCCGCCCCCTGCCCTGCCGGCGGGGGCAGAAAACCCGTACTGCAGAAAATCGACAGCCTGATTGCCAGCGGTGGTTATCTGGTCGGCGCTGCCGGCAGCCCCCTGGCCGCTAAGAATGCCCATACCCCTTTTGTGCCGGCCAGCACCCTGAAAATCGTCACCGCCCTTGGCAGCCTGCAGATGCTGGGCGCGGATTTCCGTTTCAGCACCGAATTTTACCAGGACGGCCGCGATCTCTACCTCAAGGGCTATGGCGACCCCCTGCTCACCTCGGAGGAGATTGCCGTCATCCTGCAAACCCTGCGGCAGCAGGGAGTCGACACCATCGACAATATCTTCCTCGATGCCGGGGCCTTCGCGCTTGAGCAGCAGGCGGACGGCCGCAGCGACAGCCTCAACCCCTATGACGCGGCCAACAGCGCCCTGGCCGCCAACTTCAACACCATCAACTTCAGCAAAGCCCCTGACGGCACGATTTCCTCGGCCGAAGCCCAGACCCCCACCCTGCCCATCATGCGGCGCCTGGGCAAAAACCTGCCGGCCGGCACCCACCGGATCAATCTGACCAACGACCGCCAGGACATCCTCATCCACACCGGCGAACTGTTCCGCGGCCTGCAGCAGCGGCTGGGCATCAGGGGCCGGGGCGTCATCGCCGAAAAAACCGTGCCCCGCGGGGCCAGCCTGGTTCTGACCCACCGTTCCAGCCAGCCCCTGGAGCAGGTCATTGCCGGCATGCTGCGTTACTCCAGCAACTTTATCGCCAACCAGCTTTTTCTCACCTGCGGGGCCAGGCAACAGGGCTATCCGGCCACCTGGCAAAAGGGCCGCGAGGTGTTCCGCAGCTTTCTTGCCTCCCTAGGCCTGGGCGACGAGCAGCTCTTCATGGTCGAAGGCTCCGGCCTGTCGCGCAGGAATCTGGCCAGCCCGGCCGCCCTGCTGCGTATCCTGCAGTCCTTCCGGCCCCATGCCCTGCTGCTGCCCATGGACAAGGGACGGCTGATCAAGTCAGGCACCCTGGCCGGCGTCTATTGCTATGCCGGCTATTTCTCCGGGGGTGAAAACCGGATTCCCTTTGTCGTGATGCTGAACCAGCCGAAAAATCAGCGGGATCAGATTGTTAAACTGCTTGAAAAATTAGCGGTGAACCCGTAATCTTAAACACCACATCTTTCTTCTCACTTTTCATTTTTTACTTTTCACTTTTTACTTTTTACTTTTCACTTTTCACTTTTCACTTCATAGAGAGGAATTGCCATGAACTGGAAAAGCTTGTTTCAGCTGTCAAAAAATATGACTACCGATGAGGCGCGGGCCTATATCAAGGATAAACCATCGGACAGTTATCAGCTGCTTGACGTGCGGCAGCCCCGGGAATACGAAACAGAACATCTGCCGGGCGCCATCCTCATCCCGGTCAAGGAGCTGATGTCCAGGATCAACGAACTCGACCCCGCCAAACCAACCCTGGTCTACTGCGCCATCGGCGGCCGCAGCAAGGCCGCCGCGCAGATGCTGCAGGGCTGCAATTTCAGCGAGGTCTACAATATCTCCGGAGGCATCAAGGCATGGAACGGCTTCAAGGCCAAAGGAGAGGAAAGCATGGGCATGGAATTTTTCACCTCCGGGGAATATAAGGACGCCTTTACCATGGCGTACACCATGGAAGAAGGGCTGCAGCAGCTCTACCTCGCCTTTGCGGAAAAATGCGACAACCCGGCGGAAAAGGATCTGCTGCTGCAGCTGGCCAGCTTTGAGAACAAACACAAGGCCAGATTGATCGCTGATTTCCAAGCGGCTGAGTCGGACATTCCCAAAGTGGACCCGCAGAGCACTATCATGGAGGGCGGTTTCAGCCGGGAGGCGATTTTAAACCACTTCCAGCAGCATCTCTATGACCAGCAGGATATCCTGTTCCTGGCCATGATGCTGGAGACCCAGGCCCATGACCTGTACAGCCGGGTGGCCCGCAAAAGTGCTGACGAGAAAAGCAGAAAGCTGTTCCTCCATCTGGCCGAGGAGGAAAAAATGCACCTCGGCTTTCTCGCCAATGAACTGGACAGACTGTTGAGCGCCAGGGATAAACAGAGCTGATTGGCGCTCCCCTGCGAGAGCGGTTTTCATCCTCTGAATTGCTGACTGGCCTGACTGCTGCAGACAAAAAAAAAGAGGGCGCACGGCCCTCTCTTTGTCACCAGCCTCTTTACCCGGCTCTGCCGGAACTGCCCACAGGACTAAAGCGCCTGGTTTTGTTCTACCTGCGCTGAGGGCACTTGGCCGGATTGAATTCGTCCCTCTGGCCGGGCCCGCATTGCGGCGCGCCGGACTGTTCCTCGTTCTGGCCCTTCTTGCCTCTGGCAGGCTGGCGCTGCTGCTCGACCTGCACCTGCTTGCGCTCCTCCTTCCGGCCCCGGCCGTTTTCAAGAGCTGACGGTTGACGTCGCTCCTCAATCCGTGCTGGCATCGTCTCTACTTGCCGGCCACGATTGCTGTCAATGCCGACAGGCCGGCGCTGCTCCTCGACCTGCACCTGCTTGCGCTCCTCCTTCCGGCCACGGCCGTTTTCCGGGGCTGCGGGCACGGGCCGGCGCTGCTCCTCAACCTGCACCTGCTTGCGCTCCTCCTTCCGGCCCCGGCCGTTTTCAGGGGCTGCGGGCACGGGCCGGCGCTGCTCCTCAACCTGCACCTGCTTGCGCTCCTCCTTCCTGCCCCGGCCGTTTTCAGGGGCTGCGGGCACGGGCCGGCGCTGCTCCTCAACCTGCACCTGCTTGCGCTCCTCCTTCCGGCCACGGCCGTTTTCCGGGGCTATGGGCACGGGCCGGCGCTGCTCCTCAACCTGCACCTGCTTACGCTCCTCCTTCCGGCCACGGCCGTTTTCCGGGGCTGCGGGCACCGGCCGGCGCTGCTCCTCAACCTGCACCTGCTTACGCTCCTCCTTCCGGCCACGGCCGTTTTCCGGGGCTGCGGGCACGGGCCGGCGCTGCTCCTCGACCTGCACCTGCTTACGCTCCTCCTTCCGGCCACGGCCGTTTTCCGGGGCTGCGGGCACGGGCCGGCGCTGCTCCTCAACCTGCACCTGCTTGCGCTCCTCCTTCCTGCCGCGGCCGGCATCCGGCCCTTCTGACTGTCGCTGCTCCTCCCGCCTAAGCTGCTGCTGCATATTTCTTTTCTTGCCAGGGGTTCTCGGCGTGGAAACGGTACTGAGCTGCAGGGCCTTGGGCGCTTTGCCCTGGTGCAGGACGGACTTATCCCGCTCTCTGGTAAATTTGCGGGCCTGCTGCAACTCTTTTACCCGCACCTCCCTGACCCGTGGCGGGGGAGCCTTATCCGGCGAAATCCGCCTGTCCGAGACAAAATAGCTCTCCCTTCGCGGTTTCAGATCAGGTGTGCCAGGGCGCATATGCTTTTTGACAAATATCTTTTCCTTGATGATCTTCATATCGACATGATTATCATCCCGCCGGTACCCGCGGTGAAAATGGTCATGCCTGACCACGGTCGGTCCATTGTTGATATAAACGTTCTGATAGACCTTGGTGACGTTGACCTGCCTGATATCAATATGGGTGATGTTGACGCTGTGCCGGCCGTAATCGCCGCGGCCGTAATATGTTTCACCGGGCGCCAGCGGCACCCAGGCCACATAATCATCTGTCCTGGCCCAGCCGACATATCCCGGCCCCCAGTGAACGGCGCCGTGATGGGGAGGCACCCAGAACCAGCCGATGGCCGGGGCGAAAGCCCATCTGCCATAATGGTAGGGCGCCCAGCCCCAGGGCTCGTTGGGCAGCCAGACATAATCATGGCCCCGCCAGATCCATCTGCCGTCCCGGTAGGGGGCCCAGTTCGGACCGACAAAGACCGTCGGGCTCCAGACATAGCCATACTCCGGGACCCGCACCCATCTGCCGCTGCGTCCCAGCTCATGGGAGTACGGCCTGAGTTCGGCTGGCAGGTACTGGACTTGCTCCGGGGCCCTGACCGGGAAAAGTTCATTATTCCTGGCCCGGTTCCACAGGTCCCACTCATCCGGCGGGCCTACGGGCGCGATATCGCCGCTGGTGTCCCGGCCAAGCGACGCCGTCTGGCCGGCGTTAACCCTGGTATTGCCGAGCTGGTTCTCGGTTTCAACGTAGCCCTTGTAGCAGGTTACATCCGTGTACTGGTCCTGCACGTCGATCCGGAAGATCGCCCGGTCAAAAGCCCGGGTTGAGACATCAGGATCATCCATCTGGATGACGCTGCCCTGGGGGGCATCGTAATAAACATAGGCGCTGCCCTGAGAGAGAAAAAACTGAGAGGAATCCTGATCCATGGAAAGGATCTGCAGCGAGGTGCTGCCGTCGAGCCGGATATAGCTGCCGCTGTTGAGCTGCAGCTCGGCTATGCCATCCTGGGGAACCCAGATCTGATCTCCCTCGGCGAGGGGTGTATTGATCGACAGCGGGCCCCACTCGCCGGCCTCAGGGGTCATGATCTGGGCATCCCCTTCGAGGTAACTGAGACGCATGTAGCCGAGACTGGCGGAAGCGCAAAAGGCGTAAGCCTGCACCATCATCAACACTGCGGCAAACAGCGCCGCCTTTACTGCTTTCATTGTCATCCTCCTTGCAATTGCCTGTTCAGGCGGGGTTGCCAGTCAGCGCCCCCGGTTTCACCGGGTCGCAGCTGAGAGCTGGTGCAACCTGAAGCTAAGCCTTTGTAAAAAAATAACATGGCCAGAGAAATGCGCAGAATGGCACTCTTTTCAGTACCCCCTTGAGGGGTATAAGGAGCCGTAACGTAATTGAAAAATGACCATGTTCTTTCGTAACGGCTCCTAATCAATTAATATCGTGTAATATAATGCAGGAATGCACTCTTCGCTTGTCTTTTCATTTTCCCGTCTGCAATGATTTTTCCCCTGCCTTTTCCGTTGCCATGCAAAAACAGTGCAGCCATGGTTGGTCAATAATGACGACCAGCCCATTTCCTCTCATATTTCCTTGCACTTTTTTCCTGTAACGGGGTATAAATCAACTTTAACGTGGCGTCATTTCCCGGCTTTCCGTGCCGCCACGCAGCAAGGCCGCTGAGCAACACGCCGAATTTTTCCGGGGGAAAAGACCATGGCCATTTTCCGATCCCTGTTCATTGCGCTCTCCCTTGTTCTGCTCCTCGCCTCCTCGGCTGACCAGGCCCGAGGCAACGATTGCCGGGAAGCGGTCTGGGCCGGACGCTTCTATCCGGCCGACCCCAGTGCCCTGACCGCCGACCTGACCAGACTCTGCGCTCAGGCCCGGCAGGACTCCTCCTTTGCCCGACCCGCCGGCCGCTCGCTGCGCGCCCTGATCCTGCCCCATGCCGGCTATGTCTACTCCGGGCTCACTGCAGCCCATGCGGCCCTGGTGCTGGACAACAACCAGTTCGACAAGGTGATTCTGCTCGGACCGGACCACCGCATCGGCTTTAAGCGAGCCGCCATCAGCCGGGTGAGCTGCTACCGCACGCCGCTGGGCCGGATCCCCCTCCACCCCGATGCCAAACTGCTGCTCCAGCAGACCGCTCTGTTCCGGCCGATTCCGGAGAACTATGATGCCGAGCACTCCCTCGAAGTCAACCTGCCCTTTCTCCAGTATCTGCTCGGCAGCTTTAGCCTGGTGCCCATCGTGCTCGGCACCGGCCGGCCAGGGCCCATCGCCGCCGTGCTCGACCCGCTGCTGACCCCCGGCACCCTGCTGGTGGTCAGTTCGGATCTCTCCCACTACCTGCCCTACGACCTGGCCGTGGGCAAGGATAAACAGACCATCAACCATATTCTCAAGCTGGACGGGCAGGCCCTGGCGGCAAGCGACAACAGCGCCTGCGGCCAGGCGCCCCTGCAGTTGCTGCTCGAACTTGCCCGCCGCCACCAGTGGCAGCCCCGGCTCATTCATTATGCCAACAGCGGCGACACGACCGGCAGCCGCGACAAGGTTGTCGGCTATGCCGCCATTGCCTTTTACGGAGACACCACCATGAATCAGCAACAACCCACTGGCAAGGACATTTCCGCCGAACAGGGCCGCGTGCTGCTCACTCTGGCCCGGCAGACCATCGCCCAGAAACTCGGTCAGCCCGTGCCGGAGGATGAGCAGAAAAAGCTGGAGAAAAAACTGCGGGATGCGGCTTTTCAGCAGGAACGGGGCACCTTTGTCACCCTGCACCGCTTTGGCCAGCTGCGGGGCTGCATCGGTTCAATCGCCGCGGTGGAATCCCTGGCCGCCAACATCCGCCACAACGCGGTCAATGCCGCCTTCGGCGATCCCAGATTCCCGCCGCTGCAGAAAAAGGAATTCGCTGAGGTGGATATCGAGGTGAGCATTCTGACCGATCCCCAGCCGCTCTCCTATGACAGCGGTACGGACCTGCTGGCCAGGCTGCGTCCAAAGATTGACGGGGTCATCCTGCGGGACGGCCTGGCCAGCGCCACCTTCCTGCCCCAGGTATGGGACCAGCTGCCCAGGCCGGAGGATTTCCTCACCCATCTCTGCCTGAAAGCCGGACTTCGCCCCAACGCCTGGCAGACCGGCAAACTGGAGGTTCTGACCTATCAGGTCCAATACTTCAGCGAATAATACCCAAAAAGGCGTCAGCCTGCTGGTCCTGGCCATCGGACTTTCCTCGGTGGTGATGCAGTTGGTGCTGGTGCGGGAATTTCTGGCCCAGTTCCAGGGCAACGAGTTCACCATCAGCCTGATCTTTTTTTCCTGGCTCATCCTGGGCGGCCTGGGGGCATGGCTGGCCCTGCTCGCCATCCGCCGCCGCCCGGCGAGCCCCGTCCTGCTGGCCCGGCTCTCTCTGCTGCTGGCCGCCCTTGCCGCCATCGAGGTCCTGGCCATCCGCACCCTGCGGGACATCATCTTTCTGCATGGCGCGGACGTCGGCTTCTACCCAACCATGGCCGCCATCTTCCTGCTTGCCGCGCCTTACGGGCTGCTGAACGGTTTTCTCGTGCCCTACAGCCTGTATGTCCTGCGCAGCCAGGAGCCGGACTATGCCGGGGCGCGGATCTACCTGCTCGACAACACCGGCAATATCATCGGCGGCGCGCTGTTTTCCTTTGTCCTGGTCTTGTGGCTCACCCCGCTGCAGTCGGTTTTTGCCGCCAACCTGCCGCTGCTCGCTGCGGCAACGCTGCTCGTCTCCTGCCGGCAACAGCTGCGGCCCGTTTTTCTGCTGAGCCTGGCTGGCGCCGTGATCACACTGCTGGCCGGACTGCTGCTGGAAAGACAATCCCTCACCCCCTTTGAGGGACGGCTGATCCACTATGAGGAATCCCGCTACGGCCGCATCACCGTGCACCAGGACCGGGAACTGCTGACCATCTTTGTCGATGGCGCCCCCATTTTCAGCAACCAGAATGTCAGCCTGGACGAGGAGACCATCCATTTCCCCCTGTCGCAGATTGACGACCCCCGGGATGTCCTGCTCGTCGGGGTTGAGGGGGGCATGCTGCGGGAGGTGGCCAAGTACCGGCCGGACCGGGTGGATCTGCTTGAGATCGACCGCAAACTGACCGAGGTCCAGCTGCGCTACCAGCTGCTGCAGCCGCTGCCGGGACTAAACCTCATTCATCGGGACGGCAGGGCCTTTCTGGCCGCCACCGACCGGCGTTATGATGCCATCATCATCAATCTGCCGGAACCGGAAACCTTCCAGATCAACCGCTTTTTCACCGGCGAGTTTTTCCGCCTGGCCGGCCGGCATCTGCGGCCGGGCGGCATTCTCGCCTTCAGCGTGGCCGGCTTTGACAACTACCTGTCCGACCCCGCCCGGCTGAAAATCTCTTCCCTTTACAACACCGCCAGGCTTCACTTCCCCCACGTCCTGTCGCTGCCCGGCAACAGAGTCTTCTTTCTCTGCCGCGACCGGCCGCTTAACCCGGATATCGCGGCCCTGCTCAACAGCAAAAAGATTCACACCATTTATATCAGCAGTTTTTTTTCCGGCAACATCACCCCGGAGCGGCTGAGTTACCTGCAGGAAAATCTGCTGCCCGACACCCCGGTCAACCTTGACACCTCGCCATTTCTGCTGCGCATCATGTTCCAGCAATGGTTTGCCCGTTTCGCCACCTCGCCGCTGCCGTTTACCGTGGCAGGCTGCCTCCTGCTGCTCTTCTATCTCTGCCGCTGCCGGCGCGAGGAACTGGTGCTCTTTTCCACCGGCTTTGCCATCATGGGCAGCGAAACCCTGGTGATTTTCGTCTATCAGATTCTCTTCGGTTATGTCTACGAACAGATCGGCCTGCTGGTCACCGTCTTTCTCGCCGGCCTGCTGCCAGGCGCCTGGCTCGGGGAACGGTTGCGCCAGGGCCGGAATTGCCGGAAAAGCCTGGTCCTCTGCGATGGGCTGATCATCCTGGCTCTCATCACTTTCCTGCTGGCCCTGCTCACTGCCCACCAGCAGCTTACGCCCGGCTTTTTCCTGCTGTTCGGCTTTGCCCTCTCCCTGCTGTGCGGCTGCCAGTTTCCTCTGGCCCTTGCCTTGGGCGGCGGCGACAACCCGGCCGCGGCCAGGACCTTTTCCGCCGATCTTATCGGCGCGGCCTGCGGCACCCTGATCACCAGCCTGCTCTTCATCCCCTTTCTCGGCATCGTCTGGGCCACGGCAGGCCTGCTGCTCGTCAAGCTCTGCGGTATCGCGGCCCTGGCCGGGGGAGCGGGAAAAGTGAAAAGTAAAAAGTAAGAAGAAAAACCAAAGAATAAGTGAGGAGAAAAACCACACCTCTCCTAACTCCTCATTTTTCACTTTTCACTTCTCACTCCTCACTTTTCACCCTTCTCACTTTTCACCCTCTTGTGCTACAATCATGGCATGAAACCCATTGACCGCCGCACCTTCCTCTGTTTGAGCGCAGCCCTGCTGGCCCGGGCCGGCGCCGCCCAGGCCGGGTTGTGGCCCTTTCAGGGCGACCGGCATGAAGCGTCCGGGCAGGAAGATATCCGGGGAGCGATTTTCAAAAACGACGCGCCCAAGACGCTGTGGAAGTGGCACAAGGAGGGATTTTCCTACCAGAAGCTGGCGGACAGCAAGGTGATGTGCAACATCTGCCCCAACCGCTGCCTGCTGGCCCCCGGCGACCGCAGCCTCTGCCGCTCCAAGGTGAACATGGACGGCACCCTGTACAGCCTGGCCTACGGCAATCCGTGCGCGGTACACCTTGATCCGGTGGAGAAGAAACCGCTCTTTCATTTCAAACCCCGGACCACCGCCTTTTCCATTGCCGCCACCGGCTGCAATTTCCGCTGCCTCAACTGCCAGAACTGGGAGATCTCCCAGGTCAAGCCCCATGAGGTGCGCCATCAGGAGATGTTTCCGGCCGAGGTGGTGCGGCAGGCCAAGGCGGCCGAGGCCGCCTCCATCGCCTACACCTACTCCGAGGCCACCACCTACTTCGAATACATGCTCGACACCGCCCGCCTGGCCAGGGATGCCGGGCTCAACAACCTGTGGATCTCCAACGGCTTCATCAATAAGGAGCCGCTGCTGGAACTGTGCAAGGTGATCAACGCCGCCAACGTCAATCTCAAGTCCTTTGATGACGCCATCTACCGCAAATTGAATGGCGGCAGGCTGCAGCCGGTGCTCAACACCTTCAGGACCATGCATGAACAGGGGGTCCATTTTGAAATGACCACCCTGGTGGTACCGGGTTATGTCGACAACCCGGAGATGATCAAGGCGATGTGCGGCTGGATCGTCGCCAATCTCGGCCCGGATCACCCGCTGCACTTTCTGCGCTTTTTCCCCAACTACAAGTTGACCCGGCTGCCTCCCACCCCGGCCTCCACCCTGGACAGCTTCAGGAAACTGGCCATGGCCGAGGGCATCCGCTACGTCTACCTGGGCAATCTGCCGGATCATCCGGGCAGCAACACTTACTGCCACCAGTGCGGCAAACTGCTCATCGAACGGCGCGGCTACCAGATGCCGGTCAACCACCTGGAGGCGGGCCGCTGCAGCTTCTGCGGGACCACCATTCCGGGGGTCTGGCACTAGACATGCTCTACCGACTGGCCGCCGATCTGCTGGTGGTGATCCATCTGCTCTTCATCATCTTTGTCATAACCGGCGGTTTTCTGGTCCTGCGATGGCCGCGGCTCACCTATCTGCACATCCCCGCAGCCATGTGGGGCGCCCTCATTGAATTCCAGGGCTGGATCTGCCCGCTCACCCCCCTGGAACAGCAGCTGCGCCAGGCCGGCGGTCAATCCGCCTACAGCGGCGGCTTTGTCGAGCATTATGTGGAGCCCGTGGTTTACCCGGCCGGACTGACCCGCGAGATGCAGATTATTTTCGGTTTCATGGTGGTGGCCATCAATCTGCTGGCCTACGGCCGGCTGCTCATGCGTTGGCGAAGGGCTAAGGGGACGAAAGGGAATGGCAGGTAAGAAATCACCGGTTGGCCGGCAAAACAGGGGCGGGCGGGAAGCACTTTCCGGATAAGGCGGGTCTTTATTCGATCACCATCAGCTGCTGGCCAGGGACGACAACCTCGTTTTCCGTCACCAGAATTTCCCTGACCTGGCCAATGCCCTGGGACTTCAATTCATTTTCCATCTTCATGGCCTCCAGGACAATGAGCCCCTGGCCATCCTGCACCAGCTCTCCCGGCCCTACCTGAAAACGGACGATGCGGCCGGCCATGGGGGCGCGGATGACCTGGCGGGAAATTCCGGCGGAACGTTTGCTCTCCTCAGCCGGCTGCCTGCTTCGGGGATCATAGAAATCAACCTCCATGGTCCGGCCGGCGACCACTACGGCAAAACTCTCTTTTTCCCTGCTGACAAAGGCGTCATAGGAGCGATTGTTGACCAGAAAGGAGTAAAAGCCGCCACTCAGGGCAGAGGCGTCGACCTGGTAGCAACGTCCGTTCACCGCTACGCTGATTCCACCGGCTGTCTTTTCATATTCGACCTGATAGCTTTTCTTATCCACCTGCACTTCGCGCTTCATGGCCGCCTGCCCGCCGGGAGGCCGGCCAGCCAAGGGCAGCAACTTAAAAACTGCGCAAAATCAAATAAACATGAATAACAACAAAGAAAAACTATCAAGCTACCCATCTCCTTTAGAAGCGTGTTGCCCAGAACTGATACTTGCTGGCCATCCGCCAGAGGCCGGTCTCTGCCGTGGCAGGACGCTCCTCCCGGCCGGGAGAGGATGACAGGGTGCTGCAGACCGAGGCGATGATGGCCAGATCGGCCAGATTGTCCGGCGCCGGTTGCCGGCCGGCAAGGTGGCGGTCAAGAAAACGGGTATCGATGCTGCCGCTGATAAAGGCCTCGTCGGTCAACATCGCCCGGTGCAGCTCGAGATTGGTCTTCACCCCAAAAACCAGGCATTCGTCCAGGGCCCGCAGCATCCGGCACCTTGCCTCCTCACGGTTTCTTGCCCACACCGAAATTTTGGCGATCAGGGGGTCATAATGCAGGGACACCTCCCACCCCTCATAGACGCCGCTGTCAACCCTGACCCCCGGCCCCTCGGGGAAAACCGCCTTGCGGATCAGCCCCGGGGCCGGCAGATAGTCATTGCCGGTGTCCTCGGCATAGATACGGCATTCCATGGCGCAACCGTGGCGGCTGATCTCCGGCTGGGCAACACTCAACCGCTCGCCCGCCGCGGCCAGCAGCTGCTCCCTGACCAGATCGATGCCGGTCACCAGTTCGGTCACCGGGTGTTCCACCTGCAGGCGGGTGTTCATCTCCAGAAAATAAAAGTTTTTCGCCTCATCCACCAGAAACTCCACCGTGCCCGCCCCGCTGTAGCCGACCGCCCTGGCCGCCTGCACCGCTGCGGCGGTGAGTTTTTCCCGCAGGGCATCATCCACGAAAACCGAGGGGCATTCCTCGATCACCTTCTGATAACGCCGCTGAATGGAGCATTCCCGTTCGAACAGGTGAATGACGTTGCCGTGGCTGTCGGCCAGAATCTGCACCTCGATATGGCGGGCAGCCGGGAAATAACGTTCCACCAGGATGCGGGAATCGGCAAAAGAGGCATAGGATTCGCGCCGCACGGCGGAAAAGGCGTCCCGCAGGTCATTTTCCTCGGTGACAATACGCATCCCCTTGCCGCCGCCGCCGGCAGCCGCCTTCAGCATGACCGGCAGGCCGATTTCGCGGCAGACCCGGCGGACCGTCTCCAGATCCTCCAGGGCCCCGGTGGCGCCGGGAATGACCGGCACCCCGCTGGCCAGCATGGTTTGCCGCGCCACGCTTTTGTTGCCCATCTGCCCGATCACCTCGGGCGACGGACCGATGAATACCAGTCCCGCCTGCCGGCACCGCTCGGCAAAACGGCTGTTCTCCGCTAAAAAACCGTAGCCCGGATGGATGGCCTGGGCGCCGGAGCGGCGGGCTGCCGCCAGGATGGCCTCAGCGTCCAGATAGCTTTCCAGGGCCGGGGCCGGACCGATGCAAAAGGCCTCATCCGCGTAACGGACATGCAGGGAAGCCCGGTCCGCCTCGGAAAAGACGGCCACCGTGGCTATGCCCATTTCCCGGCAGGTCCGCATGATCCTGACGGCGATTTCGCCGCGGTTGGCGATGAGGATTTTCGTAAACATAAATTTTGTCTTGATTTGCCGGTCTCAGCTCAGGAGTCCGGGGGGCGGAAGCAGCACCCCCTGCCCTTGTTATAACGGCATATTGCCATGTTTTTTCGGGGGATTTTTTATCATCTTGGTCTTCAGTCGCTCCAGGGCCGTGATCAGCTTCCAGCGGGTCTCCTCTGGCATGATGATCTCGTCAATATAGCCGCGAGAGGCCGCCACCCAAGGGCTGGCGAAGCGCTCCCGGTACTCTTCCAGCTTCTGCTGGCGCAAGGTGTCATCGTGCTGCCTGGCCAGCTCCCGGCGGTAAATGATGTTCACCGCCGCTTCCGGACCCATCACGGCGATTTCCGCGCCCGGATAGGCAAAATTGTAATCACCGCGGATATGCTTGCTGGACATGACGCAGTAGGCGCCGCCATAGGCCTTGCGGGTGATGAGGCTGATCTTGGGCACCGTGGCCTCGCAATAGGCGTAGAGCAGCTTGGCGCCGTCGCGGATGATGCCCTCGAGTTCCTGGTCTTTGCCGGGCAGGAACCCCGGCACATCGACCAGGGTGATCAGGGGAATGTTAAAGGCGTCGCAGAAACGGACAAAGCGCGCCCCCTTGCGTGAGGCATTGGTATCCAGGGCGCCGGCCAGATGCTCGGGCTGGTTGGCGACCATACCGACCGATTTGCCGTTGAGCCGGGCAAAGCCGATGACCAGATTTTGGGCATAGCCGCTCTGCACTTCAAAAAAGGAGCTATCGTCCACCACGGCCCGGACCAGGGCTTTCACATCGTAGGAGGTCCGAGAATCGGCCGGAATGAAATCATTGAGCAGCGGCTCCCGCCGGCGGGGATCGTCAAAACATTTCCGCACCGGGCTCTCTTCCAGATTATTTGAGGGGATATAGTCGAGCAGCTCGCGGACCAGGACAATGCACTCCCTGTCGTCGGCGGCAACCAGATGGCTCACCCCGCTCAACTGGTGATGGGCGCTGGCCCCGCCGAGTTCCTCCATGCTGATGTCCTCATGGGTCACCGCCTTGATCACCTCCGGCCCGGTGACAAACATGTGGCTCTGGCCGTCAACCATGATGATGAAATCGGTCAGCGCCGGGGAATAGCTCGCCCCGCCGGCACAGTGGCCCATCACCGCGGAAATCTGGGGAATGAGACCGGAGGCCAGGGTGTTCTTCAGAAACAGCTCCGCCACGCCGGCCAGACCGTACACCCCTTCCTGGATTCTGGAACCGCCGGAATCATTGAGGCCGACAAAGGGCGTGCCCATCTGCATGGCCTTGTCCAGCACCTTGCAGATCTTTCTGGTATTCTCCTCGGAAAAGGAGCCGCCCATGACCTTGAAGTCCTGGGCATAGGCATGAACCAGCCGGCCGTTGATCAGGCCGCTGCCGGAGATCACCGCATCCCCCGGCACCTGTTTCTTTTCCATGCCGAAATCCGTGCAGCGGTGGGTGACAAAGCGGTCAATCTCCTGAAAGGTGCCCTCGTCAAACAAGAGTTCCATCCTCTGCCGGGCGGTCATGGGCCCTCCGGCGGCGCCGGCGTCAGCGGCCAGCCTTTCCCGGTCCGTCATCTCGCTGTTGCGGCGGGCCAGTTCGCCGTAGTGGTTCACCTTACTCATTGCCGGCGGCTCCCTGGGCCTCCATGGCCGGCCACGAGGTCTGCATGATCCGGTAGATCTTTTCCTCCGCCTGGGTCAGCTGCTTCTGGGCCTGCTTGACCTCCAGCAGCGTCTCCTGGAAATTGCGGTAAAGGCGCGCCAGCCGGATCTCATGGGCCAGGGCCGCCGACGCCTCCACGGTGAGATCCTCCAGAATTTTCATATCAGCCTCGGTGAAAATGTCCATGGAGGTCTTGCTCACATTCAAAACACCGATGCTTTCACCCGCAGGGCTGATGAGCGGCATGCTGATCAGGGAATTGTTCGAGTACTGGCTGGGATCAGGCGAGCGCTGAATGCCCTTTTCCTGTTCGATATTCTGGATGAAGACCGGTTTTTTGCCGAGAAAACAGCGGCCTGAAACACTGGTATCATTGATCACCTGCATCTGGCCCATGATTTTGTCCTTATTTCTGCCAAAGGCGGCCTCAACCCGCAGCACCCCGCGGCTGAAAATCATGATCGAGCCTTTCTGCACATCAAGACAGTCCATGCAGGCCTCAAGAATCGTATCCAGGGTCTGGTTGACGCTGCTGACCGAGGTGCTTCTGGCGATGCGGTGCATGGCATTGATCTTTTTGCGCTCAATGCGCATCTGGTTGAGCAGCTTCTTATTCTCCACATCAGCGGCCAGCTGTCCCTCATGCTTGCGGAAACTGCAGTACAATGACCGCGAGAGAGCCTGCAGCAGCTTTCCGCCGGTCGGCTCCGCCTGCAGCTGGATCTGCCGGAAACTGGCGGCGGAAAGCGAAAGCAGCTCAGAACTCTCCATCGCCACCCAGTCAACATTGGCCGGGTCTTCGGCCAGCAGGGCATCCTCGCAGAAGTGCTGTCCAGGTCCCTTGACCTCAAACAGCTCCTTTTCCTGCCATGCCTCCAGCCCGCTTGCCCCCATGGTGATGCCGAGAACCTTTTCCTTGCGCACCTTCCCCTTCATCACCAGAAACAATCTGTCAGGGGAGGCGCCTTCCCGGACAACCAGCTCCCCCGGCTGAAAGGTCTCCGTTTCGAGAAAGGGCAGCAGCTGCCCGCACTCCTCATCGGTCAATTCGGCCAGAAACTGCAACTGGCGCAACTCAAGACAAGTATAGGAACAGGGCATGCACAATTCTCCCGTTAACAGGCCATGATAGAGCAGACTGCTGAAACGGGACCCTTCAGGCGCCCGCTCCTTTTTTCAACATGCTGCTCTACAAGAAAGACGTTTTTTTGGCGGAACCATATCCATCGGCAGGAATAAAAAATTACACAATGATGTAATAATGCTTGTCAAGACTTGAATGAATATTGTTTTATTTTTTTAGGGCTTTCACAAAAAAACGTCATTCATCATTGATTCAACCGATTGTTGATGTCATAATTATCTATTGACAAAAATAATGTCCTGGTAGCTGCTGAACCAAAATCACCATGAATGAGGGGTAAAAATGGCCAGTGAACAACCGATACTTGAACGTAGGCAGCACAAAAGATATCTGGTCCGGGACGGTACCTATGCCTTCCTCCGGCCGCCTGCCAACAAAATTGGGCAGATAATCGACATCAGCCTCTCAGGGTTGGCCTTCTGCTATTTTTCGACAAACGGCGCATCACGGGATGCCAACGGCCTTGATCTGCTGGCTGATGACGGCATCTGCCTGGAAGATGTTCCCTATACGACCATCAATGATTTTATTCTCCCCACCGAACAGCCTTTCAGCCAGATTACCATGCGGAGGCGCTGCATCAAGTTCGGGCCATTAACGGAAAAACACCTGGAATATCTGCGGAAAATTATTAACAAATACGGCCAGGAGGAAGAGTCGGCAAAAAGGATGTAGTCCCCCCCCACCCCGCCCTTTCGTTCCCCTGCCAGGGAGTAACTGATGTACAAAGCAGCTGAACCATCTCCCCTTTTCGGTGATCAGCAGAGTTCGTCCCTGGGTGATGACGTGCTCTTCACCGTCAACGGACAACTCAACGACGCCATTTTAGCCTATGCGGAGAAAATCAACTGCGCAGCCGGCCAGGAAATCCTGCTGCAGGACTGCCGCGCCTTTTATTACGTAGAGCAAGGCATTATCGAGGTGTCCCATACCGCGGATGAGACCAGAATCACCGTCGCCCTGCTTGGACCGGGCGAATTCTTCGGGGAAATCGGTTTTTTCGACGGCGGTTCCCGGGTGCGGGATATCCGCGCCACCAAAGATGCCGAGATCTGCAGGTTCGATCTTGACGTCGTCGAAAAGCTCTATCATGAAAAACCAGAACTGTATGGCCGGCTTGTCACCTCGCTCACCAAGCTCATCTGCAGGAAATTCAGAAGGGTGCTGGAGGAAAATGAACCGCTGATTGGTTATGCCGCCTCGCTTTCCACGAAAAGACGGGGCTTCACCGAATCAAGGCCCTTGCCCGGCAGGCTGCTGAAAAGGCCGGCCTGGCATAAGGTGAGCAGTGAAGTGGAAAGCCTGAAAGCGGAACTGTTCGACATCTCCTACCAGTTACAGAAAGACAGCGCCGCCGCCGAGCCTGACCGGGAGATCAGCGGAAAATGCTTCGTTATCCTTGATACCATCAATGAAAATCTGGCCAGATACAAGGAAATGATGAAAACCCAGGAGGATCAGGACCTGATGTGGGGCTTCATCTTCAAGGAGGTTTTCCCCTACATCATGCGCAGCCGCTTCGTCGAAAGGGCCTATTACAAACCCAAAGGCTATGCCGGCGATTTTCTGATGATGGAGCATATCTACCGGGATACGCCTGAAGGCGACGGCAGACTGGGCAGGATTGTCGACGCCTGGTGCCTGCAGAGACCCGGCGCCAAGGCCATCAGGGGACGACGAAAACTGCTGTCCGCCCAGCTCGCTTCCCTGACCGGCTCTTTTCGGCATAACGGTTCCCCGGTCAGAATCATGAACCTGGCCTGCGGCCCCAATCGTGAGCTGTTTGACTTCCTGTCCACCTGTGCCTACAGCCAGGCCATTGAGGCCCTCTGTGTGGACATTGATTTAGAGGCCCTGCAATATACCAACCTGCATGTCAATATCTTTCCCCATATGGCCGCCATCCGCCTGATGAATGAAAATCTGGTGAAATGGGCCCTGGGCAGGGTCAGACATGAGATCGGCAAACAGCACATCATTTATTCCGCAGGGCTGTGCGACTACCTTGACCGCCGTCTTTTTCAGGCCATGATCAAACGCTGCCACGAGCATCTCGAACCCGGCGGGAAACTGCTGCTCGGTAATTTTGCCCCCTACCCGGATCAGATCTTCATGGATGAAATACTCCACTGGGAACTCCTGTACCGTACCAGTGACGATCTGGCAGACATCTTCGCCGGCACCCCTTTCGGCGCCGACATAGATATCATCTCAGAAGAGGAAGGGGTCAACCTCTTTGTCCTTGCCACCAAACAAAGCTGATGGAAGCAATTGCCCTTGAGCACAAGGCTGCCTACGAAGAGGAAACCAGAAATCTTTTTTTACAGAGATCCTTTATCTTCCTGTGGCTGGGCATTGTTTTTTTCCCGGTTTTTTCCCTGCTGGATTCCTTTGCCGCCAGGGAACATTTCCTCATTTTTCTTGGCTACCGGCTGAGCTTCGCCTTCACCCTGGTGTTATTTCTGCACCTGCTGCGCAGGATAAACGGGCACCGGCTCACCCTGGCCCTCACATTAACCGCCTATCTGCTCGGCGGGCTGACCATCACCCTGATGGTCCTCAAAACCGGGGGCTACGCCTCCTCCTACTACGTGGGGCTGCTGCTCATTTCCGTGGGGGGGTTCGCCCTGCTGCCCCTGACCATGAAACAGGCAGCCTTTGCCGGCTCTTTCCTCTATCTGACCTATGCGGTCCCCGTCATGGTCTTCAGCGAGCCTTCCACGGAAAATCTGAAAATATTTTTCTGCTACAGTTTCTTTTTTTTCTTCTTTATCATTGTCAGCCTGGTGCAGTGCAACGAGGAAACCCGGGCGCGGATACGAAAATTCAATCTCAACATCAACCTCAGATCCTTGAACCAGGATCTCTTCTTTTATACCCACAACCTGGAGGATGAGGTGGTCAAAAGGGTAAGAAAAATAGAAGAATCCGAACTGCGTTACCGGGAGCTCTATGAAAACATCCTTGACCTTATCGTCCTGATCGACAGTGAATCAAAAATCCTGCTGGCCAATCACCATTTTTACAGCACCATAGGCATGAAACCGCAAAGCATTGTCGGCAAATCCCTGCTCAACATCATTTATGCCGACAGCCTGCCGGCGGTGACTGACGGCATGCTGCCCAGACTCTTCCGGGGTGAGGCGGTAAAAGATTTTCAGTTCATCATCATCGGCCAGGGAGGAAAACTGCTGGATGTCGAATGCAATGCCAGGAAAATTTTAAAGGAAGGCCGGGAACTCGGCTTTCAGCTGGTCATCAGGGACATCAGCGAAAGAAAAAAAATGGAGAAGAAGCTGCTGGAATCCTATCGTCTCATCGACAAATCCCGCACCACGGCCATCCTCGCCCTGGCAAAACTTGCCGAGTTCCGCGACCGGGACACCGGCAATCATCTGGAAAGAATCAGGGAGTATTCCAAAATTCTTGCCACTGAACTGGCCAGGCACCCCGCCTATCAATATTACATCACCCAGGAATACATTGAGGATATCTATCTCTCCTCCATCCTGCACGACATCGGCAAGGTCGGCATCCCGGACAATATCCTGCTCAAACCGGAAAAACTGACCCCGGAGGAATACGAGGTGATGAAGTGTCATTCCGTCTATGGCGGGGACGCCTTATGCGAGAGCGAGAAACAGACCAAAGGCCAGTCCTTTCTGACCATCGGCAAACAGATTGCCTATTATCATCATGAAAAATGGGATGGTTCAGGGTATCCCAGCGGTCTGGCCGGCAAAGACATTCCTCTTTCCGCCCGCATCGTGGCCCTGGCCGACGCCTATGATGCGCTGACCTCGCGCAGATGCTACAAATCCGCCATCAGCCATGAGCAGGCGAAAAACATTATTCTGCGGGACACCGGCATCCATTTCGATCCTGACGTGGCTGAGGCCTTTCTTGCCAGAGAAAATGACTTTCAACAGGCCAGACTGAGCATTCTGGTCTCCTGACAGGTCAATCGCACGAACAGCCAGACGCAGATTGCGCCAGTTACCGGTTTTTTCCCGCAAACCCACGCCCACTCAGCATTTTCCCCCTTCCCCACCAATCGACCGCCCGTCAGAAAAGGCGCAAAATGAGCCAATTTGTGCTTTCCTGATCGAATTTGCTTTACTTTTCAGGCCATATATTGCAATGTTAATTTATAAGATTTCAGCCAAACTGGCGCATTTTGATCCCGGAGGGCGCAGTATGCTCGGAGGCTTTCCCGCAAATCGACGCAGGACCTATCGTTTCCCCTTTCATTTGCCGTTCACCCTCTCCTTTGGGGAAAACATCAAGGAATACGAGGCGACCAGCATCGACCTCAATCATCTGGGCACGCAAATCACCACCAATGCCGCCCTCTATCCCGGCATGCGGCTCCAGCTGCACCCGGAAAATTTTTCCGGGCTGAATGAAATTGCCGCCCAGGGGGAAGTCAAATGGATGCAGGCCGGCCCCCATCTGAACCGTTACGGCATCTCGTTTCTGGAAGAGGTGAAATGGCTGGTCGCCCTTGACAAGGCCACCCTCTCCCTCGCCAACCGGAACCAGTATGACGAGCATACGGTTTCCGAATTTGTCCTGAACAGCATAAATGACGGCGTTTTCAGCGTTGACCGCCAATGGCGGATCACCTCGTTTAACAAGGCAGCGGAGAATCTTACCGGCTGGGCCCGCCACGAAGTCATCGGCATGAGCTGCCGGGAAGTCTTCCGCTCCAGCGCCTGCGACAACTGCGTCCTGGCGGAAAGCATCAAAACCGGCGAACCTATTGTCAATCGGTCGCTTTTCATCACAACCGCCAAAGGGAAGCGCATTCCTGTCAACATCAACACCACCCCCCTGAAAGACTCGGACGGCAACGTGGTGGGCGGTGTGCAGGTTTTTCGCAATGTTTCCACCGTCCAGGGCCGCGCCCTTATTCTGGACAGCATCGCAGACGGGGTCTTTACGGTGAACCGCCAGTGGCAGATCACCTCTTTCAACCGCGCCGCGGAGGAGATTACCGGCGTACCAGCCTCGGAAGCCATCGGCAAACCCTGCAGCGACATCTTCCAGGCCAGCATCTGCGGCGAGACATGCGCCATTGCCCACAGCATGTGCACCGGCAAACCCGAATCCAACCGGTCAATCACCATCAGGGGACCTGAAGGCAGGAGAGTGCCGGTCAGCATCTGCGCCGCTCCGCTGGTGGACAGTGAAGGCAATATTGTCGGCGGGGTGGAAAGCATCCGGGATCTCAGCATCATCACCTCCCTGCGCCAGCGACTGTCCCGTTACCAGGTGGGCGACATCATCAGCAAGAGCCCGTCGGTCCGCCGCATCTTTGACATCCTGCCGGACATCGCCCGCAGCGAAAGCAACGTCCTGATCCTCGGCGAGAGCGGTACAGGCAAGGAATTGATGGCCAAGGCCATTCATCAACAAAGCGAACGCCGCAACCATCCTTTTATCGCGGTCAACTGCGGCGCTCTGCCGGATACGCTGCTAGAGTCCGAACTGTTCGGTTATAAAGCCGGGGCCTTCACTGACGCCAAAAAGGACCGGCCGGGCAGGTTTGCCGCCGCGGAAAAGGGCACCCTCTTCCTGGATGAAATCGGCGACATCAATCCTGCCGTCCAGGTCAAGCTGCTGCGGGTTATCCAGTCAAGGCAGTATGAACCCCTGGGCTCATCCTCGCCGGTGGCCGCCGATGTCCGCATTGTTGCGGCTACCAACCGCGACCTCCTTGTCCTCATGCAGGAAGGGACCTTCCGGGACGATCTCTATTACCGGCTCAACGTCGTCAAACTGCACATACCTCCCCTGCGTGAACGTCGGGAAGACATCCCGGTGCTGGTGGAGCATATTGTGGAGAAATTCAACAGGGAACGGGGCAAGGATATTGGCGGAATTTCGGATGCGGCCATGGCGCTGCTGATGACCCACAATTTCCCCGGCAATGTCAGGGAGCTGCAGAACATCATTGAATATGCCTTTATTCTCTGCCAGGGCGGGATGATTCAGCCGGAACACCTGCCGGAACCTTTCCGACCGAAAACCGAAGGGGAATCCCAGAAAACCAGCCTGGCCAGACCCATGTCCATGGAGGAGGCGGAATGCTATATCATCCAGCAGGCCCTGCAGCGAAACAAATGGAAGAAAATGGCAACCTGCCGTGAACTGCAGATTTCAAAAGACACCCTGCGCCGGAAAATCTGCCAGTTCAACATCCAGGAACCCGCGGAAGCGATGTATCTCGAACATTGAGAGGGCTGCCGGCAAGGCGACTCATCCTTTGCCATGGATTATCAAATCATTGACAAAATTAACCAGTTTTGCTTCGTCGATCCTGCCGTATTCCAGGGCACGCAGCATGGGTTCTCCCAGCTTATTCACCACCAGAAACACCTCGCCACCCACCTCGTCATTCCTGAAACGCAGCAGACGATAGCCCTTGTAATCAGCAATCTCGCGATAGCTGCCATAGCCTTGCTCCTGCGCCACATACAGCACATCGGCAAAGGTCATCCCCGGGTTGAGGTAGTGAGTAAAAGGCGGCTGATACGCAGCACAGGCGGTAACAGTCAGAGAAAGAATCAAACAGCATATCCCTCTCCAGATTTTTTCCCCGAAAGGTCTCATAAGGTCCCCTGTCAGATTAGATAAACCGGCTCCCCTTGCCCTATCAGCTTAGCATGGATCCATTTCAACAAACAACCGATAACTTCCTGACAACTCATCGGCACATAAATAGCAAACTGAAATATATCTTCCAGACTGCAAACTCCTGTGTGACAAGGTTTGGGCATAACCCAGGGAAAACAAAAGAATTTCAGTTTTATTTTGACAGATTTTAAGAGTATAATTTTAATACTATTTACCCGAAGGATGCAGACAGCCATTATTGGCAGCAAAAAACGAGCCGGATGACACGGCAGGTCTTTTCATAACCCGGAAAACGACACGACAATCGCCCGGGGATTGTCACGCAACAGTTTTTTTTCGAAAGACAAAGCAGGGACCATGCCCTGCCCTCAGAAAAGATCAGCACAGCCGCTTTTTTTCAGGCGCGATTCTTGCTTGGCAATTCATCAATATGTCCTTTCGTCTCCCCCTGACGGTAAATTTCTACCATTACTTTGAGCATCCGTCGCTGCCCCCCTAAGACGGGCAATTGTTTTCAAGTGAAAAAATATTTCCCCATTTGCCATGTTGAGGTCAGATGAATGAAAAGGTTTTTACGACTAACCCTGGAAGAAAAAATGATTCTCGGCTATATGCCGGTAATCCTGGTGACGATTTTCATTGCCGCAATTTCCCTGCAGGGCCTCCAGGAACTGGACAAGATCAACAAGAACATCTTGAAAAGCGATACCGTGCTGGTGCAGCTGGCGGACAGAATGGTTGACAATCTCCTGGCGCAGGAGGCCTACGGGCGCCGATTTCTGATTCTGCAGAGCCAGGAAATGCAGGAAATGTTCTGGCAGCGCGGCCAGGATTTCAAAACCCTCATTGCGCGGGTCCATGAACTGCCTGAACAGAGAAGCATTCCCATCGCCCGGCTGGCCTCCCTGCATGATGAGTTCGAGGAAATATACAAACAGGAGTTCAGCGCAGCGGCCAAGCACTCGCAAATACATGAGGCGGAGAGCGATGACTTCATGAAGGGCAAGCTTGATGAAATCATCGCCTTGATTCAGACCCTCGAAAAAACCGCGGCGACCAACCAGCAGCAGAAAATGCTGAAATTCGGCAGCGTCAGCATACACATCTTCCGCACCACCCTGATGCTCTCCGGTCTGGCGATCCTGCTCGGTTTCGGCGCCATTGCCGTTATTTCCCGCAGCGTCTCCAAGTCCATCAAACAGTTGAAACAGGCCACCGAAATTGTCTCCCAGGGTAAATTCACCCATCTGGCGGCAATCGAATCACAGGATGAATTCGGCGAACTTGCCAAGGCGTTCAACTACATGACCCACAGACTGGGGAGGTTGGAGGAATTGCATATTGACTCAAATCCCCTGACCAGATTACCCGGCGGGGTAGCCATCGAAAATATTCTGAAAAAACGTCTGGAATCAGGCGCATACCTTGCTTTCTGCATGATGGACCTGGACAACTTCAAGTCATTTAACGACCGTTATGGCTACGCAAAAGGCAATGAGGTGATCCGGGCAACAGCGGATCTGATCAGGGATGCGGTGGCAAAATATGGCACGGATGATGATTTTGTCGGTCACATTGGCGGGGATGATTTTGCCGTCATTGTCAAACCCGCCAATTACAAGAAAATCTGCGAGACCATCGTCAGGGAATTCGACCTGAAAGTGCTGTCCTTCTACAGGCCGGAAGACAAGATCCGGGGCTATATTGAAGGGGTGACCCGCCAGGGGCTGAAAGTGCGTTTCCCCCTGATGTCGATTTCCATTGCGGTTGTTACCAATGAACATGTAAGAAAGATGAATCATATTGAAGTGGCGGAGATTGCCGCGGAGCTGAAGGAACATGCGAAATCGCAGCCTGGCAGCGTTTATGTGGTGAACCGCAGAGGTGAGAGAACCGAGCATGTCACCAGGGAACCTGTCTTTGTTCCCAAGGTCATAAAATAGAATTCCGGATTATTCGTGAGGTGTTGGTTTCATGCCACATTCTGTCAGACTTGTTTTTGCCCTGCTTGTTGTTGTCTTGCTGGCCACAGGTTGCGCCGACAAACATCTTTTCAGCGATTCCACCAATTACTATATGACTCTGCCGGAAGATACCATTGCAGATGAAATTTTATTTCTGGAAAAAATCATCAAGGAAAAAGAGGCGGGAGCAACAGATCACGTGCCTCCGGAAATATACCTTTACCTGACACTGCTCTATTCTCACAACCACAACCCGACCCCTGATTACGACAAGGCGCTCACGGCCCTTGACCGTTATGAAAAACTCGCGCCGCCGGAAGCAAAAGGACGGCTGGAAATCGGATACCTCAGGAATATCCTGCTGGAAATCAAGCCGCTGGCTCAACTCAGAGAGCAAAACCAGTCCCTGCTGGGCGAGAAAACCCTACTGCTCAAGCAATGCGCGGCTCTTGATCAGAAGCTTGACACCTTACATCAAGAAAACCTGGCCATACAGAAAGAAAACCTGGCCATCAAGGAGCGCATTGATCAACTGAAGATGCTCGACATCAGACTCGAACAGAAAAAACGCACCATCAAATAACTCAACTTTCTGGTTTTATCTATTTTGTTGAAATAACGGTATTTTCATGACATTGTTGCTGCCCTGGTCTCCGTCATGGGAATTCAGAAGACAGAATTCAGAAGGATTGTTTTTATTACGTTTTATGCTGGCTCCTGGATTCTCTGGAAACAAGCTTCGGGCAAGGAGAATATTTATTTAATTCCAACACGTTACCACAACTCAGAAAGTTGAATCAGGTAAGCGAGAGCCATCCCGGCAACCGCCGGCTCACGGCTGCATTACTGCCGCCCAAGCTCGCCGGGAAGGGCTCAACTGTTCCCGCGCTTCGCGAAAAAACGTCCTAAAAAGTTATTATCCCACGCTTTTCTAGATTTTCATCTCATTTTAAGTTATGCTCAATTTTATGCAAAAAATGACCCGAGCAACACTTTGGGAGCCGTTACAAAACCTTCATCCTTGAGCATTTCGTCACGGCTTCTTATGCCGTCTCTGACATCGGGACGGTGATGTTATTTTTTTACAACGGCTTACCGCCGCTGGGCAATGAACGATATCAAACCGGAATACAGCGCCCTCTATCAACAGGAACACCAGGACCTGCTTCACCAGCGGGCCAATGTCACGCTGTGGACAGTGGCCATCCTGCTGCCGCTTTTTTCCATTCTCGATTATGTAGCCGTTCGTCATTATTTCCACAAATTTCTCGTCTGGCGGCTGTCCGCGGCTCTCTTCTGCCTTTTTGTCCTGCTGCTCAACTCCCGCGACAAAAATAAACAATACCCCTTCATCTTCGGCACCACCGCCTATTTCGTCTCGGCGCTTACCATCTCACCCATGATCGTGCAGACCGGAGGCTTCTCCTCATTTTATTACGTGGGGCTCATCCTGGTGCTGGTCATCTTCGCCGCCATCTTTCCGCTGACCATGCCGCAAACCGCGACCCTTGGCGCCATTCTGTTTGCCATCTATGCTGTCCCGATTTTCATTTTCACTCCGCTGACCACCTCCGCCTTTCACGACTTTCTCGTCAACTCTTTCTTTTTCATAACCTTCATCATCATCATTGCCGTACAGAGCAATGCGGAATACAAGGCACGGATAAACGAATTCAATCTGCGCATGCGGGAAAGGGAAATAGGCAAGAAATTAGGTTTTTATGCCGGCAAACTGGAAGATGACGTCAAAAAAAGAACCAGTGAGCTGAAGGAATCCGAAAGCCGCTACCGGGACCTCTATGAAAACATCATTGACGACGTTATCCTGGTTGACCTGGAACGCAAGATCCTGCTGGCAAACCCCAGGTTCTATAAAAATCTGCATCTGCCGGAAGCTGATCAGGATATTGATTTTCTGAAGCTGGTTCACCCCGAGGATGTTTCTCTCGTGCAGCAGCAGTTGCTGTACAGGCTCAGACAGGGAGAAAATGTCACCGGCTGCCAGTTCAGGCTGATCGACACTGACAGCAATACGATCTTCAATGTGGAATGCAATGCCACCGGCATCAGAAAGGAAGGGATCGTGGTGGGCTTCCAGATGCTGATCAGGGACATCTCCACCCGTCTCAAACTGGACAACGAACTGCTGCACTCACTCAATACCGTGCAGGAAACCAGAACCGCCACCATTCTCGGTCTGGCCAAGCTGTCCGAGTACCGGGATGTGCATACCGGCAAACATCTGGAAAGGATCCGGGAATACAGCCTGGTCATTGCCAGGGAACTGGCCGCCAGAGAGGAATATAAGGAATATATCAACGAACAGTATATCGAGGATCTCTACCATTCCTCCATCCTCCACGATATCGGCAAGGTGAGCATACCCGACGAAATACTACTCAAACAGGGCAGGTTCACGGCTGAAGAAAATGAGATCGTCAAACAGCATACGACGTACGGCGGCAATATACTCAAGGCGGTGGACGATCATTCGCTGGGACAGTCCTTTTTATCCATGGCCAAGGCAATCGCCTATTTCCACCATGAAAAGTGGGATGGCAGCGGCTACCCCTACGGTCTCAGGGCGGAAGAAATTCCCCTGGCTGCGCGCATCGTCGCCCTGGCCGATGTCTATGATGCCCTGACCACCGTGCGGAAATACCGTTCAGCCTGCCCGCACGAGGAAGCCATGCAGATACTTGCCCAGGAAAAAGGGAGACATTTTGCCCCGGATATCGTCGATGCCTTGATGGCGCGCAATATGGAGTTTGATCAGATCAGACAAAGCTATGCAAGTGAGGAAGAGGCAGTCCCCTCGTTTACCAAATCGGATTGTTACAAATCACGGAAAATCCCTCCCGGGACCTATTGTCCCGATTTTCCCCTGACTTAGATGGATGATGTACCACGACAACAACCCCTGCTCATCCGGGCAGGGGTCAGCAATGGAAACCGCCCACCATGCCACATAAAAATGAACTGCACAACGTCTCACCGGAAATCGTCCTCGAATTCCTGAAAAAGACCCTGCCCTTCAATGAACTTGACCGAGACACCCTGAAAAGGCTGGCCCGTCAGTGCATCATTGATTTCTACCCGAAGAATACCCTTATTTTCAAACAGGACACCACGGAAGTCACCCATTTTCACCTGATCCAGAAGGGGGGCGTCAAGACCTACCTGAAAGACGAGCAGGGACAGGTTACCCTGAAGGACTTCCGGGGTGAAGGTGAATACTTCGGCGCCCTGCCCATTATCCAGAATACCACGGCCAATCTCAATGTGGAAACCGTGGAGGACACCTTCTGCTTCCTCTTTCACAAGGAGGCGTTCATGGAGCTGCTGCATTCGGCGCCCAAGGTGACCACCTACTTTCTGCGCAGCATGTCCGAAAAACTGGTGAGAACGGCATACAAGGAACTGCGGCAGCATCGCGTCTCAACCAGGACGGAAGGTTCGCTCTATCTCTTCAGCGCCCAGGTCGGGGCCGTGGTCAAGGGCGAACCGCAGACCATCAATGCCGAGGACACCGTGCAGAATGCCGCTATCCGCATGGCCCAGCTGCATATCGGCTCGCTGCTGGTGCAGGACGCCGGCGGCGAGATCATCGGCATTATCACCGATAAGGACCTGCGCACCAGGGTCGTGGCCCAGGGGCTTGATTACCAGACCATGGTCAAATGGATCATGGCCAAACCGGTGCAGACCATCGAGTCCCATGCCGTCTGCTTCGACGCCCTGCTGAAGATGATGAGCAACCGCATCCACCATCTGGCCATTACCAGGCAGGGCAGGATTACCGGCGTGGTCACCACCCATGACATCATGGTGCTGCAGGGGACCTCGCCGCTCTATCTCTTCCGCGAAATTCTCGCCCAGCGCCGGGCCGAAGATCTCTACCAGCTGTCCCTCAAGGTGCCGCTGGTGGTCAGATCTCTTATCGAGGAAGGCGCCAAGGCCAACAACATCACCCGCATGATCACCATCTTAAACGATCAGATCCTTGACCGCCTGCTCACCCTGATGATTGAAAAAATGGGGGCGCCGCCGGTCAAGTTCTGCTGGATGCTGATGGGCAGCGAAGGACGGCGGGAGCAGACCTTCCGCACGGATCAGGACAATGCCCTGATCTTTGAACTGCCGGAGGATGAGAAAAGAAGGCTGAACACCATCGAATATTTCCGGATATTTTCGGAAGAGGTCATTGAACATCTGGTGCACTGCGGCTATCCGCGCTGCCCCGGCAACATCATGGCTTCCAACCCGGCCCTGCAAAAAAACCTGAATGGCTGGATCAAGGCCTTCAACCAGTGGATGATCACCCCGGACCCCCAGGAGGTATTGAACACCACCATCTTTTTTGATTTCCGCTCCGGCTACGGCGATGAAAACCTGGCCAGAAACCTGCGAAAGCATTTGTGCGCCATGGCGCCCAAGCAGGAAATATTCCTGGCCCACCTGGCCAAATTCTGTCTTCATTCACGGCCGCCCCTCTCCTTTTTCAAGAATTTCATCGTGGAGAAAAACGGCGATCATAAAAACCGGTTAAACCTCAAGGAAAGCGGGCTGGTGCCTTTTGTTGATTTTGCCAGGATCATGGCGCTCAAATACGGCATTGCCGAAACAAACACCCTGGGACGCCTGCAGCTCCTCCATGAACAACACCATATTTCCCAGGAGCTTTACAATGAAACGGTGGAGGCTTATGAGTTTCTCATGCAGCTCCGTCTGATTCACCAGCTGCATCTGCTGGAGGAGGGCATGCAGCCGCATAACTACATCAACCCCGCCGACCTCACTGATCTGGAGAAAAAAACGCTGAAAGAGGCCTTTGAGGTCATCAGGAAAATTCAGGCGAGCCTCAATCAGCAATTCCGGTTACGCGAAATCTAAAGGAAATGAACTTGGGCATCATGCAGCTGTGGCCTTTCGCCAGGAAGAAAGAAAAGGAGCACCCTGCCTTTGCGCAAAATCACAGCTGGTTTACGAATATTGATCAGAACCAGCCGATTGAATGCTATAATTTTGTCGTTTTCGATACCGAGCTGACCGGTCTGAGCGGCAGGGATGAGATCGTCTCCATTGGCGCCGTGCATGTCAGGGATCTGAAGATTATCGCCGGCGAGACCTTTCATTCCTTTGTCAGACCCCATAAGATAACCAACGCCACCGACAGCACCCTGCTCCATCGCATTACCCCGGAACAGCTCGCCCACGCCCCCACCCTGAAGGAGATCCTGCCGAAATTCATCGAATTCTGCGGGCCTTCCCTGCTGGTCGGCCATTACGTCAGTCTTGATCTGGGCTATATCAATAAGGCGGCAAAGAAAATTTTCCGCTCCACCATCAAAAACCCCTGCCTGGACACCATGCGGCTGGCCCAGGTCTATACCGATATCTGCTGGGAGAACCACCATGACCAGTTCAACCTGCAGGTTTCCTTCAACCTGGCGGACCTGAGCAGGGATTATGGACTGCCCGCCTTTTCCCAGCACGACGCCCTGCAGGATTCCCTGCAGACCGCCTATCTCTTTATCTATCTCATCAAAAAATTGAAGGTGCAGGGGATAGTCACCCTGAAAGAGCTGTATACCGCCGGTCAGAAGTGGAAAAGGATCTTCTGAGCCGACTGAGGGAAAAACCGCCTGTGCCGCGACCCCCGCCTTACGGCAGCAGCCGGAATTCGACCCTCCTGTTGAGCATGCGGTTCTTTCTGCTGGTATTGGGGTATAACGGCCGCTCCTGCCCGTAATAGACTACGGTGAGCCGGTCAGGGGCGATGCCGCACTGTTCCACCAGATAATCCCTGACCCCGGTTGCCCGGATTCTGGCAAAGTACATATTCGTTTCCGGGGTGCCGCGGTCATCGGTATGCCCTGCCACCTCAAAGCGGCGGTCCCGCAGCTCCGGGCTCTGCAAGGCCTTGCACACCACGCTGTCCAGCACTGCCTTTGCCTCCTCGGTCAGTTCTCCGGAGGATATCTCATACTGAATCTGCAGGCTGAACACCTGACCCTCCTGCTCTCCGGTGCCTGGCTTTGCCTCCTGCCCGGTCATTCCCTGCACAAAACCCTCGGCGGTCAGCGGGGCGGCTGCATCGTCTTCGGCAGGCGGCCCGGCCTGGGCCGGCTGCGCTGCCGGGGCCGTCACAACCAGGGCATCCTCCTTGCCGGCAACGGACGCCTCCCGGGGTTTCTCCTGGACTGCGGTCTGCTCCTGAGCTTCCCGCGGACCCGGCTTTTCCCGCTGCAGCGCCTTCTGGTAGGACCTTTTGCCCCAGATATTATCCGGATCGAGGCGCAACCCCTCAGTGAAGGCCGCCATGGCAAGCTTGCTCTGCCCCTGGGCCAGATAGACATCCCCCATGCCGAAATACCCCCTGGCAAAATCGGGCTGCAATCGGACAGCCGCCTCATAATAGACCAGGGCCTGCTCATACCGGCGCAGTCTCTCCAGGTGATAGGCATAGTGATAGTTGATCTGGTAATCATCCGGACATTCCCTGATGGCCCGGTTCAGCAGCTCCTGCCTCTGCATCATCCCGGTCAAGCGGCTGAGATCCTGCAGCAGCAAGGCACAGTCAGCGGCCCGCACGGGGCTGCCGGCCGCGCCACAGCAGCCGAGGCAGAAAAGCCCCAGCAGGATACCGCGCAGCTTAATCGCCATCATGGGTCTTCCCCTTATGCATGCCGAGCATGTTCAGCCGCAGATGCTCAATGGCCCGCGCCAGGATGCCGATTTCATCATCACCCTCCGGCCGGAAGCTTTCCTGCAGGTTTTTTCCCTGGCTGATCTCCTCAATGCGGTCGCTCAGGTATTCAATCGGTCGAATGACGCTCCGGTCAAGAAAGAGGAGCATGGCCAGCAGTGCCAGAAAAAAACAGCCGATGCCGACCAGAAACAGCTGGCCTGCCATCCGTTTGGCAGAGGCCAGCGCCTCCTGAATCGACACATAAATGACATAGGCGGAAACCGTATCGCCAAACTGCCAGCGATAGCCGTTTTCCGTGCCGTAAATCTCCATCTGATCCCTGGGAGCGTCGGCGGGGTCGCCGTGACAGCGGAGACAATCCGTGGAGTCAATCTTGATGGGATAGGCCAGATAAAAGAACCGCTCGCCGTTTTTGTCAAGCACCCCTTCCAGCATCTGCAGGTCCGGGTTCTGGCGGAAGGCGCCGATCATCCTGATCTCATCGCTGTCCGCCTTATTGGGCGGGTAGAGCGGATCAAGGGTGGCCTGCTTGAAGTCATATCCTTTGTTTTCCTCTTTGAAGACCTCCCAGATGCCTCTGGTTACCACAAAACCCGACATCAATTCAGGATAAAAGCGATTTTCCTCGACCAGCTCCATGACCAGGGCGCGCTGCTGGCTTTTAAAATACTGGCGGTAGGCAAGGATGTAATGAAACAGCAGCTGCCCCTTGTTTTTGGCCTCGCTGATCGCATTGCGCTCGGTCAGCTTATAGCTTGCCGCCCCGATGAGCAGGGTGGCGATGAGGCTGAAGATTCCCATGATCAAGATAATACGTGGCCGTATTCCCATGGCTGTTCTCCGAAAAACGTTCCAGCGTTTCAGCGTTTAAACGTTTGCTCGTTGGAACGTTCAAACGCTAATAAGGCAGATAAAAAAAGTAGGCGCACAGAGCCCCGATGAGCAGAATGAGGCTGAAATAGATGAAAAAAATGCCCCACATGCCGCTCTTTTTCTTCCTGACCCCGGTCATGTTCATCTGGATGTGTTCAAGCTCGCTTCTTACCGCGGCCGCCTGGACCGCGGGGGCTGCCGGCGCCTTGCCCTGTTCCGCCGCACCACTCTCCGCCGCTGCTGCGGCGGCGGCCGGCTCCTGCTTCTTCGGCGGCGGCTCCTCATCGGCGTAGGGGGAAATCTTCAGCTCGGCTGCGCACTCCGTGATCATGCCGGCATCGATCTTCCTTTTGCTTTCCACGAAACCGGTGAGCAGGGCCCGGTCGCAGATGATGTTGATCAGCCGGGGGGCGCCGCCGGAAAACGTGAAGACCTCATGCAGGGCCTCAGCACTGAAAATCTCCTCAATGGCCCCGGCCACCTGCAGACGGTGGCGGATATATTCGCCTGTTTCCAGCTCGTTCAAGGCTCCCAGGCTATAGTGGATGGTAATCCTCTGTCTGATCGCCCTGTTTCTTTTTTCCAGCAGGCTATTGTTGAACTCAACCTGGCCGACAAAGAAGATGTTGAGCAGCTTGACATGCTCCTTCTCGATATTGGAGAGATGCCTGATGTCCTCAAGCAGCTCCGGGCTCAGACGCTGGGCCTCGTCGGCAATGAGCAGCACCTGTTTGCCGCCAGTATGGGCCTTTTCCAGGAATTCCGTAAAGAGCAGCAGGAATTCCCCTTTGGTGGCAAACGGCTGTTTAATGGCAAACTCGTTGGCCAGCAGCCGGTAAAAATCCATCTCATCCAGTTTCGGATCAGAAATTTTCGCCAGGATGACCTTGGCGCCCAGGGTGTTGACCAGGGCATTGATCAGCGTGGTCTTGCCGGTGCCCACATCACCGGTGAGCAGCAGAAAGCCCTTATCATCCAGGATGCCGTATTTGAGAGTGGCAAAGGCCTCTTTGTGTTTTTCGCCGAGCCAGAGGAAACGGGAGTCGGTGGTGATCTGAAAGGGTTTTTCTTTTAAGTTAAAGAATGCACGATACATAGGATTTCGGGATCAGCTCCTCACACATCTTTTATGCCCCATATATCCCTGGCATACTCCCTGATGGTCCTGTCACTGGAGAATTTCCCCATACGGGCCACATTCAGAATCGACTTCTCCGTCCATGTCTTTTTATCACGGAAGGCAAGTCCGATTTTCTCCTGGCAGTCAAGATAGGATTCCAGATCAAGCAGAAGCAGATAAGGGTCATTTTCATTTAACAGATCGTCAATTATCGGCCGGAAAATCTCGCGGTCGCCATAACTGAACATACCATCCCGAATGCTGTCAACAATTCGTTGCACCACGGGATTTCTTTCATAAACAGCGACAGGGGTGAGGCTCTTATGCTGCTTCTCGTATTCCGCTTCACTGGCGGTAAGACCGAAGATGAAAATATTTTCCCTGCCCACCTCCTCCAGGATTTCAATATTGGCGCCGTCCAGGGTGCCCACGGTCAGGGCCCCGTTTAAGGAAAACTTCATGTTGCCGGTGCCCGAGGCCTCGGTGCCGGCGGTGGAGATCTGTTCGGAAAGATCGGCGGCCGGAATGATTTTTTCGGCCAGCGACACATTATAGTTGGGGACGAACACCACCTTCAGTCTGCCCCCGACCCGCGGATCATGATTAACCACCTCGCCGATGGAGTTGATCAGCTTGATGATGAGCTTGGCCTTGCGATAGGAAGGGGCCGCCTTGCCGGCAAAAATGATGGTGCGCGGGGTGACAGACTGGTCAGGCGCACTGATCATGCGGTGGTACAGGGCGACCACATGCAGGGCGTTGAGCAGCTGGCGCTTGTACTCGTGAATCCTTTTCACCTGCACGTCAAACATGGTATCGGCATTGACATTGACCCCGCAGCCCTCGGAGATGAGCCGGGCCAGACGCTTCTTGTTATCGAGCTTCACCGCCCGCCATTTTTTCTGGAAGGCGGCATCCCGGGCAAACTCCTCCAGCCTGCGCAACTCGTCCAGATTGGTGATCCAGTCAAGGCCGATTTTGCCGGAGACCAGAGCGGCCAGGCCGGCATTGCATTTCAGCAGCCAGCGGCGCGGGGTGATGCCGTTGGTCTTGTTATTGAATTTGCCCTGATAAAACTCATTGAAATCACTGAAAATCCTGGTTTTGAGCAGATGGGTGTGCAGTTCCGCCACGCCATTGACCGAATGGCTGCCGACAATGGCCAGATGGGCCATGCGCACCCGTTTGGTCTCCCCCTCGGCAATGATGGACATATCCCGCAACTTCCTGGCATCACCCGGAAACCGCTGGTTGACCTGATCCAGAAAACGCTGGTTGATCTCATAGATGATCTGCAGATGGCGGGGCAGCACCCGGCCGATCAGATCCACCGGCCAGGTTTCCAGGGCCTCGGGCATCAGGGTATGATTGGTGTAGGCAAAGGTCTTGGTGCTGATATCCCAGGCCTTTTCCCAGCTCAGCCCCTCCATGTCAAGCAGAATCCGCATCAGCTCGGGAATGGCGATGGCCGGATGGGTGTCGTTGAGCTGGACGGCGATCTGGTTGCTGAACTGATCAAAGGAAATGTTCTTTTTCTTATAGCGCCGCAGAATATCCTGAAAGGTGGCGGCGACGAAGAAGTACTGCTGTTTCAGGCGCAGCTCCTGCCCTTCCCTGATTTCATCGGAAGGGTAGAGCACCTTGGAAATGGTTTCCGAGGTGACCTTGCCATGCACCGCCTGGATGTAATCACCGGCATTGAAAATGCTGAGATCAAGCTCACGGGAGGCCTTGGCGGTCCAGAGCCGCATGTTGATCACATGGTCGTTATTGAAGCCGGGCACCAGGATGTCGCAGGCCATGGCCATGACATCCTCGGTATCGACCCATTCCGAGCGGTAATTGCCGCTCTTATCCAGATAGTTGTAGACCTTGCCGTAGAAATGGACCGGGAAAAGATAGGTGGACCGCTCAAACTCCCAGGGCGTGCCGTAACGCAGCCAGTTGTCCGGGGTTTCCACCTGATAGCCGTTGATCAGCTTCTGGTAGAAAAGACCATACTCATAACGGATGCCATAGCCGTAGGCGGGGATTTTCAGGGTGGCGACCGAATCCATGAAACAGGCGGCCAGCCGGCCCAGGCCGCCATTGCCCAGGGCGGCGTCCTCCTCCACTTCACGGATCTCCTCCAGATCATAGCCGAGCTGCTCCAGGGCCTTGGTTGCCTCGCCCATCAGGCCGGTGTTGAGCAGGGTATTGCCCAGGGTGCGGCCCACCAGAAACTCAAGCGACAGATAGTAGACCCTTTTGCTGTTTCTGGCATAAAAGTTCTTCTGGGTTTCTATCCATTTTTCCACCAGCACATCGCGCAGGGCATAGGAGAGCGCCTTATAAACATCCCTGGGCCCCGCCCGCATGGGGTCGCGGCCCTGGAAGCTCATCAGGTGATGCTTGATCCTCTCCTTGAACTGCTCAGCGGTTCTGGCGCTGAAAATCTGGGCATAGGTCTGATTCTGGGAGTTGCCGGTGTCCGCATTTTTCATGTTGTCAGTCCATTTCCGTTTAAGGTAGTGAGGGGAGGGGCAAAGAGATGCAACGTTATTAGACTACAATGGCAGACGAAAAAAAATCAAATGAAATCAACGGGCAGACAAAAAGCGGCTGACCCAGGCCAGGGCTTCTGCCCGGCTGGTGAGCTTCCCTTCCACCTGGGCCTTTTCCACCTCGGCCAGAATGTCCTTGAAAACAGGGCCGGGGGCAAGCCCCAGCGCAATCAGATCCCGGCCGGTCAGCAGCGGGGGGCCGGCCAGCACGGGCTCCACCCTGGTTCTGCACATCTCGACCACCTGGTTGTAGAGGGCGGCAAGCTGCTCTTCCATAGCGGCGGGCTTTTCTACGCCCTGGCCGGCCAGGCTGTCCGCCATGGCCAGCAGGAACAGGCCGGGCAGCTCCTCACCCGCCGCCTTGTAGAGCTTCAGGCAGGCCCTGGCCGTTACCTCCCCTTTCCTGCGGCGCACATTGCTCAGATGAAAAGGCCACATATGCAGCCCGATCAGCTTGCCGACCTGCTCCGACTTCTCCCTGCTCCAGCGCAGTCTGCCGGCAATGGTGGCGACCAGTTCCACACTGAGGCGCTCATGCTGGTAGAAGGTGATGCGCGGGCCGATGAGGCGCAGGGCGGCCGGCTTGCCCAGATCGTGGAAGAGGGCCGCCCACTTGAGCCGGACAACCCTCCTGGCCTCAGTCAGATAAAGGGCCAGGTCCGCACCCTGGGCCGGATAAAAATCACCCGGCCGCTCGATGATCCGTTCCATCCAGCGCAGGGTCTCCAGGTTATGGCCCAGCACGTCAAGGTGATGGCTGGCAGGCTGGGCAACTCCCGCCCCCCTGGCCAGTTCGGGAAACAGCTGGGCAAGCAGTGCCGCCCGCTCAAGGAGCACCATGGCCTCAAAGGCCCGCTGGCTTGCCATGATGCAGTCAAGTTCATAGGAGATGCGCTCCGGCGAGGCCGTGGCAAGCAGCTGACGAAAATCCATGATCCATTGCCAGCTATGGGGTTCGATGACAAAGCCGGTCTCGGCGAAAAAGCGGAAGGCGCGCAGCAGCCGCAGGGGATCGTCCACCAGCACGGCCGGCGACAGCAGGCGGATGGTGCCGCTCAGCAGATCGGTCAGGCCGTCCGCCGGATCGATGACCAGCCGCCGGTCCGCGGCCGGGGCGGCCAGGTAGCGGGAAAAAGGCAGGGCCAGGCTGTTGATGGTGAAATCCCTTTTCAGCAGATCCTGGCGGATGTCCCGGGCCCCGCCCCGGAAACCGGCAATATCCACCACATACTCGCCCCAGACCACCCGCGCCGTCTGCTCCTCTTCGTCAAGCAGCACAAAGGCGGCCTGCAGCTCGCGGGCCAGTTCCCGGGCAAAAGCAAGGGCCGCGCGGGATACGGCCAGATCCAGATCCCGGGCCGCCACTCCCCGCAGCCAGTCCCGCACCGTGCCGCCCACCACAAAGACCTCCGCCCCGTTGCGGTCTGCCAGGCTCAGGATGGCCTGGCACAGACGTTCAGGATATGTATTTTGCATGATTTCTCCGGACATGTTCACAGCAGAGCGCAGATCGCCCCCAGGGTTGTCTCCAGACGGCAGCAGACATCGTGGATATGAATACTCTCCAGGCTCAGCGACTCAATGGTGATCCCGGTGTCGGCCGGCAATACGGGGCCGAACAGGCGGCCCGCGGCTCGCGCCGTCTCCCGCACCGCATCTTCGGCAAACTGGGGATGCTTATGGGATTTCAGGACGATCTCCGCCTCGTCCGGCCTTTTCAGCAGATCCTGGGTCAGATGCAGGGATTCTTCCAGGCAGCTCAGCAGCTTCTGATGCGCCGGGGCCTCGCCAACTCCACGCAGATGGAGCCAGGTCCGCGAACGCTGGGAATGGGTGGGCATGGGACAGTCGCCCCGCGCGGTAAAGACATGGCGATTATAGACCTGGGTGCAGGGGCAGGAGGTGATATGGCAGACGCCGATGCCGTTGGCCAGGGTCAGCACGCCATCCCTGCTGATCATGGCTTCCACCCTGACCAGCAGATGGTCGACAGAGAGCTGCCGGCTGATTTTGGACTGGCGCAGCAGCGGCCGTTTGCCGGTGAGGCACACCCGTGCCGCGCTGCCCTGCTGCCGGGCAACCACCTTTGCCGCCAGGGCCCCGGCATAATGGCTCAGCCGGGCAAAGGGCTCATCATGCAGCTCGGTCACGGCCTGTTCCAGGCGGGACATATGAATGCCCCGGCTGTGGCCCGGCAGATCCACGGTGAGCGAGGCGCTAAAGGGCAGCCGCCCCTCAGGCAGCAGCACCCACAGGGTTTTGCCGGCAATGCCCACCGCATCCAGCGGGATGGCAAAGGAAGGGGCCTGTTCCGGCACATCAGTGCCCGAGGCCAGCACCCTTTGATGGGTTTGCCCGTCAATCAGGGAGGGCCCCTGGTCAAGGCGGATCAAGCTTGGCAAGTCGGTTTCTCCCACAGTATCTCTTTCCGTCATGTCAATGGTTTGCCCGGCCAGGGGGAAAGCAGGCGGCCGCCTCCCTGATCCTGCCGTCCTGGATGCATTCGATGTAATCCCGGGCCCGGGGCAGCATGTCGTCAAGGTATGCCCCGATTTCCCCGGCCGTGGCGGTGGTCAGGGTCTGGCTGAACAGACATTTTCTTTCCCCGCCGCCGGTGGAAGGCAGCCCGAAATCTTCCAGCAGATGCCTGGTGGTCATCACCTCCTCAAAGTCATCATAGACCGGGAAGCGCACGGCCAGGCCGAACTGGGCGGAGAATCTGGCGATTTTCTCCATGAATGCCGGGGTCTGCTCCGGGTAGTGACTCTGTTTTCTGGTATAACCGGCCACTGCCACCGGAATCAGATGCTCGTTGCAGTAGAGAATGGCCCGGATATGCATGGCCAGCTTGCAGGCAACGCAGACCAGATTCTTGCCCCCGTAACGGGGCATGAACTCCTCGTAGCGATCAAGCCACAGCCCCTGGAAGAGACGTCCCATGTCAAGCTCTACCAGCAGGGCCTCCGGCATTTCCGCAGGCACAGGGAAACGTCTGGCCAGGATATTTCTGGCCGTCTCGAAACGGGTGCGGGTGAAATCCGGAAAACGGCCCATGCCGTTCAACATGTTGAGCAGATGAATGCGGCGCGGCCGTGGCAGCTCGGGGTGATGACCGGCTGTGGCCAGGCCGTACAGGGCCAGGGAATCCGTGCCGCCGGAAAAGAGTATGGCCAGTTCCTGCTTATGCATGTTGCTCCTCGTAACAGACTTGATAATGGATAAAAATCTCGCCAGTGGGCTGCGGCAGACAGGAGACAAGCCTGAGCGCCAGCAACGGACTGCCCAGCGCCGCCGGACCGTCGGCCAGGCTGGCGGCATGTTCATCGCCGGAAAGCTTCGGGGTGAGGGTCACCATCACCTCATCCACCACCCGCTGCCGCAGGGCGGAGTAATTGAGGATCGCCCCGCCTTCAATGAGCACGGAGCGGGCTCCCCGGCGCTCGAATTCACTGATCGCCGCGGCAACAGACAGGCCGCCCGACCCCGGAGGAAGGACCACAACCTCGGCCCTGCCGGCCAGGCGCCGCTCGAGTTCCTGCCGGCACTGCCGGGCGGTGAAAATAAGCGGCGCAGGGCCGCTGGCAAAGACCTTTTTGCCCTCTAGCGGGATATCCCCGGAGGCGGTGATGAAGGCGCGCAGCCGCTGCCCCGCCTTGCCGCCCGTGCCCAGCATTTGCGGATCCGCCTGCCGCAGGGTCGCGCCGCCCAGCAGGCTGGCATCGGTTTCATCCCGCATCCGCTCAAGCAGCCGGCGATCCAGCTCGCTGCCCAGGGGGGCTGGACTGATGCGGCCGCACAGGGTGGTGGCGGCGATCATGATGACCTTCATGGCCTTCCCTGATGAATAAGCATTGCCCCGTCCAAGCGAAAGCAGGCCAGCTTGTTAAAAATTATCTTTATGAGATTTTCCTTTTTCAGTATATAGACATGAAAAAAAAGCGCAACGCCAAAGAGGAGTTTCATGCACATAGCACGCGTCAATATCAGCCATATCGATTTCTCCGATGACAGCTTTTCCCTGGTCCCGCCTTTCATCAGCAGCCAGGTGCCTGCTGCCCTGGTCGCCTCGGTCAGCCGCTGCGGCATTCTCCATCCGCCGGTGGTCAGGGAGAAATCAGCCTCCTCGTTCACCATCGTCGCCGGCCGGCAGAGACTGCTGGCCGCCATCGAGGCCTTCGGCGCAGCCTCCTGCGACTGCCACAAGCTGACCGAAAAAACCGAGGCACTTGACGTGCTGGCCATCTGTCTGGAAGACGCCCTGCTGTCCGGGCCGCTCACCCCAGTTGAGCGGGCGGTTTTTTTCAGCAAGGCCCTGGCGCTGGCCGAGGAACAGGAAGTGGTCGCCCGTTTCCTGCCGCTGCTGGGCCTTACCCCCTCCCCGTATCATCTCCAGCGGGATCTCAAACTGCTGGATCTTGAGGAACCGCTGGTCATTGCCATCCACCAGGGCAGCCTGGACGACAAGGTGGCCTTTGAGCTGGGCAAACTCTCCTTCAGCGACCGGCTGGCCCTGTTTGAGGTGATCACTACCCTGCAGCTCTCGGTGGGCAACCAGAAAAAACTGGCGGTCAGCTGCCGGGAACTGGCGGAGCGGCACCAGACCACCATCTCCGCCCTGCTGCACAGCCAGGCGGTAGACGACATCATCAACCACACCGAGGCAAACGCCCCGCAGAAAACAGCCAAGCTGATGCGCTGGCTGGGCTGCGAGAGATTCCCGCGCCTCTCCCAGGCGGAAAAGGAATTCCAGCACTTTATCGCCGGACTCGCCCTGCCGGACCAGGCCAGGCTCGAGCACAGCCTGTCCTTTGAAAAAGATGAACTCATTTTCACCCTGTCCTGCGCCAACCGCCAGGAATTTCTGGCAATCTGGCAGAAAATCAGGGACCTCTTCCCCCCTGACCAAGCAAGGAAAACCACGCCATGAATCTTTTCACCAGCAGACTCACCGCCCTCATTGTTGCCGCCATTTTTTTCCTCATGCCGCACCAGGTTCAGGCCGGGCCGGTGGTGCTGTTTGATCAGTCCCACGGCCAGCATTTTCTGGTGGAGGCAAACCGCCCCCTGGATCTGTCCGGTCTGGCCCGGGTCTTTACCGAACAGGGCGCTGAAATCAGAACCACCATCTTCCCCATCAGCGACGCGTTGCTGCGGGGGGTCAGCGTGCTGATCATCTCCGGTCCTTTTGCCCCCCTTACGCCGACCGAGGTGCTGGCCATCACGAAATTCATCTACCATGGCGGCAAACTGGCGGTGATGGCCCACATCTCCCAGCCGCTGATGGGGCTGCTGCCCCAGCTGGGCATCGCCATGTCCAGCCTGGCCGTGGCCGAACAGGAAAACATCATCGGCGCCAATGCCAGGGAGTTCACGGTTAAGGACCTGACGCCCCATCCGCTGACCATAGGACTGGCCGGCTTCACTATTTACGGCGGCTGGGCCCTGCTCGAAAAGAAAAAGGACATCACCGTTATTGCCCGCACCAGCCCCAGGGCCTGGGTTGACCTGGATCAGAACGGCCGGCTGAGCGCCCCTGACGCCAGACAGGCCTTTGCCATGGTGCTGGCCGGCAGGAGCGGCTCCGGCGCCTTTGCCGTGTTCGGCGATGACGCCATTTTCCAGAACCGCTTCCTCAAGGAAGGAAACCTGCAGCTGGCCAGAAACCTGGCCGCCTGGTTCTGCGCCAGGAAGGAAGCCATTTAAAGGACGCCGGCTTGATCTTGTTTCCAAAGAATTCAGAAGCCAGAAGTCAGGAGCCGGAATAAAACGTAATAAAATTAACAATTCTGAATTCTGTCTCCTGTCTCCTGAATTCCCATGACGGAGATCAAAATGATGCGATCAATTGACTAATTCATTCGATTGAATTATACTTTCTCTATCATCAGCACCTGAAGGAGACGGCCCATGCACGCAACCACACCAGCAAAAGCAGCGCCCGCCGCCGGCACTACCCGCCGCCGCCTCATCGAGGCAGGTCTGGATGTCTTCGGGGAATGGGGCTACGCCGGGGCCACCACCCGGATGATCGCCGACCGGGGAGAAGTGAACCTGGCCGCCATTCCTTACCATTTCGGCGGCAAGGAAGGCCTCTATGGGGCTGTCATCGACCATATCGTTGCCACGGTGCGCCAACAGCTCGACCCGGTCCTGGCTGAGATCGAGGCGCACCTCGCCAGGACACCACCGGCGCCCGACGAGGCCCGGCAGCTGCTGGAGAAATTCCTGGGCCGGCTGGTCTATTTTGTCGTCGGCTCTCCCCAGGCGCCACGCTTCAGCCGCATCATCCTGCGGGAGCAGATGTCGCCGAGCAGCGCCTATGATCGTATTTATGCAGGTCTCATGCAGCCCATCCTGACCATGACGGCAACCCTGCTGGCCGTGATCATGGGGAGCGCCGCCGGGCCGGACCGGGAGATCCGGCTGCGCGCCTTTGTGCTGATCGGCCAGATCATGGCCTTTCGTTTTGCCCGGGAAACCCTGGTCCGCCATCTGGGACTGGAGGGCTACAGCGCCGCTGAGACCGCTGAAATCCACCGGCTGGTGCTGGAACAGACCCGGGCCGCGCTTTTCGGCCTGCAGCAGCTGCCCGACTCGCCATACTCATAAAGGACGGCCTATGAAGAAAAAAGTCATTTTCCTGCTGCTGATACCGGTGCTTGTGGCTGCCGCTTTTATCTATCGCAACCTGCCTGACAACCAGACCGCTACCGGTGAACTGACCCTGTACGGCAATGTGGACATCCGCAAGGTGGATCTCGGCTTCCGGGTCAGCGGCCGCATCGCCGAGGTCCTGGTCGAAGAGGGGGACCGGGTGCAGGCGGAGCAGATCCTGGCTCGCCTGGACCAAGCCCCCTACGAGGATGAACTGCAGCTGGCCCAAGCCCGGGAGGCACAGGCGGCGGCCATGCTGAAAAAAATGGAGGTCGGCACCCGGCCCCAGGAAATCGCCCAGGCCGAAGCCCTGGTGCGGGAGCGCCAGGCCACGGAAAAAAATCTGCAGACCGAATACCAGCGCCTCAAAAATCTCAGCGACAGCGGCGCGGTTTCCCGGCAGTCTTTTGACAATGTCAGCGCCGCCCTGGACGAGGCCAGGGCACGGCTGGCTACCGCCAGGGAGGGGCTGCATCTTAGCCGGGAAGGGTTCCGCAGCGAGGATATCGAGGCGGCCCGGGCCGAGCTGCAGGCAGCCACGGCCCGACTGGCCGGCGCCCGCACCCGGCTGGCCGACACCGAAATCAAGGCGCCCCAGGAAGGAACCATCCTGACCAGGGTGGAAGAAGCAGGCGCCATCGTCGGCAGCGGCCAGACCGTGCTGACCCTGTCCCTGGACACCCCGCTGTGGATCAGGGCCTATGTGGAGGAACCGGACCTGGGCCGGGTCTATCCCGGCATGCCGGCCCGGATCTTTACCGATTCAGCGCCCGACCGGCCCTATGCCGGCCAGGTGGGCTTCATTTCACCTGAAGCGGAATTTACCCCGAAATCGGTGCAGACCGAGGAGCTGCGCACCCGCCTGGTTTATCAGCTGCGCATCATAGCCGACAATCCCGACCGCGGCCTGCGCCAGGGCATGCCGGTAACCGTCCGGCTCTTTGCCAAAGAGCAGCCGGCCGGCCGGGAGTAAGGCGCATGGAGCAGGCACCCGCCACCATCCAGGGGCTGAGCTACCGCTTCGGCCCCAACCAGCCGCCGGCCCTGGCTGAGCTGACCGCCGTCATCCGCGCCGGGGCGGTGACCGGCCTGGTGGGACCGGACGGGGCCGGCAAGACCACCCTGATCCGCCTGCTGGCCGGCCTGCTGTTGCCCGGCAGCGGCGCCATCAGCATCTTCGGCCTCGACACCCGCAGCGAAACGACCCGGCTGCACCGCATCATCGGCTACATGCCGCAGAAATTCGGGCTCTACGAGGATCTGTCCGTCATGCAGAACCTGCGTCTCTATGCGGATCTGCAGGGGGTGACCGGCAGCGTCCGCCAGCAGGTTTTTGCGCGGCTGCTGGCCTTCACCGGCCTGGAACCCTTCCAGAGCCGCCTGGCCGGGCGGCTGTCCGGCGGCATGAAGCAGAAACTTGGCCTGGCCTGCGCCCTGATCCGCAAACCGCGGCTGCTGCTGCTTGATGAACCCAGCGTCGGCGTCGACCCGGTGAGCCGCCGGGAACTGTGGCGCATGGTGCAGGAACTGGTGAACGGGGAGATGGCGGTGATCTGGTCCACCGCTTACCTGGACGAGGCGGAACAGTGCGATGAAGTGCTGCTGCTGAGTGAAGGCCGGCTGATCTTTGCCGGTCCGCCCCGGGAGCTGACCAAACGGGTGAGCGGCCGCTGTTTCCAGATCCGCAATATTGCCGGCAACCGGCGCCGGGTGCTGGCCAACGCCGTGCAGCGGCCGGAGGTGCAGGATGGCATCGTGCAGGGCGAGAATGTGCGTATCGTGCTGCGGGCCGGCGCTGGCCGGCCGGAACTCGCGACCCTGGCCGCCGGCGCCGAGGCCCGACTTGTCCCGGTTGCGCCGCGTTTTGAGGATGCCTTTGTCGATATCCTGGGCGGCGGTCCGGGCGGCACCTCGGTGCTGGCCGCCGCCATGACGCAGGTGGCGGATGCCGGCCCCATAACGGTTGAGGCCCAGGGCCTGACCAAACGCTTCGGCGATTTCACCGCGGCCCGGGACATCAGCTTTGCCATTCGCCGGGGCGAGATCTTCGGCCTGCTCGGTCCCAACGGGGCCGGCAAGTCAACCACTTTTAAAATGATGTGCGGCCTGCTGCGTCCCACGGCAGGCACCGGCCGGGTGGTGGGGCTCGATCTGCAGAAGGCGCCCGGCCAGGCCCGCTCCCGCCTGGGCTACATGGCCCAGAAATTCTCGCTCTACGGCGATCTCTCCGCCCGCCAGAACCTGGAATTCTTTTCCGGGGTTTACGGGCTCTCCGGCGCCAGACAAAAAGAGACCGTGACCCGCATGATTGACATCTTCAATCTCGGTCCCCACCTGCAGGTGGCGGCCAGGGAGCTGCCCCTGGGCTTCAAGCAGCGGCTGGCGCTCAGCTGCGCCGTCATGCATGAGCCGGCCGTGCTCTTTCTCGATGAACCCACCTCCGGGGTCGATCCTCTGACCCGCCGCGAGTTCTGGACCCACATCAACGGCCTGGTGGAGCGCGGGGTGACCGTGCTGGTGACCACCCATTTCATGGACGAGGCCGAGTACTGCGACCGCATCGCCCTCATCTACCGCGGCCGGCTGATCGCCACCGGCTCACCCGACGAATTGAAGGGCAGCACCGCGAACGCGCAGTTGCCTGATCCCACCCTGGAGGACGCCTTTATCGAACTGCTCCGCCAGTGGGATAACCGGAACCGGGAGGAGGCGGCATGAACGGCCGGCTGCGCCGACTAAAAGCCCTGATCCGTAAAGAGTTCGTGCAGGTGGTGCGCGACCCGAGCAGTCTGCTCATCGCCTTTGTGCTGCCCATGATTCTGCTCTTTCTCTTCGGCTACGGGGTTTCCCTGGATGCCAAGCGGATCAGAATCGGCGTGGCCCTGCAGGACAGCGGCGAGGAGGCCGCCGCGCTGGCCGCCGCCTTTCTGGCCAGCCCCTATTTCGAGGCCCGCATCAGCCGCGACGCCCGGATGCTGGAGGCCGATCTGCTGGCCGGCCGCTCCCGCGGCCTGGTGGTCATTGCCAGCGATTTCTCCCGCAGGCTCCACCAGGCCGGCCCGGCGCCGGTCCAAATCATTGCCGACGGCAGCGAAACCAACACGGCAAACTACGTGCAGAATTACGCCCAGGGAGTGCTCTCCACCTGGGCCAGCCTGCAGAGGCTCAAGCAGGGCACCGCCGGCCAGGCCGGACCGCGGCTGGTGCCGCGCATCTGGTTCAACCCTGAGCTGGAGAGCCGTGATTCCCTGGTGCCGGGCGCCATCGCCATCATCATGGCCATCATCGGCACCCTGCTGACCGCCATGGTGGTCTCCCGGGAGTGGGAACGGGGCACCATGGAGGCGCTGATGGCCACCCCGGTCGGCATCGCCGAGGTCATCATCGGCAAACTGATCCCCTACTTTCTGCTGGGCATGATCGCCATGCTGGGCAGCGTGGCCATTGCCGTCTTTCTCTTCCAGGTGCCCTTCCGCGGCTCCCTGGCCGCCCTGCTCCTCACCTCGGTGGCCTTTCTGCTGGCCGCCCTGGGCCAAGGGCTGCTCATCTCCACCGCGGCCAAAAACCAGTTTGTCGCGGCCCAGATCGCCATGGTCACCGGCTTTCTGCCCGCCTTTCTGTTGTCCGGCTTTATTTTTGAAATCGCCTCCATGCCCCTGCCCATCCGGGGCCTTACCCACATCATCCCGGCGCGCTACCTGGTGACCAACCTGCAGACCCTGTTTCTGGTGGGGGATGTCTGGCCTCTGCTGCTTCCCAATATCCTTATCCTGCTGGGGCTTGCCGTGGTGCTGTTTTTCGTCACTGCCCGCAAGACCTCCAAACGCCTGAGGTGAACCATGCTCAGCCGCATCCGCGCCCTGATCATCAAGGAACTGCTGGCCATGCTGCGGGACAAAAAGAGCCGCTTCGTGCTCATCGTCCCTCCCCTGGTTCAGCTGTTTGTTTTCTCCTTTGCCGCCACCCAGGAGGCCAAAAACCAGACCCTGGCCGTGCTCAACCTCGACCAGGGCCGACCGGCGCTCTCCCTGGTGCAGCAGTTTGCCGCCGCAGCCACCTTCAGCAGGGTCCTGCACCTGAACAGCGCGGCAGAGGTGCCGCCGGTCATCGAGGAGCAGAAGGCCATTGCCGTGCTGTGGATTCCCGCGAACTTTTCCCGCAATATCGAGAGCGGCCAGCCGGCCCAGGCCAGCTTGCTGCTGGATGGCCGCAAGACCAATACGGCGGGAATCGTCCAGGGCTATGCGCAGCGCATCATGGATGACTTCCAGGCAGGCCTTGCCGGCGGCATGCGGGCGGAAGGGGCGCGTCTGGTGGTGCGCAACTGGTTCAATCCCAATCTCGATTTCCGCTGGTATACGGTGCCGAGCCTGGTCTGCATCCTCACCACCCTGATCAGCCTTCTAGTCACCGGCCTGTCTGTAGCCCGGGAGCGGGAGATGGGCACCTTCGACCAGCTGCTGGTCTCGCCGCTGCACCCGCTGGAGATTCTGGTGGGCAAGGCGGTGCCGGCGCTCATCATCGCCATGGCCGAAGGGACCTTCATGGTGCTGGCCGCCGTGCTGCTCATGCGGGTACCCTTAAACGGCTCCCTGCCCCTGCTGTATGCCAGCATGGCGGTGTTTCTGCTGGCCATCATCGGCGTCGGCCTGTTTATCTCCTCACTTTCCATGACCCAGCAGCAGGCGATCCTGGGGGCCTTCGTCTTCCTGGTGCCTGCGGTCATCCTCTCCGGCTTCTCCAGCCCCATCGAAAACATGCCGCCCTGGCTGCAGACCATCACCCTGGGCAATCCCCTGCGTTACTTCATGACCATCGTCCGGGGCATCTTTCTGAAAGACATCACCGCTGCCCTGGTCTGGCAGCTGACCTGGCCCATGGCCGTGATCGCCGCGGTCACCCTCTCCACCGCCACCTGGCTGTTCAAGAAACGCATGGAATAAGAGACTCGGCGGCAATAACTATTATCCGCTGAAACAGCCGCAACCCACCAGATACTGGGGCATTTCACCACCAGCACGGTCAAAACCCCAACCACTCGCCCCAGCCTCTTTATACTAACCTGCTCAAATCAATAGAAAAAAATAAAACCACATTGTGGTACTGGAATTGCTTAGTCACTAATCAGATGAGAAATGCGAGACAGAATAAGTGACAACAGCAAAGAGGCACATCATGAAAGCATCGCATTCGGAGTTGTTCAGCGGCAGCGACGACAGGCAACTCAGGATCAAAGACCGCACCCTGGCCATCCTGGACCTGGCCATCCCGTTTCATATCATTCAGCTCAGCAGAGACGGCCTGGTGTTCCGCTATGTCGGCAACGAACAGTGGTTCAAGAACCCGGACAGGCTGGATGTGGTCTACGAGGGGATCAACCTGAAAAATCTTCCCGTCCACTCGGTGGCCGATTACCGCATCCCGACCGATATGGTCCGCACCAGACACCACTGCGTCATCTTCCGCCATCTTTCCCCGGCCCAGACAGGGCAGCTTGACCAGCTCCTCGGTCTCTGCGCCCGATAATGCGGGGCGGTTCGGTTCACGAACCGCCACTGCCTCCCCCCCTGCAAAGGGACCAACAGCTTTTCCAACGATAATCATCGAATTTTTCTTCCATTAATGCTAAAACAGATGGGACGAGTTGCTCCATCATCGGCACCAGGCCAAACCATTCCCATGTCTCTTTGAGCAAAAGTGAAAAGCACAGGATTAGACAGCACCAACATGGCAACCAGCGGAAATCTGACCAGCGTCAATCTACGGGAGGTGGTGCGGGCCCTGTCGGACATGCTCGACCTGGTCGGCATGGATGATTTTTACCACGGCAAGCGGGTCGCCTACATGTCTCTGGAATGCATGCGGCTGCTGCATGCCGCTGGTGATGAATCCCTGCTGTCCACCACCTTTGACGCCGCGCTGCTGCATGACTGCGGCGTCTCGTCAACCCGGATCCACAAAAAGCTGGTCTCGGAGCTGGACTGGGGTGAGGCGCATATTCATTGCCAACTGGGCCACGACCTGCTGGTCAAACACCAGACCATGGTGCAGCTGGCGCCTGTCGTGCTCCATCACCATACCCACTGGGACAAGCTGGTGAGGATAGAGCTGCCGGAGCGGCTCAAGCTGATCAGCAACGCCGTTTACCTGGCCGACCGGATCGACTCCCTGTCCTCCCACTGCGCCCCCCACGAACTCCTGCTCAACAGCGAGACAATCCGCCAGACCATTGCCAGATACCGGGGAACTTTTTTTGCGCCGCAACTCGTGGATATCTTCCTGGACATTTCGCAAAGCGAAATCTTCTGGCTCACCCTCTTCCCGCCCCATATCGATTTCTATCTGGCCGAAGCAAATCCGCCCAGCCCCGCGCAAAGCATCGATCATGATGCCCTGCTGCGGATCGCCGCCCTCTTTGCCGATATTGTTGATGCCAAAAGTCCCTTTACCGCGGAACATTCCTACGGAGTTGCCCATCTCGCCCGCTTCATCGGCGAACTGTACGGTTTGAGCAGCCCTGCCTGCAACGAACTGGAACTGGCCGGATTTCTGCACGACCTGGGCAAGCTGAAGGTGCCTGATGAAATCCTGGAAAAGGATGGCCCGCTCAATGCCATAGAACGATCGATCATCATGCAGCACAGCTTTGAAACATTTCAGATTCTGCGGCAGATCAGCGGTTTTGAAGCCATTGCCAGACTGGCGGCCTTCCACCACGAAACCCCGTCCGGCCAGGGCTACCCCTTCCATATGCAGGATGGCGATCTCTCCGTTGAGGCCAGAATCATCGCGGTGGCCGATGTCTTTCAGGCCCTGAGCCAGAACCGGCCCTATCGCGCGGCCCAGTCGCCCGAGACGATCAAGGACGTTTTATCCGGCATGGCAAAGGAGAAAAAGCTCGACGGGGAAATCGTCGCCCTGGTCGGCCGCAACCTGCTGCCCTGCTTTAAGGCGGCAACCCTGCACCAGTCCCGCTTCAGCAGCCGGGAGGCAGGCCCGAGGGAGACCGGCTCCCCATGAAAAATTTCACCTGTTGAGGTTCCCGATGCGACGACTGAAACATCTTTTTGACAACAATCAAAAATGGGCGGCAAGGACGACGGAGGCTGCCCCGGATTTTTTCTTGAAACTTTCCAAACAGCAGAGTCCGCAATATTTATGGATCGGCTGCGCGGACAGCCGCGTGCCGGCAAATCAGATTGTCGACCTGCTGCCTGGCGAGATCTTTGTCCACCGCAACATTGCCAACGTGGTGGTGCATACCGACCTGAACTGCCTGTCGGTCATCCAGTATGCGGTGGAGGTGCTGAAAGTCAAGCATATCATTGTCTGCGGCCATTACGGCTGCGGCGGCATCAAGGCTGCCCTGGAAAGCAGGGAGCATGGCCTGATTGACAACTGGCTGCGGCACATCAAGGATGTCTACCGTTTTCATCAACAAAAAATCGAGGCCCTGGAAAATGAGACGGAGAGATTCAAACTGCTCTGTGAACTCAATGTGATTGAACAGGTGGCCAACGTCTGCCATACCACCATTGTCCAGAAGGCCTGGAAGGAGGGACGGCAGCTGGCGGTGCACGGCTGGGTCTATGGGCTGGAGGACGGCATCATCAAGGATCTTGATGTCTGCATCACCGGGCTTGATGAGATAGCAGCGATTCACCGCATGAAGTAAGGGAGGCGCCTTCCCATCATGCCACCTCGGTGGTGAAACGGGCGGCCCTGCTGTAGAATTTCTCCACGTATTCCCGCACCATCCGCCGGGCGGAGTACTGCGACGCCGTACTTTTGATGGCATTCTTCATCATTTTCACCCAGCCGTTGGGGACGCCGTTTTCGTTCACCTGATAGTAGAGCGGGATAATCTTTTCCTCCAGCAACTGGTAGAGCAGATCCGCATCGATTCTGTCACGCTGGCCTTCAATGTGGCCGCCGTCAAAGGACCAGCCGTTCTCGCCGTTGAAGGCCTCCGGCCACCAGCCGTCGGGGATGCTGCAATGGGGCACCCCGTTGAGCGAGGCCTTCATGCCGCTGGTGCCGCAGGCCTCCATGGGGGAGAGCGGGTTGTTCAGCCAGACATCCACCCCGTGCACCAGGTACTGGGCGATCTGCTCACCATAATCCTCCACAAAGGCGACCCTGCCGTTGAAATCCGGATTACGGGCCGCGTTGAAGATTTTCTGCAGCATGAGTTTGCCGGGATCATCGGCTGGGTGGGCCTTGCCGGCAAAGACGATCTGGATCGGCTGGGTATGGCAGCCCACCAGTTTGCGCAGCCGTTCCTCATCCTGCAGAATCAGGTCGGCCCGTTTGTAGGTGGCGAATCTCCTGGCAAAACCGATGGTCAGCACCGAGGGATCGAGCAGGGTGCCACAGGCCAGGGCCACTGACGGATGGGAACGGTCATTGGTCCAGCGCTGCCTGGCCCTCTCCCGGATGACGTTGAAAAGCTTTATTTTCAGCCAGACATGGGTTTTCCACAGCTCCTCATCCGGGATCTCGTCGATCAGTTCCCACAGATAGGGGTTGTCATGGTCCTCCAGCCACTCCGGCCCCAGGTAGCGGTTGAAAAGCAGCTCCATCTTCGGCTCGATCCAGGTGGGCACATGCACGCCGTTGGTGACATAATCGATGGCATCCCCCCTCTCCTCCCCGGCCCAGAGCACCTGCCACATGCGGTTGGCCACCTCGCAGTGTTCCTTGCTGACCGCATTGCGGTAGCCGGACAGACGCAGGGCAAAGGCGGTCATGTTGAAGCCCTTGTTCGGCTCCTCGGGATGCACCCCCAGATTGAGAAAGGTATCGCGGTCCATCTGCAGCGAGGGCCAGAAGTCGCGAAAGTATTTGTCCATCAGGGGAAAGGGGAAAACGTCATGACCGGCCGGCACCGGCGTATGGGTGGTGAAAATCGTGGTCTGCTGCACGTTTCTGAAGGCTTCCTCCCGGGAAAAGCCGTTCTGCAGGCGATCCCGCAACCGCTCAAACAGGGCGAAGGCGGCATGCCCCTCGTTGAGGTGGACAATGGAGTGTCTGACATGCAGGGCCTCCAGCACCTCCATGCCGCCGATGCCCAGGACAATCTCCTGCCGCAGGCGCTGTTCCATGTCGCCCGTGTAGAGCCTGGCGGAAATGCCCCGGTTCCAGGGATCGTTTTTCTCGATGTCCGTATCAAGGAGGTAGAGCGGCACCCGGCCCACGTCAACCTTCCAGACCGCCACATAAATCGGCGGATCAATCACCGGCACCTGGACGATCAGATGGCTGCCGTTGCCGTCGTACACCTTGGAAATCGCCGCCTGATTGCGGTCGAGCTGGGTGCTGACGTTTTCCTGCCAGCCCGACTCACTGATCCGCTGGGTGACGTAGCCTTCCGGATACATGAACCCCACCGCGATGAGCGGCACATTCAAGTCGCTGCATTCCTTGATGAAATCGCCGGCCAGAAAACCCAGGCCGCCCGCGTAGAAGGGCAGGGAGCGGTGCAGGCCGTATTCGGCGCTGAAATAGGCGATGGTCACCCGGACAGGGCCGGACACATCAGGGAACAAGGAACAGGCCCGGCTGGCCATGTATTTGCGGTAGCGGGACATGACCAGATCATAGTAGCGCATATAATCCGGTTTGCCCATCGCCGCCTCCAGCACCTGCCTGGGCAGATCCCGCAGCATCTTGTCAGGATTGTGGATACTGGCCTTCCAGGCCTGCCGGTCGATCATCTTATAGAGCATGCGGGCGGCAGGGTGCCAGCTCCACCAGAGATTCTCGGCCAGATCCGCCAGCCCGCTGAGCCGGGGGGGCAGATTGGGGAACTCCACTGACACATTATGATTGTTCATGACAAAACCTCGGTTAAGAACCCATATTCAGAAGACCTGATCTCCAGGCAGAAGCGGAAAAGTGTCTAGAGTGCCTAAGGTATTTGAAGTACTTGAAGTACTTAAAGTTGCGGTACTTTCTATTCAGACAACTCCTTTGACTTCAAGCAGTTCGGAACACTTCAGAGCACTCCAGACACTTCAGAGCACTCCAGGCACTCTAGTGTTTAATTGCAAAAGTTTTTGATATTTGGCATAATGTATGGCAACAACAAAGGAGGTTGCCATGCCGCGAAAGACCCCAAAGCTTTATTGCA
>QZKJ01000005.1 GCA_003605035.1 Desulfurivibrio sp.
AGGCGATCCGGGCCAAATACGTGCAGGTGGCCCGCTCGCCTGCCGGCAGATTTCTCTATCCCGTTGGCCGGCAGGGAGCGGAACAACTGGGCTATGAGCAGACGCTCATCGACCGCGCCCCGGACCAGCTGAGGCAATCCTTCTGCGGGGTGGGCAATCCCTTTTCCCTGGGCCGCATCGCCCCCGGCTCCCGGGTGCTGGATGTCGGCTGCGGTGCGGGCTTTGACCTCTTTGTCGCAGCGGCTGCCGCCGGCCCGGCCGGGCAGGTATACGGCATCGATCTGACCGCCGAGATGGCGGCCCGCGCCACGGACAATCTCCGGCAGGCGGGCATGACCAACTTTGCGATCCGCCAGGTGGACGGCGAAGAGATTCCTTTTGCCGACGGCTTTTTTGACGTGGTCATCTCCAACGGGGTGATCAACCTCTCCCCCTGCAAGCAGCGCTGTTTTGCCGAAATTTTCCGCGTACTCAAACCCGGCGGGAAACTGCAGTTTGCCGACGTCATCCTGGACAAGGAGCTGCCGGCCCACCTCATTGGCAGCCCTGAGGCCTGGTCCCAGTGAATCGGCGGCGCTGTCCCGGTCCGGGATCAGCTGAGATTGCTGGAGGAGGCGGGTTTTACCGCGGTGCGCTGCGCCGGTCCGACCGGGTTCCGCACCTCCGCCGCCACGGTGGGCGCCCTGTTTGCCGCGGTAAAGGCCGGCGCTTAGGGGCGGGTTTCCTGCCCGCCCTGGTTCCCTTCCCCCGGGAAGGGTGCAAGCCTGGAGAAACTACGTCACGCAAGATTATCGGGAAGGAGGTTCCCATGCTGCTGCGCAAGCTGTTTTTGCTGGTGCTGATCGTCTGCTGCGCGCTGACCGGCTGCATGTCAGCCCAGTATTACCGGGACCGGCGCATCGCCGAGAACCCGGAACTGTTCAACTCCTTCAGCCCGCAAGTCCGCGAGCAGATCAGCCTGGGCCAGATCAATATCGGCTTTACCGAGGACATGGTGCGGCTGGCCTGGGGTCCGCCGGACCGCATCTATATCCGTACCACGGACCGGGGAGAGGCGACGGTCTGGACTTACTCCAGCACCAGGATCCTCACCCAGACGGACCGGATGAGCGTGCCGGTGCGCATTTACGATGACCGGGGCCACAGCACCATCGTCTACCGCAACGTCTGGGTCAACCGGGACCGGCACGAGGAATATGACGTGGCCAGGGTGGAGTTTTCCCAAGGGGCGGTGAGCGCCATCGAGCGCATGGACCAGTAACCGGCCCTGCCATTCCACCTGCCGGCCGCGAGCTGCCACAAAAGGACAAACAGATGCTGCTGATCATTTCTCCCGCCAAGACCCAGGATTTCAACGTGCGCGACTATCCCCGCTTCACCCGGCCGGTATTGCTGGCCCAGAGCCGGCTGCTCATCGAGCGGCTGCGGGAGCTGAGCGTTGCGGAGCTCAGCCGGCTGATGAAGATCAGCCCCGCCCTGGCCGCCCTGAACCACCAGCGTTATCAGGATTTCCACCTGCCTTTTGAACTCGGCAAGGCCAGGCAGGCCCTGCTGGCCTTCCGGGGCGACGTCTACAGCGGCATTGAGGCGGACCAGTACGATGACGAGGATTTCTCCTTTGCCCAGGCCCACCTGCGCATCCTCTCCGGCCTTTACGGGGTGTTGAAGCCCCTGGACCTCATGCAGCCCTACCGGCTGGAGATGGGAATCAGGCTGGCCAATCCCAGAGGCGCTGATCTCTATGCCTTCTGGGGCGACATGATCAGCGAGACGCTGGCCGCGGACCTGGCGGACCAGACCGAGCCGGTGCTGGTTAACCTGGCCTCCCGGGAGTATTTCCAGGCCGTCAGGCCGGCCGCCCTGCGGGCCCGCATCCTGACCATTGCATTCAAGGAAAACAAAAACAACCGGTATCAGGTCATCGGCATCCATGCCAAACGGGCCCGGGGCCTGATGACGAACTTTGTCATCAAAAACCGCCTCACCGCCATAAACGACCTGCAGTCATTCACCCAGCACGGTTATCAGTACCGCGGCAGCCTCTCCTCCGACTCGGAATGGGTCTTCTGCCGGGACTGACCGAAACAGCACCCTCATCATCCCATGCACAGACATACCCTGGAAACCCTGCAGCACAGTCATGATTTCACCGCCATCCATGAGCATGGCGAAAGACGCACCCTGCAGGTGCTGGTGCTCACCGCCGTCACCATGGTGGTGGAGATCACGGCGGGCACGGCCTTCGGCTCCATGGCCCTGCTGGCCGACGGCTGGCACATGGGCACCCATGTGGCCGCCTTCCTGATCACCCTCTTTGCCTATCACTATGCCCGCAAGCATGCCGCAAGCCCCCTCTTCACCTTCGGCACCGGCAAGGTCAGCGTGCTGGGCGGCTTTGCCAGCGCCGTTGCCCTGGCGGTGGTCGCCCTGCTAATGCTGGTCGAATCGGTCCACCGCATCCTGCAGCCCCGGCCCATTTCCTTCAACGAGGCCATCGGCGTGGCCGTGCTGGGGCTCGTCATCAACATCATCTGCGCCCTGCTGCTGCAGGACCACCATGATCACGACCACGGGCATGAACACCAGCATCATGACCACAACCTGCAGGCCGCCTACATGCATGTGCTGGCAGACGCCCTCACCTCGGTGCTGGCCATTGTCGCGCTGATTGCCGGCAAATTTCTCGGCTGGCATCAGCTTGATCCGGTCATGGGCATAGTGGGCGCCCTGGTCATCACCCGCTGGTCCTATACCCTGATCCAGGAGACCAGCCCCATTCTGCTGGACGGCAGCATTGCCGAAGACTATCAGGAGGCGATCAGACAGCGGCTCGAAAGCGCGGATGACAACCGCATCGCCGATATCCATGTCTGGCGGGTGGGGCCGGCCGATTATGCGGCCATCATCTCCCTGGTCACCCACAACCCCCGCAACCCGGAGCACTACAAGCAGATGCTGGCCGATTTCAGCAAAATCTCCCACATTACCATGGAAATCAACCAGTGCACCGGCGAAGCATGCCTGGCCTTCGCCAAAAAGAACCCGTAAGCCCCTGCCCTCCCCCTGCCGTCGATTAGGTGTCTGTCATTGACAAAACATCATTGATGCGTATATATACGCAATCGTCGCAATGCGATTCATCCCTGCGAGCAGGCGCTGCTGCACGCAAATGACAAGACAAACCCCGTAGACCAAAGGATTGAATGATGATGGCAGACACCCTGAAACGCCTCCCCCTGTTTTTGATTATCTTTTTCTTCTTTTTTTCCCTCTTTGATATCGGACTGCTGGCGGAAGACGCCGACGCCCGTTCCCGCACCGGCGGCCGGACCTACTCCAGCTCGCCGACCTATACCAAACCGCCGGTGAGCCCGACCAAACCATACGGCACCCCATCGAGCGGCGGTTTCATGCGGGGACTGGCCGGCGGCCTGGTGGGCGGAGCCATCGGCAGCCTGCTGTTCGGCAGCCTGGCCGGGGCCGGCATGGGCGGCGGCATCGGCGGCAGCGGCATCGGCCTGTTCCAGATTCTGCTTTTCGGCGGCATCGGCTACTTCATCTACCGCCGCTTCTTCAAACGCAAGGCCCCGGCCTATGCCGCCTACCAGCAGAGCGGACCGGGGGGATTATTCGGCAACAGCATGCCCGGCGCAGGCGGCGGCATGGCCTATCCCCCGCCGCCGCCCTCTTATGGCGGCAACATGTCCCTGGCTGAAGGCATTGCCATGATCCGCCGTTCCGAACCGGGCTTTGATCCGGACCATTTCAAGGAGGTGGCCCAGGATGTTTTTTTCCAGGTGCAGGCCGGCTGGATGCGCCGCGACATCGACTCCTACCGCCATCTGCTCGGCCAGCGCCTGGCCGGGGAATACGAGAGCCATTTCGCCGACATGCGGGCCAAGGGCCACATCAACAAGCTGGAAAGCATGGCGGTGCGCAAGGTCGAGGTGGTGGCCGCCGGAGTGGACCACAATGAGGAATTCGTCACCGTGCTCTTTACCGCAAACCTCCTGGACTACACGGTGGATGAGCACAGCGGCGCCATCGTTTCGGGCAGCAATACCGACCCGGTGAAATTCGCCGAAAAATGGACCTGGGCCCGTCCCGCTGGCGCAGAACTCTGGAAACTCGAAGGGATCGAGGGGGTGCAGGGCTGACGGCCCACCCCCTGTCCCAATTTCCTTTGCCGGGAACATCCCGGCCCCGGCCCGGTCATGGTTGCCATCAACACCATGGCCGGGCCGGTCTTTTTCCTGCCTGACGAGAGACCTGTCCGAAAACAAAGGCCAGGACTGCCATAGCCCCCTTCCGCCGCAAACGGGCAAAAAGATGCCCAAGCCTTGCAACATGCGGCACTCTTCCCTCTTGACAACCGGACCATCCCGTTATAGGAATGTGTCAGGACCGCAGCCCAAGTGGGAACAACGAAGCATCAAAGTCTCGCGGGAAGGAGCGGGCCATGCCCGCGACCAAGGGGGTTCGCCCTGCCAGAAATCGCGGGCATGGCCCGCTCCTACCCTCCAGGATGACGACCTGCCCAGCCCGGCATTTTCCGGTTTTTGCCCTTTAATTGCGCAATAAGCGGACAGCATAGGGAGGTATTTCCCATGTTTGGTATTTCAATAGCAGAATAAGTGGAAATTTTGTCCATCTATATGGTCAAATATGATGGAAAGCTTTCCACTTATTAACAATGTTAGCCTTGAAAAGCGGGAGAGAAGATCCATGGGTATCAGCCTCAATATGATCCTGCGCGAAGCGGGTTTGAACCTCGGTGAAGTGCGGCTTCTTAGACATAAAGACAAGCGGGCCACGAAGGGACGTACCCCTTATGAACTATGGCGTGACAACAAGCAGCAATTCAACCTGTACCAGTCGACCCAAAGCTTCGAAAATAGGGGGAAATTGAGTGCCCAGCACTGGGTATCGTTCGTGGTGACACCGGCCGATGAGACAATGTTTGTTGGGCTCTATCGGGCGAATTACCGCGGCCTGCTTGAGTGTGACACCCCACAGCCGCATGCTGAGGGCATGGACAAGGCAGGGAGTTGCGATGTCTATGATTTAGAACTTCAAGATAATCTAAGTGATTTAATCGGCATATTAATAGTAGACTGGGGTCCCGGAGGTCGGGCTTGGATACAACGGGCTGATCGCCAGAATAAAGGCATCATAGAACTTCGTAGGGAATTCAAAGAACCTGAGTTCCCTGGCTTTTTGAATTTTCTTGAGTCGCTTTCTATGCTGGAAAGGCTTCCAAAAGGATGGATAGTTGCTCTTAGTTGTACAAAAGGGGTTTACATACTTACCTGTCCCAAAACAAAGGAGCAGTATATCGGATCTGCTACTGGCGCAGATGGTTTCTATCAACGTTGGCAAGAATATGCACAAACCGGTCATGGCGGTGACGTTGCACTCAAGAGCAGAGAATCCAGTGACTACCAAGTGTCGATCCTTGAGGTTGCAGGAACTTCTGCCACAGATGACGATATAAGGGCTATGGAAACACGTTGGAAGCTAAAGCTGCAAAGCCGGGAGATGGGCTTAAATCGTAATTGATTTAAAAAGTCTGGCGCAACAGCAACGTCAGGATTGCAATTTATTCAACAAGAGGGATTAATGGAACCGGTCTTCACACTTCAATGGCCAGAATTCGTCATCGCGCAACGTCTGCAATCACTTCTACCACATAAGGACGGATACTCCATCTTCGTCCCGCTTTCGCGTCAAGAGAAAGGGATTGACCTGGCGGTGTTGCATTGCACCGGTTTTGGTACATCAGTCACTACTACAATTCAGGTCAAAGCCTCGCGTACATATCTGCATGCACCGCCTAAGCGAAAGGACACCGTTCGCTTTAGGTTTAATACCTGGTTCAACCGGTTCGACGTCCCAGACCGGGCTGACTACGTGATCCTCTTCGGCATGTATCCGCCGGATTTAGGACAGACCACGCGGGTATCGGCAACGTGGTACAAGAACTGTTCATTGATCTTCACTCGGGACGAAATGCGCGAGTTCATGGCAAACTGTAAAACGGTTAGCGGGGCACCTGACCGAATGTTCGGATTCGGGTTCAACGACTTATCCGAAATTGTGCTGAACCGCGGCGACATGAAACGCTCTGGAAAGGACTACGCCGGCTACCTTCTTGAGCGGAGGTACAGAGACCTCATGAAGAAATGAACGGCGAACCCATCACTGGTGCCGACCCAAAAAGCCGGGCGGCACAGTTCAACAGTTAGGCGGCTATAGTACAGTACACAGGAGGAACTTATGAGAATCGCTGGCAAGCGGACCGATGAACACTGAGGGGGCCAACCGGGGACGGGGGCCAACCGGGGACGTTGTTGAATTTGATGAATTATTATTGTAGACGGCTGTGGAGGGTCAAATCTTTACTCTTGATATATTCCAAAAAAAACGGCGTTGTGGCAGCTCACGGATAAAATCATTCAGATACCCTTCCCTTCAAAACTTCATCTGGGTCACCTTGACGTTGGCCTTCATACCATGCCTATTTACCAAAACGCTTGCCTTGCAGAGCCGTTAGTGATACATGTAAAGGTACAACAGGAGGTACTATATGGGCAAGCTATCAAATATCATTCCGGTGAGCGATTTGCGGCAAGATGCTGCCAAGCTTTTGAAACAATTGCGAAACGACAAAGAACCTTTGATTATTACCCAAAGAGGGAGGGCAACCGCGGTAATAATCGGGGTCGATGCCTATGAGAAATCTGAACACGAAAAAAAAATTCTGCTTCTTCTGGCCAAGGGAGAGAGGGAAATAGAAACAGGTGAAGGATATGATCTGGAGGCCGTCCTTGCCGAAGCCGATGCCTTTTTGGCCAGAGAGCCCGCGTGAAGGTTCAATTCACCCCTGCGGCACGGACCCAATTCCTTGCCGCGTTATCATATATACATAAGGATAAACCTGCAGCGGCAGTCAGCTTTCGAAATCAAACCGAAAAAATTTTACGACGGCTTGAGGACTTTCCCGAATCCGGAAGAATCATCCCGGAATTCCCGGAACTTCCCTACCGGGAGGTGATTATATCGCCATACCGGTTTTTTTATAAAATCAAAGTCGATATCGTTTGGATTGTCGCAGTATGGCATGGAGCACAGATTCCAAAAGAACCAGCGGCTCACAAGTGACAAGTGTCAAGAAGTGTCAAGTGGGGTCGGACCAAGCAAACTGTTTGATTTGACAAAATAAAGGCATGGGAAATAGGCTATTTTTTGCCTTAAAAACGTCATTTTGAGGGCCAAAAAGGACTTTTAAGAGTAAATGGCCCAACACAACAAAAAGGAAAAAAATGAAGAAGAAACTTTTAGCAGGTTTGGCAACGGGGTTGTTTATGTTTTGTATGGCTGGGATGGCGAATGCCGGTGTGATTCTCTCATCAGATTTTGAGGATGGAACTCTTCAAGGATGGGCACCATTGACTCCATTCGGCGGGGCCCTAACACTATATGATAACGGGGTGGATAATGCATTTATGTATGCAACAGATACGGTAGCTGGTGGTGGGGGCTTATTGGCACAAGCGCCAGGCCTCTCGGGAGACCTCAGCTATCTGGATGGTATGACTTGGGACGAGTTCGTCTATGATCACGGTTTCAACACATTGATCTCAACATATATCATGATACATGGCTCAGATACATGGTATCAGAGTTCAGATGTTTTGGGAGCGGTTGGTGTATGGAATTCAAAAGCAGTAGACTTTAACGACGCTACCGGGTGGTCTATTGCCGGAGGAGGGTCAGCAAGCTTTACAGATGTTATTTCAAACGCTGATGGGGTGTTCATTTCGATGGATACATCAAATTGGTCTGGCATTAATTGGTATGAGTCTCGCATTGATAACGTTGTTGTCAATGGAACTAGTGCTCCTGTTCCGGTACCTGCCGCCGTGCTCCTTTTTGGAACAGGTTTAGCTGGTCTTGCTGGCTCTAGGCTCAGACGCAAAAAGAAGGCGTAACTTCAGCAACCTGCGGGGAATGGTGCGGTGCGGGGAATGGGGTCAAATCTCGATCCTTGACATTCGCCTCATGTCGAGATTTGGTCCTCTGTTGCCGGGCTGACGGCCCGCCCCGTGCCACCCGCGCCGAATCGGCGTTTGCTGAGCTGGTATTGTGGCGTCTTCCACAGCCACTTGAGGGGTCATCACACGAGTTTAAATACAAGTTGGCGTATGTCGTGCGCGGTGAATGTGTTTTACGCTACGACAATCGGGAATGGGGTCAAATCTTTATCCTTGATATTTCCATCTTAGATCACATAACGAGCGCCTCTACTGACAGAGGAGCCGCTTTCGTCGAGACTAGCTCCGGAATTCCGGGGACACACCACTCATTTATTAAAAACCAGACAAACAGATAGACAAATTCCAGGTCGGCGGGTCGCGATACGGGAAGTTGACACCCATGAATTTTACGAGTAGACTGTAAATACCATGGATAAAAAAAGGGTTCTTGCCGAGAAAATCAACCGTCTGCTTACGATGTTTGCGGTAGTGGCCATCATCGGGCCGCGGCAATGCGGGAAATCAACCCTGGTCCGCGGATTACGGCATGACTGGAAATACTATGACCTTGAAAGCCCGGACGATTACCAGCTTATCAGCAGCGATCCTGTTGCCTTTTTTACCCTGAACACGGATCACGTAATCATTGATGAGGCCCAGCAGTACCCGGACCTGTTCAAGGTGCTCAGGGGGGTTGTTGATGCCGATAGAAAGCAGAAAGGCAGGTTCATACTGACAGGTTCAAGCTCGCCGGAAATCGTCAAGGGGATTACCGAAAGTCTGGCTGGACGAATTGCCACCGTCGAGTTATGGCCTTTCAAGCAAAACGAACTGTATGAAAAACCGCTGCCGGGCATCTATGAAATGTTCCTTGACGATGCTGTCCGCCCGAAGGATTTTCTTGAGCTGCAACCAGTCGTGCACGCGCAGCAGAGCATGAATGTCTGGCTCAAGGGAGGCTTTCCCGAACCGCTCATTGAGAGTGCAGTCAATGGCGACTTTTACCAGCAATGGATGGAAAACTATATCATTGATTATGTCGGCCGCGACATCCGGATGCTCTTCCCCAGGCTGAACATTTATAATTTCAGGAGATTTCTCACCCTCCTGGCCCAGTTTTCCGGACACCAGCTCAATATGAGCGACATGGCCAGAGCCCTCGAAGTAAGTGTATCCACGGTGAAGGATTACCTGGACATTATTCATCAGACATTTCTGTGGCGAAACCTGCCTCCCTATACAAAAAATCCGCTTAAAAAGGTGCAGAAGGCGAAAAAAGGATTTTTCCGGGACCAGGGTTTGCTGCATTACTTTCTTAAAATCGCCGGACCTGACAGGCTGCAGATTCATCCGGTCGCCGGTTTTTCCTTTGAAAGCTTTGTCATTGAAGAAATAATCCGGGGACTCCAGGCAAGCATGGCCACCCAGCTTGAGTTCTCCTATTATAGAACCATTGACAAATCAGAGGTTGACCTGGTGGTGGAAGGCCCCTTCGGCATCATTCCCTTTGAAATCAAGCTCAGCTCCCTGGCAAAGCGAATCTCCTTACGGGGATTGGAAGGGTTCATGGCCGATACCGGGGCGCCCTATGGCATTCTGATTAACCGGGGGAAAAAGGTGGAGCAGATCACGGATAAAATAATTCAGATACCCTGCAATTTCATCTGAGTCAGAGGACTCCTCTGTCACGGAGACGGCTCACCGCTTAAAGCTTTGGGGTCTGCAGCTGTTCGGCTTGAAAATTTTGCTTACTTCCTGTACGCTGAACTCCGCTTTCCGCACCCAAAAAGTTACGCCACCAATGTTCTCAATTGGTTATAATTGCCATTATGACTGAGGCAACGCCAGATCCAGCAAGGGCCGCCACCCCCGGCGCCCCGCCCGGCCCGCGCAAGGGCTTTCTGCGACAGGTGCTGCGCCTGGCCGGCCCTTATTGGCACTGCGAGCGGCGGGTCAAGGTCCGCAGCGCGACCCTGCTGCTCTTTCTGCTCACCATGGCGCAAGTCGGCATCTCGGTATGGAGCAACTACTGGCATGGCGCTCTGTTTGACGCCCTCGAACAGCGCTCCGTGCCCGACGTGCTGCTCCAGATCGGAATTTTTGCGCTGATCCTGGCAATCTCTGTTGCCGTAACGGCGGGGCACCTGGCGGTCAAGCGCTGGCTGCAGATCGACTGGCGCGCCTGGCTGACCGAGGAGCTGGTCCGCAACTGGATGGCGGACGGCCGCCACTACCGGCTGCTTTTCCAGGCCGGCGACCATCACAACCCCGACCAGCGCATCGCCGAGGACATCCAGATTGCCACGGACAGCGCCATCATCATGGCCCACACCCTGATCTATTCCCTGGTGACCCTGGGTCTGTTCATCAACATCCTGTGGTCGGTGTCGGGCGCCATCGTCGTGCCGGGCACCGCGGTCCAGGTGCCGGGCTACATGGTGCCGCTGGCTTTCATATACGCGGCCGTGGGCAGCGCCTTCGGCTGGATGCTCGGCCGGCCGCTGGTGCGGGCGACAAACGACCTGCAGACCGCGGAGGCGAGGTTTCGCTTCGGCCTGTCACGAGCGCTGGAGAACACGGAAGCGATCGCGCTCATGCGCGGCGAATCGCTGGAGCGGGCCGGCTCGTCAAAGCGATTCAGCCAGATCGTGCGGGAATGGGACCGGCAGTCGCTCTGCTACATGTGGCTTGTCTCGTTCGCCAAGGGATACGGTACGCTGCTGCCGGTGTTTCCGATCCTGGTCGCCGCGCCCCAGTACATCCAGGGGGCGATGTCGCTCGGCGCGCTGATGCAGGCCGCCCAGGCCTTCCAGCGCCTGACCTCCGCGCTTTCCTGGCCGGTGGACAACATCAGCGGGATTGCCCGCTGCCGCGCGTCAGCCGACCGCGTACTGTCACTCTACGAGGATATGCGCCAGCTGGATGCCAGCGCGTCGGCGCAGGCCGGTCCGCGCATCGCCGTGGCCCGGTCGGACCGCGCCCACCTGAAGATCGAGGATCTCTGCATCGCCGAACCGGGGGGCCGCATCCTGCTTGAGCACTTCAACGTTGATATCCGCCACGGCGAAAGGGTGCTGATCACCGGGGACTCCGTGGTGACGGGAAGCCTGTTCAAGGTGATCGGCGGGCTCTGGCCCTGGGGCAGCGGGCGGGTCTGGCTGCCGGGCGACGGCGGCATGCTGTTTCTGGCCCATCGTCCCTTCCTGGCCGAGGCCACCCTGCGCGAAACGCTCTGCTACCCGCACCCGCCGGACGCCTTCCCCGACTCCGCCATCCTGCACGCCCTCGAATGCGCGGGCCTGGCCTGGCTTGCCCCGCGCCTGGACGACCGGTCCAACTGGGAGCAGGAATTGCTGCAGCGGGCCCAGCAGCGGCTCGGCCTGGCCCGCGTTTTCCTCCAGCGGCCGGCCTGGGTGTTCATGGAAGGGGCCACCGACGCCTTTGACAGCAAAGGCGAACGGCTGATCCTCGAGATGCTCCACCGCGAGCTGCCCAACGCCACCCTGCTGAACATCAGCTTCCATACCAGCCTCAGTGATCTGCACCACCGCACCCTGGTGCTGAACCGGGTGAGTGAGACAAAAATACTGTTCGCCGGGCCGCCCGCAACGGGCGCTCACTGAAAGCGCGGGGGCAGCCAGCCTCTTTCGACGCACTCGCGAAAGCACCACTCCGACGCCGTTTCCGTGCGGAAACTCCAGAAAAACCAGCCGTGGCAAAGCTCGAAGGCCAGGAGCTGCGCCGCGCCGTAAGCTCGATAGGCCACGTCCGTCTGGAACTTGTCCAGGCGCCGCAGGGCGTGATCGTACGGCCCCATGGTCCAGAGGGAGACGACCCCCACGTCGAGCCCCAGGCTCCATTCGCCCACGATGGTGGGGAGCTGCAGGTCGCGGTGAATATCGCCCAGTTCCTGCCGCCACAGGTTGCCGGCCTTGTGCAGGTGGCCGTGGATGTCCATTTCAAGGTCGGCGCGCTCAAAACACTGGTAGCGGTGGATGTCGTAGATGACGTTCCGGTACTGCGGCGGCTGCATGAAGTTCAGGTAGTCGCGGTGCGTGCGGAAGCCGTCGTGGAAGATGATTGCCACGCGCTCCGGCGGGCAGTGGGCGCGGATGGCATCATAGGCGCGCAGGTAATAGGCCTGGAGAAAGGCCGTGGGGATGTCCCAGCGCGGTTCGTTGAGCAACTGGATGCCGTAAAGGGCCGGCGACAAACGATAGCGCTCGGCAAGCCGTCCCAGCAACTCCACCGAATGCGTTACATATTCCTCGCGGGTGTGCCATTCGCAGACGTCCTTGATGCCGCCGTTGTCAAAGGCGTTCTGGCAGCCGGGGGCGGCGTGGAGGTCAAGCACGATGCCGATGCCGAACTCAGCCGCCCACTCGAAGGCGCGGTCCAGTACCTCGATGCCGCCCTCCACGAAAGGGTGGGGGTTGGCGCCGTACTTGACGTGATAGGGATAGGGCGGGCCGAGGATCCAGTGGCCGAAGGGGATGCGCACCGTGTTGATGCCGACGCCGGCCAGCCAGGCGAAATCCTCGCGGGTGATGAAGCTCTGCCAGTGGGCGCGCAGCCGCGCCGACGCCTCCCGGCCCAGCTCCGCGCACCAGGTGGTCTCATCAGTGGCCGCGAGCCCGGCAAAGAGGCTCGGGGTCATCCACTTTTCCAGCAGCAGCCAGCCGCCGAGATTGACGCCGCGCAGGCAGGTGGGGAGGGTTGAGGTGGTTTGGTCGGCCATGGCAGCTTCTCGCAGTCCTATCGGCGCGTATTCCAGACCCGGCAGGTCCCGCCGATGGAAAAGAACCTGCCTGGGGGAAGAGATAACAGCTTACTTCATATAGAAAAAAACAGTGGCAATTGCAAGGGCAAATCAGCCCTTCACCTCCCCCGGCAGATGAGCGCCAGCCAATCAATTTTGCGCATTGCCCCGGCCAGGCGAAAATTTTTGCTTGCAGCTCTCCTTTACTCCGATTAAATTCTCGACCATGGTCGACTTTTTATCAGCGGAGGCGGCATGGCGGGGGTACGGGAAGAAAAAAAACGCAAAACCAGACAGGCGATTCTGCAGGCCGCGGTGCGGCTTTTCGGCGACCATGGCTACGAGCGGACCAGCATCGCCGCCCTTGCCAGGGCGGCCGGGGTGGGCAAAGGGACCATTTACAGCTACTTCCAGACCAAGAGCGAGATCTTCCTCGCCTTCTGCGAGGATGAACTGGACCACGTCTATGCCGAGGTGGCGAAAAAGACCGGGGCCGACGCAACGCTCACCGAGCAGCTCATGGCCCTGTTCCTGGGTGAGTTCCGCTATGTCACCCGCCACAAGGACTTCGGCCGTCTGCTGCTGCGGGAGATGATCTTTCCCAAGGAACTGACGGTGGAGCGCTCCAGGGATCTGGACAACCGCTATATCGATTATCTCTCCGCCATGTGCCGCAAGGCGCAGCAGCGCGGCGAACTGCGCCGGGATGTGGACCTGCTCTTTGTCTGCGGCCATTTTTACGCCCTGTACCTGATTGCCGTTTCCGCCTGGTACATGGGCCGGCTGCAGACCGAGGACGATGTGGCGCAGGCCCTGCAGCTGCTTCTGCAGCAGAGCATGGAAGGCCTGCTGCCGGCCGGCAAAAAATGACACTGGTGAAACAATGCAGCCCGATGAAATAATCCCGCAAAGCCGCCGTGGGCGGATCGTCAAACAGCTCATGCAGAACCTGCCCAGGGTGCTGCTGCTGGCGCTGCTCATCATGATTATCGCCCTCTCCCTGGCGGTCAAAAAGAAAAACGCCCGGCTGACGGCGGAAAAGGCGGCCTCCCTGTCCAGGGAGCGGCCCAGCGTCAATGCCGTGCTGCTGGAAATCACGCCGGCGGTCATCCATGACCGCCTCAACCTGCCCGGCGAAATCGAACCCTGGACCAGGCTGGAAATGCTGGCCAAGATTCGCGGCACGGTGGAAGAGGTGCTGGTCATCGAGGGACAGAACGTCCGGGAGGGAGAGGTGCTGGCCCGCATCGAGGAGGCGGACTACCGCATCGCCCTGGATGCGGCCACAGGCAACTTCGAGCTGGCCCGGGTGCACAGGGAGCGGATCAAGGGGCTTTTTGATCAGGACATCATCCCCACCGCCGAGCTGGACAAGGTCGAAAACCAGCTGTGCACCACCAGGGCCGCCATGGAAGACGCGATGCTCAACCTGTCCCGCTGCAGCATCACCGCCCCCATGTCCGGGGTCATCCGCCGGCTTGATCTGAAAAAGGGGCTGATGCTCAGCGTGGGCGACCCCATGGCGGAGCTGCTCAGAATCGACCGGGTCAAGGCGGTGATCGGCATCCCGGAATCGGATGTGGCGGCGGTGCGCGGCCTCGACAGCGTGGAGTTGACCATCCAGGCCCTGGAGGACCGCAGGGTGACGGGCCGCAAATTTTTTCTGTCGTCGTCCCCGGACAACCAGGCCCGGCTGTACCGCCTGGAGCTGGCGGTGGACAATCCCCGGGGAGAAATCCTGCCCGGCATGTTTCTGCGCGCCGATATCGTTAAAAAAACGATGGAGCAGGCCGTCATCGTGCCGCTGTATGCGGTGCTCACCCGCAACGACGAGCACTTTGTCTTTGTGGAAAAGAACGGGAAGGCTGAAAAAAGGCTGGTCACCCTGGGCATCATGGAGCAGTGGCTGGCCCAGGTGACCCAGGGGCTGGCGGTTGGGGAACGGGTCATCATCGAGGGCCAGCGCGATGTGGAAGCAGGCCAGCAGGTCAACCCCGTCAAGCTGCTCAGCGGAGCGGGAGCGCTGCGCTGATGCTCGTCTCCGACACCGCCGTCAGAAAGAGCATCACCGTTGTTGTCCTCTCCGTGCTGATCATTGTTTTCGGCACCTACTGCTACCTGGTGCTGCCCCGGGAAAGCGACCCGGACATCTCCATTCCCAACGTCTTCATCTCCACCGAATACCGCGGGGTGTCCCCCCCGGATATCGAAACCGCCATCACCATTGAGATCGAGAAAAAGCTCAAGGGTCTCGACGGCCTGAAAAAGATCCAGTCGGTCAGCGCCGAGGGGCTTTCCTCCATTAATGTGGAGTTCGTCACCGGCACGAACATCGACCAGGCCATGCAGGACGTCAAGGACAAGGTGGACGAGGCCAAAAACGAACTGCCCCAGGACCTGGAGAACGACCCTTCGGTGTTCGAGGTCAACTTCTCCGAGCTGCCCATTGTGGTCTTCTCGCTGTCCGGCACCTGCGGACTGCCCTGCCTGAAGGAAATTGCCGATGATCTGGAGGATGCCATCGAGGCCATCCCCGGCGTGCTGGCGGTGGATGTCACCGGCGGCCTGGAGCGGGAGATCCGGGTGGAGGTCTTCCCGGAAAAGCTGGCCTATTACGGCCTGGATATCAGCGCCCTGCAGCAGGTGGTGGTCAGCGAGAACCAGAACACCTCGGGCGGCGCCATCCGCATGGGCGACGGCCGCTTCCAGCTCCGGGTGCCGGGGGAGTTCACCACCCCGGAGGAGATCTACGGCCTGATCGTCGGCACCCATGGCGGCGAGCCGGTGTATCTCAAGGACGTGGCCCGGGTGGTGGACGGCTTCAAGGAGGAGACCAGCCGCGCCCGCCTGGACGGCCGGGCCGCGGTAAACCTGGCGGTCAGGAAACGCTCCGGCGAAAACATCATCCCCATCAGCAAACAGATTGACAGCCACATCGCCAGGGTGCAGCCCGCCTGGCCCCGGGGCACGGAAATCACCAAGGTCATGGACAAGGCCCGGGACATCGACCTCATGGTGGCTGACCTGGAAAACAACATCCTCACCGGCCTGGTGCTGGTGCTGGTGGTGATCTTCTTTGCCATGGGCCTGCGCAACGCGCTGATGGTGAGCCTGGCCATCCCCTTTTCCATGCTGCTCACCTTCACCGCCCTCTACCTGCTCGGCATCACCCTCAACATGGTGGTGCTCTTCAGCCTGACGCTGGCGCTCGGCATGCTGGTGGACAACGCCATCGTCATCATTGAAAACACCTACCGCTTCATGGAGCAGGGCGCCTCCCGCTTCGATGCCGCCATGAAAGCCACCTCCGAGGTGGCGTATCCTGTCATCGGCTCCACCCTCACCACCCTGGGCGCCTTTGCCCCCATGCTCTTCTGGCCCGGCATCATGGGTGAGTTCATGAGCTATCTGCCGCTCACCCTGATCATTACCCTTAGCGCCAGCCTCTTTGTCGCCCTGGTCATCAACCCGGCCTTCGCCTCCCTGTGCATGAAGGTCAAAAGCAAGGACGGCGGCGCCCCGGCGAAAAGCCTGGAGGAAGTGGCGGCCGCCGTGGAAAGACCGGCGGAAATCAGGGGGATATGGATGCGCGGCTACGCGAAACTGCTTACAGCTGCGCTCAAGCGGCCGGTAAGCGTCATCCTCTGCAGCTTTGCCGTGCTGGCGCTCATGGTGCAGGGCTGGCTGCTGGCCGTGGGGCTGGAAAAGCCCATCGAGTTCTTCCCGGACATCGATCCGGCCGCCATGTACGTCAACCTCGAGGTGCCTGAGGGGGCGGACCTCGATTACATCGACCGGGTTTTGAAGCGCATCGAGCTGGCGGTGGCCTCCCCGCAGACTGAAGCCAGCGTGTCGCTGGAGCCTTCGGACGAGGAATACGGCCAGGCCCTGCTGGCCAAGGAGCACAAAAAGGCCGACGGCACTTCGTTTGCCGGACCCAGCGATCTGGGGAACATCAGAAACGTCTACAGCAAGGGGATCGTCACGGCGAGCGCCGGCACCGCCTTTGACCCCAATGCCCCCAACCATGTGGGCATCCGTTTTCTGGAGATGAAGGACCGGCTCGGCTCCTCCAACGACACCCTGGAAACCATCCGTGAGCGCATCAAAGACATTGCCGGCGCCAGACTGACCATTGCCGCGGCCGAGGAGGGTCCGCCCACCGGCGCGCCGATCAATATCGAAATCGCCGGGGATGATTTTGCCGTGCTGGGGAGCCTTGCCGCCGAGGTCAAGAAGATCGTGGCCCAGGTCCCCCATGTGGAGGACATCCGTGACGACTTTGTCGAGGGCACCCCGTCGGTGCACGTTACGGTGGACCGGCAGAAGGCGGCCCTTTTCGGGCTCTCCACCGATATGATCGGCTTTGCCCTGAAAACCGCTTACAACGGCCTGGATGTCTCCTCCTTCCGCGAAAAGGATGAAGACTACGACATCACCGTCCAGCTGCGGGAAGACGATCGGCGGGTGGTGGACGTGCTGCACGAGCTGATGATTCCCACCCCCTCAGGCCAGATGGTGCCGCTGTCCACCATGGCAAAAGTGGCATACGGCGGCTCCATCGGCGATATCAACCGCATCAACAACGAACGGGTGGTGACGGTGAAGGCCAATGTGGATGAAACCAAAGTGCCCGGTCCGGTGGCCAGGGCCCAGGCCGAGGAACTGCTGAAAAATCTTCCCCTGCCGCCGGGCTACCAGACCAGGTTCACCGGGGAATTCGAGTTCCAGCAGGAATCCGAGGATTTCCTGTCCAAGGCCTTTGTCGTGGCCCTGCTGCTCATCTTTCTCATCCTGGTCAGCCAGTTCAACTCCATCTCCCAACCCTTTATCATCATGACCTCGGTGATCCTTTCGCTGGGCGGCGCCTTTCTCGGCCTGATGCTCTTTAAGCAGCCCTTCGGCATCATCATGACCGGGGTGGGCGTCATCTCCCTGGCCGGGGTGGTGGTGAACAACGCCATCGTCCTGCTCGATTACACCAACAAACTGCGGGAGCGGGGCATGGTTTTGTCCGAGGCGGTGGTTGCCGCCGGCGCCACCCGGCTGCGGCCGGTGCTGCTCACCGCCATCACCACCATCCTCGGGCTGATCCCCATGGTCACCGGCGTCTCCTTTGACTTCCATGATCTGACCATCTCCTGGGTCAGCGAGTCAAGCCAGTGGTGGCGCTCCATGGCCGTGGTGGTCATCTTCGGCCTGATGGTGGCCACCTTCCTCACCCTGGTGGTGGTGCCCACCCTCTACTACCTGCTGGAACAGCTGCCGGAAAAACGCCGGCAGGCCATGGAGCGCATCAAACGCCTGTACTGGAAACAGTACGGCTGGCTCTCCGGCGAAAAGAACGCGGATCTTGACTGAGACCCTGGGTAAAAAGTCTTTTTTCACCGCAGTGCACCCGGAGATCGCGGAGAAATAGTTTCTCCCGGCTTCTAAATTCCCATGACGGTCACAAAAATACCGGTCTGCAGATCAAATTTCAGTAATGGCTGGCTTATCCCTTTGATCATTATTTTTACAGGGAAATGCCAGGCCTTCCCCGCCTCTCCTTGACATTCTCACCATTGGCACCTACGTTTTAAATAAGAGAAGATCTTCAGTGGGGTAACGCCATGGCTGTCAATGAAATTACCGGTACCAATCCGATCCCGCCCGAGGTGCAACGAGCGCAAAGCGCTAATGCGGGTGGGGAAGCTCCTGTCCGGCTGAGTAGTGCGAATCAGGCCCGGGCGGCGGAGGCCGTGACGCAGGCAGTGGATTCTGTCCTGCAGAATGAGCTGCTGATTAATCAGACGCTGCGAACCTTGAATTCCGTACTCAGCCGTCCAGCAAACAGCCCGCTGATCAATGTGACGCCGCCGGCCCTGGCAGACCCCGAGGCGAGCAAGCTGGATGTCATTCTGCAGAATCAGCTGCTGATCAACCAGGCCCTGCAGAATCTGGACTTTGTCTCCCGGCCGCGTACCGATACCCTGCTGCTCAATGCGATCCCGCCGCAGCTGGAGGCCGAAGGAATCCTGGAGAACCTTGACGCGGTGCAGCAGAACGAGCTGCTGATCAACCAGGCCCTGGCCAACGTGACTGCCCCTGCCCCGTCAATCACCTCGCCCGCGGAGGCGGAGATCACCGCCAGACTGACCACTGCCGCGCCGGCAGCGCTGACTGCCGCCCTGCAGCAGGCGGAGCTGGCGCCGGCGGCTGCGGCGACAGTTGCCGTGGCCGCAACGGCGGCCTCGGTCCTCACCCTTGCCCCGGGGGAGGCCCTGACCGTTCTGACGCCAACCCCCGTTGCCGCCACCTTTGTCACCCCGCAAGCCGCCACCTTGCCGGTGCCGTTCTTTGTGCTGAATCCGGACAGGACCCCATACGTGCTGGCGGTTCATGAGATCAGAAACCCGAACCCGCCTCCCGGGGAACCGGCGCCGATCCCCACCGAGGTGCGCCCACCCCTGCCCGCCGGCAGGGCGCGGCCGGTTGGCAGGGCTGCCCTCAGACAGGCCTGGGCCAGCTACCAGACCAGAGTGCTTGAGGAAAATATGCCGCCAGCCATACCGCCGGCGGAAAGAGACCTGCGCCATGTGCTGACCCGGGTCAATGCGGATCTGTCCGCCAACGGGCTCCCCCTTCACCTGGTTTTTGCCAGACATGAGGGCGGCGGCTATGCCTTGAATGTTTATGACTGCTCGGATAATGAGCTGTGCCGGCTGACCCGGGATGTTCCCCTCAAGTTCGAGGAACTGACCGCCACCCTGGACAACCTGCAGCATGAAACCGGCATTATCATCAATACCAGGTCGTGACAAGGCGGCAGGATCCCGCCGCCTTCCCGCAATTGCGTTTTTTCCCCGGAGTGAATCAGTGATACGGCTGCAGCATGCTGACCCTGTTGCCTTCCGTATCAATAAAGGCCACATACCATCCCACCCCCGGTATCTCAACGGGCTCGCCGAGGATCTCGCCGCCGGCATTGCTGACTTTGCGCATATGCTCGTGAATATCCTCGACCTGAATAACCACCGATGGATAGCGGGCGTTCATATCCTCTGATTTCTGGAAAAACCCGCCATTGATCGCCGGCTTTTTTGCCGGACCATGCTGGTCGGAGCGGGTTGTCGTGGCCAGCACATAGGTCCCCATATCCGAACCCAGCAGCTGGGTCTGCCAGCCAAAGACTTCACTGTAAAAGGTTACCACCCGTTGATGGTCTTCCAAGGGCATCTCAAAACGAATAACCGGATTCATTTTTTCTTCTCCTGATTTTTCTCATCATTTATTGGTATACGCCCGCCCTGGCATGCCACGGCTGCAGCTGCGCCAATAGCAGGCAGCAGATTGCTGCGGCCCGCGGCATGCGGCCAGGATGGGTTCCGCCACTGCTAGCACGCCTCTTTTGCCTGCCAGAGCCCGAAGGCCGCGCCGTTGGGATCCGTGATCACGCTGAACCACCCCATGTCCGGAACCTCGGTGACTTCCTTGCAGATCTTCGCCCCCAGGGCTTGCGCCTTTTTGGTGGCGGCCGCCACGTCAGCAACGAGAATATAGGGCAGCCACATGTCCGGCATGGCAGGATCAGGCTTGACCATCATGCCCCCGCCGGTACCCTCCCCGACGTTGATGATGGTGTAATCCATGCCCGGAATCTCTTCCAGCTTCCAGTCAAACATACCTTGGTAGAACTTCTTCGCTTTTTCCAGATCCTTGGTCTCCAGTTCGATGTGAACAAAGGGATTGGCCATGGTGCACCTCCTCAAAGATTCTTCATTTCCTATCTGTAAGAGAATCAGCACTTGTTGATATACTGTTTCAAAAAGCCTCGACACATCCGGCATGACGGCAAGGATAATAAGCAGACAATTTCGCCTGCTGCAGGCTGTTTAGGCGTCTGCCGGAAATCCCGGCGCGCCTGTTCCGCAGCGGATCTCCGCTCTTATCCGCCTTATTGCAAGAGAAGGGCCAAGCCATCCCGGTAATGACAGCACCGGAGACCGGCCTTTACCGGCCGGGAAATAAGGAAACCGGCCTCTGCCAGGCCGGCAATTGTCCTGCCAGACAGGACTGTTACCGGCCAAACAGGACAAACATGGAGAAGGGAGTTGTTAATTGTTGAGCTGGTAAGCTGATAAGAGCTGATAAGCAGGTAAGCAAAGCCCCCGGCGGGCGCGGCTCCTCAAGATGGGCGGGCCGTACTGCCTGGAGCGTTTTTTGCTTTCCCAGTTTGCTGATGGTTAGTAAAAAGGGACCTTGACCGGGTCGGCCACGCTGATCAGCCACTCACACCTTGAAGGGGGAAAACCATGACCACCAGGTCAATCTGGAAGGGCATCATCCGACTCGGCGCGCTTGCCGTGCCGGTCAAACTCTATGCAGCGCTGGAGGAAAAGAGTGTCCATTTCCGGCTGCTGCACGCCAGGGACCTGACCCCGCTCAGGCAGGAAATGGTCAACCCGGCAACCGGCGAAGCGGTGCCGGCCGAGGCGATCCGGCACGGCTATGAGACGGAAAACGGCCGCCTGGTCATCCTGAGCGAGCAGGAACTGCAAGGCCTGGAACCCGAACCCGGCCGGGATATCGAGATCATCCGCTTCCTGCCCGGCCCGGCCATCGATCACCGCTGGTATGATCACCCCTATTTTCTCGGGCCGGATGATGACAGGCAAGCCTATTTTGCCCTGGCTGCCGCCCTGAACGGCGCCGGCACGGCGGGCCTCGCCCGCTGGGTGATGCGCAACAAGGAGTATTTCGGGGTTCTGCGGCTGCAGGCCGGCTACCCGATCCTGATCACCCTCAGGCATAGCGAAGAAGTGGTGGCCCTGGCCAAGCTGCAGATCCCGACCGGCCGGGAAAGCGACCCACGGGAATTAGCCCTGGCGGAGCAGCTGGTCGCGGCCCTGGCCGGCAGCTTTGATCCGGGTCAATACCGGGATGAATACCGGCAGCGGGTCATGGGACTGATTGCCTCCAAAGCCAGCGGCAAGATCATCAAGCTGCGCAAGGCAGCGCCGAAAAAAACCACCACGGATCTGAAACAGGCGCTGGAGGCGAGCCTGCAGGCCGCCAGGAGGCGTTGACATGGCTGACAGAAAAAGACATGCCGCCGCGACCGGCTCCTTCTGGTCCGGCACCATCACCTTCGGCCTGGTCAGCATCCAGGTGGATCTCTATGCCGCCCATCGGCCCAAGCCGGCCTCGCTGCGCATGGTTGACCGGCACGGCACCCCCCTGCAGCGCCGCTATTTCTGCCCCAGTGACCACCAGCCGGTGGCAAAAGAGGAAATCGTCCGCGGCTTTGAGGTCGAGGAGGGCAGGTTTATTGTGGTCAGCGACGAGGAGCTGGAGGCCCTGGAGCCGAAAAAATCCCGGGAAATCGATCTGCGCAGCTTTGTTGCCGTGGCCGAACTGGACCCGGTCTATTTTCAGCACGCCTACTTTCTGGTGCCGTCCGGCGGCGTCACCAAGGCCTACCGCCTGCTCGCCCAGATCATGGAGCAGAGCGGCAGGGCCGGTATTGCCACCTTTGTGATGCGGGAAAGGGAACACCTGGTGGCGATTATCGCCGAAGCCGGCATTCTTCGGGCGGAAACCCTGCGCTTTGCCGATGAAATCCGCCTGCCCGCGGCGATCGGGCTGCCGCCCCTGGAAAAGGCGCCGGCTGCCATGGTGCAGCAGCTGCAGCAGGAAATGAAGAAACTTCGCGCCGACAGGTTTGAGCCAAAGCTGCTGCAAGACCGCCACGCCCACAGGCTGCTCGCTCTGGTGCAGGAAAAACTCAAGGCCGGAGCCGATGTAGTGGAGAAACCGGCGGCCGCGGAGGCCGAAGGCGCCGAGATCATCGATCTGATGGAAATCATCAAAAGCCGCTTTGCCGCCAGGGGAAAAGGCGCGGCCTGATCCCTGCTTTCCAGCTCATCAGCTCATCAGCTTTCCAGCTCATCAACCTTTCCAATCTCCTGGCGGACCTGAAAAAAGTCCTGCCAAGGGTCGTTTTTCAGCGCGGCCAGCCTTTTGGGGAGATTGTCGATCCGGTAGCGGTCCGGGGTCATGGCCCGGTTCAGTTCATCCCAGCGGATCGGGGTGGAGACCGGCGCGCCGGCAAAGGCCCTGGTGGAATAGGCCGCCACCGTGGTGGCCCCCCGGTCGTTGCGCAGATAATCAATGAATATCCGGCCCTGCCTCTTCACCTTCTGCATCTCGGCGGTAAAGCGGTCCGGCCGCAACATGGCCAGTTCCCTGGCCACCGCCCTGGCAAAGGCCTTGGCCTCCGGCCAGCCGGCACCGGGCAGGATCGGCACCACCAGATGCAGCCCCTTGCCGCCCGAGGTCTTGACAAAGGATACCAGACCCAGCTCCTCCAGGCGGCGGCGCAGCAGCCTGGCGCCGTCGATCACCTCCGGCCAGCCGAGGCCCGGCCCCGGATCAAGGTCAAAGGTGAGGATATCCGGCCGCTCCAGCTCGCCTTCCCTGCTGCCCCAGGGATGAATTTCCAGCACCCCCAGCTGCACCAGGGAGAGCAGCCCCTGCACATCGTCAATGACCAGGTAGTCGGAGGTCGCCTCTTTGTCCCTGATGGGGATGGCGCGCAGGGTTGGCGGAATCGCTTCCCCGAGATGCTTCTGATAAAAACACTCGCCCTGCCGGCCTGCCGGGCAGCGCAGCAGGGTCAGGGGCCGGTGGACGACATGGGGCAGCATGAAATCCGCAATGGCTGCGTAGAACTCGGCCAGGGCCAGCTTGCTGACCCCCTGTTCGGGAAAGAGAATCTTGCCCGGATGGGAGAGCCGCACCCCTGCCACCACGGTATCCGCGGCCGGATCTCGCCTGCCGGGTGCGGCCCGCTGCCCGGCCGCCCTGGTTGACCCGGCGCGGTCACAGTTGCCGGCCGGCGCTTCCCGGACGATCTCCGTGGGGGATTTGTCCTGGCGCAGCCCCTTGAAGGAGGCCTGGCGCAAAATATTCTCCCTGGTCCATTCCCGGAATGCCACTTCCGCGATCAACACCGGCTTGACCCAGTGCACCCCGCGGGCCTCGGCCCCGGTCGGCGGGTGGCGGAAAGGCGGCTGGTCTGTGGCGACCTCTGCCAGCAGCCGGCTCAGCTGGGCCAGGCTGGCCTGGCTGAAACCGGTGCCCACCCGGCCGGCGTAGACCAGCTCACCATGCTGGTAATAGCCCAGCAGCAGGGCGCCGAAGCCGGTGCGGGAGCCGGCGGGCTCACTCCAGCCGCAGATGACGAGTTCCTGGCGCTGCAGACACTTGGTTTTCAGCCAACGCCGGGAGCGCTGCTGCTCATAAACCCCGGCGGCCTGCTTGGAGACGATGCCCTCGGCGGCCAGGCGGCAGGCCTGCTGCAGAACCTCGCTGCCGCTGCTTTCGATGTGGTCGCTGAAGCGGATGATATCCTTTGGCGGCGAAAGGCGCCCCAGCAGCGCCTGCAGCAGTTTTTTGCGCGCCAGCAGCGGGGTGCGGGTGAGATCATAGCCGTTGCAGTAGGGGAGATCAAACAGGTAGTAGACCGCCCTGTCCTGGCGGCTGCCCTGCAGCAGCTCCTGCAGGGCCTGGAAATCCGAGGTGCCGTCCGGCCGCAGCACCACGATTTCACCGTCCAGCATGGCCTGCTGCACCGGCAGGGCCTGCAGGGCCTCGGCCACCGCGGCAAATTTCCCGGTCCAGTCCCGGCCGTGGCGCGAAAAAAGGGAGATGCGGCCCGCCTCAATGCGGCCAAGAATCCGGTAGCCGTCAAGCTTGATCTCATGGAGCCAGTCCCCGCCGGCCGGCGGCTGGTCAACCAGGGTGGCCAGCTGCGGTTTGATGATGGCCGGCTGCGGGGCCTTGCGGGCATTGGGCAGTTGCGCCGGGTCAGGCAGAGGAGGCGCTGAAGCAGGTCGTCCGGCGGCGATTTCCTCCAGGGAGCGGCGGCTGGCCACGCTGAGCGGCTGGGCCTCGACAATGGAGTAGCGGCTTTCCGCCACCGCCTCCGCGTCCTGATGCTTGATCAGCAGCCAGTTCCTGGTGGGGTTGCCGTCCCGGTCCTTCATCCGCACCAGGGCCCAGGAGCCGCGCAGTTTTTCTCCGTGCAGCGTAAACGACAGTTTTCCCCCGGCAAAGTCACTGGCCGGATCATCATCCTCCTCCCAGGTGCCCCGGTCCCAGAGCATCACCGTGCCGCCGCCATACTCGCCTTCAGGAATAGTACCCTCAAAAGCGCCGTACTCCAGCGGGTGATCCTCCACCTGGACCGCCAACCGCTTTTCCGCCGGATCCAGACTCGGTCCCCTGGGCACGGCCCAGCTTTTCAGCACCCCGTCAAGTTCCAGCCGGAGATCATAATGCAGCCTGGTGGCCGCATGCTTGTGGATGACATAGAGGTTGCCCGCCCCGGCGGCATTGCCCTGCCCCCGGGGCTCCCTGGTCCGGTCAAAATCACGTTTCTTCCGATAGTCTTTGAGTCCCATGCCTCCTCCGGGCAAGGCTGTGATACCCCTGACACCGCTCACAACTCATCAGCTCAACAACTTATCAGCTCATCAACTCACCAGCTTACGAAAATGCATGGCCATTGCCGGTCCTCTGGCCTCCTCCTCGTGCTTGAAAAAGACAAAGGCCTGCTGCCACGGCTGGGCCAGGATCCGCTCCCGCCAGCGGGCCAGGTCAGCCTCACCGTAAGCGGAACGGCGCAGCCGCAGATAGCCCCAGGAAGCGGTGCTGATGATCGCTTCCGCCGGCTTCTCGTCCGTATCAGCGATGCACAGGCTGCAGTTCTTTTCCCGGAGCAGCTCCAGAATTTCAGGAGTCAGCCAGGAAGAGCTGCGGAACTCAAAGGCGCAGCGGCGGTTTTCCGGAAGCAGCGCGAGAAAATCCTCCAGCAGCGAACGGTTGGCCCGGAACCCGGCGGGGAACTGAAAGAGCGCCGGTCCCATTTTTTTGTCCAGCACGGCCAGGGTGCGGAAGAAATAATCGGTCTCCTCGTCCACCTCCCGCAGCCGCTTGCGGTGGGTGATGAGCTGGGGCGCCTTGAGGGCGAAGGCAAAATCGTCAGGAACCTGGGCCGCCCAGGAAGCGAGCACCTTGGCCGTTGGCATGTGATAAAAGGTGTAATTGATCTCCACCACGCCTAGCCGCTGGGCATAGAAGCCAAGCATTTCCCCGGCCGCGATCTTCTCGGGATAGAATAGCCCTTTCCATTCCTTGTAGCCGTACCCGCTGGTGCCGACCCGGATTTCCATATTTGCTCCTCCACCGTTGCCTTGATCGTGGGTTCTTCACACGATTTCTCTGACGGCAATTTTAGTGCCACCAGCTTTGCGGCTGCCAGAGGCTCGGCGGGAAATTTTGCCGGTCAACCCCGGGGAAGGAGCGAAGGGAAACCCCCTGTCACCTGACCACATTGACCCTGGCCGGTCCGTGCTGCACCGTCCGGTGGAACTCCACCGCCGGCCTGCCAAAGGCCATGGCATAGCCCAGGGTGTGCTCCTCCGGAATGCCGAGCCGCGGAATCAGGTCCGGGCAGAGGGAAAGCACCATCATGAACAGACCGTCCCACACCGTGCCTACCCCGCGGGCATGGGCCATCAGCTGGAAGGTGGTCAGGGCGATGTGGGTGTCCTGCACCGGACAGGGGGCGTCCTGCGGGGCGCTGGTCACCAGCAGATGCGGCGCCCCCCGGAAGATGATATCCTTGCCCGACTCCTGCCAGGCCTTCACCGCCCGGCCGAGATACTGGCCGATGAACCCTTCCGGCAACTGTCCAGCGTCTTTCAGTCCCGCCAGACGCGCCATCACCTCTGCCCGCAGGGAATTCATGACCGCCCGCTCCTTGACCACGGAGAACAGCACGCCGCGGGCATTAACCCCGGTCGGGGCATGGCAGGCAATGTCCAGCAGCTCGTCAATCAGTTCCGGCGGCAGTTCCTCCTCCTTATAGCGGCGGATGGTTCTGCGGCCCTTGATCAGGGTCCCCAGCCTGGCCGGGTCCGGCATATTGCCGGCGAGCGGCTCGCTCTCATCGGGATTTTTGCCGAGAATCGAGATGGCGGCGGTGGGGCAGACGGCCAGGCAGTGCTGGCACTGGATGCAGGCCTGCTCGTCGGTGATCTTCGGGAACTCGTCCAGGGTGATGACCCCGGCCGGGCATTCAACCTCGCATTCGCCGCACTGGATGCAGCGCTCCTCATCGACACGAAACTGGATCATGGTATCCTCCTTATATTTACCCGCAGCAGCCTTCCTGAAAGGGAGCTTCCCGGGTATCCGCCGGAAAAATCCAGAACAGCTGCCGCGTTCATTGCCGACTATGCCCGCTTACCGTACCAGGTGTACGCCAGGAAGACAATTTTTTCTCGGTGAATTCCGCCTGACCGCTATGCTCACCCGCAGTTCAAACTTGGCGACTGGCGGGCAATCCCCGCTGCAACATCGTGGTACTATTTGATATTATTTAAAAAAAATGTGGTACTTTGTCCACAAAAAAATTGACACAGCCCGGTTCAGGGGGTTTATGCTGAGAGCAACTGACAATTTTTTGTAACTATCCAGCAGCACCGCATCTGCTTTGTTATCGGCCCAGCCGCATACCCCATGTATAGCGGCCAGGCCTCTCTCGGTGTCTGCGCTTACCGGTGCATCTGCGGCACTGCTGAACAGTTACAACACCGGGGCGATCGAACGTTTTTCGTCCCAGGCCGGGTAATAACAATTTTTTTCCTTATCACCCATCATGACAAAGGAGAACGAAATGAAGAAGGTAATGGTGGTAGCGTGCGGGTCATACATGGACAGCGGGTACGGCTGTCCGGGGGAATGGCGGTGTCTGAAGGCGGCGGCCCTGGGCGACGGCAAGTTCGAGGAGGAGTCCCAGGTCATCTCCATGGTGAAATGCCAGTGTCCGGGCCGCTCGACGGTGGCCAATATCGGCATGGCGATCAAGCTGGCGGAAATCAAGCCGGATACCATCTATCTGAGCAGCTGCATGGCCAACGCCAAACCGGACTGCCCTTATTCCACCGCGGAGGAAAAGGCGCAGATGATAGAAGGCAAAACCGGCATCAAGGTTGTGCTCGGCACCCACAGCTATACCTGACAGGCTGGCTTTACCGGCGCCGATCACTCCTGCAGGGGAGGGGCTGCGGTCCCTCCCCCGTCATCTCCTCTCCTGCCCCGACCGGTTTCACCCGTGCGCAGGCAACTTTACAGGATTTCCACGGAGAAGCTGTACTGCCACTCCACAAAGACCCAGTTCGCCTCCTCGCCGGAGGCCAGGCTCTCGGCAAATTCATCGGGCCAGAAATGGCCGAAGCCGACCTGCACCGTGTTGCCTTTGGGGAGATCAAATTTTCCCACCAGGTCAAACTCTCTGCCCACCTCATCGCCTGATCTGCCCGTTTTATCGCGGTAAAGGGAGGCATTGAGGTACCAGGCATCCTTTTCCTCGGCCAGCAGGAATTTATGGAACTCCGCCTTCAGATAGATCCAGTCCCGCGGTCTGATCTCCAGGTTGAGCTGGGCATCCCTGAGATTCATCCAGTGGAAGAAATTCATGCGGCCATACATGGTATCCCTGGCCCCGAACGCCCCATCAAAGGTCTCATGCCTGGTATCCGCCGGGTCGGCATCGCCTGAGGCGAAGCTGTATTCGACGCTCATTCTCGGCTGCAGGCGGACACGTTTCCAGGTGTAAGCCAGCAGCCCATTATAGCCGTATGCCCGGATATCGTCCTGACCATAATCGCCAAACTGCCGCACCCAGGTGAGAGCACAGTCAAACCCGCGCAGACCGGTTGCGGAGAGCCTGAAACCACCGTAGTAGGAATCAAGATTTCCGCTGCCGCCGTCCTCGCCGGTATAAAATTCATGGTCATCCCGTTTGCTCATGAAAAAGGGCTCAACCACAAAGGGGAAAAGGCCGGCGCCGGGGCTGTACTGCCCGTAAACGCCAAAGGATTCGTAGAAATGGCGGTGGTTCAGGCTGAACTCTACCGGCTCATGCACCACGGTCCGGCCATAGTAGGCATCGACAAAGCCGGCCGTGAAGAGGTAGGAAAGTTTGGCCGCATCCCACAGCCAGCTGCCGGTATTGCCCCACTCACCCGGCCCGAAGATCCGTTTGTCCCCATAGTAGATCCGCTGTCTTCCCACTTTTGCCGTCAGCGGGATATCTGCGGGCTTGACGAACTCCAGGTAGGTCTCCCACAACTCCCATTGATCCTGATTGGGATTGTTCTCCATCCCCAGTTTTCCGTTGTAGAAAGCGCTGTCCGGCAGCGCCCGGTCCCAGCATTCCGAATCCTGCAGCCAGAGGGCCAGATGGATCTTCTCCGCAGGCTTATAGTCAAGGCCGGCCCTGAATCTCCCCAGCAGAAAGCCGTCGTCGGCCTCCCCTTGGCCGGGATCCTCGCCATAGTACTTCTGGTTGAAGTTATCCTGCCATTCATAGCGGAAACGCATGGACATGCCGAATGCGAGGCGGTCATCCGCGGCGGCCCCGGCAATGGGCAGCAGGGAAAGGATGAGCAGGCCGTGAAGGATAGGCAGGATTTTTCCTGACCTGGTCATTTGCTGGTTAACCTCTGCTTGAAAAGTTTTTTATCGTTACCAGCAATTCCCAGCCCAGCGGCGCGGATGGTGCAGGCACTTTGCTGTTTTTGCGGAGCACAACTGTTCCCCGCGTTGATGGGTATCGTAAAATATACCCATGGTCAAGATATTTCTCCCTGCGGCCGGCCCGGCCAGCAGGGTGCGACAATCTGCCGCATTTACATCCTGCTCCCGCCATTATACTTCATTGTTAGGATAACAGAAGATGATGCCGGACAGCGCGACAGGGAGATTGGACTGTCGCCCTGCCCCTTCAAAAGCCACCCCAAATGACAAGGAGAACCGCTATGAGACTGATGCAAACCTTCTACTGGGACTGCCCCCGGGCCGAGGGAAAAGAGGGGCAGTGGTGGAAGCATCTGCAGGCCACCCTCCCCGCCCTGGCAAAAATCGGCATCACCGCCCTGTGGCTGCCGCCCTCTGCCAAGTCAAGCCATGTGGACAGCATGGGTTACGCGCCCTATGATTACTACGATCAGGGCGAGTTCAATCAGAAGGGTGGGGTGGGGACCTGGTTCGGCTCAACTGCCGAGCTGCGGGCCCTGACCAGGGCGGCCCACGACCAGGGCATGATCGTCCTGGCCGATGCGGTGCTCAACCACTGCGACATAGGCGACGCCAAGGAGGTCAATCCCCTCACCGGCAGGGAGCTGCTGACGAAATTCACGCCGAAATCCGGCAAGTTCGCCCGTGACTGGAGCAATTTTCATCCCTGCGAATACTCCTCCGCCGACGCCGGCTCCTTTTACGGTGATCTGGAAGGCTACGATCTGCCCGACCTCTGCCATGACAATCCCTACACCTATCTGGGCGTGATGGAATACATCCGCTACCTGAAGGACCGGCAGCAGGGCATCGGCTACGACGGCTTCCGCTTTGATGCGGTCAAATACTACGATTCCTGGATCGTGCAGAGCATCCAGGAGTGGCAGAAGTGCTTCGGCGTGGTGGAGTACTGGGATGGCAGCAAGGACGCCATCAAAGGTTATCTCGATTACGTGCGCTGGTCCTGCTCCGCCTTTGATTTCCCGCTCTTCTATGCCCTGCGGGAGATGTGCGACAACCCCCATTACGATATGCGCCGGTTGTGGGGCAGCGGCCTGATCTATGATGTCCCCATGCATAGTGTCACCTTCTGCGACAACCACGACACCGACCGCAGCCAGCCCATTGTCAACGACAAGCTGCTGGCCTACGCCATTATCCTGACCCACGAGGGCGTGCCCTGCATCTACTGGAGAGATTATTACAACTACGGCCTGGCCCTGCCGGAGAGTCCCGGCGGCATTGACAATTTGTGCCGGATTCACCGCGATCATGCCGGCGGCGCAACGAGCCTGCTCTACAGCGACGAGCGTCTCTACATTGCCCAGCGCCATGGTTACCAGAGCCAGAAAGGCCTGGTGGTGGTGGTCAATACCGACCCCATGGCCTGGCGCGGGGCCTGGGTGCAAACCAGATGGCCCAATAACTCGCTCACCTGCGCCGCCTGGTGGGGCCGCGACACCAGCCAGCCTTACGGTCAGCACACGGACGGCGGCGGCTGGACCCAACTCTTTGCCCCGCCGCGCGGCTATGCGGTTTATCTGCCGGGCTAAGGAATGGAAGAGGCGAAATAATTTCGCTCATGCCTGGCCGGCAAACTGTTTCAGCCAGTCGGCCAGCAGTTCCTGCGCCTCGGAAACGCGGCTGTAGCGCCGGACCTGCAGGGCCGGGTTGCCGGCGACCATGGCCGAGAGGCGTCTGTTTGCCCCGGGCCGGTACAGACAGAGGATCTGTTTGCCCAGGGTCTGGGCCAGGCCGATTTCATAGCCGACCCCCAGGGAGGGGGTGGTAACCTCGGCGATCACCAGATCGGCGGCCGCCAGCCACCCCATGTCCCGCTGAAAAATCTCCTCCTCGGTCAGGGATTTCTCCTCCTGCAGCAGCCCGTCATCTCCCACATGCTCGGTGAGCACCGTGCCAAAGCTTTTCAGGTAAGTGATCAGCCGGGCATAGAGTTGCCCATCTTCGCGCCCTGCCCGGATGGCCCCGGCAAAATAGATGTTGAGCATCCGCCTCCTCCGTTCATCTGTACGTGGAAAATGGCGAGATCATCGCCAGGGGACGGCCCGGGTCAGCAACCGCCATCAGCCGGTGCAGGGCCTGCCGCAAAAGAATCCGTTTCGCCTCCCAGGGCTGGTCGCTGAAGGGCCTGGCTTTCCCGGCCCTCTTCTGGTCAAGTCGAAAGCACCAGAAGCCGTTGTCAACCTCGAAAACCGGGCTGATCTCCCCGGGCTGCAGGCGGGCCAGCTGCTGATCAAGCGGCTCAAGGGGATCGAGAAAGCGGGAGCCCAGGCCCCCGCCCAGCTCCCGGGTCGCCCCCTGGGACACCTGGGCCGCCACCGTGGCGAAATCCTCCCCGGCCAGCAGCCGGTCCCTGGCCTGACTGCAGCGGTTTTCCTGCTCCAGCCAGCGCTCCGTGCCGTCCAGCCGATGGGCAAAACAGAAGATGCCGCTGAGCTCTACCTCTTTCGGCGGCAGCAGCGGTTCGTCCTGCAGCCGGGCCAGGGCCAGGGGGATGGTCTGGCTGACCGCTGCCGCGAATTCCTGCCGGCGCTCCTGCAGTGCTTTGGCCAGCTCTGTGGTTGACAGGGGAGGAAGCATGCCGCCCATGGCCTTGGCCAGAATTGCCTGCAGGGGGTTGTCTTGACTTGTCTGGTCCCAGGACCCGCCCGGGATGCAGTTGATTCAGGGGGGGAGAGGTTTGACGCTGGAAAGGTGGACGATGCCTCTTGCCCCATCGGTGTAGGCCGTTACCGGCTCGGCGCCTTGCAGCAGGTGGCCGAGGCTGAAGAGGGCAATGCCGTTATAGCCGTTATCCCGGGCGCTCTGCGCCTCCTCGGCAATCCGGCCGGCATCCTTGATATAGGCGCCGAGCCCGGCCCACATCTCTACCCGTGACCCCTGCCCGCGGCCTGCGGCCACCTCCCGCAGCTGGGCCGCTACCCGCTGGCTGCTGCCGAAATAGGCCATGGGGTACAGGGCGTCAAGCTGCCCGCTGGCCGCCCAGCTCCGCCAGTCCTGACCGTTTTCCAGGTAGGCCTGGCCCGGGTCCGGAAAGACCGCGGCCGACAGGGTGATGCCTGGGCCGCCATGTTTTTTTATGGCCTGGCGCACATCGTTGAGAAGGGCCGTCACCTCGGCGGCCCGCCTCTCCTTCCAGTAGAGCGCCCCGGTGGTGAGAAGCCGGTCAGCCGGGGCCATCCGGCCATACAGCCAGTCAAACAGCGCATCCCGGCTCAGCTGCCCGGGCAGCAGGCGGGGGTCGATGCCCACTTTCCGGGTAAACTCCCGGCCAAGCTCGCCGCTCCCGCCAAAGGCCGGACCGGGGTAGCGGATAAAGTCAAGATGAATGCCGCTGAGCGGATAACGGCTGACCAGCTCCCGCACCACCTCGACAAACAGCCTGCGGTAGGCCGGGGAAGCCGGGTCGGCATATACCCCCTCCAGCCAGTTCCGTTTCAAGTCAAATTCGCTGTAGGCGGTGAGCGGCCAGCCCTGATCATCGCTTAAAATCCAGGGCTGACCAGGGAAGCCGGGGTGGCCCTGATTTTTCGGCGGGGTTGTCTCACCCCACAGGTAATACACATTGAGCCAGGCCTGCACCGGCAGGGGAGCGCATTGGGCCAGGGTACGGGCCAGGGGATCAAAATCGGCAGCGGTCCCGGCCAGATTCTCCGGCCAGGGCGCCACGTCACTGCGGTAAAAGGCGTCGGCCCGGCCCCGCACCTGGACCAGCAGTTCGTCAAACCCGCTGTTTTTCGCCGTGGTGCAGATGCTGTCAATTTCCCGGGGTGAATCCACATCAAAACGGGTGACCCAGGCCGCGGTTCTGGTCCGGGGATAACAGGCCGTACAGTTCAGCAGGACCAGCAGGGGAAGAAGGAGGAAACAGAGACCCCGCCTGCCGTGGCAGGCAGGGTATAATGGGGATTTTCGGCTATCGCGGCGGATGGGCATCAGACGAACTTTGGCAAGGGTAATAGTCGTTTACGCGCTCTCTGGACAATTGCTGGGCAACGCGGAAATTTTTCCAACCTCTCTCTATCCTAGGCGGATTGGCCGGGAAAGACAATGGCAAACAGAAGAGGAAAAGTTCTTCCGCGGAAAGTGCGGCGGCGGCGCCAGGTAACGCTGCCGGCGCTAACAGTGTTCAGGCGCGTCGGGGGCCGCAGCAGGCAGCGTCACCTGGAAGCGCGCCCCCCTGCCCGGCACTGACGATACGCCAATGGCGCCGTGGTGGTTCTCCACCACCTTTTGCACGCTGTACAGGCCGATGCCGGTCCCCTTGCGGCTGCCGGGCACCTGGAAATACTGTTCAAATATCTTTTCATGATACTGTTCGGCAATGCCGGGGCCATCGTCAACAACCGCAAAAACGATATCACCGTTATTTTTGCCCAGCTCCATCTCGATGGATTGCCTGGCATATTTGCCGGCATTGCCGAGCAGATTTTCCAGCATGGTTTTCAGCTGGCAACGGTCACCGGTGATGCTGATCCCATCCAGTTTGTCCCAGGAGCCTCTTGGGGCATGGTTGATGGTCAGACTGATGCCCCGCTCTTCCAGAGCAACGATGAAGCTGCCTGCCACGGTGACCGCCAGTTCGGTCAGGTTCACCTCTTCCGGTTTGAATACACCCAGGGATAATTTATCCCGCAGATCCTTGGAGGTCGCTTCAATGGTATCGAGCAGCTGCTGGGCAGATTTCTCAATACTCTGCAGATACCTTTCCACATCATCGCTGGATTTTGCCTTGCCGGCCAGCAATCTGCGGGTGAAGCCCTGGATGGGCGTCAGCGGCCCTTTCAGATCATGGATGAGCACCGAGATGAATTTTTCCCGCTGCCGGTTCAGGGCCTCGGTCCGTTCCTCCACCAGGTCCTCAAGGTGCAGGCGGTACTCCTCCAGCTCCTTTTCACTCTGTTTGCGGAGGGCTACCATGTGATTGATGTTTTTGCTGAGCAGGCCGATCTCATTGTTTTCGTCATAGTCGACGTGAACCGCAAGGTCACCATGGGCGATGCGGTCCACCTTTTCAGTGATATCGGCAAGGGGGCGGGTGATGCTTCTGGTAATGGCAACGGCGGCAAACAGGCCGATAATGATGGAAAACATATCGATCATGATGAAGGTATTGCGCGTTGTTGTGTAGGTGTGCAACGCCTTTTCATAATTCATGGCAGCATATTTTTTCTGCAGGGCGACCATGTCGTTCAAGCTGTCCAGCCAGCCCCACTGACGACTTCTCACCTCCCGCACCAGCAGCCTGATCCCTTCGTCCCGCCTGTTGGCCATCCCGAGTTCAATGACCTGGTCCCATAAGGGTCTGGTCTCTTCACGGCCTTTGATGATCCGGGCAAGAATTGCCCTGCCCTCCGCATCCTTGACGATTTCGGCAAGTTTGGCATGGGCCAGGGCATAGTCACTTTCCTCTTTTTCGATGCGGGTCAATTCAAATTCCTTATCAGCCTGTTCCTGCAACAGCAGGATATTTCTGATGATAACCGCCTTATGCCGGGCAAGGAACCGCATCTCCTGGGCCAGTTCGACTTCCACATTGGTTTCGTTGATGATCATTTCCAGCCCTTTCCTGATCTTTACCATGCTGACGAATTCAATGATCCCGAGCGCGACAATGATAAGGGAAAAGATCGCTATCATGATCCCGATTCTTACGGCAATTTTGGCATTACGGAAAAGCATCTTTACATCACCTTGAACGTTAAGCAGAGAAGCAATGTGACTTTCGTTGGCCGGATTACTATAATCCGGAGGCAGGAGAGCGTCCACATCATATTGAAAAAACTGGAGTTGTGGCGGGAGTCGTTTTTTAAGCACTTAAAGTGCCTAAAGTTGCGGTACTTTTATACGCTTCAGGCACTTCAGACACTTTAAGTACTTCAGGCACTCTAGGCACTTTAGCGCACTTTAGACACTCCTCAGTCCCTGGTCACCTGGTAGTTCAAGGTCTGCTCGTCAAAGGTGATGGTATAGGCGCCCGCTCCCTGGGTAATGGGGATATCGGCGCCAAAGGAATCCGCCTGACCGTCCCGCATGGGGTTGTCGCCATAGTTGTCCGTCCAGTCGCCCAGCACGTCAAACTTGAAGCGCTCCTCCGGGCCGTCGCCGAACAGCACCTGGCCGGCCTGCCAGGTGTGATCGCCCCGCAGGGTCATGGGCGTGACCTGCCAGCTGTTGAAAGTGCCCCGCAAAAACAGGGTGGGAAAGTTGTGTTTGAAACGGGGCGCGTAGCGCTCCCGGACTACCTGATAGGAGTCCCAGACATTGCGGTCGGTCAGCGAGCGCACCAGCTTGATGTACTCGGCGTGGCACCAGGCCAGCGGGGTGGCGCTGTCCGTGCCTTCCCCCACCGCATAGTGATGGGTGCTGTTGTCGCCCACCCCGTCAAATACCTGCTCCGGCAGCATCAGCCCCTCATTGGCAAAATGCTCCATGGCCCGCACATAGGTCGCTTTCAGCCCGTCAAGCTGCTGCTGGCTGATCTGGCCGTTGTTTTCCGCCTTGAGCCGCTCCAGCTCATAATGGCCGCGCTCACCGGTAAAGAGCGGCCAGACCCGGCCCCGCTGGCTGGGGTCGCTGCCGCGGTAATTGCCGCCATCGCTGGTCCGTTCGCCGTAGCCGTCATTGCCGTAGCGCCGCCAGCCCGGAAACCCCGGCTGCCCGTCAAAAGTGAAATCATACCTTACCCGCAGATTCTCCGGCAGGTCCATGGCGTCCAGCTCAGGCAGCGAGTCGAGCATGTCCGGGTCATCGGCCGGCAGCACCCCGTACCGGACCAGTTCAAGAAAGCCGGCATCGAGCACCTCCTTTTCATTGATGGCGGGCCGGCCGTTGCTGCCGTTGATCATCTCCCCGTCATTAGGGTTGTCATTTTTGGTGATGCGCAGATAGTATCTGCCGTTTTTGTCGCCGCCGGAAAAGGCCCCGCTGGTGGTGAACATGGTGGGGGCGAGCCGGCTGGCGAACGTATCGGCCCTGGCCTCATACCAGGCGGCAGCGCCCGGATCATGGACCTGGCGGGCGATGTCCGCGGCCGCGATGAGGCCGGTGATGATCGCCGCCTCGGTGGAGGGCGAGTAGCCGGACTGTTCCTCCCAGCGCTCCATCCTGGTCCAGGGCGGCGGCACGGTGTATTCGTCGCTGCCGCCTTCCGCAAAAGTCACCTTGACCTGGCCGCCGTTGGCGAGAAACTCGGCCGCGGGCTTCAGCGTCTGCCAGTAACTCGCCACCAGCTCATCCTCGGAGAGCAGCCCGTTTTTCCACAGCTTCCAGCCAAGCATGATGGGCATGGCGGTCTGGTCCAACTGGATCTGCAGCCACTCCAGCCGGCCGTCCACCTGGGTTTTCTGCAGGAACCAGCCCGGCCGGCTGCTGTCAATGGTGATACCGTCCCGCTCCACATGGCTGGACTGCACTTGCACCCTGGGCAGGTAGTCAAAGGCGACCCGCGGCGTCTCCCGGTCGCCCAGGGCCAGCAGGGCCATGGCGCACTGGTAGAAATCCCGTGGCCAGACCGCCCGGTAGCCGGTGGCGTATTCGTTCGCCGAAGTCGTATCACCCCAGGGGATGGATAATGAGGCAATCAGCGCGCCCGGGTTCTGCTTGTCCTCCAGGGCCTTCAGCGCCATGGCGCTGGCATGGAGCAGTCTGCCGTTGTCACCGGTGGCGGGGATCATCTCCGGCAGGCGGTAAAGACCGGCCAGATAATCCTCCCAGCCCACCGCCTCACCTGCGCCGTTATATTTGGCGAGCAGTGCCTCATAGCCCTCGGAGAGCGATCCGTCGGCCGCGGCCATGGCCTCATTGTGGCTGGCGCCGAAGCCCACCGCGATGTCAAAGACGGCGGTCTGCCCGGCTTGCAGCGTTTCCAGCCTGGCCATCATGGCCACGTTGCCGCCGCCGTCGTCGGCATAGTCGTAGCCCCAGTCCATCACCCCGTTGTCGTGCAGATCCTGCCAGCCGTCGGAGGTGCCGACAAAGCCGGCGGACATCCGGTTAAAGCTTGCGGTGCTGCGCAGGCTTAAGAAAAGTTCATGGCCCTGCCGGGCATTGAGAAAGCCCCGGCCCTGCTGGTCCCGGCCGACATAGGCCACATCAAAACGGCCGGAATTGCCCATGTGCGGATTGATGAGAATATAGGGGGTGATGTTGTCTGCCGCTGCGGTGAAACGGACGCGGACAAACAGGGTCTGCCGGTCCGGGTCGGTGAAGATGCTTTTTTCGATGACGTACTGGTTGTCGCGGTCGGTGTTGGTCAGCCGGTAGGCCAGGGAGGCGGGCCGGCCGGCGGCGTCGGTGGTCAGATATTCGATACGGTGTTCGGTGGCGGTTTTTTCCTCGTCAAAAAAACCGGGGCCGGTGACCAGCAGCTGCAGATCCTTGATCTGGGCCGCGTCGATGCGACCATAAGCGGTTTCGGTGACGATGCCCCGGGCAATGGAGAACCACACCCTGGAGACAGGCCCGCTGGGCCCGTTGTCGCTGTACTCCCGCCCCACATATTGCTCATACGAGGTGCCGATGCCGGTTTTGCCCGCATAGGTCCAGGTGGCGTTATCCTGGGCCTGGGACGCGCCCGGCGCCCCGCCACCGGCCAGAGCCGGCAATACAGCAGCAAATACCGCGACAAGCGCCACTGCCAGAGCACTGCATGTTTTTTGCCTCATCATTTACAACCCTCCTCACGGTAAACACCTTCATCAATTCAAATGAATATTTTTCATGTTGCTCAAATTTTGTCTGCCGAGAATTCAGCAGCCAGGTGACAGAATAACACGTCATAAAATCAATCATTCTGTCTCCTATCTCCTGTCTCCTGTCTCCTGGCTCCTGGCTCCTGGCTTCTGGCTTCTGGCTTCTGGCTTCTGTCACCCCAGCAATTCCATGACTTTCAGTTGTTTGAGCTCCTGCAGGGTGAACACCGGGCCGTCCCTGCACACCAGCTTGTCATCCATGTGGCAGTGGCGGCAGATGCCCACCCCGCATTTCATATGACGCTCCATGGTGGTGATGATGTCCTCGTCGGCAAAGCCCCGCTCCGCCAGCTCCGCCAGCACCGCCCTGATCATCATGGGCGGCCCGCAGAGCAGGGCCTTGGCGTCATCGGGCTCAAGCCGGCACTGGGCAAGCAGAGCGGTCACCAGCCCCACCTCCCCCTGCCAGCCCGGCTCCGCCCGGTCCACGGTGAGCAGGCAGCTGACATTGGCCGTCTCTCCCCAGCTGGTCAGATCCGCCTTAAAGGCGATATCCGACGGGGTTCTGCTGCCGTAAAGGATGGTGATGCGGCGGCCGTGGCCTGCGGCCAGGCAGGTGTTGATCACCGAGCGCAGCGGGGCCAGCCCGATGCCGCCGGCCACAAACAGCAGGTCCCGGCCGGCCAGCTCGGCCATGGGAAAGGGGCGGCCGTAAGGCCCGCGCAGGCCGACCACATCCCCTTTGCGCATGCCATGCATGGCGGCAGTCAGTCTGCCGGCCCGGCGCACACTCAGATGAATGGCGCCGCCGCTGACCGGGGTGGAAGAGACCGAGATGGGCGCCTCGCCGCAATGGGGGACGGACACCATCAGAAACTGGCCGGGCGCGTAGGAGAATCTGTCCTGATACTCGCGGTCGATAAAGGAGAGGGCAAAGGTTTTGATCTGGGAATTTTCTTCGATCACCTCGCGGATTTCCGCGGGCCTCGGCAGATAGAGATCTTTTGATTGACTTGGCATGATCAGCTATTCTCGCAGCAGGTCATATTGATAAAACGGACGATGTCCGTGCCGCCGAAACAGATATTGACACACCGGCCGCAGCCCACACAGCTGGGCCGGTTATCTTTTTTGACATCAAACTGCAGCTTGTGGCGGAACCGTTTCTCGATGCCCCGCATCTGCCGGTCCACCGGGTTATGGCCCCCGGCCATGCGGGTGAAGCCGCTGAAGGTGCAGGCATCCCAGCTCCTGAGCCGCTCCCCGGCATGGTCCGAGGTCTGCAGATCATGGATGGTGAAGCAGGTGCAGGTCGGACAGATGTAGGCGCAACCGCCGCAGTCCTGGCAACGCATGGACAGCTCCTCCCAGACCGATTCGGGCACCTCACCCAGGGCCAGCTTCCGCACCGCCTGGTCCAGATGCACCTGCAGACTGAATTTTCCCCGGGCCTCGAGAAAGCTCTGATACTGCGCCTTGACGTCGGCCTCGCCTGCCGGGGCAAAAAACTGCTGCCAGCTGGTGATGATCTCCTGCCCCCGGGACCGGTCAAACTCCACCAGAAAACGATCGCCCAGATCGGTGAGCTGCAGATCAAAGCCGAAATCGATAAACGGGCCGCTGCGGGTGACGTTGCAGAAACAGCTGGCAAAGGGATCATTGCAGTTGAGCCCCACCAGGATGCTGTTCTGCCGTTTCTGCAGGTAGCTCGGATCCTTGGCGTCTTTTAAAAAGACCACATCCATGTAGAGCACGGCGGAAAGATCGCAGGGACGCACCCCGAAATAAAGGCTGGGCGGGCTCTCCTCAACCACCGGCTGGAAATGATAGCTGTCCCCGGCGGGATTGTCATAGGTGAAGAGCACCTCCTGCTGGGGGAAGAAAAACTGCTTCAGCGAGTTCTGCGGCTGCTTGTCAAGATCGATCCGCACCTCGTCGAGCCTGTCAATCGCGGTAAACAGGGTGTCGCCATGCGTATTCCGCACCGGGGCGATGAGCCGGTACGTTTTTTTAAGCTTGCGCAGCAGGGGCAGCAGATGATCTTTTTTGAGAAGATATTTATCCTTCATGGGCCTCAGACCTTTTCCAGATGAACGGCGCAGATTTTATATTCAGGGCATTGGGAGAAATGATCCTGGGCGCTGATGGTCAGCCGGTTGACCGGCATCTCGCTAAAATGGAAGGTGGTGTACACCTCCCCTGGCCGCACCGTCTCGGTAAGCTCCGCCTTGACCTGCACCTCGCCCCGCCGGGAACGCATACGCAGCAGATCCCCGCTGCGCACCCCGAGCCGGCGGCCGTCCTCGGGGTGCAGCTGCAGCAGGGCCTCGCCCGCCTCGCGGGAGAGCAGCGCACTGTGCCTGCTCATGGTGCCGGTATGGTACTGATGATAGATGCGGCCGGTGTTGAGCAGAAAGGGGTAGTCGTCATCCGGCAGTTCAGCGGGCGGCTCATGGACGACCGGGGTGAAGCGCCCCCTGCCCCGGGTAAAGTAGTATTTGTGCAGAAAGGGGGTGCCGGGGTGACTGCGGTCCCAGCAGGGCCACTGCAGCCCCCAGGAGTTTTCCAGCCGGTCATGCTGCATGCCGCCGTAGATCGGGGCCAGCATGCTGATCTCTTCCATGATCTCCGCCGGGCTCTCATAATCCATGGCGTAACCGAGCCTGCCGGCGAGATCCATGATGATGTCGCTATCGGTGCGGCTCTGCCCGAGCGGCGGGATCACCCGGCGCACCATCTGCACCCGGCGTTCCGAATTGGTGAAGGTGCCGGTTTTTTCGGCAAAGGAGGCGGCGGGCAGCACCACGTGGGCGCGCCGGGCGGTTTCGGTGAGAAAGATATCGGCCACCAGGAGAAACTCCAGGTTGTCCAGGGTCTCCTCCACCCGGTCGCTGACCGGGTCGCTGAGCACGGGATTCTCGCCCATGATGAACATGGCCTTGAGCGGGCCGTTTTTCCCGCCATGGGTCATCTGCATGAGGGTGAGGCCGGGCTGGCCGGGCAGGGAAGCATGCCAGGCCCTTTCGAATTTCTCCCGGTAGTCGTCGATGTCCACCTGCTGGTAACTGGGGAAGACATTGGGCAGGGCGCCCATGTCGCAGGCCCCCTGCACATTGTTCTGGCCCCGCAGGGGATCGACGCCGGTGTCCTCCTTTTCCACATGGCCGGTCAGCATGGCCAGGTTGGCAATGGCCTGCACGTTGCCGGTGCCGCAGACATGCTGGGTGATGCCCAGGCAGTAGCAGATCACCGCCTTCTGGGCCCGGCCGTAAAGCTGGGCCGCCGCGCGGATCCTGGCCAGATCCACCCCGGTGAGGCGGACCGTTTCCTCCAGATCGAACCGGAAGAGCATATCGCGCAGCCCGTAGAAATTCTCGGTGCGCATCTCGATGAACAGATCATCCGCCAGATTTTCATCGAGGATGACGCGCATCATGGCATTTAACAGCGGGATGTCGGTGCCCGGCCTGATAGGGAGATGGATGTCCGCCCTTTTTGCCATCAGGGTGCGGCGGGGATCAATGACGATCAGCCTGGCGCCCCGGTCCATGGCCGTGAAAATCCGGCGGGCCACCTGAGGATGGGCCTCGCTGGTGTTGGAGCCGATCAGCAGAATCACCTGGGCGTTTTCAATCTCGTTGATGGAGTTGGTCATGGCGCCGCTGCCGAAGGTGGTGGCAAGACCTGCCACGGTGGGAGCGTGTCAAAGACGGGCGCAGTGGTCGATATTGTTGGTGTGCAGCACGGCCCTGGCGAGTTTCTGCAGCAGATAATTCTCCTCGTTGGTGCACTTGGCCGAGCTGAGCAGACCAACGGCCTTGCCGTCGCTTGCCGCGGCGATCCTGCCCAGTTCACGGGCCGCGCAGTTCATGGCCTCATCCCAGCTGACCGGCGTCAGCCTGCCGTTCTTGCGCATCAGGGGTTCGGTGAGCCGGGACGGATGATGGATGAATTCATGCAGATGCCAGCCCTTGACGCAGAGATTGTTTCGGGAAACCGGATGATTGCGGCTGGGCGATGAGCCCGTCACCCGGCCGCGGTGTTCATGGAGATAGAGGCCGCAGCCGCAGCCGCAGTAGACACAGGTCGTCAGAACGTCGTGCATGGGATGCTCCGAAAAAAAATCGTTTGAGTGCGCTGAAGTGCCTAATATCGCGGTACTTTCTGATCAGATATTTCCTTTAACTTCAGGCACTTTAAGTACTTCAGGCATTTTAGGCACTGTCTTTCTATAGTGTAGGCTGGCAGGCGGCCCCTTTGTCAAGTTTTTTGACGGATCATGACAAATGACCGCCGCAGAAACACGGGCTGGCAAAAAGGCCGGACCGCTGAGACAATTTGCCTTATTGACATCCTGGCAACTTGAGCAGTAACGGAGAGATAAATAATTTTAATGGATTGAAATTGCCCGAAAACAGTGCTAGCCTGAAAAGTAATTTTTAAACCGGACACGCTAAAGACAAACCGGACACCATGGGGGAAGCTCCATAACAGGCGCCGAAAGGAGGTGAGAAAGAAGATCAGGAAGAAATAATCGCACGTTTTCCGCTATGATCGTACAGGAAGCCGGAGGGTACCAGTCATTCTTCATTATCACTGATTCTGCCCAGCATGAATCACGTCAACAATTAGAGGGAATAAAGATGAAAAGAGTATTTTTGTGTCTTGCTTTGATGTTGTGCTTCTGCGCTGTAGCATCCGTTTCTTTTGCCGACGTTAAGGAGGGGGAAAAGGCGTTTCTGACTGAGCTGAAAAAGGCCATCCCTGCCGACCGAATCGTCTCTGTTGATGCAATGCATGGCAAATGGCAGGAAGTTCAGGCCGGCAAGAGCAAAGCAGTGCTCCTTGATGTCCGCACCGAAGCGGAGTTTGACATGGGCCACATCTTGAACTCAAGCAATGTTGATTCCGGCCATGCCTATTCCATGCCCAAAATCTTCCCGGATGCGGCTACGGAACTGTATGTATACTGCCGGACCCAGCACAGGGCTTCCTACTTTGCTTCCATGCTGATCAAATACGGCTATACAAACGTTTACCTGGTTGAGGGCGGCGTTGTCGGCTGGGCCGAAAAAGGCTATCCCCTGGTCAACAAGTACATGGGGGAAATCAAGGTCACCAAATACGAGAACAAGTTAAAGGAAGAGTACGTACATAGAGACAACAAATAACCTCTCTACCGAACAACTCAACTTTCTGACATCCGGTGGAAACGCACGCCTCTGCTTGCCCGTCTTCCGCATTCCGCCGCCTGTGACCTGCAGTAAAGCAAGCTGTCCTGGCGCGGAATGCGCAGCGGATTGATTCCATCTGCCAAACGATTGCCCGGCCAAGGGGATTTCCCGGCGATCACGTTGCGGAGTCAGAAAGTTGAGGTCAGGATAAAGCATCACTGGACAGAAAGAATTATCCTGTCCCGGGAGCAGGATTTTGCCGTTTTCACCTGAGGAAGATATCCCTTGACCAACAGACCGAGTCAGCTGCCGCACCCATTATCTTTACGCATCAATACCACGCTGTTTTGCCAACGGAATTCTTTCCTCATTGCTTATTCACTCATTTCTTCCGTTCGTCGCTCATCGTTTTTTTTCATTTCCCGGGAGGGCAAGCCGTTGTGAAAAAATAACATGGCCAGACGCCTGTCATTTTCCCGCATAACACCCAGAGGAGGAATTGGAAGCAACGAGAGCACTTTTTCCGCAATATTGAGCTGATGAAAAGAGCAGATGATGAAAACCGGGCCGGGCGGTTGCCTGAGTTTTTTCCCCTGCCGGGGAATAATCGTCCCGCATCTAAAAAGTAAGGTAAGGAGAGAAGCAATGAAAAAAACAGTGCGCTTAATGCCATCCTGGATGGTCTTCCTCGCATTTTTATTCCTCATGTCAGCATTATCAGCCAATGCGCAGCCCCCTGCTGCGCCGGATGCCGGGCAGGTCGAGCCCGGGACCGCAGCCGCCGAGCCGCCTGCTCCGGCAATGGCGCAACCGCCCCCGGCCCCGGCCAGCCTTACCGTGCAGGTTGACAAGACCAGCCTGGAAAATGGCGGGGAGATCATCGTCACCGGTCAGGCCCCGGCCGGCAAGCCGGTCTTCCTGGAGGTATGGGCGGCGGACAAGACGGTCAGGGCCAACCGTTTTGACAACAAGAAGGACCCAAAAACCGGACAGATCCCTTATGTCTTCTATCTTACCTACGATATGCCGGCCTATTACAAGATCTTCGTGCCCAAAAGCGCCCAGCCGCAGCTCGATGCCATCAAGCAGGAGGGAAACAAGTGGAGCTTTTCCAAGGCCCTGGAAACACTCGGGGCCGGGGCGGCCTATACGGTGCCCGCCACCATGGCCATTGAACGCTACAAGGCAACCATCATGGCGAGCATCATCGGCAGCCGCGGCAACCTGATGGCCGCCGTGGACGACAAGGAAAACAAAAAGAGTTCCATGCAGCTGGTCAAAGCCCGTTTCAAGGATGCCGGCAAGGTACTGGGGGCGGATATCGAGGTCAACCCGGACGGTACCTACCGGGCGGCAATTCAAATCCGCACCGGACTTGCACCCGGCAAATACAAGATTATGGCGGTGGTGGACAAGGACCTGCGCAGTGAGCCGGTGGAATTTGAAAATAAGATCAATTTCCCCCTTGTCTATCTCAGCATCGCCGGCACCAGTCAGAATATCTTCTGGCCTTTCCTGATCACCCTGGTGATCTCCGTTTTCGGCGTGCTCATGGGCGCGGGAGGCGGCTTCATTCTCAACCCCATCCTGGTTTCTCTCTTCCCCCTTCCCCATACCGTGGTGGCGGGGACCGTCATGCCCACCGTGCTTTTTTCCCAGGGCAGCGGCATCTATAACTATTCAAAAATCAAATTCATCAACTGGAAGCTCGGCTGCACCATCGGCACGGCCATGCTGCTCGGCGGCTTCATCGGGCCGAAACTCACGGAACTCATCACCCTCGATCAGTTTAAATTCGCCTTTGGCTGGATACTTCTCGTGCTGGCCGCCCTGATGTTCTGGCAGACCACCCCCGGCTACCTCGCCAAGAACAAAAAGGAACAGGCCATCATGAAAGAGTTCAAGAAGAGAGCCGAAGAAGCGGCAAAAGCCAAACAGGCGTAAGGGGAGGACACAGCGATGAAAATTGATTTCTGGGGACAGGAATTTGAGGCAAACATGATCCTTGGCTGCATCGGCGGTTTTCTCATTGCCGTCATGTCTTCCATGTTCGGCTTCGGCGGCGGCCCCTTCATGGTGCCGCTGATGACCGTTGGCCTGCGGCTGCCCATGTACATCGTCGTCGGCAGTTCGCTGCTGGCCATTTTCTTTAACACCTCCATGAGCACCATCAGACATTATCAATTCGGCAACTTCGATCTGCTCCTGTTTCTGTGCATGTTCCCGGCGGCCCTGCTCGGCGGCTACCTCGGCCCGCAGATTGCCAAACGGGTAAGCCCCACGGTGGTCAAGCGGGTCGCCTGCGCGGGTCTCGTGCTGCTCGGCCTGAAACTGCTCGGCCTTTACTAACCGAAACGGAGGAAACTGGTATGGTCAAGAAGTCAGTATGGAGCATGTGCGGCATGTGCACGGTTCGCTGTCCGATCCGGGTGGAAACCGAGGACAACCAGGTTACCTGGATCGAAGGGAATCAGCACCTGCTTGAAGGCGCCCTGTGCGCCAAGGGCTCGGCGGGCATCGCCCTCCAGAACGATACGGAGCGGCCGCAGCGCCCCCTGATCCGTAAAGGCGGGCGGGGAGCGGGCCGCTGGGAAGAGGTGAGCTGGTATGCCGCCCTCGATTATGTGGCCGACAACCTGAAAACCATCATCAGTAAGCATGGACCGGAAAGCATCATGCTCAGCTGCCGGGGCGGCCCGTTCATCGATCTGCTCAAGGCCTTTATCCATGGCCTGGGCTCGCCCAACTTCACCAACCACGACAGCGGCTGCGGCCGCAATGTGCATCATGCCAGCGTGTCCGTCTATGGCCTGGGCCGCAAGGACTTTGTCTACGACATCAAGAAGAGCAGACACCTGGTGCTGTTCGGCCGCAATATCCTGGCCGCCCTGCGCATCGCCGAGGTCAATCAGGTGCTTGACATGCTCGATGCCGGCGGCAAGCTGACCTATGTTGACGTCAGGCAGTCCCTGACCGGCATCAAGGCCACCCGCTTCTTCCAGGTGCGGCCCGGCACGGATTACGCCCTGGCCCTGGGCATCATCCGCGAGGTGCTGAAGGAAAAGGCCTATGACCGCGAATTTATCGACAGGTATGTCAGCGATTTCGATAAGCTCGAGGAGTTCGCGGAGCCCTATACCCTGGCCTGGGCCGCCGGCGAGTGCGGCATCAAGGCGGAACGGATCAAGGACTTTGTCCAGGAAATCGCCGCCGACCGGCCGAAGGTCATCTTTCACCCCGGCTGGATGCTGTCGCGCTACCGCGATTCCTTTTACGCCAGCCGGGCCCTGCACATCCTCAATGTCCTGATGGGCAATGTCGAGGTCGAAGGCGGCCAAATCTTTGCCAAGGGACCGGGCGACTGCGGGGTAAAGGGGCTCAGGAGCCTGGACGCCCAGGTGCCCAAGCCCACGGCCAAACGGGCGGACGGGGTGGGCTGGAAGTACAGCCACTTTGACAAGGGCCCCGGGCTTTTCCATCTTTTCTACGAGGCGATGCGGACCGGTGAGCCCTATCCGCTCAAGGCCCTGATCTGCGTGCGGCACGATCCGTTTACCTGTTTCCCCGACCCCCAGGCCCAGAAGGAGGCCCTGGACAAACTGGACCTGCTGGTGTCGGTGGACACCCATTACAGCGAATTCGGCTGGTACAGCGACGTCATCCTGCCCGAGTCCACCTACCTGGAACGGGACAGTCTGATCGCCACCCAGAAGGGGCCGAAACCGCGCTTCATCATGCGGCGCAAGGCAGTGGAGCCCCGGCATGACACCAAGTCCCTCAATGAGATCATCAAGCTCCTGGCCGACCGCCTGGGCATCGGCCAGTACTTCCCCTTCACCACCTCTGAGGAACTGTGGGCCTGGCAGCTGGAACCCACCGGCTTTACGCTCAGTGATTTCGACGCCAAGGGCTTTGTCTCCCTGGCGGACAAACCGGTGATGTTTGACCGGAACAAGCTGGAGGGCAAATTCAAAACACCGTCCGGCAAGATCGAGATCGTCAGCAAAGTGCTGACCGATGCCGGGCTGCCATCGCTCAAACCCTATGAGAGCCCGGAGAAGCCAGCCAAGGGCCAGTTCCGTCTTGTCTTCGGCCGCTCGCCGCTGCATGCCCACAGCCACACCATCAATAATCCGCTGCTGCATGAACTGATGCCGGACAACACCCTGTGGATCAACAAACGGCAGGCCGCGAAACTCGGCGTTGCCGACGGGGACTGGGTTGATGTCATCAGCAGCGGCACCACCGGCACCATCAAGGCGCATGTCACCGAGTTCATCCATCCCGAGGCGGTGTACATGGTGCACGGCTTCGGCCGGCAGGTCCCCCTGCAGACCCGGGCCTATCATGCCGGCATCGCCGATCAGAAGCTGATGAAGGGGTTCCTGACCAGAATGGACCCGGCCGGCGGGGGACTCTGCCTCTGCGAGTGTTTCGTCACCGTGCGGCGCAGTGCAAAAAACCCGAAACGAATGGTGGAATTATGAAAAAATACATGCTCTATCTCAACTCGAAGCGGTGCATCGGCTGCCACGGCTGCGAGGTCCACTGCAAGACCAACAAAGGGTTGCCGGTCGGTCCCATACTCTGCGAGATCAGCCATCAACCGCTCAAACTGGTGGCAGGGGTGCCCAAGACCGAATTCCAGTTCCGCTCCTGCTACCATTGCGAGGATCCCGACTGCGTGGCGGTCTGCCCCACCGGCGCCATGCAGAAACGGCATGACGGCATTGTCCTGGTGGACCAGGAGAAATGCATCGGCTGCATGGCCTGCATCGGCGCCTGCGCCTGGGGAGTGCCCCAGCTCAATCCCGATACCGGCAAGGTGGTGAAGTGCGATTACTGCCTGGACCGGCTGGATGCCGGCCTCAAACCCGCCTGCGTCACCCGCTGCGCCACCCATGCCCTCAAATTCGTCACCCTGCAGGAGATTTAGAAAAAAGTTAGGAGTGAGGAGTAAGGAGTAAGGAGTAAGAATAAAACGTAATAGATCGACTATTCTTAACTATCTCCCCTCTCTCTCCTCACCCCTGTCTCCTGACTCCTCCCTCCTCCCTCCTAACTCCTCACTCCCGCATTTCCCTCCCGCTGTTATCCTGACAGGCTGCGAAGACATCCCTTCCGCAGCCTGTTCTTTTTCCGCCACAAGGAGCGAATCGCCCCCCTGTCCGCGAAAAAGAAGAATTACTGAGTGGCCCTTCAGGCTGTCACAATGTTAACCTATTGAATTACAGTGTTTTTTGATTGCCATTTTTCCCTGGTTGTGGTATTTTTTGAATGGCCATTCATTCATTAATTTTTTGGAGACCAGGAGAAACTTTCATGAAAAAAATGCTGACCGCTGTACTTGCCCTGGGTGTTTGCGTCGCGCTACCCGCCATAGCCGCCGCACAGAGCACCTCACAAGATGACATCAAGAGGGAGCTTGCGGCCATGCGCGCCCAGCTCGCCGCGCAGATGGAAAAAATCTCTAATCTGGAGAGCAAGCTTGCCGAGGTGGAAAAAGGAAAGGTTGAGGCGAAAGCTGGAGAAAAGGCCGAAGGGAAGGCTGCCGGGAAGGTGGCGCTGGCCAATAAATTTATCGACCAGCTGACCCTGAAAAGTGATTTGCGCGTCCGTTATGAACAGCTCGACCCAGACTATCACGATGACTCTGACAAAACCCGCGACCGCTATCGCACCCGTTTTCGTCTCGGTTTTCTCTGGGACAACGAGGCAGAAAACTGGCAGGCAGGCGCCGGCCTGATCACTGGCGGTACTGCGGCGACCACCTCCAATGACACCTGGAGCGAGGACAGCGCCTTTGAGACCGGCAATATCAGTCTCGATTACGCCTACGCCAAACACAAATGGCAGGATTTCAGCTTCACCCTTGGCCAGATGCCCAATCCCTATGAAATGTCCTGGGTCATGTATGACGGCGACGTTCGTTTTGCAGGTCTGGCCGCCCAATATGGCCAGAAGACCGGACCATTTGCCACATTAGGCGGCTATGGCGCCAAACTGGTTGGTTATCACTATGATGATGATACGGATGACAACACCGCCATGCTCTATTACGGTCAGGCCGGATACCGCGGCGCGGCAGGCGAGGTGGGGTACACCCTGGCCGCCGGTTACCAGACCTATGACCAGTCCTTCATCAACGACATGGACGACAATGGCTATTCCCAAATCAACCCGGACAAATACGGGCTTGATATCGGCGATCTCTACGGCAAGGTCACTTTCCCGGCCGGCACCGCCAAGGTCACCGCTTATGGCCAGGTCTGGCAGAATTTCGGCGCCGACGGCGACGTCGGGGAAAGCCAGATCGCGAATTTCCCCGAAGAACCGGACGATGCCGACATGGGCTGGGCGGTCGGGGTAAATACCCAGATCGACAAATTTTACCTGGGTCTGGACTATGCCGTTGTTGAGGCCGATTCCCTCTATGGCTTCCTGGCAGACCAAGACTTCGGCGAGGGGATCTCCGATACCAACATCGAATGCTGGCGGCTGCAGCTCGGCTATGATTTCACCAAGAACTGGTCAACGCTTATCAGCTATCTGGACTATGAGCAGGAAGAGGATTTTGGCAATAAGGATTCAGCAGGCCTGCTGCAGATTGACGCCAAGTACAAGTTCTGAGGCGAAACAAGCGGTGAGCACCTGGGCGCAGGCGTGGGGGTTTAAACTTCGCTCAGCCAATCCAATGTCATTAACTTAAGACCGGGATGCAGATTTAATTTTTCCACCCACCTGAGGGGACAAAATGATTTTCGCAGTTTGTTTTGCGAAAATCATTCTGTCCCCGGCTTCACTCAGTCAAACACCGGCACCGAGGGGAACAGGGAGGCGTCGGTGTGGGGGATGAAGCGGCAGCCGGAGAAACGGATCATGAACTCCTGGTTGACGTTGAGTTCCAGATAGGTGATTTTGTTCATCAGCTGCCGGCAGCGCTCCCGGTCAGCCCGGTGGATCAGAACCAGCTCCGCCCCGGCCAGTGAGCTGTTGCCGACGGACTGGAAGGTCGCCAGCGGCAGATCGGGCAGCATGCCCAGGGTGATGGCCCGGCGGGGATCAATATGTTTGCCGAAGGCGCCGGCCACATAGATGCGGTGCAGGTCGGCAAACTCCAATCCCACCTGGTTGATCAGGGTGGTGAGGATCGCATACATGGCCGCCTTGGAGCGCATCATGGCATCAAGATCCACCTGGCCGAGCACCACCGGCTCGCGGCCCTCCGCCTCTGCGGCGCCTGCCACCACAAAGCCAGCCCCCTGCGGGGTCTCGACAAAGCGCGCCGGACAGCGCTCCCGCCTGAATTTGCCGCGGATGTCAATAATTCTCGCCAGATAGAGACAAGCCACCAGATCAATGATGCCCGAGCCGCAGATGCCCCGCGGCCTGCCGCCGTCAATGGTCCGGTAGCGCAGCTCCAGGGTCTGCGGATCAATCTCCACATGCTCGATGGCGCCGGGTCCGGCCCGCATGCCCATGCGGGCCACCCCGCCCTCCAGAGCCGGTCCGGCGGCCCCGGCGCAGGCAATCAGCCATTCTTTGTTGCCCACCACCACCTCGGCATTGGTGCCCACGTCAACCAGCATGCAGATCTCCTCCTGCTGGTCCAGTCCGCTTGCCACGATGCCGGAGATGAGGTCCCCGCCGAAATAGCTGCCGACGCCGGGCATGACCCACACGGGCGCCGCCCCGTGCAGGGCCAGGCCGATCTCCGCCGCGGCAAAGAGATCAGGGGCGTTGACCAGGGGGATGTAAGGCTCCCGGCAGAGGTGGTAGGGATCAAGCCCCAGCAGCAGGTGCACCATGGTGGTGTTGCCGCTCACCGCCAGCGCCCGGATATTTTCCTTTTTTTCGCCGGCCAAGCCGGCCAGATCTGCGGCCAGTTCGTTGATGGTGGCCACGATGGCGGCCTGCAGCCGCTTGAGACCATCACCTTTGGCGGCAAAATGTATGCGGCTGAGAATATCGGCGCCGAACTCGATCTGGCTGTTTTCCCGGTTGCCGGAGGCCAGCAGCCGGCCGTCAATGAGATTGATCAGGCTGGCCTCCAGATGGGTGGTGCCCAGGTCCAGGGCCATGGCGGGCAGCGTGGCGGGAGGCTTCTCCAGAAAATCAACCAGCACCGCGCCAGACGGCAGATCATTGATGACTGCCGTACCTTTAAAGCCCGCTTTCCGGAAATTCGCGGCAATCTCCCCCAGCCGGCCCAGGGGGACGGTCACGGCAATGCCTTGCGCGGCCAGCGCCTTTTTCAGCCGGTCGATATCCCCGGTATTGTCATGCAGGCTGGGCGCAACCGCCGCAACCGCAACAGTCAAAACAAGTGGTTGCATGTCCTGGTTCGAAAAAAAGTGTTAGATGTGGTGAAATATGATAAATTGAGATGTTTTTAACACTCTCATACCAACAAGCTCAATACATTTATGGAAAAATCCTGGCAATAATAGCCAGCCCCCTGGCAGAAAGGCTTACCAGCCGCCCTCCGCCAACCCTGATGGATGATTGAATTGCCCCTGTTACTCTATACATATCTGGTCACCGAGACCCTGGCCCCCTTCTTTGCCAGCCTGCTCATTCTGACGACCATCCTCTTTCTCGGGCGCATCCTTCCCCTGTTTGACTTCATCATCAACTTCGGCATCAGCCTGCCGGACTTCATCCGGCTCTGCGCCTACATGGTGCCCAACCTCTTCCTGTTCGCCATTCCCATGGCCAGCATGCTGGGGGTGATCCTCTGTTTCACCAGAATGGGCAACGACAATGAACTGATCGCCCTGAAAGCCGCCGGCATCGGCCTCTACCGCATGCTGCCGGCCGTGGTCTTTTTCGCCGTCTGCACCTCGCTGCTCACTGGTTACTTCTCCACCACCCTGATCCCGAGCGGCACCATTGCCATGAAAAAACTATTCTTTCAGCTGGCCAAGGAAAAAATCGATAAGGGCCTGCAGGAAAAAAAATTCAGTGACGGGCTGCCGGATGTGGTGATCTATATCGACAGAGAGGATCCGGACACGGGAACATGGCAGGGGGTTTACGTGGCTGACAGCCGGGACAGCAGCAACCCGCTCACCATTGTGGCGGAAAAGGGCTATCTGGTGGCCGACATGCCGAACATGCTGCTCACCCTGCAGCTCGACCACGGCTCCATCCACCAGGCCAAGGAGGAACGCACCCAGACCATCCGCTTTGCCTCCTACCGCATCAATCTTTCCCTGCAGGGCCCGGGCATGGATGATGAAGAAGTGGCCCGCTCCGCCAGCAACAACGAAATGACCCAGCAGGAGATCAGGGATTATGTGAAAGCCCACGGCCGCAAGTCTCCGGCCAGCATCTCCCGGATGATTGAATATCATCTCCGCCTGGTGCTGCCCGGCGGCTGCTTTATCCTGACCATTCTCGGCCTGCCCCTGGCCCTGCGCACCAGACCGGGCCAGCGCTCCATCGGCGTGCCCCTGGGGCTGATCATCTTCATCTGTTATTACATCATGCTCACCACGGTGAAATCCTTCAGCGAAACCAGCCCCCTGCCCGTGGCTTTCACCATGTGGCTGCCCAATATCATCTTCGGCATCGTGACCCTCTATATCCTCCGTTTCGCCAACCTGGAAAGCACGCTGAGCCTGATCGATTTCTGCCTCAGAATCATTCACCGCGCGCAGAGCATGCTGCCCAGACCAGGAAAAAAGAAGAATTCATGACCCTGCTTGACCGCTATATCTTCCGCCAGTTCTTCATGAATCTGCTGCTGGTGCTTGTTTCGCTGGTGGCAATCTACCTGCTGGTCGATTTCTTTGAACGCATCGACAACTTCACCGAGGCGGGCAAATCACTCGGCCTGGCCCTTACCTATTTCCTGCTCAAAATCCCCTTTATTTACGACCAGATGGCGCCGGTCTGCATTCTGCTGGCCGGGGTCATCACCCTGGGCCTGCTGGGCAAGAACCGGGAACTGATGTCGCTCAACGCCGGCGGCATTTCGCTGGCGCGCATCGTGGCGCCGATCATTGCCGCCTCCCTGCTGTTCACCATCCTGACCGTTGCCGTTGCCCAGTGGGTTCTGCCGCATACCAATACCAGAACCAATGAGATCTGGTATCAGGAGGTCACCGAACAGGTGGCCAACGGCATTGTCAGAAAGGGGCGCATCTTTTACCGGGGCAAGGAAGGCATCTACACCTTCAAGCGGCCGAACCCGAAACGCAACATTTTTACCCAGTTCACCTATATGGCCTGGGATAACGCCCGCCACCACCCCACCGTGCTGCTGACCGCCCAGCAGGCCACCTGGTCGGAGCGGGGCTGGTTTTTCACCCGCGGCCAGCTGAAAACCAGCAGAGAGGACGGTTACGACCTGAAACTGTTCAAGAATCTGCGCTACGACCTGCCCGACAGGCCGGCCCAGTTTTTCGTCCCGGAATACCGGGTTACCGAGTATTCCCTGTATGAACTGCACCAGCAGGCCATGGCCAGCCTCAAACAGGGGGACTGGCAGGGCATGGTGGCGATCAACCAGCGCCTCTCCTTTATCTTTCTCGGCGTGCCGCTGCTGCTGCTCTCCATACCGCTGATGCACTCGCTGCAGCGCAAATGGAACCGGGACCTGGCCATGACCATTCCCATCAGCTGCGTGCTCGCCTTTTTTGCCTGGGCCCTGTGGAACGTCACCCAGTCCCTGGCCCAGGCGGCCTATGTCAATCCCCTGGCCGCCTCCTGGTCCATCCATGTGATCCTGACCGTGAGCGGCCTGATCCTGCTGTGGCGGGTGAACAGAACATAACAATCCCGGCAGATTCGAGAACAAGGAAGTGAAACAGGAAAATCCCTTAGCCCAGCTGGGGCCTGGCGCCCGGGTCGGCATTGTCGGCATCCCGCCTCTCGCCGTCATCGGCAGACTGAACAGTCTGGGGGCGCAGATTTATGATCTGGACGAGCCCCAGGTCAACACGGACATGGAGCTGACCGCCCCCTTCCTGCCCAGGGTCTATTGCGCCATCCTGCGCACCGCACTGCTCAATGCCCTGCATCTGGAACTCGACATGATCGTCATCGATGTGGGGCCGGGCAAATGCGACTGCGCCCTGCATGTGTCAACCGTGCTGCAGGACCTGCTGCCCATCCCGGTCATCCGCACCCGCAATGAGGACGCCGTGCCCTTTGGCCATCCGCTCTGCCAGACCAGGATGGGCCTGCTGGAAAAATTGCAGCGCATTACCGCCGGCGTCAAAAGTACTGCCCCCTATCAGCCGGAAAAATTCCCGCCCTGCGCGCCAGCCGCCGGTTTCTGGGGCGTGCCGCCCCGGGACTTTTCCCTGCTCACCCTCTTTCCGGACACCACCCATGTCTACGGCTGGACCCGCTGCATGGAAAACAAAACCCCGGCCGACGTGGAGCTTGAAGCCCTGTTCAATGCCGAGGTGCCCACCATCTTCTTTGCCCAGTCCTTCTGCGCCAAGACCGCCCTGGCGAAATTTCTGGCCGCCAGACACCCGCGCGGCCTTTTTCTTGATGTGGATGTCACCTGCAGCAGCAGCACCCGGGCCAAGATCCAGGCCTTTCTCGAACTCTCGGGAGTCGAGCATGCTGCTGGCTGATTTCGGCACCTCCTACTGCAAGTTTCTTGAGCTGGACGCGGAAGTCCGGCAACCCTATCTCCTCGCCACCAAGGAGCTGCCCAAAAACCTGCGGGTGGATCTGGCCACCGGCCACAACGGCAAACGCTTCAGCAACCGCTATGTCAACGAACTGACCGCCCTGGCCCGGGGCGGCGAGGAGCTGATCGCGGCCGCCGATTACGTGCTGCTTGACTGCGGCAGCCGGGATATCAAGTACGTCACCTACCGCCAGGGCAAGCTGGCCGACATGGGCTGGAACAGCGAGTGCGGCGCCTCCATGGGCTTTACCATTGAGCTGCTGGAAAAATATTACAACCTGGATTACGGCAGCCTCGCCGTGCCGGACCGCACCTTTTCCATCACCTGCGGGGTGCTGGGCATGAGCCACATCTTTGACGCCGTCACCTCCGGCATCAGCGAGGCCGAGGCAGTGGCCCGCTTTGTCAAGGGCATTGCTCTCAATGCTTACCGTTTCAGCGGCTCACCCCAAACCCTCTACCTGTCCGGCGGCCTGTGCGACAATCCCCTGTTTGTCGGCAGTCTGCCCTGCCACGTCATCCCCCTGGGCCGCTTTGTCCTCATCAAAGGCCTGGAAAAAACCGCCCGCGAGCGCCTGTCCATTGCCCTATGAACACCCAGCAAAACCCGCCAAACCGCCCCAACTGTTTCAACTGCCGCAACTTCTATATCACCTACGAATCATCCCACCCTTACGGCTGCCGGGCCATGGGCTTCAAGGCCAAAAAGCTGCCCTCCCTGGTGGTCTTTGAAAGCTCTGGCCTGGAATGCCAGCTTTTTGCCAGAAAATAAACAAACCCTGGAGCACCTGAATGCTTTACATTCTTCTCACCTATTCCCTGGTCGGCGCGGTTTCCGGCGTGCTGGCCGGCCTGCTCGGCATCGGCGGCGGGCTGATCATCGTCCCCATGCTGGTCTTCTGCTTCTCCTGGCAGCAGATTCCCCATGAACAGATCATGCATCTGGCCCTGGGCACCTCCATGGCCAGCATCATCTTCACCTCTGCCTCAAGCTTCTGGGCCCACCACAAACGGGGGGCGGTGCACTGGATCGTGGTGCGCCGCATCGTGCTCGGCATCTTTGTCGGCACCTTTCTCGGCTCCTGCCTGGCGGCCCGCCTGTCGACCGACTTCCTCAAGGGATTTTTCGTCATCTTCCTCTACTACGTGGCCAGCCAGATGCTCTTGAACAAAAAGCCCAAGCCTTCCCGCCAGCTGCCCGGCCCGCCCGGCATGTTCGGCGTTGGCAACGTGATCGGCGCCTTTTCCAGCCTGGTGGGCATCGGCGGCGGCACCCTGTCCGTGCCCTTCATGACCTGGTGCAACATCCCGGTGCACGAGGCCATCGGCACCTCGGCCGCCATCGGCTTTCCCATAGCCATTGCCGGCACCGCCGGGTACATCTTCAACGGACTGTCCGTCACCGATCTGCCGCCATACTCCCTGGGTTATGTCTATCTGCCCGCCCTGGCGGGACTCATCGTCACCAGCGTGCTGACCGCCCCGCTGGGCGTCCAGCTGGCCCACAGCCTGCCGGTGGGGAGACTGAAACGCATTTTCGCCATCCTGCTTTACCTGGTCGGCACCCGCATGCTGGTCAGCCTGTTCTGAGGCGAACGGTCACCGCAGGACCAAGCCTTGCCGCGCCTTGCGCAGGCCTGCAGCGACCTCGGCAAATACCGCCTGCTGCCTGCTGAAAATCATTGACACCCCCTCCCGCATGGGTAAAAATACCCCCTTGGCGATTTTTGCCCAGGGAATGCGGCAAACAGAATAAATTCGAGCGCACGGCGCACGGGGAGGAAATTTCGTGAAAAAAACAGCTCATTGGGGACTGAGGCTTTTGTCTCAGGTGTTGTTTCTGGCTCTCTTTTTCTGCACGGCAACGGCGGCCTGGGCCGACCAGCTGAAAATCGGGGTCATTCTGGCGGAAACAGGGCCCGCTTCCTTTCTCGGCGGCCCGGCAGTCCGTTCACTGCGCATGCTTGAAAGTGAACTGGCAGGCGGCATCAGCGGCAATCAGCTCCAGCTGATCTACCGCGACTCCGGCGGCAGCCCGGAAAAGGCGGTCTCCTTCGCCCGCCAGCTCATCGAGGAAGAGAAGGTCTTTGCCATCATCGGCCCCTCCACCAGCGGCGAGACCCTGAAGATCAAGAAAATATGTGAAGATGCCGGGGTTATTCTCATCTCCTGCGCCTCGGCCGAGCTGATCGTCAAACCGGTCACCCCCTGGGTTTTCAAAACCGCGCCGTCTGACAGCTTTGCCGCCCGCCGGATTTTCATGACCATGAATGAGATGTCCATCGCCAGCATCGCCGTGCTGACCGACAATACGGGCTTCGGCAAGGCGGGCAAGGACCAGTTGCTGACCATTGCCCCGGAATACGGCATCAGTATTGTCGAAAACGAGACCTATGACAAGGACGCCACCGATCTGACATCCCTGGTGGCCAAGATCAAAGCCAATCCCGAGGTGCAGGCGGTGGTCAACTGGTCGGTGGTGCCGGCCCAGTCCATCATCGCCAAGAACATCCGCCAGACCGGCTGGAATGTGCCGATCTTCCAGAGCCACGGCTTTGCCAACATCAAGTATGTGGAGGCGGCCGGGGCCGCGGCGGAAGGCATCATCTTTCCCGCCAGCCGGCTGATGATCGCAGATCTCCTGCCGGACGGCCCGCAGAAGAATTTCCTGATGAAATACAAGAGCGGCTATGAGGCGAAATACAGCGAAAGCGTCAGCACCTTCGGCGGTCATGCCTATGATGCCATGCTGATCATCAAACAGGCCATGGAAACCGCCGGCGCCGAACCCGCAAAGATCCGGGCCGCGCTGGAGAATATCAAGGGTTTTTACGGCACGGCAGGCGAGTTTAATCTGACCCCGGCGGATCACTGCGGCCTGGGCATTGACGCCTTTACCATGCTGACCGTCAAAAATGGCCGGTTTGCGCCGCTGAAAAAGGAGTAGTCTGACTGGTCCGGCTGGTCTGACTGGTCCGGCTGGTCTGACTGGTCCGACCAGTCCCCGTAGGTTGGTTTGAGCATCGCGAAACCCAACAGGTTCTGGCCAGCATGTGGATCTTGTTCCCATCTGGCAATGCCCGTTAATGTTGGGTTTCGTTCCTCAACCCAACCTACCCTGCTTTAGTTTCTTTGACTAGCCGCAACTCAAGACGACACCCGAGGGCTTTGGCGTATTTTTGGAGAGTGGCGAGTGATGGAGAGTGTTTCCCCCTGCCGGATTCCAGACGTGCGACTGCGGACTGTGTGGTGCCGATGCGTTCGGCAATTTCCGCCTGGGTGACTCCAGCGGCTGCACGTGCTTTCAGAAACTCGTCCAGGAAAACAAATTCCTCGTCAAGCCGGTCGTATTCGGCTTTTACGTCTACGCGCTCAAGTGCGCGGGCTTTAAGTTCTTTGTGTGTGAGCATTTCTGATCTCCTTCATCCTCCGTCGCGCTATTGTGAGCTCTTTGGGCGGAGTTTTGTCCGTTTTCTTTATGAATTGGTGCAGAATCACTATCTTCTTGCCGACCGTCGTGCAATAGAACACTCGTGCAATCCCTTCGGCGGCCTTTAGCCGCAACTCAAACAGGCCGTCACCCATGGCGCGTGTGTGTGGCATGCCGAGGTCCGGGCCGTAGACCTCCATGCGATCGGAATATCGAAGGAACCGGCCAAGAAAGCCGGCCGGCATTGCAAGAATTTCTTCCTGCAGAGACTCGCTGCAGTACGTAATTGTCCAACTTATGCAGGAATTATAGCACATTTGCTATATTCGGTCTAGTTTTTTGTTAGATTTGGGTAATGCACTCAATATCAGGAATTATTGAGGCTAACGAGTGCTTCTCGCGCGGCGTCTTTTTGCCGTCGCCGTATAAGCATAGGTTAGCCCACATCGGCTATTGCCTCTATCTCTTCCGCAAGAGATGACCGGTCACCTGGGTTGAGACAGGATTTGCACCACTCGTTTGCCAAAATTTCCCAAACGCTGGTTGAACTCTTTAAAACTTGATCCCCAACCTTCGTATTCCAACGGTGATGATCAGGCTCAAGCATCGCATCTTCCAAAGCAGTGAGCAGGGAGCCAGCACCTACACCGAAACGGCTAGTGTTTAATTGCATAAATTAACGATAGTATTTTTAAGCTGACTGCCTTTGACTTCTCGTTTGCGCCACAAAAAAGGCTTTGCATTTTGCTGGTAA
>QZKJ01000057.1 GCA_003605035.1 Desulfurivibrio sp.
TCAGATTCTTGCCGTATTGTTTTCGTTTCATTTTTCCCCCTTCAAGACAGAATGAAATTCTACCTTAACATACTGTCTCATTTTCGGGGTCCACTATACGCAACAACCTCGGGACAGCATGGCAGGATCTTGGCGATAATAAGAAAGCCATTGGCTACTTGGAACAGGCTCTTGAGTGTTGTGAAAAAATATTAGGTTTAGATCATCCGAACACCAAGTTGGTCCGACAGAACCTAGAGTCTGTGCGCAATGAATTAGAGAAGGATTCTGGCAGCGCACAATAAATCTACAAATGAGAATTGAGGGCAACAAGAGAAATGATGTTAATTAAAATGTTACGTGAGGATTAGATGAGATGGATATTGAACTGCTTAAAACAGTTGGCCAAGTTGCAGGTATTGGTGGAATTGCCCTTGGTGTCTTCTTGTTATTGTTTCGTGATATCATAAACAAGAATTTCTTCACGCAACTTACCAAGACGCAATCATATAACCTCTTTAAATTGATATCAATATTGGTTTGGTCTATTGCGCTTGCTGGAATTATCGCTTGGGTGTGGACAAGTGTCAGCCCAGGGAAAACTACCAGTCAGGAAGTAAGTAACGGAAGCCAAGGATATATTCATACAGGTCAAGGGGACATCAATGCCGAAAAGATTGATCAGAAATAGTATCCTGTTTTGTGCCTCGGTTTAAAAAAAAGAAAAAAAAGGGGACAGATTTATTTTTGCGTCCAGGAAGCACAATGGATTCCGGGTCGCGCTGCGCTTGCCCGGAATGACGCCACGTCCATTCATTCTCGTCATTTTGCATGAGGCTCAACCTAACTGGAATCTCATAAAAAGCGTAGCGATCTCACTCCTGTCAGGCCCATCCATAAACCACAAATCCCTTGACAAATGTAGCCCAATGGCTACAATATTATCATGGCCGAAATCCGCAAAACAGAAACTTTTGCCAAATGGATCGATGGGTTGCAAGACATCCGCGCTCGTGCTCGTATCCTTGTCCGGATTGAAAGATTGGCGGCCGGAAACCCGGGAGATGTTAAGCCAGTTGGTGAGGGTGTAGCGGAAATGCGGATTGATTACGGACCAGGCTACCGGGTCTATTTCAAAAAGATAGGCCAAATGGTGATCATCTTGTTGGCTGGGGGCGATAAAAATAGCCAAGCCAAGGACATAAAAACCGCCATGCATCTATCACGTAATTTATAGGAGTGGAATCATGGTAAAAACCAAAACTTCCAGATACGATGTCTCTGAACACCTTCGCACCCCTGAGGAAATGGCCGCCTACCTTGAGGCCTGCCTTGAAGAGGCGAATGGTGACGCTGCATTTGTTGCCAAAGCTCTGGGTGATATTGCCAGGGCCAAAGGCATGTCACAAGTGGCGCGTGAGGCGGGTCTGTCCCGTGAAAGCCTTTATAAAGCCCTCTCAGGGGAACGAACTCCCGGTTTTGACACGATATTAAAAGTTATCGGCGCCCTGGGGCTGAAATTGCACGCGGAAGCGGTTCAAACAAATACTTAAAAAATCAAACAACCTTCCGCGTTGCATTCCTGGCGTACACGAAACGCCACCCGCCCTTTTGCTGCCCTATGGAGCTTCTGGGCCATGGCGAGAAGCCACGTTCCTCGTAAACAAGAAATGGGGACGGAACTATTTTCTCAATCAATCTAAAAGCTCTGTCCCCATTTCCGTCAGACGATGTTGTGCAAAGTATAGTGATAAAGTGCCTTGTATGAGATATCCGGATTTATGAATAAAAATTCCGCATTTCAGGATAAAAAATCCAAATACAATTAAGCGGACATGTGTGTTTTTAAGTAATTGATTGAAAAGTTTGACATTTTTTGTTTGGCGCTAATTTTGCTGTGCAACAATATGGCTGGCGTCCACGACGCTATTTTTGCTTAACTGCTGACATGAAAAAAGGTGCGAGCATGAGAAAGATGATTTGCTTGCTGGTGGCCATTGGCCTTTACCCCAGTACCGCCCTCGCAGGGTCTGTGAACATCGATTTTAATTCGTATGATGCTGTCACACCAGACAGCAGTTATGGCGGAGCAACCGGTCAATCTGGGACTTGGAATGGATTGGGATTCTTTGCCGAAAACAGTTCGTTAGTGTATGCAGGTGAATTGTCTGGGCTGGATGGCCTGCCCTCAGGAATAGACTATCAAGTTACCGGTATTTCATACCCTTCAACGGGTGCTTCGAGTGACCCTGTGCTAAGGGACTCTTTCTGGTCGGCCAATTATGCTCCGAACCCCTACTGGAGTGTATCGCTTTCAGGTTTTGCACCAGGGTATTACGATGTTTACATTTATGCTCCCACCCATCCAGCTATTCCTACAGGGAGTTTTACAGTCAACGGAAATGCTGTGGACAGCTTCGGGTCTGCTACTTCAGGTGCAGGGGCCAATGGCATCAATGGTCTGGATCTGGGCATTGATTATATTGTGCTTACTGACCTTTATATTGATGGCACCATGGCTTTTGATCAGACCGGATACGGTATCTACTATTCAGCCTATAACAATCAATTCTTGAATGCCTACATGGCTGGCCTAGCAGGGATTCAGGTGGTTAGCGCACCGGTTCCTCTTCCTTCAAGCCTACTTTTACTTGCGCCAGCTTTAATCAGCCTTGCTGGCCTCAGGCGTAAGAAATATTGATGGGATGATTGCTCGTAACGGTATCGGTATCGGTGCTGATGCCCTTCATGAAATTTCCCTAGCCGAAACGAAGATCTCCTGAACAAAAAAGGCGGGGCCATTTAGACCTCGCCTTTTCTCTCCATTTTGCAGAAACTTTACACGATCAGGGCATCAAGAATCTACAGACTCCTACCGCGTCTCAATCCCCTTTTCCCGCATGTGCTCCTTCACCGCCGCAATGGGCACCTCCCGCCGGTGGAAGATGCCGGCCGCCAGGGCCGCCTCCACATCGGTGGCGGCAAAGACCTCAGAGAAATGTTCCACCCGGCCCGCACCGCTTGAGGCGATGACCGGGATGGTGACCGCCCGGCGCACCTGATTGATCAATTCCAAGTCAAAGCCGCTGTTGGTGCCGTCCTTGTCAATGCAGTTGAGCAGGATCTCGCCTGCCCCAAGCTGCTCGCAAGCCGTGGCCAGTTGCACCACATCCACGTTGCGACCCTCCCGGCCGCCCTTGACCGTGCACTGGTACCAACAGTAACGTTCCCCATTGGGTCCGGGGAAGGCGGTTTTGATGGTATGGTGCGCGGTTTCCTCAGGGCTGTTCACATAGACCCGGCGCGGATCAATGGAGATGACCACCGCCTGGGCCCCGTAGACAATGGAGATCTGCTCAATGGAGCTTCTGCCGGTTTTTATCCCGCTGGCCAGATACTCCTCCACCGTGTAGACCGCGTCGCTGCCGATGGAGATCTTGTCCGCCCCGCTGCGGAAATATTCGGAGGCCACGTCCAGGGCTGAATAGTGGCGGCCTTCGGTATCGGTGAATTCGCGGATGCCGCCGCCGATGGTCAGCGGCACAAAGACGTTCTCCGAGGTCTGCTGCAGCACCTCCAGCATGGGCTGGTCCTTCAGCGGGAAATCCCGGAAGCCGGTGATATTGAGAAAGGTGATCTCATCCGCCCCCTCCTCGAAATAGCGGCGGGCCAGCTCCACCGGCTTGCCCAGGTTGCGCACCTCGCCCTCGTGCCGCACGTCGTACTGGTCGCCCTTGGTCACCACCAGATCACCGGCGTCATTGCTGCGCACATCAAGGCAGGCGATGATGCGCTTGGCAAGTTTTGTCTCGCCGCTCGCCTTGCTAACCGTGCCAGGCGAGGCAGCGGTGAAATCCGCCAGCTCCAGGAAATTCTGCAGAATCCGCAGGCCGGCTTCGCCGCTTTTTTCCGGATGGAACTGGAAGGCCGCCACATTGCCTTTCTGCACGCCGCTGACAAACTCCTCGCCGTAATCGGTGGTGGTCAGCACCCAGTCGCGGCCGGCGTCTTCAAGGGACGCCCGGAAGGAGTGGACAAAATAGAGTTTTTCCCCGGCATAGCCGCTAAACAGGGGCGACTGCTTTCTGATCTTGATGCCGTTCCAGCCGATCTGCGGCACGGAAAGACCGGAGGGCCGGAAACGGCTGATCTGGCCGGGGATGATGCCGAGCCCGGCCACGCCGGGGGTCTCCTCGCTGCCCTCATACAGGGTCTGCAGGCCGAGACAGATGCCGAGAAAAGGCTTGCCGCCCCTGATATGGGCCAGCAGGGGCTCCACATAGCCCATGCGCTGCAGCCGCTCCATGGCGCTGCCGAAACTGCCGACCCCTGGGAAGACCAGCTTTTCCGCCCGCCGGATATCCTCCGGACAGGTCGCATCCTTGACCTCAAACCCCAGTTTCCTGATGGCATTGCGCACACTGCGCACATTGCCCGCCCCGTAATCAAGTAATGTGATCATCTCTCATACCTGCCTGTGTGAAACAAATGGCCGGCATGGCCGGCATAAAAAAAAGAAACTGGCAACATACCTGTCTTTTGTGATCGCTGCAACTTTCTTTGACTGCCCTGCCGCCACTCGGGGCAGATTCTCGCATCCTGTCCGCGGCCGGCAGCCCCTGGCGGTTTTCCCCATGATTCAACTTCAGACAACCTGATCTCGAAACGAAAAATCAAGCCGTTACGTTTGGTTCGGAAGATTGACATGAGACCGAAGACCGGCGAAGATTCAATTTTCCGTCACCCCCGCATGCCGTTAGTGGGGGTCCAGCATATTGGAAACACATGGATTCCCGCTAACTACATGCGGGAATGACGGCCTTGGTGCTGCCAGTTTCAGTATCAATGCAAATCTCCCGAGGTCAGGATGTCTGAAACTTAAGGCACTCTAAGCACTTACGTTATAAGCCCATGATTTTTTGAAATTGTCTGAATAAAACAATACGCAATCCGTCATGCCGGACCTGATCCGGCATCCAGAAACCTCCCATATAGTATAACACTGGATTCCGGCTAAGTTTCGTAGCGCAGGAGCGGGCCATGCCCGCGATAGAGACCGCCACAATGCCGAAGGTCGCGGGCATGGCCCGCTCCTGCGTCCCTGCCTGCACAGCAAGACACCGCGGCTACTGGCATGGCGCAACTTTCGGAGTTATACAAATCCGTGCACTTTCCCAGGTTTTCCACTGCCGCAATTGACAGAAAAAGAACATTGTTTTATAGATCAACAGTTTGCCTTTCACTATCCGTCAGTCAACGAAACACAAGGGAAAAACATGATCACCATCAATGAAAATTATCTCAAACTGCAGGCCTCCTACCTGTTTTCCGATATCGCCAAACGCGTGGCAGCTTTTCAACAAAACAATCCCGGCCGGGAAATCATCAAACTGGGCATCGGCGACGTGACCCGCCCCCTGCCGCCGGCCTGCATCGCGGCCCTGCACGCCGCCACCGACGAAATGGCCAGTGAGGCGACCTTCCGCGGCTACGGCCCGGAACAGGGCTACGCCTTCCTGCGGGAGGCCATTGCCGAGCATGATTTCCGCAGCCGGGGCGCGAATGTGGCGGCCGATGAAATCTTTGTCAGCGACGGGGCCAAATGCGACACCGGCAACATCCAGGAGATCTTCGCCACCGGGGTGAAAATCGCCATCCCTGACCCGGTTTATCCCGTTTATCTGGACACCAACGTCATGGCCGGCCGCACCGGCGCCTTTGTTGACGGCCGCTACCAGGGCATCTGCTACCTGGATTCGGTCAAGGCCAACAACTTTGTGCCGGACCTGCCCGCCCAGCCGGTGGACCTGATCTACCTCTGCTTCCCCAACAACCCCACCGGCTCCACCATTACCAGGGAGCAGCTGAAAAGCTGGGTTGACTACGCCCGGGTCAACCGGGCCCTGATCCTCTTTGATGCCGCCTACGAGGCCTTTATCCGCGACGAGTCCCTGCCCAGATCGATCTATGAGGTTGCAGGGGCCCGGGAGGTGGCCATCGAGTTCAGGAGCTTCTCCAAAACCGCCGGGTTCACCGGCACCCGCTGCGCCTATACGGTGGTGCCAAAGGAGTGCGCGGCCTATGACAGCGCCGGCAACCGCCATTACCTCCACCCCCTGTGGAACCGCCGCCACTGCACCAAGTTCAACGGGGTCTCCTACCCGATCCAGCAGGCGGCCGCGGCCATTTACAGCGAGGCGGGCAAGAAACAGGTCAGGGAACTGACCGACTACTATCTGCGCAACGCGGCGCTCATCAAACAGGAGATGACCGCCCTCGGTTTTGCCGCAGTGGGCGGCGACAACGCCCCCTACATCTGGATTGACGGCCAGGGCCGCGATTCCTGGCAGTTTTTTGACATGCTGCTGGACAAGGCCGGGGTGGTCTGCACGCCAGGGGCCGGTTTCGGCAAATGCGGCCAGGGCTACATCAGGCTTTCCGCCTTCAACAGCTATGAAAACGTGGCCAGGGCCATGGAGCGGATCCGCCAGGCCCTGCAATAGGCTCATTGCGCCAGGTCGGCGCCGTCCCCGGCCCGGCCGGCGGCAGAGCTCCCGTCGGCGGCATGCCTGCCCGGCTCATCATCGGCGAAGCGCCGGGCAATGAGTTGGAATGACTCCGCCACGGCGAGAAAGGCGTCCACCACATCCGGGTCGAAATGGCTGCCGCGCCCCTTGCTGATGATTTCCAGCGCCTCGGCGTGGGAAAACGGGGGCTTGTAGCACCTGGCGCTGATCAGGGCGTCATAGACATCAGCCAGGGCCATCAGCCGGCCGGCCAGCGGAATGGCATCCCCCTTGAGCCCCAGGGGATAGCCGGTGCCATCCCACTTCTCATGGTGGCTGTAGGCGATCTCCCTGGCCTGGCGCAGAAACGAGTGCCCATTGTTGCCATCCTGCAGCAGCGACTCCGCCTTGACCAGGGTGTCATGGCCCAGACGGGCATGTTCCTTCATCAGCGCAAACTCTTCGACGGAAAGCCGGCCCGGCTTGAGCAGGATCCGGTCGGCCACGCCGACCTTGCCGATATCATGCAGCGGGGCGGAGCGGAAAAACATCTCTATGGTGTCGTTGTCGAGATGCTTGCTAAAGCGGGGATGGCCGGCCAGGTGCTCGGCCAGGACCCGCACATAATGCCGGGTCCGCTGGATATGACCGCCGGTTTCATTGTCGCGGGTCTCGGCCAGGGCCGTCAGGCTGAGAATGGTGGTATCCTGGGCCAGCAGCAGCTCCCTGGTCCGCTTCCTGACCTTCCTTTCCTCCCGCCGGAATTTCAGCAGACTCAAAACAGCGAAATTAACGCCAAGCAGCAGCATGCCATAGAGGGGATCGACAAAAATCCCCTGTTGCCGCAAAAGAAAAAAAGAACCGTACCACAACCCGGCGAGGCCGGCGAACAGAAAGCCGACGCTGACCAGGGCATTGGCCCTGGCCAGCAAAAGGGTCGACAGGCAGCCGAGCCCGATCAGGGCGGCCAGCTCAAAGCCTGCTGCCCACAAAGGCCGGGCGAGAAAATGGCCGTTGATGATGTTGTCGATGATGGTGGCATGCACCTCCACGCCCGGATAGACAGGATCAAGGGGGGTGGGGTGGCTGTCCATCAGGCCGGCGGCCGAGGTGCCGACCAGCACGATCCTGCCTGCCACCCGCTCCCCGGGCACGGCATCGTTCAAGACATCCGCGGCCGACAGATATTCAAAAAAGTGTCCCCGGCCCTGATAGGCCAGCAGCAGCCTGCTCTGCGGATCAACCGGCAGGCGCCGGTCATTGATGAGCACGGCCGCAAGCCCGCCGGCAGGGATGTCCAGGGTTACTCCCTTGAGCCCCCAGGCCTTCATCACCGTGGCCAGGGCCAGACCGGGATAGATCCTGTCCCGGTAACGCATCAGCAGGGGAACGCGCCGGAGCACCCCGTCGGCATCGGCGGCATAATTGACAAAGCCCGAGGCAGCGACTGCTTCGGTGAATACCCTGATATCGGTGGTCGCGTCCCGGGCGGTGAAGAGGGAATCACTGCCGGCCGGCCCGCTCTGCCGGCGGAAGACCACAGCCAGCGGATGGAGAAGATCCTCTTTGGCGGAAACCTTGCTTTTCTCGAAAGAAAATTTGTATCCCAGGACAAAAGGACCTTTGCGCAACACCTCGGCCAGGGCCAGATCATTATCCGGTATTGGCCGGGGCAGGCCGGCCAGAGATAATTTCACATGCAGGTCCCGTTCCAGCTCCTGCTGCAGGATGTGCAGGGAGGTCCGGTCTGCTTCGGCAAAAATGATATCCAGCCCAACGGCCCGGGCCCCCATCTGCCGCAGTTTATCGAGCAGCAGGGCCACCCGGTAGCGGGGCCAGGGCCATTGCCCGAAGGCGGCCAGTGATTTCTCGTCCAGGTCAACGATCACCGGCCGGGAGCCAGGCTCGCCCCGCGGCAGCGAACGTACCATGGAGTCATAGACCTTCAGGCCGACCAGGGACAGAAAGTGCGGCTGGCTGATGGAGGCGAGGGAAAAGAGAAGGGTGACCAGAAAACCGGAAAGAAGAACAACCCCCTGCCAGCGGCTGGGCCGGCCGGGGGATTTCATCTGATGATGACCTCAACCCGCCGGTTGAGCGGCTCCTTGACATTGTCTGCCGTGGGCACCAGCAGATTGCCCTCGCCATGGGAAGTCACCTTGATAATGGCCGGGTCGACACCCCTTTCCACCAGCAGATCGCGCACATGCTCGGCCCGTTTGGTGGAAAGGGTGAAATTATGCTCGGCGGAGCCGGCTGTATCGGTATGGCCGATGACGCTGATGTCCTGGGACTCGGTTTCGTGAATGGTGTCCAGGATCGGCTGCATGAGCGCGGCAGAGCCGTTGGTCAAGTCAAAGGAGTCGGTCTTGAAGTAGAGCAGGAAGCTCTTCGGCGGTGACGGCTCAACGGCAAGGGCCGCGCCGAAGGTTGCCCTGATCTCTTCCTCGCTCATGGGCGGGGCGGCCTGCGGCTTCCCGTTGCGGCCGGCAACTGCAACAGCTTCACCCGCCTGGTCCGCCACCTGGCTGCCCTGCTCATTGGTCACCTCAATGCTCCCCACATTGCCATCCTGGTCGGGCAGCAGAACAAACATGTTCTTCTGCGAAGAGCAGGCGGTCAGCATAAGCAGCAGCATCAGGCATAATGCATGGATAACAACACCTTTCATAAGCCCCCCTCTCCTTGACGAGATGTCAATTCTCAACAATTTTTGCAGCAAATCTGGTCCCCCGGATGGCAATGGTTCCCACCGGTGTTTCGATCGTGGTGGACCCCGGCGAGAGTTTCCCTATCAGGCCGGACATATAGACGAACGTCCCTTTGATCATTTTCGCCAGCATGGAAAAGCGCCCGGTATCCGGGGCAAAAACAAATTCCTTCAACTCAAGCTCACTTTCCGGCCCCAGGGAAAAAATGGTATTGTCCTGCAGAATGATGCCCACCGCGCCATCCTTGCCGGTGCTGATGACATCATTGACATGGATTTTCATTCCCCTTTCCGCGGGAAGCATCATACCCTGGCGCTTGACAGAGACGCTGCCCTGCACATTTTTCACCCTGCCGGCAAAATCATCCGCGGCAAAAACCGGCCAGGAGCTTGTCAGGAGCACCAGTAACACAAAGGTAACAATACGCAGCATGGGCCACCTCCACTTTTAACAACCGAATTTCACCATTCACATAGACTAGCAAATTTGCCAGGCGATTGCCAAGCGATGTTTGCCAGAATCTCAGGCGAGATCCCTGATGATGCCCTCGATCTCCCCCTGCTGTTTTTCAATGCTCTCGGTCAGGGAGAACTGGACCAGGGCCCGCTCGAGATTCTGCTCAGGCGATGTTGCCTTGAAATAGACATTGCCCTGCAGATAATCGGTAAAAAACCGCAACCCCAGCTCAAAGGCGATGAGCCTTGTCCCGGCATAAAAATAATCATAATCGTGGGGCGTGAGAAACCCGCCGGCCTCCTTCACATAACCACGCAGAATCTCCCGGCACAGTTCCATGTCAAAGGAAACGGGCAAAGCACTTTCTTCTCCCTTGACGTTGCAGCAGGAACGCAGGCAGTCACCCACATCGTACTGGATGAGGCCGGGCTTCACCGTATCAAGATCAATCAGGCTCACCGCCCGGCCCGTCTGTTCATCAAAGAGGATATTGCTGAGTTTGGGATCGCCGTGAATGGGCCGGTTCACGAGCCTCTCCTCTTTGCCGGCATCCTCCAGGACCTGGACCATCTGCCGCCGGCGCTTGATGAAATCATGGCAGAAACGGCTGTCCGCCGAATTCTGCCGGCCTGCCGCGGCCGCCACCCGGTCGTAGCGGGCGAGATAGAGCGGGGTGACGTGAAAGCCTGGCAGGGTGTCATGGAGCCTGGCCGGCGCCAGATCGCTGATGAGCCGGTGGAAACGTCCCAGGGCCAGCCCAGCCTCCCTGGCCTGCCGGGGGCTCTGCACCGTGGTAAAACTCCGGCAGCCGTCGATGAAATGCAGCACCCGCCAGCAGCTGTTGTCCCGGTCCAGATAAAAATCCCGGCCCGCCAGGGTCTGGCGGATGGCGGGCAGCCGCCAGCCGGCGGGATTGCCCTCGGCAGCCAGCCTGTTGTTCACATGATCGCAGACCGTTCGCAGGTTTTCCATAATCCATGCCGGCTGGGCAAATACCGCGCTACTGAGACGCTGCAGGATAAAACTGCGGGCATCCTGCCCGGCGACCGCCACCAGATAGGTATCGTTGACCCGGCCTGCTCCGTATTCCCGGATATCGATGTTGGCCGGGGCTGCAAAAAACTGCGCCGCCACGGCATGAATATCTGCCCTCATGGTGTCCCCCGTTTTTTCACTGATAACATTTTTTTATCTTTACGAACATTTATTCCAGCGGGTATAAAGGGTTTTCATACACTTCAAAAATGGGGATCATGAAGATAAGCAAAGACAACACCCTGCACATGGCCTTGCTGTGGCCTTTCTTCCTGCTGCTGCTTGTCCAGCTCATGCTGACATCGGGCTGCAGCATCCTGTCACCCGCCCCGGTCAAAACAACCCTTGCCCCGCAGTCGTCCGGCAGCTACCGGCTCGGCTATACCATCCAGGCCGGCGCCTTTACCGAGGTGGAGCACGCCGCCCTCCTGAGCAGAACCCTGGAAAAACAAGGGGTCAACGCTTACTTTTTCCGGCACAGCTCGGGCCTCTACAAGGTGCGCTTCGGCAATTACCCGTCCCTGCAGGAGGCCGCCCGCCAGGCCGAGAACTACCGGCGCGCCGGCATCATCAGCGACTACTATCTCGTCGCGCCCGATTCCTATGCCCTGGCCAGGAAAGATGAGCTGGGCGAGGAGTATCTGCGGGAACAACTGCTCGATACCGCCGCGGAATTCGTGGGCATTCCCTACAGATGGGGCGGCGCCTCCCAGGAGGATGGTTTTGACTGCAGCGGGCTGACCATGGCCGTGTATCAGCTGAACGGGCTTGATCTGCCCCGCACCTCGAAAAGCCAGTTCCACTCCGGCAGGCCGGTCGGGAGAAATGAACTTAAAAAAGGCGATCTGGTCTTTTTCGCCACCAGGGGCGGCAAACGCATTACCCATGTGGGCATATACACCGGCAACAACACCTTCATCCATGCCCCGCGCAAAGGCAAACAGATCGCCACCTCCTCGCTGTCCAGCAAATATTTCTCCTCCCGCTACATAGGCGCCAGAACGTATCTGGGCGACAGCTGACCTTCCTCCATGCCTGATCTGAAAAAAATTATTGTCTGCTGCCTGCTCCTCGCTTTTTCCCTCTTTCTGCAGCTGCCGGAGGCCCAGGCGGCCAGCCGGGAAAAAATCCCGGTTTTTGTTTCCATTCTGCCCCAGGCCTTTTTTGTGGAAAAAATCGGCGGGGAGAGGATTGCGGTGGAGGTACTGGTGCAGCCCGGACAAAGCCCGCACACCTACGCCCCTTCCCCGCGGCAGATGGCCAGGCTGGCCGGGGCCAGGGTTTATTTCCGCATCGGCGTCGCCTTTGAAAACGGCTTCATCCCCAAGATCGAGAGTTCCCTGCCGGATCTGCTCATCGTTGACACCCGGCAGGGCATTGAGCTGGAGAAAATGACGGAACACGAGGAAGGGGAAGAGGACCACCACCATGAGGAGCTGGATACGCACATCTGGCTCGATCCGCTGCTGGTCAAAAAACAGGCAAAAATCATCACGGATACCCTGGTAAAGCTTGACCCGGACGGCCAGGCCCTCTATGAAAAAAACGCCACCGCCTTCTGCGCGGAGCTTGACGCGCTGCATGCCAGGCTGAGCAAGGCCCTGGCCCCGCTGCGCGGCAAGAGTTTTTTTGTCTTCCACCCGGCCTTCGGTTATTTTGCCAGGACTTACGGCCTCAGGCAGATTGCCGTGGAAACCGGCGGCAGCTCGCCCAGCGCCCGGCATCTGGCCGCCCTGATCGAATCGGCCAGGAAAAACGGGGTGCGCGTGCTGTTTGTCCAGCCCCAGTTCTCGCAGAAAAGCGCGGAAGCCGTAGCCCGCGCCATTGATGGTGCCGTGGTCCCCCTTGATCCGCTGGCCAAAGATTATTTCACCAACATGACAACCATCGCCCAGGCCCTGGAAAAGGCTTTAGGGCCCGGGCGCGCTGATTAACTCCGCCTTCACCGCCAGACCTATTTTTTTCAGGACAAACGGCTTGCGGACATAGGCGCCGACGCCCAGTTTCTCCGCTTCCCTGACCCGGTGGGTTTCCGAATAGCCGCTGACGATAATGGCCTTCTGGGCGGGATGCCTTTCCAGAATCCTGCGGTAGGTCTCCAGGCCGTCCATGCCCGGCTCCATGATCATATCAATGAGCAGCAGATCGGCCCGATGCTCCTGCATATGGGCGATCGCCTCTTCCCCGCTGGCCACGGCAGTGACCGCGTAACCCAGCCTTCCCAGCATGTCGGACGCCAGTTCCCGCTGTTCCCTGACATCATCCACCACCAGGATGGACTCGCCGCTGCCCATGTAATCCTCCAGGAATAAATCCCGTTCATCTGCCTGTCTTCCTTGTCTGGTTACCGGGAAATACAGGGTAAACGTCGTCCCCTGACCCTCAACGCTTTCCACCTGGATGTAACCGTTATGGTCCTTCACCGCGCCCCAGACCACGGCCATGCCCAGCCCCGTGCCGCTTCTGCCCATCACCTTTTTTGTATAGAAGGGTTCAAATATCCTGCCCAGATCCTGGGCGGAAATGCCGATGCCGGTGTCCGCGACGGTAAAGATGACATATTCGCCCTCTTCCACATGGTCATAGCCCCTGATCGGTTTGTCCACATAGCGGTTCCTGGTGGTGATCATGACCCGGCCGCCCTCGGGCATGGCTTCGGCGGCATTGAAAACCAGGTTCATCACCGTTTTGGACAGATGGACCGGGGAACCGCTGATATCCAGCAGATCCGGCGCCAGGTTGGTTTCAAAGACCACCAGAGGATGCCGCAATTGCAGACTCGCATGTTCCGGGCTGCGCAGATATTCGCTGACCGTCTGGTTGAGATTCAGCACCGTGCTGTCAATCACTCCGCGCCTGGCCATGGTCAGCAGATCCTGGACGATGGCCGCGGCCTTCTGCCCGGACTGCTGGATGGCCAGCAGCGGCCCCCTGATGCGGCTGTCCGCTGGCAGATCAAGCAGGATCAGCTCCGGATAACTGATGATCGCCCCGAGAATATTATTGAGGTCATGGGCCACCCCGCCTGCCAGGGTGCCGAGGGCTTCCATGCGCTGGGCCCGCTGCACCTGGATTTCCAGCCTCCGTCTTTCCTGCTCGGCCCATTTCCGTTCAGCCGTTTCCATATCACGCAGCACGATGGCATCATGCAGCTCCCGGGTCATGTTGTTGAAGGATTCCGCCAGCAGGCCGATTTCATCCTTTGAGCGGATCACCACCCGGTGCTCAAGATCACCTTTGGCCAGACGGCCGGTGGCCTGACTGAGCTGCAGGATGGGGTTGGTAATTCCCCTGGCCAGCAACAGGGAGAGCAGAATCGCGGCAATGAGCACGGTCAGCGAAATGCCGAACACCATGTTGCGCAAACTGTTTGGCGCAGCCATGAATTGCGCATAGGGCAGCACGGCCAGCACCGACCAGCTGCCGCCCGGCACCGGCGCGTAAGCCACGAAGCCATCGACGCCCAGCAGGCTGGCCCGCTGGAACCCGGCATGCATTTCCCTGGCCCGGCCAATCAGCGCCTCCGACTGGCGATTATCCCCGGCTATGGTGTTCATGACTCTCTCCTCCTGCGGATGAGAGATAATCGTGCCGGCGCTATCCATCAGGATGAGGAAACCCGAATCGTCAAAGGTGAACTGCTGAAAATCCTTTAAGAAAACAGCCAGGGGAATGCCGCCGACGATCACTCCTTCGAATTCTCCGAAAAAATTCTGGCGGCAGAAGGCAAACTGCACCATCCTCTCTCCGGCATCAGTGCCCTGCGGCGGAAATACGGAAAAGACCTTGTTGGGTATCCAGGTCGCCTCTTCAAAGAGAAAGGATCTGCTGAGGTCGGCCAGGATTTCCGGCCGCTCCACGCCGTTGACCAGCTTCATCTCCTCCACCCCGTCTTCGCGCACATAGGCGAGCATGGGAAATTCAGCCATGAAACCGTTGAAATGCTGGATCAGCACCGGCTCATGATATTCCCGGGTGTAGGCCTCGATGGCCTCATTGGTCGCCAGCGTTCGGAATTTTTCCTCCTTGTAGCGGATCATGGCGCCCAGTTTCTGCGCCTGCTCCTGGGCGATGTTGCGCAGGCGCTGCTGCTGGGTCTTCTTCAGGGAATCAACCATGACGAAATAGCTGGCAAACCCCAGCAGACCACAGACGAGCAGGACAAGTCCTATCTGTGATACGAGAATTTTGGTCTTGATTGAGCGGAACACGGTAATGACACCCTCGCTTAGCCGTTGCAATAAAATCACATCGCCGTCCGGTTGTCCGAGACGGCATAAGGAGCCGCAACGAAATGCTCAAAATGAAGAGGTTATTTCGTAACGGCTCCTAATCAGGGACAACGCCATAGGATCTGACAATCTGTTTTCCCTCGTCGCTGTCAAGAAAATCGACAAATCTTTTGGCAAATCCGCAAAGGTCTTCACGGTAGACAAAGGCAAAGGGAACGACGAATTGATAGGTGCCGTTGCTCACATTTTCAGGCGACGGATAGATGCCGTCCACCTTGAGGATACGCAGATCCGTGCCCACCGCCATGGACATGGGGACATAGCCGATGGTCCGGCGGTGCTTCATGATCGTTTTCACCGCCTCGGGGGTGTTATAGATGATCTTGGCCGTGGGATTGCTAATGTTGCTGAACCCGGGAAGCTGCTTATTCAAGACAATCAGGCAGGAGTCCCCCGGCTCCCGGCCCACCGCATAAATCTTGCCCGTCTCGCCGCCCAGCTGGCTCCAGTCGGTAATTTTGCCGGAATAAATGCCGACAATCTCCTGGGAGGTCAGATTGTCAAGATTGGTGACACTGGGATGCACCACAAAGACAACCGGACATTTGGCAAAGGGCTTGTAGGTGAGGCCGAGTTTTTCTTCACTCTCGGTTAACTGCCGGGCCACCCGGCCCAGATGGATCTCGCCGGCCGCCGCGGCCCTTACCCCGCCGCCGGAACCGATGCTTTCCGGAATGACGATTTCCCCGCCGCCCAGCTTCTTCTCCAGGGTATCGGCCGCCTCACGCAGCAGCGCCTGGCTGTCACCGGTGCCGCTGACCACGATCTTCTGCCCGGCAAAGCCCCGCAGCACCCTGTCAGCCTTGGCCAGAAATATGGGCGGCAGTTTGTAGCCGATGGCCTCGGCGGCATTGACATTAATGGTGATATAATAACGGTCCGAGGTGACGATGGGGATTTCCCGGGGATTCGTGCCTTTGGTGAGAATCTCGATGGCCGCCGGGACGCAGAGCCTGCCCAGGGACTCATAATCAACGGTGACGGAAACCATGCCCACCGGGCCTCCTTCCGCCGGATCTTCAACCCCTTCAAAGGTGCTGGAGACCACGGGCAACTTGGCCGGATGGGTAACCTTACCGACCAGGGACATGTTTTTATAAACCTGGTCCTCTATCGGCACCCACAGGGCATCGATTTTCTGCTGCAGCAACAGGGTAACCCCATTTTCGATCTGCTCCGCCGCATCGATGACCGCCTCTTTCAGGGTAATCCCCATTTCGGCGGCGCAGTCAATGGCGCATCTGGTTTCGGCCAGGGGAACCGGATTGTTCGGCCGGTAAATGACGCCGAGGGTTTGCAGATGGGGGATCGCCTCTTTAAAGATCTTCAATTTATTTCTGAACTCGATCCAGTTGCTGCTGCCGGTGATATTGCGGCCCGAGGACTGCCAGCTCTCGGCTATGCCCGCGGCCACCGGATCGGTAACCGCGGAGAAGACAATGGGGATATCGGTGATCTCTTCCATGGCCCACAATGTGCCCTTGGTGCCGACGGTGAAGATCAGATCCACCTTTTCTTCCTTCCAGCGGCGGATGAACTCCCTGGCTTTACCCTCCTCGCCGTAAGCCCGCTTCAGGTCCAGCTTATGGGGAATGCCTGACAGTTGAATTCCTTCTATGAATCCCTGCAGCGCCTTTTCATCATGGGGAGATTCATGCCACATCAGCATGGCGATTTTATGCGGGCCTGTATGGGACCAGGCAAGAACGCAGGGAAGCACGAGCCATAAAACGGTGAAGATGACGGCTGACCTTCGCATGGCAGAGAGAGTCCTCCTTTTTTTATGTAGTCAACAGGCGGTTACAACGGATAAGCGGGATTTCGCTGAAGAAAACCGGCCGCCCGGCAAAACACGGGCAGACAGGGTGGAGGTGTACAAAAAGATCCTGAAACATTTTGTCCTCAACAGGTTGGCGACGCGCCATGGTTGGCGGAAAGGCCGGGCGGCACATTCCCGGGTCTTCCGGGGGGAGCATGAACCGTGCAGACAGAAGGAAAGCGCCTGCCACATTTAGAATACTAGCATATGCCGAGCCTAAAGGTGAAGGTGAAAAGAACGATTTTGCCGATAATTAGAGGCAGTTAAGAAAATAATCACCACCCTGACTGACCACTTCAGCGCACCTGTTTGGCGGTTCCGGCCTGGCAATGTTACAGTTATTTTTTTACCCACGACTGTATCGGGAAATCCTCCTGCCCGGCAATGGCCGGCATGGTCGCCGTGCCGTCTCACCTCTTTGTTGTTGCTCCTGCGGCTGCTGCCCGCCACTTTTTATGGCTGGCGCCCACCCCCATCATCACTTTTATCTTTTCGCGAAAAACAGTTGACGAAGCCGGCATTTTTTAGTTATCTGCTTGTTTTAATGGAAATTTTTTTCAATACTTTTCTCCACCAGGCCGTCTTGCCTCGTATTGACAAAATCTTTCCGAAATTCGGAATACCGGAAAACAAAAATGATTTTTTCCGAAATTCAGGAAATACCTGTTTGCGAAAAACAACGTTTTCTCCGGGCGGGTGGTAACAAAATATTGACGAACAGCCGTGCCCCCTTTGTCATTGCGGGTTTGGCGGGGATGAACAGAAAAAATCCTGGCAAAATGCCCCCTGCAATCAATCTGGCAGGATTATTGCTCAATAGACAGGTTGACAACACGATGCGCCTGTTGCAGAACAGGCCTTCATAGTTTCCTTTTCCGCGGGAGGGTGGAAAAGGGAGGAGACTGAGGGGAATGATCGGAAAAGGGCTGCGCAGCGGGGTTCATGGCTGTTTGGGATTTTTCAGTCGGGAAGGGGTGAAAAATCTGCCAGCCATGAAGGGAAAGGGACTGCGCGGTCACTTCCATTGTGAATACCCAAAGATTCGCAAGGCGTTATCATTTCCCCTCATCTCTCCTGTTGCCCGGCCGGGATGTTTTTCCCAGCGGGCACATCCACAGCCGGTTCTGTCACACCAACACCGCGGCAGACCAATCCCTTTAATCAAGCATCTCATAACGGAAAGCAAAACCTCCAAAGCCCTGCGGCCAGCCGGCTTTCGCCTGGTCCGCGCTGTTGAAGCAGTGGCGGATGGCTGAGTTGCCTCAGCGGCCCTTGCCCAGGCAATTGCCCGGGTGAGCCGCTGCGAGCAGCAAGAAAGAAGTTCGCGTGACCATGTGCAGTGCAGGAAATGACTAAAAGAAATACCCAAAAAATTGACAAGTAAAAAGAGGAGGATACATATGAAAATCAAAAGGAGAACCCTGCATCGACTGACCTATTCCATTGCCGCCCTTGCCCTGTTGGGATTTGCCGCACCGGCAGTTGCCGGGAATGGCCCGGGGGCCGGCGGCGGAACGGCAGCCGCTTCCGGCGGGTCCACCAGTGAAGTGACGGCCGCCGCACCGACTTCCGGCGGCTCAGGCGGAGTGGTGGTCAGCGAGGATGACGGATCGGATTCAGGCGGCATGCCAAGCGACATCGAGGGACCGCTGAAGGACAAGATGTCCGATGCCGGCGACCTGTACGGCGACCTTTATGTCCTGTACCGCTACCAGGGCGGGGAGACCAAGAGGGTGCCGGCGGTTGACGAGGATGGCGAGCCCATCCTTGAAACAGTAGAATGGACTGACCCCAACGGCAATATCTCCTCAGTACAGCGCCAGGTCTGGACCACCGCCATCGCGGTGGGCGGCGAACCGATCTTGACCGAGGATTTCGCCACCTACACCGTCACCGACGAGGAGACCGGCGCATATGTCCCCAACCCCGCCACCGGCGACATTTACTATGCCGCCCCCTACCCCAGCCAGTGCCTGCAGCCGACGGCCGATTACGAGCGCTGGGGGGATATTTCCTCAATAACCGGACTTGACAACAACCGCCTGCCGCTGGTGATGACCTTTGACGCCACCTGGGAGCGCACCGAATGCGAGGTGCTCCACGAGCTGTTTATTTCCGCCGGCGGGGCCTGGAACGACAATATCTATTACGCGGATGTCTACTGGGATGATCTGGTCCAGGAAGTTGAATTCGGCCGGCTCAATCTGGGCAGGGCGCCGGAGGCGGTGCTGGATGACTCCTTTGACGAGGCCATCCGGTCGATCAACAAGGCCAGGGACATTACCCTCGACGCCTCGGGCCGGCTGGTGCTGACCACCGACATCTATGACGAATTCGTGGCTGATGAGAACGGTGACCCGCTGCTGCTGGAGACCGTGGTCAAGGCCATTGATTCGCCCAAGGAGAATCTCGCCCTCTATGTCAAGCTGATGCGGGACGGCCATCTGATCACCCCGGCCGACGACCGGCTGGCGGTTGAACACTCGCTCAACGGCGGCATTCCGGCCTGGAAGCAGCTGGAGTTGGAAGACGGTCCGTCAACCTCCCTGCGGCCGACCATCGACATCGAGCATGTGAAAAGCTTCGGGCTCGGCTACCTGGTGGACGCCAAGTATGCGCAAACCTACTACACCACCACCGACGCCCAGGGCAACCTGGTGGTTTCTTCCGAGCCGTGCACCGGCTGCGAGGAGTGGTACGGCACCACCACCAGCTCGGAGGATGATTTCTGCGAAGATGAGGACTTCCCCTTTGCCGCCACCTTCTTCGCCTCCGCGGCTGACAAGACCGGCAAAATCACCACCGACAAGATCGTCTATCTCAACTCCATCCTGGGCATCAACAAGGTGGTGGGCTACAGCGCCTATGACGCGGAAGGCAACCCGCTGCCGGATGCCATCAACTACAGCGAAAACCCCGTTTATTATGATTACGGCGCCCACATGAATACCTATCACCGGCTGGCAACCTTCCGCCAGCGCGGCCAGGTGGTGACCCCGGGCGGCGGCGGCGGTCCTGCCACCTATGACGGCACGGTGCGGGTTCTGGTCGAGACCTCGGCAGGTTCAGGCGACTGGCTGGAGACGGATGTCAACATCAACCAGAATGTCTTCGGCACCCCTCACGCCCCGACGGGTGAGGAATTCAGCGGCGCCAACGTGAAAGGCTTCACCGTCATGGGAGATGACGACCTGCGCGTCATCGGATACATCCACACCTATCAGATCCCGGGGCTGAGATAACCGCTCACGGGCTGGCCGGGACTTGACAGGGGCAGCTGCGCACTGGTGACAGTGCCCAGCCGCCCCTGTCTGTTTTTCTGCGCAACCCGGCACTGCAGCCGCTCAACTCGGCAGATCCCGCATCGGCACCCGCGTGGCACTGTCTATCCCCAGGGCGGCGCAATACTCTTCATTGAGCCTGACCAGCTCTCCGTTAAAGGGGTCGATAAAAAAGAGTTCCTGCCGGTCAAACTCATACTGCTCGCTAAAATTCAGCGGGCAGGCGGAAACCTCAATCGCCTGCCGCTCATAGTCCACATAGGCAATGGGCAGACCATGGGTGCGGCAGATGAGCGGCCTGGCCTGATAGACCAGGCACAGCCGATCAACCAGCAAAGGACAGGAGACGTCCGCCTCTGCCTGCAGCCGTAACATTTTTCTCAGCTGCTCATCCAGCCCGCCGATCGCCTGGCGCAGCATCGCCGCCTCCAGGGGCAGCACCGACGAGATGGCGCAGCACTGGCTGCAGCCGGGCGCGCAGCGCAGCCTGTCCCCATGCAGCTCCGCTGTTTTTCTTATCTCTTCGTCAATCCTGTCCACCAGAGCACGGTAATCCTGCAGAAAATCCCGCTCGCCCATATCACCTTTCATCCTTTCCCTTCTCGCTTTTCGCTTCTCACTTCTTACTTTTTCTCCCCAAAGGGCAGGCACAAGGCCAGCCCCTACGCCGCCTCCCAGGGCGGTTCACGCACCGCCCTTACTTCTCACTTCTCACTCCTCACTCCTCACTCCTCACTCCTTACTCCTTACTTTTCACCTTTCACCCTATATAATTCCTGCCCGCGGAAATGAACAGCAGCAAACTCCCTCCGTTGCAATTTCCCGGCAATTCTGGTAAAAAACTATCCACGAAATAATCAATGCGGCACCTCTGTTCAGGAACCCGTTTTTTTTACGAGGATTTCCCAAATGCCCAAGATAGTTACCTTTATCGGCTGGCACAACAGCGGCAAAACCACCCTGGCAACCCAGGTGGTCAAGCATCTGCAGGAGGACGGCTACCGGGTGGCGGTCATCAAATCCAGCAAGGAGACCGGCGTCGTCTTTGATAAACCCGGCAGCGACACTGATAAACACCGGCAGGCGGGCGCTGACGGCGTCCTCTTTGTCGCCCCGGACCAGATGGCGCTGCTGACCAAAAACAGCAATCTCCCCCTCACCGCCCTTGCCCAGCACTATTTCCCGGAGGCGGACATCGTCATCGGCGAAGGGTTCAAGCACGCCGATGTCGCCAAAATAGAGGTGATCCGCGACGCCGGGGAACTGCTGCGCAGCCAGGTAACCGGCGTCATCGCCGTGGCCACCGACCAGAATATTGCCGGCGACTATATTTTCCGGGTGGACCAGAGCCGGGAAATCGCCTCATTTATCGAAAAACGCTTTCTGCAAAAGACCGGCGGGGCCGAGGAAAAAGCCCTGCTGCTGGTCAACGGCGCCGCAATCCCGTTGACGGAAGCGGACCAGGACACCCTGGCTGACACGATCAGCGACTTACTCAAATCCCTCACACTCACCGACGACGCCCGGGAGATTGAGCTGCGCATCAGACCCAAGCGGCCATAATCATTTCCCAGGGCGCTGGCCTGATACGTTCATTTCATCAGCCGGGGTCATGGGCGCATACACCAGCCAGCTTTTTGAAAATACCAGCAAAGCCTTGCTGGCCATGCCCCCGGGGAGAAACTCATCGCCGCCCCCTGGTGAAAATGATGGAAAAGAAAGACGGAGCCGGGTATAAAACTTCTGCGGGAAGAAATTCCTGCCTGCGCCGGTAATCCGCGCTGGAAAGAAAAATGTGGAGCGGAGGCAAGCATGGCAACAGAAGAGAAGCACGGCTTTGAAAACGCATATTCCGACCAAGGTTTCTGGGGCAAGGTCATCACCTATGCCAGGACTGCCGGAAAAGAGGTCATTGAAAAGGCCCTGTGGCTTTATTTCGCGGCGCAGAATCCAGCCACCCCGGCCTGGGCCAAAAGTGTCATTTACGGAGCCCTCGGTTACTTTATTTTCCCGCTTGACGCCATAGCCGACATCACCCCTGTCGTCGGCTACGCCGATGACCTGGGGGTGCTGGCGGCTGCGGTGGCAACGGTGGTGCTGTTCATCAACAGGGAAGTCAAGGAAAAGGCCGCCAGCAAAATGCGGGACTGGTTCGGCGACTGACCTGGCCCGCGCCTCAACAGGCATAACATTCTCAAGGCACTTATTGCAGCCACTCAGCTTAACGCCCATCAACATCTTATATTTTTTGCACAATTATTTTGACTGATGTAGAATGGGATCTTCCCCGGTTGGCCAGGATGCATCCTTTGCACAGCAACTGCCGTGGGGCAGCACTGCTCCATTAAGGAGGACGAAGATGAACTGGAAAAAAATGACGATTACGGTTGTGGCCTTCCTGTCAGCACTCAGTACGGCCCAGGGCGCCTGGGCTCATCGGCGCAGCCACCACGGCTGGCATGGCAATTTCGGTATCTACCTTGCCCCGTCTTTTGGCTGGAGGTACTACCCTCCTCCCTATTATTACCCCCCGGCCTATTACTATCCGCCTGCCTATTACTATCCGCCCCCCCAGCCCCCAGTCTATATTGAACGCCCCCCGGCTGAGCAGGCGCCGCCGCAAGCATACTGGTACTACTGCACCGATCCGGAAGGATACTACCCCACAGTCCAGGAGTGCCCGGGCGGGTGGCTGGAGGTTCTTCCGCAAAGCGAACAGACCCCTTGACCAGGGAGGAAAAGAACATGAAATCCGCGACCTTGAAATGGCTTGCCTTTTCCATGCTGCTCCTCCTGCCGGGTGGGTGCGCCACCATGCCCACCGGCCCGTCGGTGCTGGTGTATCCGGGGACAGGCAAAACGTTCGATCAGTTCCGCTACGATGACATGAGGTGCCGACAGTTTGCCCTTGAGTATGTGGGGGGCGCCTCACCAAGCCAGAACGCCACCCAGAGCGGGGTAGCCAGCGCCGTGACCGGCACCGCGGTTGGCGCCGCTGCCGGCGCCTTGATCGGGGGGCATGAAGGGGCAGCCGTCGGGGCCGGCACGGGGCTGCTGGTCGGCACCATGGCCGGGACCGAGACAGCGCAGGCCTCCGCCTATTATAGCCAGCAGCAGTATGATAACGCCTACATCCAGTGCATGTATATCAACGGTCATCTGGTTCCCGCGAGCGGCCAATTCATAAACAGGTGGCAGAGATCGGAAGAACCACCCGCACCGCCTCCTGCCGCTCCTCCGCCGCCGGGTTATAAAATCCCGCCGCCCCCGCCCGGCCCGCCGCCACCCCCGCCGCCGGGCATGTGACCGCAGACCGCGGCTTTCTCTCGTTATCAGGGTCCTGCAATGACCAGCAAGGCCCTGACGGAATGCCGAGCTGATTTTCCCTGGCATCAAAGTGTTATTACCTGAGAAATTTTTACAGGAGGTGCATCAATGTCGACATTGACAATCCGTCTTCCGGCAGACAAGCACAACAGGCTGAAAATACTTGCGAAGCAGCGCGTGATCAGCATGAACACGCTGATGGAAGAACTCTCCACCATGGCACTTTCAGCGTTTGATGCCTATACACGGTTTCAAGCGCGGGCAATGAAAGGTTCTCCGCAGGAGGGGCTTCAGCTTCTGGATAAACTTGATCAGCAGAACGAAACGCGGTAATTATGTGTCACGCTCCGGGCGGGGTATCTCACTTGAACTGACCAGTAAGGCCCACGACGAGGGTTTTGCTTTCCGGAAAGCAACCAGAAGATCCCCAAGAGAGTTGTACACAAAATTCTGAAAAATCCCCTGTACCACGGCGAGTTCCGCTGGGCCGGCAAAACATACAGGGGCATTCATGAGCCTCTGGTATCCAGGGAACTTTTTGAGCGGGTCCGGGAGGTCATGGATGAAAAAGGCCGCAGGAAAACCGGCCAGCAGAAACACAGCTGGGCCTTCCAGGGTATGTTGTCATGCGGGCACTGTGGTTGCGCCCTGGTCGCTGAGATAAAGAAAAAGCAGTATGTCTATTACCACTGCACCGGCAACAAGGGAAAGTGCCCGGAGAAATGGGTTCGGGAAGAAGAGATTGCCCGGCAATTCGGTCAGGCGATTGGCGCAATCAAAATGGACAATGATGTGTTGGGTTGGGTCATTGCGGCGCTGAAAGAAAGCCATGCCGACACCATAAAGTATCACGCCGACCGCATGACTGCCCTGCAAGCGCAATATGATAAACTGCAGCGCCGGCTGGATGCCATGTATGAAGATAAACTCGATGGCAGAATTGATCAGGATTTTTACGACCGGAAAAGTTCGGCCTGGAAGGGTGAGCAGGATGATATTTTACGCAAAATTGAACGGCTCCAGACTGCCAACCGGTCGTATCCGGATGAGGGGGTCAAATTACTCGAACTTACGTAACGTGCCGTAATTCTTTACGAAAAGCAGACAGAGCAAGAAAAACGCCGAATCATCAATTTCGTGTGTTCGAACTCAGTATGGCAGGATGGAAGGCTTCAGCCAAACTACAGACAACCATTCGATATGCTTGCGGAAAGCAATTTGGCCTGCAAAAAGAAAACGGCCGTTTCTCTTGCGAAAAACAGCCGTTTTGATATCTGGCTCCCCGGGACGGACTCGAACCGCCGACAAGGTGGTTAACAGCCACCTGCTCTACCGACTGAGCTACCGGGGATTAGGGTGCTCTTTTGAAGCGGCAAATATAGCAACTTGATTTTCAGCCGTCAACAGTTTAAATAATAAAATTTCACATTTCGCCCGTTTTTCTCCGGCAATTTTTCGTTTCTTCTTGACGGTTGCCCGACTTAATGCTAATTGGTTTTTCTCATTAATTTTATACGTCGGGGCGTGGCGCAGTCTGGCTAGCGCGCCTGCCTTGGGAGCAGGAGGTCGGAGGTTCAAATCCTCTCGCCCCGACCAAAATGATAAGAGATTTCAGCGAGTTATGATTTTCATGACTCGCTTTTTTTATTGGCTGCATCCCCAGAAACAGCCCTGTGCCCCTCCTGTGACACCTGCAGCTTGACCATTTATGCTTCTCCTGGAGCTGGGCCGGACTCTGCTGCTGCCGGAATTTATGCTGCCAGGCACGGCAAAACAGCCCCGCCGGCAGTCATCGTTCTCGCGTCCCTGTCATTCGCAATCCTCTCAGCTCACCATTGCCGCCAATGAAACAGAGCAATCTGTAACCGCGGTCAGTGACAGAATAGTGTTACTTGCCGCCGCAAGCGAGTACCCACCTAACATCTTGACGGAATTTCACCAATACTTCTCTTTCTTCGCGCCGATTGCGCCATTCACTCTTCTTCCAGGTTACAGACTTTGGCCGCGGTGCGCAGAAAATGATCTGCGACAACTTCTTTAACTCATTGATTTTATGATCCTTCATATCATTCCTACCGGCTGGCATAAATATTGATCAGACCTTTACCAGGAATCGCTTTCTTTTTTGCGAACGGATGGGACAGCCGACGGATGACGCAGACACGGATCGGTTATGTGATGCCGTGGCTGCAGGAAATGAAAAGCGCCCTGAAATTCAGGCTGTGCAGGGACAAGGATCTTCGGCACACACCTGAGAATCTGCGGGAAAGATGAAATGAAAAACAGAAAAAGGAGAACTTGGGATGGCAAACATTCTTAAAAGAAAAAAGGGAGAGGTGGAAACCACCTTCCGGGTCAAGCTTGACCTGAAAAACATGGAGGCCGGGGAAAAAAGCCCGCCGGTCAAGGCATATCTGTTCAGCCCCTCCGGGGAACTGCTGGATGCGCAGATGGTCAGCGCCAACGGCACCGCCACCCTGAAAACGGATTACGGTTTCGGCGAGCGGGGCAAGTTTAAGATCACGGTGGGCCCGGAGCTTGAAAAAACCAGCCTGCTGGCCAGAACCAGGGCCCGCAGCACCACTGTGGTGGCGCAGCTGGGCAAGACGGTTGACCTGGGCATCAGCATCTTCCGGCCTGACTGGGAATGCTGGTTCGGCTACTTCTACCACATTGCCGGCGATGTCAAAAAGCGGATCAAGCCCGATGCCGACACCACCCTCTACGCGCCGGTCTGCACCTCCATCGTGGAGATATACGAGGTGGACTATATCGGTTACATCCTGCAGCTGCCACCCTTTGAGCTGGAGAGATTCCGGGAAGAACTGCTGCGCATCCCCGAGGAATTTCCCGTACCGCCGCGACCGTGGCCAGACCCGCCCTGGCCGTACCTGAGAGAGAAGCTGCCGGTAAAAACCACGCGGGCCGCCATGGCAAAACTGGCGCGGCCGTCTCTCACCGCCGAGGTAAGCATGGCCATGACGACCACGGCAACGGCATCCGTTGCCAGCCAGCTGGCAGGCCAGGTGAGCACGGTTGCCATCCAGAATCTGCCCACTGAGAGCTTCCGCAGGTTCGTTATTGACAACATCGCGGCATTCAGACCGTATATCTGCCTCTATCTGCCGGGCCTGTACACCAAGTCCCTGCTGGCCACGGCCAACACCGACACCAACGGCCATTTCAGCACCTCGGTCATTTTCTTCTGCGGCACGGAACAGCCGGATCTCTACTTCAAAGTCAAACAGTGCATCTCGGGCTGCCTCAAGTATGTCTATGCCCCGACACCGGTGCCCTGCCATACCTACTGGAACCATCCGAGCGGCGAGGAGGTGCACCTGGTGGTCACCGACCCGCTGGCCCGCTGCCACTTTGAAAATCCGGGGGTGGACAAGCCGGGCGTCTACGTCATGCCCATCGGCATCGGCAATGACGGCTGGTGGAAAATCCACCAGGGCCATCTCAAACCGCCGGCAATTGCCGACGCCAACCGGGGGCTGTATCATCCAACCGCCGGGGCCACTTATGATCCTTACGGCAAGACCCTTGATCTGAACATGCAGTTTCATGACGGTCTGCGCGACCCGGCCGGGCCCAATGTCATGTATTACCGCTGGTCCTACCAGAAGCAGGGGGAAGCGGGCTGGACGAACATCGACACCCCCATTGTCCATCGCTACCTGGATCAGACCGATCCGCTGCACCCGAAGATCAAGACCTACAAACTGGGTCCCAACCCCAATCCCAACCCGGCCAGCAGTGAAGACAACCTGTTCGAGGTGCCGCCCCCCGAACTGGACTGGTATGTGGAAAACGACCGCTATGACCGGCCTTTTGCCAAATGGGACACCACCACCCTGGCCGAGGACCCGGACGATGCGGACGGCAAATACACCCTGCGGCTCGAGATGTTTAATGCGGCCGGCAACAAGGTGACGCCTGCCGGGGCCGGCTTCAAGTTTTTCCTGGCCCAGGGCTCCATGGTCGATGACGAGTGGCCGGTGGACGACGCGCCCCAGGTGGAGGCAGACGGCAGCATCCTGTTCACCGTGCATGTGGACAACTGCGACACCGTGGCCGCCATCGAGTCGGTGGGATTTACGGGCACCATTCCCAAGGAATGCCAGTTCCTTGAATATACCGATACGGACCAGGAGATCGAGGTGAGATACCAGGCCTATCACCCCCACGGCTACCTTGCCGAATACGATCTGGCCATCAACCGGGGCATGTCCGGCACCTTGGAGTCGCCTGCGGACTGGCTGAACGTCACCGATCCCGCCGGTCCCCCCGTCACCACCCCGGTGGCGGAAGGGCTCTCCCCGGTGACGGTGGGCGAACTGCTCGATACCCACAGCCGCTGCGCCTTTGCAGTCAGGCTGCATACCTATCCCAGGACCCGGGACGGTTATGACCGGATCAGGGACTACGAGGCCTCCGATGTGGGCGCCTTTGCCCTGGTGGAGAAGTAACTGCAGCGGAAGTAGAGAATTTCATTCATTTTTCTGCCGTTTTTGAGTAGTCTTGCTCTCATTTGCAGAGGGCGGGACTGCTCCGCGGCTGACAACAAAGAGACCAGCCCAAAGGGGCAGCTCAGCTCGATGATGCTGTTTTCCAGCAAGGTCCATCCCGGCGCTCTGGAAAACACCTGCAGCCGCAGCATCGACCATGGGTCTGCCCCTTTGGTTTTTTCCGGCTGACAGGACAATAATGAAACAGCGGCCCGGGGACTGTCTGAATTTGACACAGGAGGAACGGATGAGAGGAAAGGCAAAGAGGTTGGCGATTTTTATGGTTGTGGTCTGCGCGGTCCTGGCGCCTGTTATGGCGGGAGCCCTAACCTTTGACCGGATGGTGGTCTTCGGCACCAGCCTGTCGGACCCTGGGAACGCCTATGCCCTGACCGGTCTGGTTTCCAAACCACCATACGACACGCTGGACAACCTCCTGGTGCCCGACGCTGCCTATGCCCGCGGCGGTCACCATTTCAGCAACGGCGCCACCTGGGTCGAGCAGTACGCCCGCTCAATCGGCCTGGCCGGCAGCACCCGCCCCGCCTTCCGCACGGCGGACGGCCTGGCGGCAAACTATGCGGTGGGGGGAGCCAGGGCCAGGGAGGATGGCCTCAATATGAACCTGGCCAGCCAGGTGCAGGCCTTTCTTGCCGATTTCCCGGAGGTCCCGGCAAACGCCCTCTATGTTGTCGAGATGGGGTCAAATGACATCCGCGATGCGCTGCTGGCCGATCCTGACAGCGTTCTCGAGGGAGCCCTGACCGCCATTGCCGCGGCCATGTTCGATCTCTATGATGCCGGAGCACGGAAATTCCTGGTCTTAAACGGGCCGGATATCAGCCTCACCCCGGCCGTGCTGCAGCTGGACGCCGTCATGCCTGGCACCGCATGGTATGCGCGGCAGTTAAGTTCTTTCTTCAATGAGGAGTTGGAAGAGCTGCTGGTTTATCTGGAGACAACCCTGCCGGGTATTGACATCAGGCGTCTTGATATGTTCGGCCAGCTCAATGAATACGCGGCCGATCCCGAGAGCTTCGGTCTGTCCGAGGTAGCGGCAGCCTGCGTTAGCCCTAATATTGCCCCCTTTGCCTGCCAGGAGCCGGATGCATACCTGTTCTGGGACGGGGTGCATCCCAGCCGGGCGGTGCATGCCATCTTTGCCAGGGAGGCGGCCCGGGTGCTGGCAGAGTAAAAGGGGGGCGGGCGGCATGACGCGGGGCAGCAAAGAATTGTCCTGCAGGGGTGCCCCTACGTGCCAGCCAACGGGCTGGTTGTAGAGGCGGTTCGCAAACCGCCCTTACACCAGCCTCTCCAGGCCGCTGTAAAAAAAATAACAGGCAAAGACCACCAGCAGGGAGGCGCAGGTGCCGATCAGGCCCCGGTAGAACCGGTCGCTGAAGAAGCGCTTGCCCCTGGCGATAGCAAAGGAAATGAGGGAATACCACAGGAGATCGGCCAGGATATGGCCGGAAAAAAACGCCGCAACCCCGGGCAGGCCGAACTTGAAAGAATGGATGATGTAGCCCAGCCCGATGGAGGCCCACCAGATGGTCCAGTAGGGATTGGCCAGGCTGAACATGATGCCGGCCAGCACCAGATTCTGCGATTTTTCCGTATGCACGTCGAGATCAAGGCGCAGCGTCGGCAGACTGCGCAGCATGGCAATGGCCATCCACAGGAGAATCACCCCGCCGGACAGGGCGATGACGATAAAGACGTCGTTGCGTGTGAGCAATGGGGCCAGGCCCGACAAAAGCCCCACCACCAGCAGCAGTTCCAGCAAACCGTGGCCCAGCATCATCAGCGGACCGGCCGCGGCGCCGCGGCGGGAACTCTCGCTGATGGTCATGGTGAGCAGCGGCCCGGGCATCAGCGCCCCTGACAAGGCGATCATGAACGAGGAGGCGAATATGGCGGCAAGAGCGGGCAGCATGAATTCACCGGTCACGGCAGGGCGGCATGGTCTTCTTATTCACAGCGGCTGCGCACCGCCTGCATCGCATCCCGCAGATAGGGCGGGATGATGACTCCGGCCCGCTCCGCGTTGTCAAAGGCATGCAGCAGATCGCGGTCGGCGATACCGGCCTTTTCCCAGTAGGTGACCGGGTCCCGGGCAAAATCGGCAATGATCGCCAGCACCGCGTCATAGTCGCGGACCACATGGCAGAAGTTGGGCACCCAGGCCGGCGCCAGCCGGACAATGTGGCTGCCGATGGTTTTCAGGTTGGAGGCGGTTTTCAGCTGGGCCAGGGTGGACTGCCAGAGATGGCTGCCGTTTTCCCCCAGGCCGAAGGGGTCGACAAAGATATGCGGGGCAGGCAGGCTTTCAAAAAGTTTCAGGTTAGTGATGGCGATCAGCAGTTCTTCAAAGGTGCCCATGCCGCCGATATTGTAGATCTTGAAGAGCGAGGTGCGGTCAAGGATGTTCTGCCGCATGTGCCGGGCTGAGTTGTTGAAGTTGAGCAGCACCGGCGGCCGCAGGTTGGCCCGCTGGCCGATCTTTTCACTGTCGATGCCGATGCCGATGCGCAGAATGCCCTGATCAGCGGCCGCATCATCGGCGATGCGCATCACTCCCGGTCCGCTGCCGTGGCACACGGCGAAACAGCCGCCGATTTCCGGCACCTCGCCCAGCCGGGCAAAAAACTGATGGATCTGTTCGATGAGCACCTCGTCCGTGCCCTCCACGTGGGAACCGAACATGGCGACCATGGTGTGCACATCGGCGATTTTCTCCTTGCCCTCCCTGGTCATCCAGAAACCGCGGTGAAACTCCCGCACATGCCTCTCGCCTCCCTCGCCGACAATCATGTAAAAACGGGCATCTTCCCGGCCGGACAGGTCGCAGAAGGTTTCATAGGTGGTCTGGCCGAAGTAGATGTTGCTCTGGCCAGCCGGAACCTGGTCATGGCCGCCGTTGTCCAGGGTCTCGCTCTGCCTGATGCTGCGGCCGATAAAGACGCCGACGTTATTGCGTTTGAGAACCCGCAGCGTGTCCGTCCCCGGGAACTGGTGGGAGACGAAAACCTTGCGCAGATTCTGGGCCCCGCCCACCAGCTCCAGACTCTCGACAAAGCCCCGCAGATCCGGGCTGATCTGCTCGCCCAGGTGCACGCCGGAGGTGATGGTGCCGCGCGCCGCCTCGTAGATAATGCGGTTCTGGGCGCTTTCATGCCACTCGTTTTCCAGCAGTTCCCGCTGGATGTCAATGCACCGGCTGCGGGTCAGAATGCGGCCGTAATTGCCCCGGGCGGTGGGCTCCGAACTGAGGCTGTCAAACAGGGCGTCGCAGACATTGATATCAAAGATGCTGGTGGCATCGGCGAAATCAACGCCGTCCAGCATGATTTTCCGGGCCCGGCTGCCTGACAGCAGACGGGTGGCCACCCTGGCTGTGGCCGGGTCGGCCGGGAACAGGCGGAGACGCACCTGCAGATCATTGGTGGCCACGGGCTGGTCAGTGCCGTTATAAAGTTCCACCTGGCGCGGGATGTTGATGCCGCTGGTCCGCACCGCATCAAGCAGGCGGGCGGCCAGATGAAAAACACCCGGCGTATTGAGCAGCCTTTCGATCAGGGCGCTGTAAGGACCAAGCGAAATACGGATGGCCCCGCACAGAAAATTGCCGGGCTCCAGGGTGGCAGGCACCCCGCTGTGGGAATAATACTGGATCAGGCCGAGCCCCTGCTTGCTCTCGTAGAGCACGATCTGGCCGTTCTGGCCCGCGGTGAGCAGGGTGTTGGACAGCAGGTAGCGGATATTTTCCAGGGGAATGGTCACCACCCCCTTGCTGTCGATTTTCGATTTGGGGGTCAGCAGGATATGGTTATCGGCTACAGCCTGCTCGATGGCCTCGCGGGAAAGCGGCGGGGCCATGGGCACAAAGAGCCGGCCGATGGTCAGCCGCCGGTTGCCGTCCACCATGGCCTTGATCTCGGCAAACAGGGTGTCGGGAATATTGGGATTAAGCGAGGTGAGCTGGACCGGCAGATCAATGCGTTTGCGCCGGGTGTTGATTTCCGGCGGGCCCTCGCCGAAATCAACGTCAAGGCCGATCTGGGAATGGCCGCTCCTGCCGATCAGGCAGCAGTGCTGCCGGAGCAGCCCGGCGGCGGCGAAATCCCCGACCACGCCGCGCAGGGTGTCGCTGGTATCCTCCAGACGCATGACCCCGGCCAGTTTCGGCACCCCGAGAACTTCATCAATAGTGGGTTCCGTCTGCTGGTCAACCAGCAGATAACCGTCTTCCGTAAGAAGGGGGGGGCGCTTCATATGTGTAATCTCCAGATCACCAAAATCGCTTGCCTGAAACTACGGTTGGAGCCCTTTGCACCAGGCTGCAAACCGGCCGTTACTACCGGACAAAAGGTAGCATAATTACGGCGGATGGTACAATAAAAGTTTCAGCCTCCCCGCTTAATCCTGAAAATTTGCCGTGCCTGGCGGGCAGGAAAAAATGCAGAAAAATTATCTCCCTCCGCAAGTTATGTTATAATGGAAAAAATATCCCGGCCCGTCCGGCTGGCCTACGATTACCCGTTGAATTTTTTACTAATAACCAAATCCGAGAGGAACAGCAAATGAAGACCTGCAGCTTAAATGATTTCATGCAAGAGCTTAAACCGTGGCTGGACAAAGACCATATCCGCAAGGCCGTCCTTGATGCCGAGGGCCATTTTGTCGTGCATTTCGTGGATGGCATGAAAAATGTCTATCACATCGATGACTGCAACCAGGAGCAGATCAAGGATGTGCTGGTCAAACTGAAAGGGATGGGCATCGCCGTGGGGGAATGAGCGCGACGGGGGCAACCCCGCCGGCAACCCTCATCTCCCCTTCTGTCCGTTCTCTTTTCCTTTGCCGGACCGCGCACTGAAAACCGGGCTCCAGAGTTGGAGCCCGATTTTTTTTATGCGCCGGCAAACCACCGACTTTTATCCCGACGATTTCACGGGCATGGCAGGGCAGTTTGTTCCCCTTCCGCGCTCAACTTTTCCGGGCGGCGGACAGCAGATAAATTCCCCTCCTTTTTCCTCATGGCGCCCTGCTGAAAACCTTCACCGCAGGCGACTGGGGACAAAACCGGGCCTCAGCCAATATCTCATCAAATTCAACTTGTTACCTGCTTTGCCAGCCCTGCGGCAACAGGTCTCCTCTCATTATTTTTCAGCGGAAATGATTATTTATTGACATTTTATCTTGCTAAATATATTAGGCCCCATATAAGGTTTTATATCGCAATTCCAACGAGTCGTTTCGACCCTGTCTGAACCGATAAAAAATAGAAAAATCAGGAGAAAAATCATGGCCCTAAAAATTATTCCTCTGGAAGAAGCTGAAGAGCCTCCAGGCAGATGTGCACCAGCATGCTCTTCCTCCCTCGCTTCCGCCCTCCCGGCAAGATTTCCCGTAATCTCACGAGCCAAAGCCTTCCGCAACCGATACTTTCCCGACACCACCATAGCCCAGTGGAATGACTGGCGCTGGCAGCTGCAAAACCGTATCACCAGCGTATCCCAGCTTGAAAAATTCGTCCGGCTGACCGACAATGAGCGCCAGGCCCTGCAGCGTCACAGCTCCACCCTGCCCTTTGCCATCACCCCCTATTACGCCAGCCTCATTTCGCCGGTTAACCCGAAAGATCCCATCCGCCGGGCCGTGGTGCCGGTGGTCAACGAGCTCATGGTATCAAGCGGCGAGGCCCATGACCCTCTGGGCGAGGACAGCCACAGCCCGGTTCCCGGCCTGGTGCACCGCTATCCCGACCGGGTGCTTTTTCTGGCCACAGACTACTGCTCCAACTACTGCCGTTACTGCACCCGTTCCCGCATGGTCGGCAAATCCAAGAAAACCAGGGGCTTCAACGAACGCTGGGAAAAGGCCTTTGCCTATATCGAGAGCCACAGTGAAGTTCGCGATGTGCTGCTTTCCGGCGGCGATCCCCTGACCCTGCCCGACGAGACCCTGGAATACCTGCTGAAACGGCTGCGCAGCATCAAACATGTGGAACTCATCCGCATCGGCACCAAAACCCCGGCCGTGCTGCCCCAGCGCATCACCTCCCAGCTGACCAGGATGCTGCGCCGCTACCATCCGCTGTGGATCAGCATCCATGCCATGCATCCGGCGGAACAGACCAGGGAAATGAAAAGGGCCTGCGAGAAACTGGCCGACGCCGGCATCCCGCTGGGCAGCCAGACCGTGCTGCTCTCCGGCATCAACGACGATGTGCCGACCATGAAAAAACTCATGCAGGGACTGGTCCGCATGCGGGTGAAACCCTACTATCTCTACCAGTGCGATCCGATTATCGGCTCCGCCCACTTCAGAACATCCGTGGCCAGGGGACTGGAAATCTACCAGGGCCTCCGCGGCCACACCACCGGCTATGCCGTGCCCACCTATGTCATCGACGCCCCCGGGGGGGGAGGGAAAATTCCCCTGCTGCCGGAAACGGTGATCGGCCGGGAAGGCACGGATCTGCTCCTCAAAAATTATGAGGGCAATATCTACCGTTATCCCGACACCCTGTAACAACAGACGTCTGCTTCCGATTATTCCTGGAGAACCCTGATGATATTTGGCATGACTTATGACCTGAGAGCGGACTATCTTGCCGCCGGCTATGGTGAGGAGGAAACCGCCGAGTTCGACCGGCCCGACACCATTGACGCCATCGAAACGGCGCTCAAGAACCTCGGCCACCAGACCGTGCGCATCGGCAATATCCAGAGCCTGGTCAAACGGCTGGCGGCCGGCGAAAGATGGGACATGGTCTTCAATATCGCGGAAGGGCTTTACGGCTTCGGCCGTGAAGCCGTGGTCCCGGCCCTGCTGGATGCCTATCGCATTCCCTACACCTTCTCTGACCCGCTGATGATGTCGGTCACCCTGCATAAGGCCATAGCCAAACACCTCATCCGCGACCTGGGCCTGCCGACCCCGGATTTTGCCGTGGTGCGCACCCCTGGGGACATAGCCGGCATCAAACTGCCCTATCCCCTCTTTGCCAAGCCGATTGCCGAGGGCACCGGCAAGGGCGTCACCCCGGCCTCCAAGATTGCCGAAGCCAGCCAGCTTGAGACCGTGTGCCGCCAACTGCTCGACACCTACCGGCAGCCGGTGCTGATCGAAACCTTCCTGCCCGGCCGGGAGTTCACCGTGGGCATTGTCGGCAACGGCGGCAGGGCCAGATCCATCGGGGTGATGGAGGTGGTGCTGCTGGAAAATTCCGAACCAGATGTCTACTCCTACCGCAACAAGGAGATCTGCGAGGAGGTGATCGAATACCGGGCCGTTGATGATGACGAGGCCCGGGAGGCGGTGGAGCTGGCGCTGAAGGTATGGCACGCGCTGGACTGCCGGGACTCGGGCCGGGTTGATCTACGTTCCGACGCCAATGGCCACCCGTCGTTTATCGAGATCAACCCCATTGCCGGGCTGCACCCGGCCCACTCGGATCTGTGCATCATTGCCACTAAGTTCGGCATGAGCTATCAGCAGCTGATTGCGGAAATCGTGGAGGCGGCTCTTGAACGGCTGCAGGGGTTCAGAGGTTTAGGGGTTTAGGTGTGTAGTCTGTTAGCGGCGGAAAAGATTTTTACCCTATAACTCTCCAAGTCCCTGAAAGTCTACAGACTTATAGACTCATTGATATCATGAAAATCGCCATCGTCTATAACCAGCCGGCGGAAACCGGCGGCGCCAACTGGCAGTCTTCCCAGGACGTGCTGCAGCAGGTGGAGGCGGTGGAGCAGTCGCTGGCCGAACTGGCCATGCCGGCGGTCCGCCTGCCCTTTGACCACGATCTGCGCACCTTCCTGGCAGTGCTGCGCCAGGAGCAGGTGGACGCCGTGTTCAACCTGTGCGAAAGCGTGGACGACAACGCCCAGCTGGCCGGCCATCCGGCCGCGGTGTTCGAGCTGCTGGGCCTGCCGTTTACCGGCTCCGGCTCGCTCTCCCTCATGCTGACCACCGACAAGCTGCTGGCCAAACGGCAACTCGCCGCCGCCGGACTGGCCACCCCGGCCTTCTTCACCTATGACGGCGACCGGTTCGCCACCCTGCCGGAGATTGCCCTGCCGGCCATCATCAAGCCCCGCTTTGAGGACGCCAGCATCGGCATTGACCAGGAGTCGGTGGTGTTTAAAAAAAAGGAGCTGCAGGCCAAGCTGCCGGACTTTTATGCCCGTTATGGTCCGCTCCTGGTGGAACAGTTCATTGCCGGCCGGGAATTCAACATCTCCCTGTTCGGTTACCCGACGGCCCGGGTGCTGCCGGTGGCGGAGATCGATTTCTCCAGCTTCCCCCAGGACCTGCACCGCATTGTCGGCTACCGGGCGAAATGGGATGCGAACGCCTTTGAATTTCACCACACCCCGCGCCTCTTTCCCCAGGACCTGCCGGTGGTTGCCGAACGTAATCTGCGCAAGGTGGCGACAGGCGCCTTCAAGCTTTTCATGCTACGCGACTACGGCAGGATTGACGTGCGCATGGACGAGCGCGGCAAGGTTTACGTGCTGGAGGCCAACGCCAATCCCTGCCTGAGTCCCGATGCCGGCTTTGTGGCGGCCGCCGCGCAGTGCAGGATGAACTATACCGCCATGGTCAAGGAATTCGTCCGCTTTCTGTCCTTGAGGTCAGCATGATGATCACCATCCGCCCCGCCAAAGAGCACGACCGCGCCAGCCTCTTCTCCCTGGTTGCCGGCATCAGCAATTTCAACCCCGAGGAGATCGAACTGGCCCGTGAGGTGATCGGCGACGCCCTGGACTCGCAGAAAAACGGCTATCATCTGCTGGTGGCCGAGGACAGTGAGGGCCGGCTGCCCGGCTTTATCTGCTACGGCCCCATCCCTATTGCCGATAAACGCTGGGACCTCTACTGGATTGGCGTGGCCCCCCATCAGGCGCGGGGCGGCATCGGCTCGCAACTGCTGGCGGCCATGGAGACCCGGCTGGGGCCGGGCATGCGGGTCTATGTGGACACCTCGTCAACCCCCGGCTACACCTCGGCCCGCTCCTTTTACGAGCGGCACGGCTATCAGGTGGCAGGCGTCTTTCCCGACTTCTACCGCACGGGCGATGACAAGATCGTCTACTGCAAGGACCTGTGACATGTTCCGTATCCGCCGGGTGTACGACAATACCCTGCCCATTGATCAAGACGCCGTCGCTCAGGTGCAGGAAATCCTGAAGGCGCAGTTTTCCACGCTGTCAGAAAAAGAGATCCGGAGTCTGCCGGCCAAACTTGTCGACCCGCTGAAATATCAATTCCGCACCATTCTTTTTGTGGCTGACAACCAGCGCCACCGGGTGAAGGGCTTTGCCCTGGTCAATTTTGACCATGATCTCCGGTTCTGCTATCTTGATTTCATCTCGGTCAAGCCGCTGAAAAATGCCGGCGGCATCGGCGGGGCACTCTACCAGCGGGTGCGCGAGGAGGCAAGGCGGCTGGCGGTCTGCGGCATCTTCATGGAGTGTCTGCCCGACGACCCCAGACTGTGCCGCGATCTGCGGATCGCCAGACAGAACCGGGCGCGCCTGCGCTTTTATGAGCGCTTCGGGGCGGTGCCCATCATCAACACCGCCTATGAAACGCCGCTCAAACCCACCGATGACTGCCCGCCCTATCTGGTCTACGACCGGGTCGACGCGCCAGCCCTGCCCTCCCGGGAAACAGCCAGAAACATCGTGCGGGCCATTCTCACCCGAAAATACGGGAAGGCCTGCCCGGCCGGCTACATCGACCTGGTGGTCAACTCCTTCCAGGACGAGCCGATCCGTCTGCGGCCCGCCCGGTATATCAAGGAGACGGCGAACCTTACGCCAGTGCTGTCCATGGAGCAGCGCATTGCCCTGGTGGTCAACGAGGGGCATGAAATCCACCACGTGCATGAACGGGGCTATGTGGAGGCGCCGGTGCGCATCAAGTCCATCCGGAAAGGCATTGAGAAAACAGGATTATTTGATGAGCGGCCCGCCCGGCATTTCCCGGAGAGCCATATCAAGGGGGTGCATGATCCCAAGTTTGTCGAGTATCTCAAGCGGGTCTGCAGCAACCTGGAGCCGGACAAATCGGTCTATCCCTATGTCTTTCCCATCCGCAACAACACCCGGCCGCCCAAGGAGCTGCCAGTCCGGGCCGGCTACTTCTGCATCGACACCTTCACCCCCTTGAACCGCAATGCCTATCTGGCGGCCAAAGGCGCGGTGGACTGCGCCCTGACCGCGGCCAGCCTGCTTTTCGAAGGATACCGCCTGGCCTACGCCCTGGTACGCCCGCCCGGTCATCATGCCGAGCGCAAGGCCTTCGGCGGCTTCTGCTATTTCAACTCCACCGCGATTGCCGCCAACTTTCTCAGCCGCTACGGCAGGGTGGCGGTGCTTGATATCGACTACCACCACGGCAACGGCACCCAGGATATCTTTTATAACAGGGCCGATGTGCTGACCATTTCCATCCACGGCCACCCGAGCTTCGCCTACCCCTATTTTTCCGGCTTTGCCGAGGAAAAAGGCGAAGGGGAGGGCTACCGCTGCAACCGCAATTATCCGCAGCCGGAAAAACTGGACGGCCCGGGCTACCGCCAGGTGCTGGCCAGGGCCCTGGCCCGGGTCCGGAAATTCGCCCCGCGCTTTCTGGTGCTGGCCCTGGGTTACGATCCGGCCAAAAACGACCCCACCGGCTCCTGGAGCCTGGAAGCGCAGGATTTCTATGAAAACGGCCGGCTGATCGGCCAGCTTGATCGGCCGACGCTGGTGGTGCAGGAAGGGGGTTACCGGACCAGTTCACTGGGCAACAATGCCCGCAACTTCTTTACCGGACTGTGGGACGGCAGACACCTGCCCGCCCGTGGTGAAAGTCCTGCGCTCCGCCATGTTTCCTTGTGAGCCGGGGCCGACTTTTTGCAGGTCTGTAAACAACAGACAACCCGACCCCGGACGACAAGCACCAGGGCGCTATTTTCTTTACGACAGCCGCCCCCGGTAGTCCTCGTAGCCGAATTCGCGGACGATCTCCACCCTGTCCGTCTCCGGATCAAAAAGCGCGATGGCCGGCAGCCTGACCCCGTTGAAGGTGGTGGTCTTGACCATGGTGTAGTGGCTCATGTCCTCGATGATCAGCCGGTCGCCGACCCGCAGGGGCCGGGCAAAGGAATAGAGCCCCAGCACATCGCCGGCCAGGCAGGAGACCCCGCCCAGCCGGTAGGTGTGGGCCAGCTCGCCGGGGCCGGCCGCGCCGCGGATCTCCGGCCGGTAGGGCATCTCCAGCACATCCGGCATATGGCAGGTGACCGAGGTGTCGAGAATGGCGATCGGCCCGTCGTTTTCCACGATATCAAGCACCGTGGTAATCAGCGCGCCGGTATGGATGGCAATGGCCTCCCCCGGTTCCAGGTAAACGGTGAGGTCATACGTCTTCCGGAAATGATCAATCACCTGGCAGAGCAGATCAAGGTCATAGTCGGGTTTGGTGATGTGGTGGCCGCCGCCCAGATTCAGCCACTGCATGACGGGCAGGATGTCCTGGAACTGGGATTCAAAGGCCGCGGCCGTCCTGACCAGGGCGTCGGCCCCCTTCTCGCACAGGGTGTGGAAATGCAGGCCGCTGATGCCGTTAAGCGACCGGCCGGCAAACTGCTCGCGGCGGATGCCGAGCCGGGAGCCCGGGCCGCAGGGGTCATAGAGGGCCACCTCGGTTTCCGAGTGCATGGGGTTGACCCGCAGGCCGAACTGGGGCGGAGCGGAACAGGCGGCAATCAGCGGCTGGAAGCGCTGCCACTGGCTGAAACTGTTGAAGACCAGGTGATCGCACAGGGCAAGCAGTTCGCCCAGATCGGCCTCGCTGTAGGCCGGGGCGTGGCCGTGCACCTCGGCCCCGAACTCCTCGCGGCCGAGCCGCGCCTCATGGGGGGAACTGGCGCAGACGCCCTTGAGATACTGCCGGATCAGCGGGAAGACCCGGAACATGGCAAAGCCCTTCAGCGCCAGCAGGATATGGCAGCCGGTGCGCTGCTGCACCCGGTCCAGAATGCGCAGGTTGCGCGTCAGCGCCCCCTGGTCCACCACATAGGCCGGGCTGGGCACCCGCTGGGGATCGAAATCTACAAGATAACTTCGGTCCATGGCAGGCCGTGCAGGTTCAGTTTTTCCATGAAGGGATCAGGATCGAGCTGCTCCATGTTGAACACGCCCGCCCCGCGCCAGGCGCCGGTCAGCATCAGCATGGCCCCGATCATGGCCGGCACCCCGGTGGTGTAGGACACCGCCTGGGCGCCCACCTCTTCAAAACACTGATGGTGGTCGCAGATGTTGTAGACGTAATATTTCTTTGCCCTGCCGTCCTTGACGCCCTTGATCAGGCAGCCGATGCAGGTACGCCCGTGGGTCAGGGGCCCCAGGGAGCCAGGGTCTGGCAGCACGGCTTTGAGAAACTGCAGGGGCACGATCTGCTGGCCGTTGTAGTCGATGGGCTTGATGCTGGTCATGCCCACATTCTGCAGCACCTCCAGATGGCGCAGGTAATTGTCGGAAAAGGTCATCCAGAACCGGGCCTTGTTGAGGCCGGGGAAATGGCTGACCAGGGATTCCAGCTCCTCGTGGTACATGAGGTAGATCTTGCGCGGGCCGATGCCCTCGGGAAAATCGAAGTCCTCGGCGGTGGACAGGGCCGGGGTCTCAAGCCACTTACCATCCTCCCAGTGACGGGCCGGGGCCGTCACCTCGCGGATATTGATCTCCGGATTGAAGTTGGTGGCAAAGGGCTGGCCGTGGTCGCCGGCATTGCAGTCAATGATGTCCAGCTCATGGATCTCGTCAAAATGGCGCTTTGCGGCCCAGGCGGTGAAGACATTGGTCACCCCCGGATCAAAGCCGGAGCCCAGCAGGGCCATCAGCCCGGCCTCTTTGAACCTCTCCTGGTAGGCCCACTGCCATTTATACTCGAACCTGGCCTCATCCCGCGGCTCATAGTTGGCCGTGTCCACATAATGGACCCCGCAGGCCAGGCAGGCATCCATGATGGTCAGATCCTGATAGGGCAGGGCCACATTGATGCACAGTTCGGGCTTGAACTCCCGCATGAGCGCCACCAGCTCATCCACCCGGTCGGCATCCACCCTGGCCGTCTGAATCGGCCGGGGCAGCCTGGCCGCGATGGCATCGCATTTTGACTTGGTGCGTGAGGCCAGCATGATGTCGGAGAAGACCTCCGGCACCTGGCAGCACTTATGAACAACCACCGAACCGACCCCGCCGGCCCCTATTATGAGCACTCGTGACATGGCAAACTCCTTTCAACTGAACCGTTCAAGCGTTTAAGCGTTCAAACGTTTGAGCGTTTAAACGTTCAAGCGTTCAAGCGTTTGAACGCCTTTTCTCCTCACTCCTCACTCCTAACTCCTCACTCCTAAAACTTCAGATACGTATAGCCTTCCAGACAGCTCTCGTAAAAATCGATCAGCCTGACCCCTTCCCTGGGCTGAATCTTGCCCCGGTGCACCTGCCGGTCGATCTTTCTTTTAATGGTGCGGGCCATGATCTCCGGGCTGTACTGCATGGTGGACAGCACGTGCTGGGCCGAGGCGCCCTTGATCACCTCTTCGATATAAAAATCGGACGGATCATCATCATCGCAGTAGACATGCACCTCATTGAGCCTGCCGAAGAGGTTATGCATGTCGCCCATCACGTCCTGGTAGGCGCCGGTGAGGAACAGGCCGATATAGTAATCCTCCTCCTTTTTCAGGGCATGGAGCAGCAGACTCGGGGCATAGCCGTTTCTGGCGATGAACTTGTCGATCTTGCCGTCGGAATCACAGGTGATGTCGGCGATGGAGCAGCGCTCCCCGGGCATTTCGTCCAGCCGGATCACCGGCATGATCGGCAGCAGCTGGCTGATGGCCCAGGTGTCGGCCGCGGACTGGAAGACGGAAAAATTGCACAGATACTGGCTGGCCCGCAGTTCGTCAATCTGCTGCAGCTCCTTGGGCACGAAATCGGCGTGCTTCAGGACGTCCCGGATCTGGCCGATGATCTTCCAGAACATGGTCTCAATCTTGGCCCGCTCCTCCATGGAAATGACCCCCAGCTTGAAGGCCTGGATCGAATCGAGCTTGATCTGCTGCACGTCGTTGTAAATCTCCTGGTAATTCTCCATGGTCAGGTCACTGACCGACTCCCGCATGTTGGTGACCAGGATATGCTCCCCGGCTGACTTATCGGTGTTGAAGCTGTTGGTGGTCTGATGGATGATCTTGACCACATTGGTGATGACGCAGGAATGGTGGGCCGTGACGTAACGGCCGCTCTCGCTGACGATGCTGGGATGATGGATGTTGACCTGATCGCAGATCTGCTGCAGCCCGGCAATGATGTCCGCGGCATACTCCTCCAGCGAGTAGTTCCTGGATGACTGGGTGGAGGAGCGTGACCCGTCATAATCAACGCCCAGGCCGCCACCCACGTCGAAATATTCGATATTGAGACCGGACAGCACCAGATCGGCGAAAATACGGCCCGCCTCGTTGACCGCATCCTTCAGCACTCTGATGTCCGGGATCTGGCTGCCCACATGGAAGTGCAGCAGGGTAAGACTATCGGTCATGTTGTGCCGCTTCAGCAAAGAGATGCCGTTTAAGATCTCGCTGCAGGTCAGCCCGAATTTGGCCCGGTCGCCGCTGGAGCCGGCCCAGCGGCCCCGTCCCTGCACCGACAGTTTGGCCCGCATGCCGATCAGCGGCATGACGTTCATCTCCTCGGCCAGCCGGATGATCATCTCAAACTCGGAGAAATTCTCCACCACGATGATGATCTTGCGGTCAAGCTTTCTGCCCAGCAGGGCCAGGCGGATGTACTCCTCGTCCTTGTAGCCGTTCAGCACGGTGAGGGCGTTGCGGTTTTCATTCAAGGTGAGGGCGGCCATGAGTTCGGATTTTGAGCCGGCCTCCAGCCCGTAATCAAAGGGCTCGCCCGCCTCGATGATCTCTTCGACCACCTCCCTGGTCTGGTTGACCTTGATGGGATAGACGCCGATAAAGCGCCCCTGGTAGCCGCTCTCCTCCATGGCCTGCCGAAAAGTCAGGTTGAGCAGCCGCACCTGGGAGCGCAGGATGTCGTGAAAACGGATAACCGTGGGAAAAGGGATATCCTGGCTCTTGATCTCTTCGATCACCTCCAGGATGTCAATGGTGGGACCGTCCGGCCGCTTTTCCGGCAGCACGCAGAGATGGCCGCTTTCATTGATGGCAAAATAACCGTTGCCCCAGCGCTCGACATTATACAGCTCACTGTTGGCGTTAATCGCCTTCTTCCGCTTATCCAACATGACCAGTACCCTCCCCGTGCAAAGCAAGAATGAGTTCCCTGACCACCTTGGCAGCGAAAACATCGCTGTTACCGGTGGGATCAATGGCGGGCGCCAATTCAACGACATCAGCGCCGACCAGTTTTTTTGTTTTTAACAGTTTAACGATTTTTATAAAAGAAAGAAAATCCTCGCCCCCCGCCTCCGGGGTGCCGGTGCCGGGCAGAAAGGCGGGATCGAAAAAATCAAGATCCAGGGTCAGATAGAGCGGCCGCTCAGCCGGCAACGCTTCGATAAAGCCACAGAATTCCGCCAGACTGCCATGGAGAGTCTTGTGCTCTTTCATCCAGGCGAACTCTTCCCTGGTGCCGGAACGAATGCCGAACTGGGCCAGCCGGTGGCCGGGGCCGAACTGGTCGAGACACCTTCTGATCACCGCGGCATGGGAGTAGTGAAAGCCCTGGTAGCCGTCCCGCAGGTCGGCATGGGCGTCCAGGTGGAGCAGGACCAGATCGGGAAAGGTGCGCAGATATTTTTCGATGAAAAACCAGGATATCGAATGTTCCCCGCCCAGGGCCAGAAATTTCAGCGATTCCGCCTGCAGATCAAGCCCGGCGGTGAGGGCGGCAAAGGCCTGGCCGGCAACCAGCCAGTCCGCCTGCCCGTCGCCGCTGGCGCCCACCGGCAGGTTGCCCAGATCATAAAACGGCGGCAGCTCGGTCAGGTCCAGGTCAAGATAGGGGGAATAGGTTTCAATATCCTCGGCCACCCGGCGGATGGCGTCAGGGCCGGCGCCGGCCCCCTTGCGGAAACAGGCGGTGCCGTCAAAGCCCACGCCGATGAGGTTGACACTGCGGCTCCGCGGGCCTGCGGCCGGCCGGGCGGGGTAATAGGGATTTTTTGTTTGGTGCAGCACAGTTTCCATATTATCCACCCCTCTTTAAAGATCCACCCTGGCCCTGTCCGCCTGAATTTTGCGGGACGACACCTGCCGCCGCAAGCGGCCAGGCCGCGGCAAAAGGCAGAACCATCGCAGATTCAGTCAAATACAGAAACGGCAGGAAACGAAAAAACGAAGGCAAAAAAATATACATGCAAAAAAAATAAGTGCAAGGTTTTTTATCAACTGTTTTTTATCAACACCGCAGTCTTCACCATTATTCAAAAGGTTGCCATGCCTGTCAGGTAAAAAAGATATTGACACAGCCTGCAAAAGATGATTTTTTTATTTTTTTCTAACCAAAAAATGGGTTCCCGGAATTCGTTGCCCGCAACGCCGCTTTTGCGGCGTTCTTAGTTAATTTCAGCTGGAGTGAACGCCGTGCTTTATCGGTACAATTGAACCACGCGCTGCTTTGTCAGCCAGCCCGGTACGGGCTGTAACAAATGCCGGCGATCTCATCCCTGAGCCGTCCCCAGCTTCCCGCTTTTCCTGAAATCTCTCTCCCATAAAGCGCTCGGGCCGGACAACCGGTGAGCGCGCCGCATGTCCGCAAACGGGCGAACGCCCCTTGCCATGTCCAGGGAGGAGATGAAAATGCATTCCCGCTGCCTTGCCGCATCCTCAGCCGCAGCCCTTCTTTTCCTTTATCCCTGCTCCAGGTTTGGCAAGGGTCCGCCCGCTTCGCATAACAGGAAAGGTGTCGGAGATGACAGGATCAGAAGCAAAATGCATCAAACTCACAATCAATGAAAAAACGATATGCGTCAGAGCAGGGACCACCATCAAGGAGGCGGCTCAGGCCCTTGGCATCAGAATCCCCGGCCTCTGCCATCTGCCCGGCAAAAAGGACCCGGACAGGCCATGCCTGCTCTGCCTGGTGGAAACGGACGGCGCCATGGTCCGGGCCTGCCGCACCGAAGCGGCCGCAGGCATGGTGGTGCAAACCGCCAGCCCGGCCCTGCACGAACAGCGGCGGCAGCAGCTGGCGCAGCTGGTCTCCTTTCATTACGGCGACTGTGTAGCGCCCTGCAATCTCACCTGCCCGGCCGGCATCAATGTGCAGGGCTACGTGAGCCTGATCGCCCGAGGCGAGTATGCCGCGGCGCTCTCGCTCATCCGGGAAAAAAATCCGCTGGCCGGCATCGTCTGCCGGGTCTGTCCCCGTTTCTGCGAAAGCCGGTGCCGCCGGGTGCTGGTTGACGAACCCATTGCCATCAACCATCTGAAGCGTTTTGCCGTGGAATACGGGCGGGGCGGCGCGCAGACGGAAAAACCGGGCAGCCCCACCGGGTTGCGGGTGGCGGTGATCGGCGGCGGCCCGGCCGGCCTGTCCTGCGCCTGCTTCCTGCGCCGCCTGGGCCACGAGGTGACGATCTACGAGGCCAGGGAAAAACTCGGCGGCCTGACCAGGTATGCCCTGCCGGCCTTCAAACTGCCGGATGCCGACATCGACCTGGAGGTGGAAACAATCATAAACATGGGGGTGCATGTGCGGACCCGCAGCTGCTGGGGACGGGACTTCACCCTGGCGGAGCTGCTGGCCGATGGCTTTGCCGCAGTTTTTGCGGCAATCGGCCTGACCGCCAAGAAAAAAATCGCCATCCCCGGCGCGGATCACATCCGGGACGCCTTCCAGTTCCTGCAGGGTCTTCGCGCCGGCCAGTGCCTTTCCACCGGCAGCAAGGTGCTGGTCATCGGCGGCACCCGCATGGCGGTGGAGATGGCCAGATGCGCCCTGCGCTGCGGGGCCGTTGAGGTGACCGTGGTTTACCCGCGGGCCAGGATCGAGATGAGCGCCCACCAGCGGGACATTGCCGAGGCGGAAAAGGAAGGGGTACAGTTCTTCATGATGGCCCAGCCCCTGCGGGTCGTGCCCGAGGGACAGCGGCTGCGGGTGGAAATGGCCCGCACCATACTCGGCCCTGCCGACGAACGGGGCCTGCGCCACCCGGTTGTTCTCGAAGGATCGTCGCTGTGGTGGGAAGGGAACACGGTGTTTACCGCTCTCGGCCTGGAAAGCGACGGCAACATTGCCCTGTTCGGCGAGCTGGAGCAGAAACTGCAGCTCACGGCTCAGCGCACCATCAAGGTCAATCCCACCACCATGCAGACCAGCGTGGCCGGCATCTACGCCGGCGGCGACATGGCCAGCGGCCCGCGCAGCGTCATCCAGGCGGTGGACAGCGGCAGACGGGCGGCCCTGGCCATTCATGAATATATCACCGGCCATGCGCCCGCACGGGAAACCGAGGGCCGCATCAATTTCAGCCGGGGGAAAAAATTTGAAGAAATGGATATGCGCAACTACGACGGCGCAGCCATCCGCCTGCGGGAGAATATCCCGGCCCGGCCGCCGGACCGGCGCATCAACGATTTCGACCAGGTGGAACTCGGTTTCAGCGAAGGCATGGCGGTGCGCGAGGCGCAGCGCTGCCTGCAATGCGGCTGCCTCGGCCTGGCCAAGTGCGAGCTGCGGCCCCTGCTGAACGAATACAAGATGCAGACCCGCACGGCCCCCACCCGCCTGTCGGCAAAGATCAATGCAGACCATTATTTCATCGCCGTGGACCCCAACCGCTGCATCGTCTGCCATCGCTGCGAGCGGATCTGCGAGTTCGGCGCCTTTTCGCTCGGCTACCATGAGCAGGGGGGCAGCGTCGCCAATATAACGCTGGCTATCAACGACAGCTGCGTCTCCTGCGGCGCCTGCGTTGACGCCTGCCCCACCGGCGCGCTGACCAAAAAACACCTTGCCCTGCCGCTGCTGCCGGCCGAGGCCGCCGTGGTGCGCAGCGTCTGCACCTATTGCGGCACCGGCTGCCAGGTCGATCTGCACGTCAAAAACAATGTGCTGGTCGAGGTGAAGGCGGACGCCGGTCAGCCGCCCAACTACGGCGACCTCTGTGTCAAGGGCCGCTTCGGCTTCGCCTTTCACCGCCATAAGGAACGCCTGGTTCAGCCCCTCATGCGGGAAAGCATCGAGGACTCCTTCCGCAAGGTAAGCTGGGAGGAGGCCCTTTCCTTTGCCGCGAAAGGATTCACCAGGATTCTCGCCAGCCGCGGCCCCCAGGCTCTCGGCGTCCTCTCCTCCTCCCGCTGTGAAAACGAGGTGAACTATCTGGCCCAGAAATTTGCCAGGGCCGTGCTGCAGACCAACAGCGTGGACAACTGCGCCCGGGTGTGCCACGCGCCGTCGGTGAGCGGGCTGCGCATCGCTTTGGGCAGCGGCGCGGCCACCAACTCCCTGGACCATATCGAACTGGCCCGGGTGCTGCTCATCTGCGGCTCCAATACCAGCGAGGCGCATCCGGTGGCGGCCATGAAGGTGAAAAGGGCGCGGCTGTGCGGCGCCGGACTGATCGTCATCGATCCCCGTTGCACGGAGATGGCGGCCATGGCCGATATCTGGCTGCGGCTCGTTCCCGGCACCAACGTGCTGTTGCTCAACTCCCTGCTGCATGCCATCCTCGATGAAGGGCTTGAGAACCAGGATTTCATTGCGGCCCGCACCGAGAATCTGGAAATGGTGCGCCAGCATGTCAAAAATTTCTCCCCGGAGGCCATGGCGGCCAAAACCGGGGTTGAGCCGCAGCTGGTGCGGCAGGCGGCCCGTCTTTACTGTTCCACCAACCGGGGCATGATCCTTTACGGCCTCGGCGTTACCGAACACCGCAACGGCACCCAGGGGGTCATGGCGCTCGCCAACATCGCCCTGGCCAGCGGCAATGTCGGCCGGCCGGGGGCGGGCATCTGTCCCCTGCGCGGCCAGAACAACGTCCAGGGCTCCTGCGACATGGGCGCCCTGCCCTATGTCTACTCCGGCTACCGGGATGTGGCCGATGGCGAGGCCCGGTATGAACTGGGCCGGACCTGGGGTGCGGAGCTGCCCGCCGGCCGGGGACTGACCGAACCGGAGATGTACGAGGCGGCACGAGCCGGCCGCTTCAAGGGCTTGTACTGTATCGGCTATGACCCGCTGCACACCCAGGCCGACATCACTATGGTGAAACAGGCTTTTGCCCGGCTGGAAATGGTGGTAGTGCAGGAGATTTTCCCGACCGCAACCACGGCCATGGCCCATGTGGTGCTGCCCGCCGCCTGTTTTTATGAAAAGGACGGCACCTTCACCAATGCCGAGCGCCGGGTGCGCCGCATCAGAAAGGCGGTGCCGCCGCCCGGCCAGGCCTTGCCGGACTGGCAGATCACCTGCCGGCTGGCCACGGCCATGGGCTACCCCATGCACTATGATGATCCGGCGGCCGTCATGGAGGAGATCAGCCGCACCACCCCCATCATGGGCGGCATCCATTACGGACGGCTGGAGGGCGAGGGACTGATCTGGCCCTGCCCGCACGACAACCATCCCGGCACCCCCATCCTGCATACCGAGAGCTTCACCCGGGGCAAAGGCCATTTTTCCGTGCTCCCCAATGTGGAAACCCTGGAAACCCCGGATGAGGAGTATCCGCTGATTCTGGTCACCGGCCGCCGTCTTGCCCATTACAACAACGGCTCCATGACCGGAAGATGCCAGGGACTGACTGCCCTGGTCCCCGAAGAAACCCTGGAGATTCACCCGGATGACGCCGTCCGTTTCGGCATAGCCGACAACATGGAGGTCATGGTCCGCTCGCGGCGGGGCGAAATCCGGCTGCCGGCCAGGGTAACGGAGCGCAGCCGGCCGGGCAGTATCTTTGCCGCCTTTCATTTCGCCCACCCCCAGGTAAACGCCATTACCAGCCCCGGCGTGGACGAGATTACCGGCACCCCGGAATACAAGGCCTGCGCGGTTGCGGTTTTTCCGGCACCGCCGCAGGCATGACAGGCAGCGCGGCCAGCGGATACGGCCCGGCATCATCCTGGGGCAAAAACATGATAACGGCGGAAATAATTTTTTAGTTTGAAAAATTATCAGTGATTTCAACGGCAAAAGTTTTCCATTCAATGGGATTTTCAATTTGACATATTGGAAAATACCACATATCTTCCCCGGATGGATGCCGGGACAAATTTTGCGAAACGACATTGCGGAAGAACCGGGAGGCAACAATTTGCGTGCGGTGCGCCCGGGGAACAGGCCCGGATACCGGCAGGGAACGCCAAGGAGAAAGTATGACTGACACCGTGATAACCTTCGACAAAAAAATGAGCAGCGCATTCATGGACCAGGTGCGGGCCATGCTGCCGGCCGGCGGCAATTTCCATCTCTGTCTCACCTGCGGCGCCTGCGCCTCCGGCTGCCCGGCCACTGGACTGGCGGACATGGACCCGCGGAAATTTATCCGGCTGGTGGCGCTCGCCCAGGATGCGAGCATTGCCGGCCATCCCTGGGTATGGATGTGCAGCCTGTGCATGCGCTGCAACTATGTCTGCCCCATGGGGATCAATATCGGCGGGCTGATCTATGAGGCGCGCAAGCTGTGGCCCCGGGAGCAGCGGCCCAAAGGCATTCTCGGCTCCTGCGACATGGCCCTGCGCAATGCCAGCACCAGCGCCACGGGCACGCCGCCGGAAGAATTCCGCTTCGTGGTGGAGGATGTGCTGGCCGAGGTGCATGACACCCAGCCGGGCTGGGAGGAGCTTCAGGCCCCCATCGACAAGCAGGGCGCCCATTTCTTCCTCAGTCAGAATTCCCGGGAACCGGTGGCCCTGCCCTATGAAATGATCCCTCTCTGGAAGATCCTGCACCTGGCCGGCGCGGACTGGACTTATGGCAGCACCGGCTGGGCCGGTGAGAACTACTGCATGTTCCTGGCAGACACCGAGGCCTGGCATCAGATAACAACCACTACCATCCGCAAGGCCGAGGAACTGGGGTGCCAGGTTTATCTCAATACCGAATGCGGCCATTCCACCTTTTCGGTCAGGGAAGGGGTGCGGCGGTTCAACATCGACACCAGGCTCGATATCGCCCTGATCGTCCAATACTATGCCCGCTGGATCAGGGAGGGGAAACTTACGGTAAATGCCGGCTGGAACAGGGACCTGAAGATCAAATTCACGGTGCAGGACCCCTGCAACCAGGTGCGCAAGGGTCTGGGCGACCCTTACGCCGAGGAACTTCGCTTTGTCGTGCGGACCGTGGTGGGCGAGGACAACTTCATCGACATGGAGCCGAACAGGTCCAACAATTACTGTTGCGGCGGCGGGGGCGGCTATCTCCAGTCCGGCTACAACGAGGCCAGGTTGCAGTATGGCCGGCTGAAACATGAACAGATCATGGCCACCGGCGCCTCGTATTGCATCACCCCGTGCCATAACTGCCACGCCCAGATTGAAGAGCTGGGCAAGCATCTGGCCCACGGCGCCTACCGGTCGGTCAACCTCTGGTCGATCATCGGGCTGGCCATGGGCATTCTCGGACCAAATGAACGGGTCGATTTCGGCCCGGACCTGCGCGAGGTGAATCTGCCCTGAAAACGGCCTGCCTGTTTCCGAAATACACCGTGGTTCGGGTGCCGCCATGGTCGAACCCAGCAAGAGCGTTCAATACTATTTTTTTATATGCGCTACGGTTCGAGCTTGTGAAATGAGCCGGCGAAATCCAGAACATCACCTATCAATTTCTTTTTTCAATAGGAAATAACAATTAGACCTTTCCGTCTTTTTTGGTTATTTACTCTCATTCGGTATAAGCCTCAACCATTTATCAGGAGTTGCTATTGTGTTGTATCAGTTAACAAATTATTTCTGAGCAGATCACCACAGTGTCCTGTCAGTCCGGTCCGGACTGCACGAGTAGACGACGTTCATTCCGTCCCATCCTCCCTGTTGTTCTCTTCACAAGATCCTTTCAGCGCGAGGCCCGGCGAGACTGGTCACGTCGTCGGTCAAAGCAACAATGCACCGCTGGCGGTGCATGAAAGGAGATTTTCCATGGTTTCATCATCATCTTCTTCCCCGGCCGGGAAGACCACGGGTGCCGTGCTGGTCCTGGGGGGCGGCGTGGCCGGCGTGCAGGCCGCCCTTGACCTGACCGAGCTCGGCCTCAAGGTTTATCTGGTGGAGAAATCCGCCGCCATCGGCGGGGTCATGGCCCGGCTGGACAAAACCTTTCCCACCAATGACTGCTCCCTGTGCATCCTGGCCCCCAAGCTGGTGGAGGCCGGCCGCAACCCGAACATCGAGATCATCACCAATGCCGATCTGCTCAAGGTGGCGGGCACTCCCGGCAATTTCAGCGCCACCATCAAAAAACGGCCCCGCTATATCGACGAGGAGATCTGCACCGGCTGCGGCCAGTGCACCCTGTACTGCCTGAAGCAGATCAGCGACGATTACAATGAAAGGCTTTCCAGCACCCATGCCGCCCATATCGATTACTCCCAGGCGGTGCCAACCAGCTACCACATCGATCCCAAGGCCTGCCTGCGCCTTAACTTCAAGACCTGCGGGCTGTGCGCCGTGGCCTGCCAGGCCAAGGCCATCCGTTTTGACCAGCAGGAGGAGATGCTGGAGCTAGGGGTGGGCGCGGTGGTGCTGGCCCCGGGCTTCGGCCGGGTCAAAAACGAGGTGCTGGCCCGCTATGGCTGGGGGCAGTTCAACGATGTCCTCTCCGCCTTTGAGCATGAACGGCTGATGTGCGCCAGCGGCCCGACCAGCGGCGCCATCGTTCGGCCTTCCGATGAAAAACATCCCAAAAAAATTGCCTTTCTGCAGTGCATCGGCTCCCGGGACCGCACCTGCGGCAACGACTACTGCTCCTCGGTGTGCTGCATGTATGCCATCAAGCAGGCTTCGCTTGCCAGGGAGCATGACCCGGAGGCGGAAATCACCCTGTTCTACATGGATGTACGCACCCACGGCAAGGGTTTTGATGCGGCCCGTGAGCGGGCGACCAAAGAAAACAACTTCCGGGTGGTCTACGCCAGGCCGCCCCGGGTGGAAGACGTTTTTGACGGACGCCTGCTGCTCACCTACGCCACCGAAGACGGCCGGCACCATTATGAATATTTCGATATGGTGGTGCTGTCCCAGGGCCTGGAATCACCCGATGACGCCGAACTCATCGCCCAGGCCACCGGCATTGATCTGAACGACTACCAGTTTGCCGCAACCGATCTTCATGCCCCGCTGGCAACCTCAAAGCCCGGCATCTATGTCATCGGCGCCTTCCAGGGCCCGAAAGACATCCCGGACAGCGTCACCCAGGCCGGCGGGGCCGCCGCCCTCTGCTCCGGCCAGCTGGCCGGAGCAAGAGGCACGGAAATCGTCCATGCCGAGTATCCGGCGGAACGGGATGTGACGGCCGAGGAGCCGCGCATCGGCGTGTTTGTCTGCCACTGCGGCATCAATATCGCAGGGGTAGTCGATGTGCGCCAGGTGCGCGACTACGCCCGCACGCTGCCCAATGTGGTCTATGCCACCGACAATCTCTATTCCTGCTCCCAGGACACCCAGCAGCACCTGACGGACATCATCAGGGAACATCGCTTAAACCGGGTGGTGGTTTCCGCCTGCACGCCCCGCACCCATGAGCCCCTCTTCCAGGCCACCCTGCGGGAGGCGGGGCTGAACCGCTCCCTGTTTGAGATGGCCAATATCCGCGACCAGTGCTCCTGGGTGCACATGCATGAACCGGAAGAAGCCACGGCCAAGGCCCGCGATCTGGTGCGCATGGCCGTGGCCAAGGCCGCCCATCTGGTGCCGCTTGCCGAGCAGCGGCTGCCGGTGACTCCCACGGCCCTGGTGGTGGGCGGGGGACTGGCCGGGCTTACCGCGGCGCTCAACGTGGCGGAGCAGGGCTTTGCCTGCACCCTGGTGGAAAAGGACAAAGAGCTGGGCGGCCGCAGCCTGCTGCTCACGGCGGACCGGTCCGGCCACAACCCCCGGGACCTGATCGCCGGGCTGGTACGGCAGGTGCGCCAGCATCCGAAAATTACTACTTACACCGGGGCGACCGTGGCCAGCGCCTCGGGCTATGTGGGCAATTTTACCTCGACTATTGAGACGGACCGGGGCAGCCAGGTGGTGAACCACGGCGTCATCATCCTGGCCACCGGCGGCCGGCCATACCAGCCAAGCCAGTACCTCTACGGCCAGTCCGACCGGGTCCTGACCCAGCTTGAGCTGGAGAAACGCCTGGCCTCGGCCCGGCCGCTCGCCAAAGGGACCAGGCAGGTGGTGATGATCCAGTGCGTCGGCTCCCGCGGCGAGGATCTGGCCTACTGCAGCCGGGTCTGCTGCGGCCAGGCCCTGAAAAACGCCCTGCGCCTCAAGGCCGTCCAGCCCGATCTCGCCATCACTATCTTCTACCGTGACATGCGCGCCTACGGCTTTCAGGAAGACCTGTACCGTAAGGCCCGGGAGCAGGGGGTGGTCTTTATCCGCTACACCCCGGATAGGCCGCCGGTCGTCGCTAAGGACTCCACCAAAAACAGCAGGATTCATGTCACGGCCCATGATCCCCTGCTGGGCGAGGAGGTGGAACTGGCCGCCGATCTGCTGGTGCTGTCCGTGGGCATTGTGCCGGAAGACCCAGCCGTGCTGGCCAGGATGCTGAAAGTGCCGGTCACTGCGGAAAATTTTTTCCTGGAGGCCCATGTCAAGCTGCGGCCGGTGGACCTGCCGGTGGACGGCGTCTATGTCTGCGGCCTGGCCCACGCCCCGAAAACCATGGACGAGACCATTGCCCAGGCCCAGGCCGCTGCGGGCCGCGCCTGCCAGCCCCTGGCCCGGGGCAGCATCGTGCCGGAGCCCATTGTCTCCCGGGTCGACCCGGAACTGTGCATCGGCTGCGGCGCCTGCCAGGCCTTCTGCCCCTACAAGGCCATCGATATCTATAAGGAAGGCAAGCTGCGCAAGGCCCGCACCCTGACGGCGTCCTGCAAGGGCTGCGGCGTCTGCGCGGCCCGCTGCCCCACCATGGCCATCGACATGGGCCGCTTTACCCTGGCCGGCATCCGTTCCCAGATCCATGCCTTTGCCGCTGAAGGAGAAAATAAATAAAATGACCAACCAACACTATCATCCGAAAATACTGGGCTTTCTCTGCAACTGGTGCTGCTACACCGCGGCTGATTCGGCCGGGGTGGGCCGCTATCAGTATCCCCCCAACCTGCGGGTTATCCGCATCATGTGCACCGGCCGCCTTGACCCCTCTTTTCCCCTGGAGGCCCTGGCCGGCGGCGCCGACGGGGTCTTTGTCGGCGGCTGCCACCCAGGGGAATGCCATTATCAGGACGGCAATTACCACGCCCTGGTCAGCGCCGCCCTGGTCCATGAAATGCTGGCGCGAGTCGGCGTCAGCCGGGAACGGTTTCTTATTGACTGGGCCTCGGCGGCGGAAGGCCCCAATTTTGTCAAAATCATCACTGCCTTCACCAAACAGACAGAACAGCTCGGCCCCCTGGGCCTGGCCGAAAATATCCCGGCTGAGAGCCTGCGTCTGAGGCTTAATCAGGCGGCTGAGGCGGCAAGAGAGCGGAAAATTCGCACCGGGCTGATCAATGCCTCGCGCGAAATGTTCAAGTCCGGCGATTTTTCCAGGAAAAACATTGCCCAACTGGTGCAGGCCAAATGTGAAAAGGCCCTGGATGAAATGACTGCTCAGGCGGATAGCCAGTAGGCGTTTAGCAGCTAACCGACTACAGACTAATCACCTAATCCCCTAATGACCTAAACAACTTTTTTACTTCATGGAGACAAAACAATGCTTGCAATGACCCAAATGGCAAACGAGAAACTGAAACAGTACCTTGACCAGAACAACCTCAATTCCGCGATACGGGTGGCGGCCATGAACAGCTGCAGCGGCCAGTCCCTGGTGCTGTCGCTCGATGAGAAAAAGGCCGGCGACACGGCAATCGTCCAAGACGAGGTGGAGCTGATCATCGACAAAGACCTGCTCGCCATGCTTGGCTCGGTCACCGTCGATTTTGTCGAGCCCAAAGGCTCGGGCTGCGGTTGCGGTGGCGGCGGCGGTTTTTCCGTGCACTCCGCCAACCCCCTGCCGAAAAGCCAGGGCGGCTGCGGCGGCTCCTGCACAACTTGCGGTTGATTTTCACCGTGAGACGCGGTAAGAGAAAAGAAAAGTCGGCATTCTGCAGAGATCACGGAATTTTTTCTCCGTGATCTCCGGGATGCCTGAATTCTGCTCAATTGCCAAGGATCCCGCCTTGCCGACCTGGAAACTGAAAACCGAAACGGAGACGTTGTTTTATCATCTCTGCGGCGCCTGCAGTATAAAGTCAGCCGAGGCCCTGCTCAAGGCCGGCTGGCGGAAAATCCGCGACAGCGAGCCGGTATCCTGCAATGAGTGCAGCCGCAGATGCGCGTTAACCTCCCAGGGGCTCTGGGGCGCCGGGGAAAAGGTGCGTTATGCTGTCTGTGACGCCTGCCCGGAACTCGACGCCTGCCCGCTGAAGGGCCGCTATTACTGTTAACTCGACTATCTTCTGGCTGCCGCGGCAACCCCCCGGAAGCACCTTAAAGCAATGCTTTTCATCACCGACCAGCTGAGCATCCCCCTGCGGGAAATCCATTTTTCCTTCATCCGCGCCTCAGGGCCCGGCGGCCAGCACGTCAACCGCTCGGCCACCGCCGTCCAGCTGCGCTTTGATGTGCAGAACTCACCGTCATTACCGGTCGAGATCAAAAACCGCCTGCACCAGCTGGCCGGCTCCCGCCTGAGCAAGGACGGCGTGCTGACCATCGAGGCCCAGGAGTACCGGAGTCAGCAGAGAAACAGGGAGGCGGCGCTGCAGCGGCTGGCCCGGCTGATCCGCCTGGCCACCATCAAAAAAAAGAGCAGACGGCCGACCAGGCCGACGCTGGCAGCCAAACAGCGCCGGCTGGCAAGCAAGAAACGGCGCAGCCTGACCAAGCAGACCAGAGGCGGGCAGCGGGGAGAGGAATAGAGACTGTCCGGGGCTTCCCGGCCACCGGCTATCCTCAGTCCGCCCGGCCCAGCACCTGATTGAGCACCTTGCTCAGCTGCGGCACGGTAAACGGTTTGGGCACCACGCCCTTGAAGCCGAACTGGGCATAATTTGCCATGATCGGGTCGTTGGCATAGCCGCTGGAGACAATGGCAATGACGGCAGGATCGATGGCCAGCAGTTTTCCCATGGCCTCCCTGCCCCCCATTGCTCCCGGAATGGTCAGGTCCATGATCACCGCGGTAAAGGGTTCGCCGTCCCGCCGGGCCTGCTGATACAGGCTGACCGCCTCGGCGCCGTCCCTGGCAAGATGGGGCGCAAAGCCCAGTTTCTGCAGAATCTGCCCGGCGATATCCCGGATGAATTCCTCATCATCCATAAAGAGCACTTTGCCGCGGCCGGTGAATACCGTGTCATCAGCAGGCTCTTCCACCCGCCGGTCAGGGACAACGGCCGGAATGAACAGGGTGAAGGTAGTCCCCTGCCCGCTTTCCGACTGCAGACTGATATGGCCGTCATGGTTTTTGATGATCGAATAGACCACGGCAAGCCCCAGGCCGCTGCCATCCTGCTTGGTGGAAAAATAGGGGTCAAAGATTTTTGCCTGGTGCTTTTTCGCGATGCCGCTGCCATGGTCCTGCACGGCGATGGCCACATATTTTCCAGCGGCAAGCGGCGGCGCCTCACCCTTCCACAGTTCCACATTGCGGGTCCGGATCTCGATCACCCCGCCATCCGGCATGGACTGCGAGGCGTTGATGACCAGATTCTGGAAGACCTGACTCATCTGCCCCCGGTCGGCATTGATGTACCACAGGTTGTCGGCGAAGTCATAGGCGCAGACCGAGCGGGAGCCGCGGATGGCAAAGCTTGCCGAGTCTCTGATAATGTCGGCAATGGCTGTGGGGCTTTTCAGGGGCGCGCCGCCTTTGGAAAAAGTGAGCAGCTGCTTGGTGAGGTCCCGGGCCCGCAGGGCCGCTTTTTCCGTATCAACCAGTGACTGGCGGATTACCCCGTCCGCCTGGGCGGATAGTTTGGCCAGGCTGATATTGCCGAGAATGCCGGTGAGCAGGTTATTGAAGTCATGGGCTATGCCGCCAGCGAGCACGCCGACTGACTCGAGTTTCTGAGTGCGGAACCGCTCCTCTTCCTTTTTCTTGCGCTCGGAAATATCGCGGGCCAGACCCAGCACCGCCGGCCGGTTCTCATATTCAATCCGCTGCAGACTCAGCTCGATGGGCACCTCGGAGCCGTCCCTGCAGACATGGGCGGTCTCGAAAATCGCCTTCTCCACCTCTTGTAATTTCCGCATCCGCTCCGGCACCAGCGCCGCATAGCGGGGGGCGACAAACTCTCCGGGCTGCATCCGCAGCAGTTCCTGCCGGGAATAGCCCAGACGATCACAGGCAACCTTGTTCACCTCGAGCAGCGCGCCCTCCATGTCATAGATCATAATGGCATCATGGGTGCTGTCAAAAAGGGTGCGGAATTTCTGTTCCGAGACGGCCAGCGAGTGCAGATGCATGGCGTTATTAATGGCCACCGCGGCCTGATTGGCCATGGTCTGATACAGCGCCGTCTCCGCCTCGGTAAATTCTCGCTGCTGCAGGGTATGGCCGATCAGCACCCCGAACACCTCATCGCCGATCAGCATGGGCACGCCGAGAGCGGAACAGATCCCGTACTTGTCGATGAAAGACGGCACACTAAAGCGCTTCTCCGTCTTGAAGTCGACCACCGCCGCCGGTTTCTTTTCCTGCACCACATGGGTTGACAACCCCAGCTCCTGCAGCACCATGACCGTGCCGATGGCCGACTGGGAAAAGCCGATGGTGCCCATGGGCATCAAGGCATTCTTTTCCGGGGTCAGAATCATGACGGTGGAGAAATCAAAGCCCAGCAAGCGCTGCGCCAGGCTGATCACCTGGCGGTAGATGGTCGGCAGATCCGTGGTGCTGCTGAGGATTTTCGACAGGCCGAGAAGCTCCCGGAGGATTTTTTCCCGCTGCCGGCGTTCAGTGATTTCCTCGTTGAGTTCGGCATTCTTTTTCTGCAACTCAAGGGTGCGGGCGCCGACAATGCTTTCCAGCTTCTCCTGATGCTTTCTGAGCTCGCTCTCCGCCCGGCGGCGCTCACTGATCTCCTTCTCCTTTTCATAACCGACCAGCAGGGAGTTGCGGATGATGCGATGCACCTCTCTGGCGAGCAGTATGCAGCCGAGGATATAGACCAGCAGCATGATGCCCATGGCCGTATGAATCTCGTCGCCGACCAGGAAAAACCGGCAGATCAACGGGGTAAGCAGCGGAATCAGGTAGAGAAAAAAAACATACCGCACCGCGGAGGTGGAGGCGGAGGCGCCGGCAACCATGCCGCCCAGCACAAAGGCGATGAAAATCTGATGGGGGGTGGAATGAGGCGGGAAAAAATAGACCCCGGCAAATCCCCAGACCATCCCGGAAAGCATGAGAGCGGCACTAAACAGCCAACTCCACCGGGCTGCCTGCAGGACCCTGTCCCCGGTGGATCGTCGATAGCTTCTATACAGGACAAACCGGGCAATGGAGATGCCAAGCACCGCAGCAACCCAGAGCAGCAAAGGGAAAGGCGCACTGACCTCCAGGAGAACAATGGCAAGAATCAGCGAATTCAGCAGGTTGGCAAATAGACTCGCATGCAGGCCGGCATAGAGTTGTTCTACCTGGTCAGCATATAATTGCTGTTCAATCGACCTGCTGTCCATAGGAGAATTCTCTCCCCGCGTATACTGCTTTGAAGGAAAACAACTGTTGCGCTTAACGGTCTTTTTTTGCCGCTGCCGGGGGCAGGGGGGTATCATCAGGCTGATCAGCCGGCGCATGTTCACCCCGCATGTAGCCGGGATTTTTGACGCACTTGTCATAATTGAGCATGTATATA
>QZKJ01000028.1 GCA_003605035.1 Desulfurivibrio sp.
TGCCTTTTCTCCTTCCCAACTGACCATCCCTTCATGCGGCACCGAATGACTCGGTGCCCCACTTATCTTTGCCGGCTACTGCCCGGTGAACGGATACCAGTGTTCTTCTATAACAGCAGATCGGTTTTGAGACAACAACTGTTGATAGCCGCGGGTCGTGGCGCGGCAGAGTCGCGGCCCGCGCCGCTCCGCCGGTTCTGCCCGGTTTCCCCAGTTTTTTCAACAGGGAAAAAGCAATGCCTGACAGCGCGGCAAGGCCGCAGAAAATTACAGCTGAAGGGTGGCTGCCGCGGGCCGCGACGAAAAAAGAGAAGGCTGCATCGCCTCATTGAACTCGGCCCGGTAGCAGGCTGTGCCGGAAACTCCCTGCATGGCTGCCTGGTCCAGCACCAGCAGCATGAACGCCTCGTCCGGCACCGCCTGCCACTGGCTGCGGATGTTGCGCCGGGAGGCGGGGGTGAAGCCGAAACGGGCATAGAATTGCGGGTGGCCGAGCACGATGACAAACGGGCAGGCCCGCTGTCTGAGAAGCTGCAGGCCGCGTTCCACCAGGGCGGAGCCCGTGCCTTGGCGCTGCCGCCGGGGGAGAACGGCCATGGGCGCCAGTCCCATGCCTGCAAGGCCTCGCCCGTCAGGGTCGATGACAACCGGGGTAAAGAGGATGTGGCCGATAAGCTGGCCGTCATCCTCGGCCACCAGGGACAGGAAGGCGGCGCAGTTCCGGCGCAGCGCCTCAATGATCCGCGTTTCCGCGGGCTGGCCGAAGGCCTGCAGATTGATGTCGCGGATCTGGGGGATGTCCTCCGTTCTTTCCTTTCTGATGGTGATCATCTGGTTCGCTCCTTGGTCCGGGTATGCTTGCTGTCGGGTTGCGGGGCTTCGATCCGGTTATTTTTTATTTTTCAGCAGATCCTGCAGCCCGGCAAAGGGGCTGTGGGAAGAAAATGACTGCTGTCCGTCGCCGGGTTTCAATTCGCTGTATGATGCGGCCACGGCATTTCTGCTGTGCTCATTGTCATGGCAGTAGAGACACAGCAGCTCCCAGTTGCTGCCGTCGGCCGGGTTGTTGTCGTGATTATGGTCCTTGTGGTGCACGGTGAGATCCTTCAGTTTCCTGCCGCTGAATTCCCGGCCGCAGCGCGCACAGATCCAGGGAAACAGCTTGAGCGCCCTCTCCCGGTAGGTCTTCTCCCGCTGCTCAAGGCTTCGCCTGGCCTCGGCAACCAGCTGCTCCACCTTGTCATTGCCTGTCGATGATTTTTTTTCTGTCATATGCCTCATGCTCCTTTGCCAGTCCCCTGTCCGCGGCCCGGCTATTACTGGTTTTCCGCCACCGCCTTGAAGAAAGTATAGCAGAAAACCCCATCTGTTTCAGCGGTCCGGTAGAGGTCACGGACGCCCTGGTCAAAGGTGGCCGGCTCGAGCAGGCCTGCCGCCAGGGCTGCATCGCGCACCCCCTCGATCATGGCGGTAAAGGTTTTTCTGGTAAAGCCGTCCACCAGTCCCGGTTTGGCGGCATCGACATAGACCAGGCGCGGCGAAACCCGCACCCCGGCAAAGCCGGCCCGGCAGAGCAGCGGGTAAAGTTGTCTGCCGATCATGGCATTGCCGCCGTTTTGCTTCTGCAGCTCCACCTGGCACTGAATGGCCTGCCGGGCCGCGGCGCTGTCCGGGTGAAAATAGGCGGAACCGTGATCGCCTTCGATCACGGTCATGGTGCCGCCCGGTCTGAGGAATTTTTTCAGGATGGTCAGGGCCTGCAGCGGGTCGGCCAGGTGCTCCAGCACGAAACAGACAAAGACATGGTCGAATGAGTGCGGTTGAAAAGGGAGATGAAAGATGTCGCCCTGCTGGAAAGAGACATTGCTGAGCCCGGCTGCCTCGAGCCGCTGCCTTGCTGCGGCCACCGAGGCCGCGGAGATGTCAACCGAGGTGAACCTGGCCTCCGGGCTGTTGGCGGCCAGGGTGATGGTCTGGGAACCGACCCCGCAGCCGGCCTCCAGCACCCGGGCCCCGGCCGGATAAAAGGTGTCGCCGTGCAGCAGTTCCACCAGGGTGGTGGCCTGATCCTGCAGACGGATGTTTTCTCGCGGATCATATCCGTGGACGTAAGCGTGCTTCATGGTCTCCTCCGGGGCGGACTGCCTGTTGTCGGCGGCGCCCGCCTATTCGTCTGTTTTAGTTTAGCCTGATTTCCGGGGAAATGTAAGTATCAACTCGGCTGCTTTCAACGCTGTTGTCAGGAATAGTGCGGGGAAAAAAAATTCTGCGGGTGATGTCGCGCCGCGCCGCCGATAAAACTGGCAATCTGGTAACACATTGTGGTAGCATGGGATGGTGAAAAGTGAGAAGTGAGTAGTGAAAAGAAGAAGGGAGATTGACTGAAGATGCGCGCAGAGGAGGTTGTGATGTCGCAAAGCGAACAGAATAAAAAATACGGCAGGGTGGTGCAGGTGTGCACCAGTCCTGCCAAAGGCACGGCAAAAAGGCCGGTGCCGCAGATCACCCTGCAGGCCGGTTTCGGCATTGAAGGGGACGCCCATGCCGGCAAATGGCATCGCCAGGTGAGTCTGCTGGCCAGGGAGTCCCATGCCGTCATGCTGGCCAAAGGGGCCAGGGTCACCTATGGCGATTTCGGGGAAAATATCGTCACCGAAGGCATCGAACTGGTCAAACTGCCGGTGGGCACCATCGTGAGGCTGGGCAGCTCGGTCATCGGCCGGGTCACCCAGATCGGCAAGAAATGTCATGCCCACTGCCAGATTTTCCATACGGTGGGGGATTGCATCATGCCCCGGGAAGGGATTTTCATGGAGATCCTGCAGGGCGGCACCCTGGCGGCAGATGATGCCATAGAGGTTGACTGTAATGAGCCGACAGGCTGAACTGCCGGGTCGGGCGATTGTCATCCCATAGCGGCCTGCCGGAAAGGACAAACCCGGCCAACGCTTTTTTATTTCATAAAAAGCAGGCAAAAAGACCGTTACCCGCCGTTTTTTTTAGGTAATATTATCAACGGAACTGCTTGCAAGCAGCAAAGGTGTTATGGTACAAGATATTTCTGCCTTTGGAGTTGAGCAAGCATGACGGGCGAATCCCGTACGGTGATACTATTGAAGAGTGAAAAGCCTTCGGCTGCTGTGTCCAGAAGAAAGCGCAACAGTCTGCCCAAGAAGACCGCCAAGGAAAGATTGCAGGAATTCTGGAATATCTTTGGCAAGGAGGATGAGGTGCTGGTCGCCATCTGCGCTGATCCCGATTCCCTGGCCAGCGCCATGGCCATCAAGCGACTGCTCCGTTACCGGGTCAAAAACGTCACCATCGGCTATCTCAATGAGATCAGAAGGCTCGCCAACCTCACCATGCTGGATCTGCTGAAGATTCCAGCCGAACGGATGAAGGCCCTCAAGTCCGATAAATTCACCAAATACGTCATTGTCGACTCCCAGCCCTGCCACAATCCCGGATTTGAGGATATCAAGTACAGCGCGGTGATTGACCACCATCCTGTCACCCAGGGGTTGCAGGCCGATTATGTTGACATCCGCCCCGAATACGGCGCCACTGCCTCCATGATGGTGGAATACCTGCGGGCCGCGGAGATGAAGCCTTCCGTCGCCCTGGCCACCGCCCTTTTTTATGCCATCAAGGTCGATACCCAGAATTTTGAGAAAAAGGCCCAGCTGGCCGACGCCATCTCCTTCCGCTATCTCTTTAATATCGCCAACCAGCAGCTGGTGCGGAAAATTGAGCTGAGTGAGCTGCGCAAGTCTGAGCTGAACTATTTTAAAACCGCTTTTGCCGAAATGAGAATCAGCAAGCATCGGCTGTACGCCCATGTGGGCAGGGTGCGCACACCCGATGTGCTGGTGATTATCGCCGATTTCTTCAAACGGGTGCATGAGGTTTCCTGGGTTTTTGTCTCGGGCATCCATGGGGAAAAGCTGGTGGTCATCTTCCGCTGCGACGGCTACAAGAAAAATGCCGGCATTCTGGCGGCCAAGACCTTCGGGCAGATGGGCGCGGCCGGCGGTCACCGGGAATCAGCCCGGGCCGAGGTGCCACTGAAGAATCTGGCCAAAGCTGATCAGGATTTTACCACAAAAACATTGCGCAGGTTGACCAGCAGGCATCTGTAGTCTGATTGGTCTGACTGGTCCTACTTGTCTTACTTGTCCGACTAGCCTTGCTGGTCTGACTGACCGGATAGTTTTTCAGTAAAGCCTGACCAATGAGACCCGTGAGACCAGGATAATTAAAGATAATATAATGAATAGGACCAGTCAGACCAGTGAGACCAGTCAGACCAGTGAGACCAGCCAGACCAACCAGACCAGTCAGACTAACCAGACCAATGAGACGAACCGTATGAAATGCAAACCAAGAACACTGGCGATGATCCTTGCCGGAGGCAGGGTTGATGAACTCAATGTCCTGACCTTTTACCGGCCCAAATCAGCCGTGCCCTTCGGCGGATTTGCCCGCATCATAGATTTCTCCCTGAGCAACCTCATGCAGGCGGGCCTTGAGCGGGTTGCCATTCTCAGTCAGTACCGCAGTTATTCGCTGATCAATCACATCGGCATCGGCGCGGCCTGGGATATGATCGGCAAATACCGGGGGGTCTCCATCCTGCCGCCGTCCACCGGCTACGGCAATACCTCCTGGTACAAGGGCTCGGCCGATGCCGTTTTTCAGAATGTGGATTTCATTCAGTACCACGATCCCCAGGAGGTGCTGATCCTCTCCGGCGACCATGTCTATCACATGGATTACCAGGAGGTGATCGATTACCACCGCCAGAAGGATGCCGACCTGACCATCGCCTGTCTGCAGGTGCCCATGGAAAAGGCGCACCGCTTCGGGGTGGCGGACATCGACAACGAGGACGGTGAGCTGGGCGGCCGGGTGCTGCAGTACAAGGAAAAACCGGAGCGGCCGAAATTCAACTGGGCCTCGCTGACCGTCTTCTGCTTCAAGCCCAAGGTGCTGCTGGAGATGCTGACCATCAATGCCCGCGAGGATGAATCCTTTGAGTTCGGCCGCAACATCATCCCGCGCATGATGTATGAGCGGCGCAAGGTGTACGGCTTCAAGTTCAAGGGCTACTGGGGCTATTCCCGCACCATTGAGGAGTATTGGCAGACCAATATGGACCTGCTGGGGCCTTCGCCCAGAATCGACATGGAAAAATGGGGGGTGCGCACCAATCTGGATCACCGCGGCATCCGCGACTGTCAGCCGTTGAAGGTGGGCAATGATGCGGTCATCCAGGACAGCCTGGTCTACAACGGCTGCATCGTGGAGGGCTCGGTGGAACGCTCCATCCTGTTTCCCGGTGTTCATGTGAAAAAGGGGGCGGTGGTCCGCGATTCGGTGCTGTTTTTTGATAACGTGGTGGGCCGGGACGCGCGACTGGAAAAGGTGATCAGCGACGTCAATGTGACCATCGGCAACGAGGTGAGCATCGGCGCGGCCGGGCCTGCCAGGGATAAGGAGGTGACCGTGCTCGGCTGGAACAATTTCATCCCGGATAAGACGGTGATCGGCTCCGACTGCACCATTTATCCCGCCCTGGGCGCCGACAAATTTTTACGGGAAATCAAAGCCGGGGAGATTGTGCGATGAGAAAGGAAAACACCTTGGTGCTGATTCTGGCAGGAGGCGTGGGCAGCCGTTTGAACAACCTGGTGCAGACCAGGGCCAAACCGGCCGTGCCCTTTGGCGGCATTTACCGCATCATCGACTTCAGTCTCAGCAATGTGATGAATTCCGGGCTGACCCAGGTCGGAGTGCTGACCCAGTACAAACCCCTGTCGCTGATGAAGCATATCGGCACCGGCGAGGCCTGGGATTTCACCGGGCGCAGCAGGGGGGTGAAGATCCTGCCGCCCCGCACCGGGGCCAAGGATTCCGACTGGTACAAGGGCACGGCGGATGCGGTGCGGCAGAACATGGATTTCATCAAGGCCCATCCCTCCAAAGAGATTCTGCTGCTCTCCGGTGATCATATCTACCGCATGGACTTTGATGACATGATCGGCTTCCACCGGCGCAAGCAGGCCGATGTCACCATCGGCATGATGGTGGTGCCGGAAAGCGAGATCCATCAGTTCGGCGCCGGCATCACCAACGAGGAGGGCCGCATTGTCGACTGGGAGGAGAAGCCCAAGGTGGCGCGCACCAACCTCGCCTCCATGGGCATCTATGTCTTTGATACCGAGTATCTGCTGCACATGCTGACGGAGAACCGCGATGAGATTGATTTCGGCATGCATCTCATCCCCAGGGCCATTGAGCAGGACAATGTCTTTGCCTACCCCTTCCACGGTTACTGGCGGGATGTGGGCACCGTGCAGGCCTACTGGGAGTCGAACATGGACATCATCCGCGAGGATTCCGGCATCTCCCCGGAGGACTGGGGCATCCGGCCCAATGTCGAGGCCGGCGTGGCGGACATCGCCGACCGGCCGCCGGCCCGTTTCGCCGCCGGTTCCAGCGTGAAAAACTCCATGATCGCGGCCGGCTGCATCATCGAGGGCGAGGTAATCAATTCCTTGCTCAGCCCCGGAGTGCGGGTGAAGGCGGGCGCCAGCGTGCGCGACTCCATCCTGTTCCACGACTGTCAGGTCGACAAGGGGGCCCTGCTTGATCTGGCCATTCTGGACAAAGGGGTGCGGGTGGGGGCCGGCGCCATCATCGGCCACGGCGATGACAAAAGCACGCCGAACCGGAACCATGCCAAACATCTCTATACCGGGATCACCCTGGTGGGCAAGGAGGCCGAGGTGCCGGCGGGCGCGGTCATCGGCCGCAACTGCATTGTCGCGCCCCTGGCCCGGGCCGAGGATTATCCGGCTCTGGAGGTAAAGACCGGAGAGTCGGTGGGGGTTATTGACCTGTAACGGCGGACTGCAGGGGCGGTTCGCGAACCGCCCCTCGGCATCACCGCAACCCGGCGATAAAGGGGCCGACCGCGGCCGCGCCCTGTTCTTCCACCAGCCGGATGGTTCTGGTGCCGATGACGGCAATGTCGGCCTTGCCGGTCAGATAATCCACATCCTCCCTGCTGCTGATGCCGAAGCCCACTGCCAGTGGCAGATCGGTATTGGCCCGGCAGGTGCGCAGGTAAGCGTTAAAGCCCTCGTCAAAGTCCGTTTGTCTGCCGGTCACGCCCTTGCGGGCCGCGCAGTAGACAAAGCCGCGGCTGTAGCGGGTCAGCTCCCGCATCCGTTCGGGTGTTGAGGTCGGGGCAAAGATCAGGATCGGGGCGATATCATATTCGCTGCTCAAGGCAAAAAACTCCTCGCCCTCCTCGGGCGGCAGGTCCGGGATGATGAAACCCTTGATGCCGATCTCCTGTGCCTCCCGGAAAAACTTCTCCACCCCGAATTTGAAGAGGATGTTGTAGTAGGTCATGAAGAGGAAGGGGATCGGATGGGCCGCGGTCATCTCCCGGGCGAAATCAAGACAGGCCCGCACGGTGATGCCGTGCTCGATCGCCTCCTGGTTGGCCTTGACAATCACCGGCCCGTCAGCCATGGGTTCGGAAAAGGGGATCTGCATCTCAATGAGGTCCACCCCGTTTGCCACCATCTGCTCGATCACCTGGCGGTTGGTTTCCAGGGAAGGGTAGCCCAGCACGATATGGGTCATGAGCAGAATTTTCCTGTCCCGATCAGCCAGAGCTGTTTTGATATGACTGCTAAGCTCCATATGCAATTCCTTTCTTTCTGATGAATTCTTTCCAGGACGGATCGTCAAAGGCGTGGGCAATGGTGAAGATGTCCTTGTCGCCCCGGCCTGACATGTTGATGATGATCGCCTCGTCCGGCCCCATCTCGCCCGCCTCCTTGAAGGCCTGTACAAAGGCGTGGGCCGATTCCAGGGCCGGGATGATCCCCTCCTTTTTCATGGTGAGATCAAGGGCGGCCATGACCTCCGCGTCGGTGGCCGCGGCAAAGCGCACCCTCTTCTGTTGCCAGAGATCGGCGAGAATGGGGGAGACGCCGACGTAATCGAGTCCGGCCGCCACCGAGTGGGTATCCATCATCTGGCCGTCGCTGTTCTGCAGGAACATGGTCTTGTAGCCCTGGGCCACCCCGGCGGAACCATCACGGGCCGCCAGGCGCGAGGCGTGCATGCCGCTGTCCAGGCCCTTGCCGCCCGCCTCCACCCCCACCAGTTCCACCGCCGGGTTGTCGAGAAAGCCCTGGAAAATCCCCATGGCGTTGGAGCCGCCGCCGACGCAGGCGTAGACGCGGCTTGGCTGCCTGCCGAACTGCTGCTTGATCTGGCCGCAGGCCTCCCGGCCGATGATGGACTGAAACCAGGCCACCATTTCCGGAAAGGGATGGGGGCCGCAGACCGTGCCCATGACGTAATGGGTGTCATCCATGCGGGTGACCCAGTCGCGGAAGGCCTCGTTGATGGCGTCCTTCAAGGTCTTGGAGCCCGAGGTGACCGGCACCACCGTGGCGCCGAGCTTTTCCATCCAGAAGACATTGGGCCGCTGGCGCTGCACATCCTCTTCGCCCATGTAGATGGTGCAGGCAAAGCCGAACTTGGCGGCCATGGTGGCGGTGGCCACCCCGTGCTGGCCGGCGCCGGTCTCGGCGATGACCCGTGTCTTGCCCATCCTCTTCACCAGCAGCCCCTGGCCCATGACGTTGTTGGCCTTGTGGGCGCCGGTGTGGTTGAGGTCCTCCCGCTTGATGTAGATCTGCGCCCCGCCGAAATGGCGGGAGAGATTCTCCGCATGGGTCAACGGCGTGGGACGGCAGGAGTAGGTGCCCATCAGGCTGACGTATTGCTGCCAGAAGGCGGGGTCGGCCTTGGCCTGTCTGAAGGCGTCATTGAGTTCGCAGAAGGTCTGGTACAGCACTTCGGGAATGAAGGCCCCGCCCCATTCTCCGTAATATCCTGGCTTGTTCGCTTTATTCATTGGGTGTGGCTATCCATTTAGGGTTCAGCGTTGGCAATCGGTGGTCGTAAAGCAAAGGAGGTACTATACACCCGATTGGCGAAAAAATCAGTACCCTTTTTTGGCGTGGAAACGGGGAGAGTCCGGGTTGCAGGTTGCAGAGGAGGATGGGTGGTAAGTATGTTCGCCAGGGCCATGCGTCCGGCAATTATGCGGCCTGCCGAGCGTGGAGCACCTCCCAGCCGAGGCAGGCAAGTTTGATATAGATGGGAATCGGTTTGTGCCCGCCATGATAGTACACCACCGTTCGGCGGGTAATCCCAAGTGCCTTGGCCGCGGCGCTGAGCGAGAGACCGTTGCGGGTCATCCAGGCATTGAATTCGACCACGGAGAAGGCCGTGCCCGCCTGCTCTTTGCCGAGTCGATAAAGGGTATCGGCGTCGATGCCGATTTCACCATCCGCCCACTCCACCCCATGTCCCCATTCCTCGACCACGGCGGTTGCAAAAAATTCTGGATCCCGCAGCCGTTCGTAGCCGGGTGAATCAAGGTATTCTGCTATATCAACCTTGGTCTTTTTGCCTTTGCGCCAGACTATGACCAGCAGATTCGGCGCTTCCGCCGTAACAGAAGCTATACTTTTTTGATCCATGCCGGGTTACCTCCGGTTGAGTTCATGCCATGCTGACCAAAGCCGCTCCCTGTTGATCTCCGCCCACTCACGCGCCTCGGCAATAATGATGGTGGGCGGGTTACCAATAATGACCTCAAGCGTTTCGATGGCGATGGATGCCCGTCCATCAGGCCATCGCAGGTGGAAGTGGGGGATGCCATGCTCCCGGCCAAAAACTTCAATCTTCCAGTTGCGATTATGATGGAGACGGGTCATATGAAAAGAGTATAGGGAATAATATTCCCTATGTCAACCTGGGAAGGGGAATTTTTGGAGGTGGGCCGAATGAAGTTCACTTAATTCGGCATGAATTAAATAAGGATCTCCAAGGAATTACACAGGAATTACAGCGTGTGTGGAAAACCGCATGCACAGTTTGATGAGGGGATGCTGATGAAACGATCAGACCGGTTAATACACAGTAGCCGCCTATAGCGGTCGTAGTAACGGTCACTGATCTTAAATCAGCTTGATACTCTGACCCTGAATTTGGTAAACGTCATGAAGCCCAAGCCTGCCTGAGAAAAATAAAATCGTCTCTTAATTCTCTAACAACTTTTATTACTGCATAATCAAAGCTAGTTTGAAATAAATTCTGTGTATGAACAATTTCTTTCAGCCAAAGTATAAAAACGTCCTCATCGCCATTTGTAAAAATAAACGATGACAATATCCATGGATATGAATTCCCTGATTTATGTTCATCTAATTGTTGAAAATCTTGAAACTCAATAAGTGTTGCCATTAAAAATGTATAAAATTCTTCTATCCCTAAATTCGATTTCTTAAACGCATTTTTGACTGCTTTTTGATCCCACAAAGTTTTTGTCAAGCTTGACACAATGCTTCTGAACCTGCTTGGAATGGTTGAATGTGTTAACGATTCTCCGCACCTATAAATTCCCCACTAAACCGGCCAACTTGATAGTGAGATAAAAAACCCACAGGATCACCCTTTATTACGGTATATGAAATCTCTACAACGCATTCCGTTTTTCCCGAAAATTTCGGGAAATCATATTTAATGTGCGCCCGGCCAAGGTCGTTAACCAAGGGGTGAGAACCTCGTCGCGGAAGGCTGATGTTGATTTATGGCCTGAACTTTAATTAACCTTTAATGTCACTTGAATCGATTGTCAACTAAACAACAAAATCAAGGGAAAGTCCTGGAAACACCTCATTCATTCCCAAAGACCAAACCGCAAATGAACCGTTTGATCGCAGGAAGCTTATCTTTTGCTGTTTCCCAGGAGGTCTTACGTTCGGCCTTTGTCAGACATACTCAACCTCGGCCAGGATGCGTTTGCCGATTGCCGGTTTGAGTGCCGTTTCCATCACCAGATCAACCTTGGTTTGCAGGCGAGCTTCCAGAAACTCACGAAGATCAATGAAGTCGAAGAGGTCAATTTCACGGTCAAAGGAGACCAGGATATCGATATCGCTACGCTGGCGCTGCTGTTCCCGGACATAGGAGCCGAACAGGCCGAGGCGTTGCACGCCATAGCGCGCCACAATCTCGGGTTTGCTGTTCCTGATGATGTCGATGATTTCTTTTTTACCCATAGCAACAGGTGGCCTGTGAGTGCCAGGCACTTTCATCTATTTGATAATTGATGGGAAAACGATAGCCTGAATCGCGCTGAGCGTCAATCCATTTCAGCTTGTTCGGCGGGGTCGGACCCGCCCCATGCGGTAACGCTGATCCGGAATGGCGGCTTCACCCGCTGACCTTGAAACTGCTCATCATCTCCTCAAGCTGCCTGGCCAGATCCGCCAGTCTGACCGCGGCCTGGCTGACCGAGTTGATGCCCTCGGCGTTCTCGGTGGTCCGCTGGTTCACCGCCTGGATATTGGCGGACACCTCGCCGGTGCCGCTGCTCAGCTCGGCAATGGCGGTGCTGATGGTGTTGGTGCCGTCATTGGCCTGGGCCACGGCGGCGGCGATGTCCTGGGCCACGGCAACCTGCTCGCCCACGGCATTGGTGATCAGGGCGGACGAATCGTTGACCTGGCTGACGATGCTGGTTACCTCGTTGATAATGGCCACCGCCTGCTGGGTGCTGGTCTGCACTTCCCTGATGCGGGCGGCGATATTGGCGGTGGCCTCGGAGGTCTGGCGGGCCAGTTCCTTGACCTCGCCGGCCACCACGGCAAATCCCTTGCCCGCCTCGCCGGCCCTGGCCGCTTCAATGGTGGCATTTAAGGCGAGCAGCTTGGTCTGGTCGGAGATGTCGCCGATTACCCGGGTGACCTCGCTGATTTCATTGGCTGCCTGCTGCAGTTCGTTGATGGCCCGGGTGGCGGCACTGGCCTTGTCCAGGGCCGTGCCGGTGATGCGGGTCCCCTCTTCGGCATTGCCGCCGATCTGGGCAATGCTGGCGCTCATCTCTTCGGTGGCGCCGGCGGCGCTCTGCATGGACTGGGAGATCCGGTTGACCGTGTCGGCGACATTGCCGGTGTTGACGCTGATTTCTTCGGTGGCCCCGGCGATGGTGGCCGACTGGGAGGAGATCTCCTCGGAGCTGGCGGAGAGCTGGGCGGAAACATCGGACAGCTCGCTGGCGGAAGCGGACAGTTGATGTGAGTTGGCCAGGATGTTTCTGACCAGCTTATTGAGATTGCCGATCATTTTATTGATCGACTGGCCGAAGGTGTCCATCTCGGAGGTCACGGTCACCGCCTGGGTCAGATCGCCGTTGCCGATTCTTTCGATCACCATGGTGCGGGTGAGCAGTTCGTCTTTCAGGGCGTTCAGGGCCGAGGCCATGATGGTCAGCTCATCGTCGATGCCCTTCCTGTAGACCGCGCATTCCTTGCAGTCGCCGCCTGCCGCGGCGTGAGGACAGTGGGCCACCGCGGCAAAGGAGCCGGATTCGGCCCAGCAGTAAGCCTCCTTGCCAAAGCTCGGGCAGTCCGGTTTGTTGCAATGTTTAAAGGCCGAGCAGTTCTGAGCCTTGCCCATGTGCAGGGTGGCGGCAAGGTCCCCTTTGCCCAGTTTTTTGCAGAATTCAACGGAGGCGGTCAGCGGCCGGTTGATGACCACGGTGATAAAGAAGATGAGGCCGCTGACAAAAAAGAGGGTGGCGATCAGCATGCCGATGGCGATGTTTTTCCGTAGGGCGCCGAGGGCCTTGTCCCCTTCTTCCCTGATGCCGGCAATCACGGTCAGCTGCTCGGTGATGTCGTTGATGATGACCATGACGCCCACGGTGTTGCCGGTGAAATTCCTTACCGGAAAGCCGGTCAGATAAAAGTTGCCTGACTGCTCGGAATAGGGGCTTTCATGTCCCCTGGCAAGAAAGGCGGAGCTGATCAGCGGCGTGCTGAGCTCCGTGTTGGTGCCGGCCTCCAGCACAAATTTTCCGCCAATGACCGGATATTTGCCGGCATCGTTCAGCGTGGTGGCCACCTGGAGCTGGTCCGCGTCAAGATAAATGGCGTAGTCAACCAGTTTGCTGGTTTTGCTGACCTGCATCAGGTTGTCAATGCTGTAGATCACCTCGTCTGAACCGAGTTGATTGCCCTCTTGGTCGTTGATCGGGGCAATGCCGAAAATGGCGGAACCGCTGGGCACGATCTCGATGCCGGTCAGGGCCTTATGGGTTTGTCTGTTCACCTGCATGACCGATTTTCTGAAGGAGGAGATGTCATCAGAGACGTCGACTTCCTCCCCGTCCCGCACTGCCTGCCAGCCATCACGCCAGAGCCGGACCAGGCTGCGGCCGTTGGGCAGGTGAAAGTGGATTTTCAGCGCCTTGGCGCCGGTGTGTTCCGTGTAGTCGGCAATGATCGGGGCAAAGTAGGCGCGCAGCTCTTCACGGGCCTGCTGGGCCCGGGGATCCTCCTCGTTGTCAATGTTGCCGGAGAGGGCGATCCTGTAGGCGGCGATCACCTCGGGGCTGCCGGAAAAGAGGGCCGCCTCGTTCAAGGCCTTTTTGGCGATGCGGTCAATGGTATTGTTCAGCTCCCTGATTTTTTCCTCCGAGGAGATCCGCAGGGATTCAAACATGGCCTCCTGGGCATGCTGCACCTGCTCCCGGACGCTTGCGGTGATGAGTCTGCTCACCAGAAATGCCCCGACAACCCCGAAGAGGATGAAAAAAAAGACGGTGGGGGCGGTGATCTTGGTCCTGATATTCATGGAATGTCCTTTTGCCGGAACGTAGGTAAAGATGGCGCAACTCCGCCTGCTGTCAAAACGGCAGTCGGCAGAAACTGTTTTTCAGGAAAAATTATCGGCTAGGTGCGACAATTTGTCAATAATAATTGACAGGCGCAGGATATGTTTCCAGATTGCTGGAAAATTGCAGCCTCATGGGGAGACGGGGCAGCGGCAAAGCGGAAGAGTACCGGCCCTGCCGGCGGTTGTTGCCGCAGAGGCCCGATTGCTCAGGGCAGTTTGTTGCGGCAGGCCAGGGCGAAATCCTCCGGATAATGGCCCATGATCCAGCGCAGCTGGAGTTCGCTGAAGGCGCCGGGAGATTCGGGCAGTTTCGGCAGGAAGCTGTAGAGGAGCCGCTGGTCGGATTGGTCGGTGAAGCGCTTGGCGTATTCGATGATGTTTGCCATGCGCATGCCCAAACCGCCGAGCACCTGCATGGCCGTATGCATGGCCGTATCCAGGGAGCGGCGCATGGCCTGGTCCGCCTCCAGGATGTTGCCCACCGGTTTCAGGGTCAGCAGCTGCAGCTCCCACTGGGAGGTCTGGGCCTTGGGCACAAAGAGCATTACCTCATCGTCCTCAAACACCACCAGGGATGCCTCGCCTTTTGTTCCGTCCAGGCGCCGGTTGTTGCGGATGCAGCTGAGCAGGTCGGCAAACAGCGAGCGGCTGTGCCTGCTGTGGTAGGCGCGCACGCAGTCGGCCACCAGATCGCCGCAGCCGTAAGAGGGCAGAAATTCGTCCGTTCTGCTGCCGCCTTTCATTGCCGCCACCGCGGCAGGCAGCAGGGCAAACTGCTGGTGGATCTGCTGGTGGGAGGCATTGAGCCGATACTGGCTGGGGGCAAAGTCAAAGCCGTAGTTCCAGCCCCACAGGGTGCAGTCAAAGAAGGGCGGCTGCTTGGCGCTGTCGAGCCGGCGGCGGATCTCCAGGCGCAGCGCTTCAAGCTCGGCGGCGGACAGGCTCTTTCTGCCGCCGTCAATGTTGATGCCGAGCGCCGCGGCCAGCCGCACATAGGTGCGCTGATAGTAGAGATGGCGCAGGCCGGTCATGTCGGCCAGGGAGAGTCTGGCTATATCATAACGCACGGCGTCATTGGCCATGTTGGCGGCATAGTGGCCCCAGGGGATATAGGAGTTGCGCCGCAGGTATTCAAAGACGTGATGGTCCGCATCATTCCATTCGCCGACGATTTCACTGCCGCCCTGGGCGCCGGGCCGCAGCACCATGGCCTGTTTGTAAGGATCCGGCAGATAAGGGTTGTTCGCCACCGCCTCAAAGAGCGGATGGTTTTTTATGCCGGTCCGGATTCTGCCCTGCGGGTCCTGACTGTAAATGAGACCGGTCGGCGTGCCGCTGCCGTCGGTGAGAAACTCGCAGCTGATTTTCGCCAGCACAACAAGATCGGCCGGGTCGGTGGAGGTGATGGCCAGGGCAAGGAGGACCGCTTCCGGCAGGCAGTCAAAGAGGCTGTCCATGCTGGCGGTTTCTCTGCCGGCCAGCCAGGTCGTGACGTTCTGGGAAAAGGAGACGGGCTGCGGGGCCGGCAGTTTGATGCGCAGCGGGTCTTTGGCCGTGGCATCCGCCCAGGGGGAGTTGATGAAGGTGGCGCCCCTGAAGGGGAAGACATTGGGGATCTCGTAAACCCGGTCGGCTTTTTCCACCGTGACGTCGGCGGGCGGGAAGTTTCGGCTGTTGAGATGCTCCCTGCCGCCGCAGGTGCCGAGGCTTGCGATCAAGTCATTTTCGCGGAGATTTTTCACCGCGTAATCAGGTGCATGGATGCAGTAGAGAAAGTCGCCTTGAGGGGTTACACAGGTGCGCATGGCCATTGATCCGGAATTGAATTTATTTTTAACTGATTTTGCCCAGACAATAAACGCAAGCGCACAAAGACGCAAAGGTTTTTGTTGCACCTTCAGGGACTTGGAGTAAGAATAGCGTATGGCTATCCATCTCTTCACCAGTAACCGCCTGGAGATTCTCGCCCGGCAGTGCGGGGAAATCTTCCGGCAGGAGCCGCTGCCGCCCCTTGAGGCCGAGACTGTGGTGGTGCAGAGCCGCGGCATGGCGGTCTGGCTGACCATGGAGCTGGCCAGGCAGCTCTCGGTGTGGGCCAACTGTCTCTTCCCCTTTCCCAATAAGCTGGTGGCGGACATCTTCCGCCGGGTGCTGCCGGAAAACGGGCAGCCGGCCTACGAACGCGGTCAGGCTGGCTGGCAGCTCATGGAAGTGCTGGCGGAACTCAAGGACGACCCCCTGTTCCGCCACCTGGCCTCCTATCTGGCCGATCCGCTGAAACGCTTTCAGCTGGCGGATCAGTTGGCCGATCTCTTTGATCAGTACATCATCTACCGCCCTGACCTGATCGCCGCCTGGGAAAACGGCAGCGAGGAAGGGGGCTGGCAGGCCCTGCTGTGGCGCAGGTTCACCGCCCGGTACGGCGGGATGCACCGGGGCGGAATGCTGGCCCGTTTTCTGCGGACCATGCAGCACGGGGCGCCTGCCGGACTGCCCAGCCGCATCACCCTGTTCGGCATTTCCAGCCTGCCGCCTTTTCATCTGGAGATTTTTGACGTGTTGTCCGCGCATCTGCCGGTCAATCTCTTTTTCCTGAACCCCTGCCGGCACTGGTGGGGCGACATTGTCCCGGAGAAGGATATCACCCGCCGGCTTGTGCGATCCGGCAAGGGGGCTGCAGCGCTGTATCTGGAGTCCGGCAATGCCCTGCTTGCCTCCATGGGACATATTGCCCGGGATTTTCTGGTGCTGCTGCAGGAGCGGGACTGTCTGGAAGAGGATCTGTTTGCGGAGCCGGAGGAGAGCAGCCTGCTCGCCTCCATCCAGCGGGATATCCTGGAGCTGAGCTGTTCCGCGTATGGGGAGGCGGATGACTCGCTGCTCATCCATGCCTGTCACAGCCCCATGCGCGAGGTGGAGGCGCTGCAGGACCATCTGCTGGCCCTGTTTGACTCCGATCCATCGCTCAGCGCGGCGGACATTATCGTCATGGCCCCGGACATCGAGACTTACAGCCCCCTGGTGCAGGCGGTTTTCGGCCTGGAACGGGATCATCCCCATTTCATCCCCTTTTCCCTGGCCGACAAGAGCGCCGGGGCAGACAGCCCGCTGCTCGACGCCTTCTTTGCCCTGCTTGAGCTGGCAGGCGGACGTTATGCGGCCCGGGACATCGTCAATCTGCTGGCCAACCCCCTGGTCAGCAGGAGATTTCATCTGAGCGCGGCGGACGGTGAACGCATCAGGCAGTGGGTAAGCGAGCTCGGCATCCGCTGGGGGCGGGACGGCCGCCACCGGCAGGAACTCGGCCTGCCGGCCTATGAGGAAAATACCTGGCGGGCTGGGCTTGACCGGCTGCTGCTCGGCTATGCCATGGCGGATGGCCATGAGCTGTTTGCCGGCATTCTTCCCCATGGACCCCTGGACGGCAGTGAGGCCGAGCTGCTCGGCCGCCTGCTTGACGCCCTGGAAACCCTTTTTGCCTGGCTGTCCCGTCTGCCGGGCCACAGGCCGCTGGCAGAGTGGGGCGCCATGCTGCAGGACCTGCTCGCTGACTGTCTGGCCGTGGAGAGTGAGCAGGAAGGGGATCTGCCGGGCCTGCGAACGGTGCTGCAGAACATGGGGGAGACCCAGGCGGCCACGGGTTTTACCGAGGCGCTTGACCTCAGGGTGGTGAAAAGCTGGCTGCACCAGCAGTTGCGGCAGGAAAAATCCGCCCACGGTTTTCTCAGCGGCGGGGTTACCTTCTGCTCTCTGCTGCCCATGCGGGCCATCCCCTTTCAGATTGTCTGCCTGCTCGGCATGAATGACGGGGATTTTCCGCGGCCCCATTTCACCCTGAGCTTTGACCTGATGAGCCGCGCTCCCAGACGGGGTGACCGCAGTCCGCGCCATGATGACCGCTATCTCTTTATCGAGGCGCTGCTTTCCGCCCGCCGGCAGCTCTACATCAGCTATGTGGGCCAGTCGCTGCAAGACGACGCCACCCTGCCGCCCTCGGTGCTGGTCAGTGAACTGCTTGACTACCTGGCCGCCGTCTGCCCGGCCGGGGAGCAGCGGGCCGCCGGAGCCGGCCTGATCACCAGACACCGGCTGCAGCCCTTTCACCCGGCCTATTTCCAGCCGGGCGGCCATCTTTTCAGCTATGCAACGGAAAATTTCCAGGCCGCTCTGCGGCTTGCCGCGGGCGCCGACCCCGGGGCCGGCTTCTGGCAAGGGCTGCCGCTGCCCGCCCCCTGTCAACCGGGCACGGAGATTGAACTGCAGGACTTTCTTGATTTCTTTGCCCATCCGGTGCGTTTCTTCTGCCGGCGCCGGCTCGGGGTTGAGCTGGCGGCGCCGGAGGAGATCAGTGATGATAATGAGCCCTTTGCGCTGGAAGGGCTGGAGCGCTACCGGCTGGAGACGGAAATGCTTGATCTTCTGCTGCGTAAAAGCGATACTGAAGGTCAGGCAAGGTTGTGGAAAGCCCGGGGCCTGCTTCCCCATGGCAAGGTCGGCGAAATCGCGGTGCGCGAACTGCAGGATGAGGCCCGGCAGTTTCATGGTCTGCTGGCGGATTACCTGGCTCCCTTGGTGGAACCGCCGCTTTTCCGCCTCGCGATCAGGGATTTTCTGCTCTGCGGCCGCATCGACCACCTGACGGAGCAGGGGGTGCTCCACGCCCGGCCCGCCCGGCTGAAGGGCAGGGACCTGCTGCGGGCCTGGATCACCCATCTCCTCCTGCAAGTCCTGCCGCAGGAGGTGGTCCGGCGGACCGTGGTGGTGGCCAGGGACCAGACCGTGGTCTTCCGACCGGCGCAGGAGGCCGCCCGGCTGCTTGCGCAGCTTGTTGACCTCTTTCTGCAGGGGCAGCAGGCGCCGCTCCCTTTCATGAGTGAAACATCCTATCAGTTTGCCCTGCACGCCTGCCAGGGTCAAGCGGACCGGGCGGCAAAAGAGGCCAATGCCGCCTGGCAGGGCCGTTACGGCGCCGCGGGGGAGTCTGGCGACCCCTATCTGCGCTTCCGTTACCAGAATGAGGCGGAACCGCTGGACCAAGGCTTTATCGAGATGGCGATACGGATTTTTTCTCCTGTTCTGGCCCATATGAAGGAGGATCATGATGGCTGAGCTGAAGCTGAAGCAAAGGTGGACGAGTCTGTCCCGTTTGCAGCGCTGGAGTATCATTGTCTGCTGCACCATGCTTTTTTACACCGTTTTCGGTTTCTGGATACTGCCGGCTATTGTCCGCAGCCAGCTGGAGAAAAAGCTGAGCCAGGCCCTGCACCGGCAGACCACGGTGCAGGAGGTGAAAATCAATCCCTATACCCTGCAGGTGGCGGTGGGCGGCTTCAACATCCAGGAACCGGAGGGCAATAAGCCTTTTGTCTCCTTTGCCAGCCTGCAGGTGAATCTGCAGTGGGTGTCGCTTTTCAAGCGCGCCATTATCGTCAAATCCTTTGCCCTGACCGACCCTTATGCCAGAATCACCCTGAACAGGGATAAAAGCTTCAATTTCTCCGATCTTGCCGCCCCCGACCGCGCTGCGGAGAAAAAAGAAGAGGAAAAGGCAAGCCCGCTGCTCTTTTCCATCAACAATATTGAGCTTGCCGGCGGCAGGATCGACTTTGAGGACAAGATGAAGGAGGTCAGCCATCAGATCAGCGGTCTGCGTATCGGCCTGCCCTTTCTGTCCAATCTGCCCTATAAGATTGATATTTTCACCAAACCCGACTTTGCCGCGGTGATCAACGGCACGCCCATCAGCATGCTCGGCCAGAGCAAGCCCTTTTACCGGACGCGGCAGTCGGAGCTCAATGTCAATTTCGCTGATATTGATCTCACCAACTATCTTTCCTATCTGCCGGAAAATCTCAACTTCATCATCAAGAACGGTCGGCTCGATCTTGATCTCTCCCTCTCCTTCATGCAGCATGAGGACGGCAATCCGGCGATCAAAATCCAGGGCCGGGCCGGCCTGCGCGAAATAAAGGTGGTTGACCGGCAGGAGCAGCCGCTGCTGTCCTTTCCTGAGCTGACCGTGGATATTGACCGAGCCCATATCCTGCGCAAGGAGTTTCACCTGACGAAAATCCTCTGGAAGAAACCCGAACTTTTCGTGCAGCGGGATGAAGGCGGGCAGGTGAATCTCGCCGGTCTCGTTGTCCCGGCGCCCGAGGAAGCGGGCAAGGCTGCTCCCGCAGCAGCTCCGCTTCCCCTGCTGGTTGAGGTGGCGGAGGCGGCGGTGGAGGAGGCCACCATTCACTTTACCGACAAGACGGTGGCGGGCCCCCTGCAGACCACCCTGCAAGCGGTCAATCTCCAGGTGAAAAATTTCAGCACCGGCCCGGACAAGTCCGCCGCCTACCAGCTGGCGCTCACCAGTGAAAGCAATGAGCAGGTCCGGATTAACGGCGGTTTTTCCCTGGAGCCGCTCAAGCTGACGGCGGATGCGGGGGTGGAGAATGTGCAGCTCGGCAAGTACAGCCCCTATTATGAAAAGGCCCTGCGGGCGACCCTGGCGGCGGAGAAGGTCAAGGCCGTTGCCCATCTCGACTATGCCGCGGCTGACAGCACCCTGCTTATTTCCGGCCTGGGGGTTGAACTGGGCGGTTTCAGCATGACCGGTCCGGACGGGGCAACCAGGGTGGTGATCCCGGATTTTGCGGTGAGCGAGGCAGAGGTCAATCTCAAGGACAAAACAGTGGTGGTGGGCAGGTGCGCCAGTCAAGGCGCGGTGATTCCCCTTACCCGGCGCAAGGACGGCGCCATCAACCTGCAGGACTTCCTGGCCGCGGCCCCGCAATCGCCGCCGGCAGCGGCAGAGGCAAAAAAGGAGGATGAGGCGGCGCCGCCGGCTGCCTGGCAGGTGCTGGTCAAGGCCGTGGATTTTGCCGGATACGAGGTAGCCTTCACTGATCAGGTGCCGGAAGAACCAGTGACCCTGATCATGGACCAGCTGCATCTGGCTGCCGGGAACGTGACCACCCGTCCCGGCGAGGAATGCTCGGTGGCGCTTGACCTGCGGCTCAATAAAAGCGGCAAGGTCAAGGTGCAGGGCAGCGCAGGCCTTACGCCCCTGGCCCTGCGGCTTGATGTCGACCTGGCCGATCTGCCGCTGAAATCCGTGCAGCCCTATGTGGAGCAGAAACTCAATATCATCATGGCTGACGGACAGGGCGCGGTCAAGGGCAGGATGACCCTCGACCGGCGGCAGGGTGGCGAGGTGGCGATCACCTTCCAGGGGGAGGCGGGCAGCCGCAAATTTGCCTGCCTTGATGCCAGACAGGGGGGGAAGCTGCTGGGCTGGGAGGCGGTACAGGTGAAAAAGCTTCAGGTAGAGACCAGCCCCATGCGCCTCAAAACCGAGGAGATCGTCTTTACCGGTTTATCCGCTTTCGTGCTGAGGAACCAGGAGGGCGTGCTGAACCTGAGCACCATTGTCCGCAAGGAGGAGGGCGGAAAAGAGCGGCAGGAGGCGCCGGCGGCGGCGGAGGCCAGGCCGGAGGTGGAAATCAGGCTGGTGCGTCTGGCTGACTGCCGGGTCAATTTTACCGACCGCAGCGTTGCCCCGCAGTTTCAAACCACCCTGGAGAAGATTGACGGCAGCATCAAGGGGCTTTCCGCCGCCAGGGATGTGTCGGCCGAGGTGAATATCACGGCGAAACTCGATCAGCACTCACCGGTCAAGGTGACCGGCACCATCCGTCCCTCCCAGGATTTCTACACCGATGTCACGGCGGAATTCAGTGATATCGAACTCAGCCCGGTGAGCCCGTACACCCTTAAGTACATCGGCTATCCGCTGACCAAGGGCAAGCTCGATCTCAAGCTGCACTATCTCATTGAAGGCCGAAAGCTCACTTCGGACAACAAGGCCTTTGTCGATCAGATCACCCTGGGCGAGTTCGTCAAAAATGAAACCGCGGTCGATCTGCCGGTGCAGCTGGCTATTTCCCTGCTGAAAAACCGCCGGGGTGAAATCGATCTCAATATCCCGGTATCCGGCCAGCTCGATGATCCGGAGTTCAGCGTGGTCAAGGTGGTTTTCAAGATTCTTTATAATCTTATCGTCAAGGCGGTAACCTCTCCCTTTTCCCTGCTTGGCGCCATTTTTGAGGGAGGGGGAGAGGAACAGCATGTGCAGTTTGCCGCCGGGGAGGCCGAGGTCACTCCAGAGGCGATGGAGGTGCTGGCGAAATTTGCCAAGGCGCTGTACGACCGGCCCGCCATCAAGGTGGAACTAACCGGCCAGGTTGATCCCGCTGAGGATGGCCGGGCCTTGACCCAGCTCCGTTTTGACCGGCTGCTCAAGGTGCAGAAGATGAAGGATCTGGCCAGGAAGGAGGCGGCGGTGTCTGAGGTGGATGCCATTGACATCACTGCCGATGAATATGAACGCTACCTGAAAAAGGCCTATAAGGCTGCTGAGTTTGAGCGGCCCAAGAATTTTCTCGGGCTGCTCAAGGATATCCCGGCCGAGGAGATGGAAAAGCTCCTCTATGACAACATTGTCATCACGGATAATGAGCTGCGCAATCTGGCGGTGGAGCGGGCCGGGGCGGTACGGGATGTGCTCATCGAAAAGGGGCCGGTTGAACCGGAGAGAATTTTTCTCATCGAGCCCAAAGGCGCTGCCGGTGCGGCCGAGGGGGAGCGGGGCATGCGGGTGCAGATGGCAATAAAATAAGGCCGACGCTCCATTCTCCGGGCAAAGCAGCCTTGCTAGGCGAGAATCATATCGGTGCCGCTGAAGCGGTTGAAGAATTCTTCCATGATGCTGGCCATGTTGGCGCTGAAGCTGGACACCTCGGGTGATCCCTGGTTCTGCCGGAGAAATTCATCGACATTGAAGTGGAAGTCTGCCGGCATCAGGGAGCGGATGCCGATGCTTTCCACCAGGAAATTGGCCAGGGAGACAATCTTGACATCCAGCCGGTTCGGCTTGAGGCCGCCGGCGCTGTGATGGCGGGCTACGGGGATGGTGATGCTGTCCGGCAGGCCCCAGGCCGCCAGCAGCGCCGCACCGACCCGGGCATGATCGGTCTGCAGCATGAAGCGCTCCAGTTCCAGGAGGGAGGAAAATTTTTTATCCGTTTTTCTGACGGCGCAGGCGGCGAGCAGCGGTTTATTCAAGACGACCTTGCCGATGTCATGGAGCAGGGCCGCGGTGTAGACGGTGTAATGATTTTCCAGCTTGGCGTATCTGGCAATAATTTCCGCCAGGATGGAGCAGGCATGGGAGTGGTTCCACAGGGCGCGGGGTTCGAGATCGTAGGCTTCCTGCGGGGAGGTCAGGATGCCTGCCGAGGCGCTGGTGATGGCAAGTATTTTCACCATGTCCAGGCCAAGGCGAACGATGATGTCCTGCAGCGAAGCAATTTCCTTCATGTGGCCGAAATAGGAGGAGTTGGCCATCCTCAGCATGTTGGCCGTCATGTTCGGGTCCTGCTCGATCTTTTTCGCCAGTTCGGCAACGGAGCTGGACGAGTCCTGAGCCAGACACAGCACATCCAGGGCAATATCCGGCCGGGGAATCAGTCTGTCTACATCTGCGATATATCTTTCTTCCACATTCATGACGTTCCCCATGCTATGGCTGTTTGTCTTTTGAGACAGAGCGAGTGTTGCCCGCGGAAATGAAGCGTTGGCCGTATCCATTGTTTTATTACCGGGAAGGTTTGCGGATGATTTCATTGGTGAGCACATCGACGATTGTTTCATCAGCAGGGAAATACTCGGGGACAATATTTTTTTTGAGATAATCAGCGGGCTCGAGCGGACGCTCCTGGTATTGGGGACGCTCCTGGTAGTGAACGCCGCCGGTCTGCCCGTAAGCCGGGCCATTGGTCTGCATATCCGGCTGCATGGCATTTGCCGATGGTTCGTCATTGAGGGCATTTGACAGGGCCTCAATCGCCTGGGTGATATCCGCAGCCAGTTTGGGGTCGCTTTCAAAAACAGTGGCGTTGGCCCTGCACAGGACATCAAGGCAGCTGATGAGCACCTCCGGTTGCAGATTCTGCTTGACGTCATTTTTCATACCTTGTCCTCCCTGAAACAGACTGAAGCACGGCTGTCCGTGTATAGTATACCGGAAAATCGTGCAAAATTTACGCCATTTATGTGGTATTTGAGAATCTCTGCTGCCGCTGAAAACCGTATCGGTATTTTGTTTTAAAATTTTAAATGTTTAGAGAACGGTACGCTGCGCAGGCGGTACGGTAAAGGCAGGCGGGCCGGACTGGGGCGCTGCGGCCCGTCTGAAAAGATAAAAATAAATTAACTCCTGCTCGTAAAAGATGTAACTTTGTTGCAGGTGCGAGGAGGGGGGAGTGGGGATGCCGGCTGCGGAAAATGATGGACAAGGCGGGGAAAACAGATGAAGATGGTCGGCCAGAGGTGATGAGTGATGGAGGTATCAGTCCGTGATTGGAGTCATCAGCAAAACTGCAGGGGAAACTGAAGCGCGGCCATGCCAGCCTTGAGCCAATACCCGCTGTCCGGCGTGCATCTCATTGAAGCCAGTGCCGGCACGGGCAAGACCTACACCATCTCCGCTCTCTTTGTCCGGCTGCTGCTGGAAAAAGGGTTGTCTGTCCGCCATATTCTGGTGGTGACCTATACCAAGGCGGCCACCGAGGACCTGCGGCTGCGCGTGCGCCAGATGGTGAGCAGCTGTCTGCAGGCCTTTGCGGCGGGACAGGGACAGGATGATTTTCAGCGGAGCCTGCTGGCCAGGGTGACGGATCATCACCAGGCCGGCCGGCTGCTGCTCAGCGCGCTGCAGGACTTTGACGAGGCGGCGATTTTCACCATCCATGCCTTCTGCCAGCGGATGCTCAGGGAGAATTCCCTGGAAAGCGGGGCGCTGTTTGACACGGAACTGGCGCCTGACCTGGATGATCTCCTCCAGGAGATCGCCGCCGATTTCTGGCGGCTGCAGATGGACAGGTTTCCGGTCTCCTTCACCGCCTTTGTGCGCCGCCAGGTGTTGCCGGACAACCTCTTCCGCTTTCTCAAAAGGCTGCGGCCGGGACTCGTCCTGCTGCCTGAGGTTGATCCCGGGGTGCTGACCGAAATCGCCCGGGGCGGGGTGGTGCAGGAGGCGGAGCAGGAGATTGCCCGCAGCCTGGCTGAGCTGTATCAGGCCTGGCCTGCGGTGCGGGTCGAGGTGAGCAGCCTGCTGCTCGAGAGCCGGGAACTCAATCGCACTTCCTACCGGCCGGAGAGCATCCCCCTGTGGCTTGAGGAGATGGACCTGTTCTGTCTGGAGCAGCGGCCCTATCAGGGCGAGCTGTGCGAGAATTTCGCCCGATTTTCCGCGGACAGCCTGCTCAGGTGCACTAAAAAGAGCTGCTGCCCGCCGCAGCATCCGTTCTTTGAACTGTGCCGCAGCATCTGCGCCCGGCATGAGCAGTTGCAGGAGCTCTTTGACAGGGGGTTGATCGCCCTGCGCCAGGAGGCCTGCCGCTACGGCCTGGCGGAGTTTGCCCGGCGCAAGCTGGAAAAAAATCTTTTTGCCTATGACGATCTGCTGCTGAAATTGCAGCAGGCCCTGCAGGGGAGCAGCCGCCAGCTGCTGGCCCGCCAGATCCTATCCCGCTTCCCGGCGGCGCTCATTGACGAATTCCAGGATACCGACCCGGTCCAGTATGAAATCTTTTCCACCCTGTATCAGGGGGCCTCGGAAAATCTGCTCTATATCATCGGCGACCCCAAGCAGGCGATCTACAGTTTCCGGGGCGCCGATATCTTCACCTATCTGCAGGCCATCAGGGACGTGCCCTCCGCCTTTGAGCTGGCGGAGAACTACCGCTCCGAGCCGGCCCTGATCAAGGCGGTCAACACCCTGTTTTCCTCCTGTGCCAACCCCTTTGTCTACCGCAGCATTGGTTTTCAGCCGGTCTCAGCCGCCGAGCGGCAGCAGAGCAGGCTGACCGTCCGCCGCCGGCAGGAGCCGCCGCTGCAGCTCTGGCAGATCAGGCGCGATCCTGCCGAGCAGGGGGCCATGACCAGGGAGGTGGCGGAAAAAAGGATTCTCGACTCTCTGGCCGCGGAGATCAGGCAGCTGCTTGAGCTGGGCAGCCGGGGCGAGGCGCTCATCAACGACCATGCGGTGGGGTCCAGGGATATTGCCGTGCTGGTGCGGGAGAACCGGGAGGCCCGTCAGGTGCAGCAGGCCCTGCAGCAGGCCGGTATCCCCGCGGTGCAGCAGAGCATGGAAAGCCTCTTTGCCAGCCGCGAGGCGGCCGAGGTTTGCCGGGTGCTGGCCGCGGTGGCGGAGCCGGGCAATGAAAAACGCCTCCGTGCCGCCCTGGCCACGGATATGCTCGGCGGCAGCTGCGCCGGTCTGGCGGCGCTGGAGCAGGACGAAAAGACCTGGAGCCGCTGGTTTGCCTCCTTTCACTCCTATCAGCGCTGCTGGCGGGACAAGGGCTTCATGGCCATGTTCCGGCTGCTGCTGGATCGTCACCGGGTCAGGGTGCAGCTGCTCCGTTTTGTGGACGGGGAAAGACGGCTGACCAATGTTCTCCATCTGGGCGAGGTGCTGCACGGTTTTGAGCGGCAGGAAAAGGCCGGGCCGCCGGCCCTGCTGGCCTGGCTGGCCGAGCAGATGGCCGATGGGCGGCAGGCCGACGAGGAGTATCAGCTGCGGCTGGAGAGTGACGCCGAGCGGGTGCAGATCGTCACCATTCATCGCGCCAAGGGCCTGCAGTACCCCATTGTCTTCTGTCCCTTCTGCTGGGGCGGGGCGCGGGCGGTCCGGGATATGGTGTCGTTTCACCTGCCGGCGGACAAGCACCGGCCGGCGCTGGATCTGGGCTCCGAGGATCTGGAGAGTCACAAGGAGCTGGCCCGGCAGGAGGAGCTGGCCGAAAACATGCGGCTGCTCTATGTGGCGCTGACCCGCGCCGTGCATCGCTGCTATCTGGTGTGGGGCTGCTTTAACGGGGCGGAGAGTTCGGCCCTGGCCTGGCTGCTGCACGGCCGGGATGATTTTGCGGCCCTGAAAAAGCGCTTCAAGAAATTAACCGATGAGCAACTGGCCGGCGAACTAGCCGAGCTGATCAGCCGCGCCGAGGGCAGCATCGAGCTGGTGCGCCGCTCTGATGCGCCGCCCGCAGTGAGGCGGCGGCCAGGCGAGGCGCCGCTTGGTCTCACCTGCCGGACCTTTGCCGGCAGCATTGCCGCCTTGCAGGTGACCAGCTTCTCGGCCATCACCAGCCATGGCCGGCTGGGCGAGTCATATGCCGCGCGGGAGGAAGCTGCCGGGCCGGGGGAGGATGACGCCTCGATCTTCGCCTTTCCCCGGGGGGCTGCGCCGGGCACCTTCCTGCATGATGTGCTGGAGCACCTTGATTTTCCGCAGCTTGGCGGCGAGCCGGCAACGGTGCGGCAGCTGGTCGCCGGAAAACTTGCCCAGCACGGCTTTGCGGCGAAATGGCAGGAGGCCGTGCTGACCATGGCCGCCAATGTGCTGTCCACCCCGCTGCTGGCCGAGCGGCCGGATCTGCTGCTGCAGGCCGTCAGCCGCGGGCAGCGGCTGAATGAGCTGGAATTCTGCTTCCCCCTGGCCGCGGTCACGGCCGGCCGGGTCAGGGAAATTCTGCTCGCCCATGGCTATGACGAGGAGGCGGCCGCCGGCCTGGATTTTTCCGTGGGTAACGGTTTTCTCAAGGGTTTTATTGATCTGGTCTTTGTCCATGACCAGCGTTTTTATCTGGCGGACTGGAAGTCCAACCATCTGGGATCCGCGCCGGCCGATTACCGGCGGGAGCGGCTGCAGGAGGTGATGCTGCAGGAGCGCTATACCCTGCAGTACCTGCTGTACACCGTGGCCCTGCATCACTATCTGGCCGGCCGCCTGCCAGGCTATCGCTATGAGGAGCATTTCGGCGGCCTGTTTTATATTTTCCTGCGGGGGGTCAGCCGGCAGCATGGCCCGGCCTGCGGCATCTATCATGACCGCCCGGACGCCCGCCTGGTCGAAGAGCTGGGCCGGGTGCTGGTGGCAGGATGAACACGGGCAGCTTTTCATCGCTGGAGGGCCATTTCGCCGCCTTTCTCCTGCGTCTGAGCGGCCAGGCCGGGCCGGAGCTTGACTTGGCCGCCCGGCTGCTCACCAGGCAGATGGCCCAGGGTCATATCTGTCTTGATCTGGAGGAGTTTGCCGGCCGGGAGGTTCCGCTGACTGAAGGGCAAACGCTCACCTGTCCCGGGTTGGACACCTGGCTCGACCGGCTTGGCAACAGCGGGGTGGCGGGCGAACCGGGGCAGTGGCGGCCGCTGATCCTTGAGCCGCCGCTGCTCTATCTGCAGCTCTACTGGCAGTACGAACGGCAGGTGGCTGACTTTATCCTGGCGCGCAGCAGCCTGGGGCCGCCGGCTCCTGCGGAAGGGCTTGAGGAAAATCTCAGCCGCCTGTTCCCCCGGCCGGCCGGAGCAGTGGGCGACGAGCCGGACTGGCAGAGGGAGGCGGCCCGCAAGGCCCTGGCCAGCCGTTTCTGCGTGATCACCGGCGGCCCGGGCACCGGCAAAACCACCACCGTGGCCCGCATCCTGGCCCTCTATCTGCAGTTGCGGGGGGAGGAGGCGGCAGACCGGATTTTTCTGGCCGCGCCCACCGGCAAGGCGGCGGCCCGACTGCAGGAGGCCATCAGGCATGCCAAGTTGGGCCTGGACTGCGCGCCGGGGCTGCGGGCGTTGATTCCGGAAAGCGCGCTCACCCTCCATCGCCTGCTGGGCGCGACCGGCAGGGGCAGCAGGTATCACGGCGGCAACAAACTGCCGGCCGGGCTGGTGGTGGTGGACGAGGCCTCCATGGTGGATCTGCCGCTCATGGCCTGGCTGATGGCCGCGCTGCCCGAAGACTGCGTACTCATCCTGCTCGGCGACCGCAACCAGCTGGCCTCGGTGCAGCCGGGGGCGGTGCTGGGGGATATCTGCCAGGGGCTGCGGGACGGCGGCATGTCCCAGTCGCTTGCCGAACTGCACAGAAGTTACCGTTTCGCCGGGTCGAGCGGCATCGGCCGGCTCAGCCGGGCGGTGAACGACGGCGATGGCGAGGCCGCGCTGGCCGTGCTGACGGATGAGAGCTGCGCCGACGTGCGCTGGCTGGAGATGGAGGGGGAGGCCGGCGGCTTCCAGCAGCGCATCGTGGCCCGGCTGGCCCGCCATCATCAGCGGATCATGCAGGCCGCCACGCCGGAGCAGGCCCTGCAGCATATGGGGGAATTCGCCGTCCTTGCCGCCCTGCGCCGCGGGGCCTGCGGCGTGGAGGCGATCAACCGGCTGGCCTCGGAGCTGCTTGCCCCCCGGGACGCCCTCGCCTTCCCGGGCCGGCCGGTCATGGTCAGCCGCAATCATTACGGTCTGCAGCTCTATAACGGGGATACCGGACTGATCCTGCCCGATCAGGAAGCCGACAGCGAGCTGCGGGTCTTTTTCCCCAGCGAGGACGGGGTGCGCAAGCTGCTGCCGGCCAGGCTGCCGGAGCATGAAACCGCCTTTGCCCTCACCGTCCATAAAAGCCAGGGCTCGGAGTTTGACCGGGTGGTCCTGCTGCTGCCGGCCGAACCCTCGCCGGTGCTCAGTCGCGAGCTGCTGTATACCGGCATCACCAGGGCGGTAAAGTCAGTGGAGATCTGGGGGAGCAGAAAGGTTTTTGTCGAGGCGGTGGGCAGCCGCATCAGGCGCAGATCCGGGCTGGTCAGGGCCCTGGTCAAGGAAAAACCGCCAGGCTGTTGAAATGCCGTCGCATTTGCCGTTTGTTCGATCTGTCCCCGCTCATGATTCTAAATTAATTAATTTTTCCAACAGGATATCTTCAATATCCTGCTTCACTCTCATCCAGCACAGTCCGGACTTTGCTGGTCAGATCTCTGTTCGAGAAGGGCTTCTGGATGAAATGTAAGCCTTTGTCAAGCACGCCCCGGTGGGCGATGACGTTCGCCGTGTAGCCTGACATGTACAGGCATTTTATTTTCGGGTACAGGCATTGCATTTGTTCGGCCAATTCCCTGCCATTCATCCCGGGCATCACCACATCGGTGAGCAGCAGGTCGATCCCGCCGGCATGCGTTTTGGCCGTTTGCAGGGCTGCCGCAGGGGTATTGGCCGTGAGAACCCTGTACTTCTGCCTGGTGAGGATTCTTTCGGCAAGTTTCAGGATTGAAATTTCATCCTCGACCACCAGCAAGGTTTCGCCCCTGCCTTCAGGGATTTGCTCGATGGGCTGCTGGCGGACGCCGGCGATGTCGTCCCCGTGCCTGGGCAGGTAAATCCTGAAGGTGGAGCCTTCGCCGGGCTCACTGTAAACGTTGATAAAGCCGTTATTCTGCTTGACGATTCCATATACCGTGGCCAGCCCCAGTCCGGTGCCCCGGCCAACCCCTTTCGTGGTAAAAAACGGCTCGAAGATTTTATCCAGGGTAGCGCGGTCCATGCCGCAGCCGTCGTCGCTCACGGCCAGCACCACGAAATCGCCGGGCACAAACCCCGCATGTTCGGCACAATAAGCTGCGTCAAAGGTCATCCTGCCTGTTTCGATAGTAATCTTGCCCACATCGGCGATAGCGTCCCGGGCGTTGACGCACAGGTTGGCAAGAATCTGATCGAGTTGGGATGGGTCTATCAGGACCGGCCAGAGGCCATTGCCGGGCAGCCAGGCCAGGTCGATGTCCTCCCCGATGAGCCGCCGGAGAATCCTGAGCAGGCCTTCCACGCCGGCGTTCAGGTCGAGCACTTCAGGGGCGATGGTTTCCTTGCGGGCAAAGGCCAGCAATTGCCGGGTGATATCCCTGGAGCGTCCGGCGGCGTTCAGGATTGATTTCAGGTCGTCATACAGCGGATCTTCCGGCCCCACCTTTTCCAGCGCCAGTTCCGAGTAACCCATGATGACGTTGAGCATATTGTTGTAATCGTGGGCCACCCCGCCTGCCAGCCGGCCTACGGATTCCATCTTCTGGGCCTGGATGAACTGGGCCTGCAGCCTGTCGCGCTCCGCTTCGGCCCGTTTGCGCGGCGTGATGTCGCGGAAAAAACCCACATTGCATGTCCTGCCGTCAACAGTGACGGCAACAGCGCTGACGTCGGCGTAAACCACGGCGCCGTCCTTCCTGATGCAGGGAATCTCCTCGGCAAGCGTCTTGTCTCCGCGGGCCTGGGCCTGGAAATCGGCCATAATCTTCGGCAGCTCATCCTCAGGATGGATGTCGGTCACGCCCATGGCGGCGAATTCCGCTTCGCTGTAGTCGAGAAAACGGGAGATGGCGGGATTGGCGTACTTGAAGACCCCTGTTTCAACGTCCGCAATGAGAATGCCATCCGCGCTTGTCTCAAACAGGGCCCGGTATCTGGCCTCGGACTCCTGCAGGGCCGCCACCGCCCGTTCCCGCTCCCTGTCGGTTTCGATGCTGTACAGGGCAAAACCGATATCCCCCACGAGTTCCTTGAAGAGTGATTGTTCTTCAACGTTATCCGCCATATCCGCCGGCAGGGCCGCCACCAGCACCCCGTAATTGCTGCCGGCGTGGCGCAGCGCCCCAGCCAGGGCAGCCGTCTCGTGATACGTGTGCGCCAGGGGGCACCTGCCGCAGTTGCCTGCCGTGTCGTGCATAACCACGACGCTGTTTTTCTCCAACGCCTGCCGGCAGCACTCCGGCCAGCCGCCCCGTTCGAGTTCGGCGCACAGGGCGTTGAACTCTTCGCCGATGCCTGATTCGGCCACGGCCCGCATGCCTTCCGGCTCGGCAAGCATGCCGATCCAGGCGGAGCGGTAGCCGCGCGTTTCAGTGAGAATTTCGCAGGCCCGGCGCAGCAGCCTGTTCCGGTCTTTTTCATGGGTGATGAGCTGATTGACGTTGCGCAGGGCGCGAAGCACGGCGGTCAGGTGCCGGAGATTCGACTCCGCCCGCCTGCGCTCGGTGATGTCAACCGAAAGAATGAAAAGTCCTTCGGACACGGGTTCGATGTTGAGTTCGAAATAGCCCGTGCTGCCGTCCGCATGGATGAATTCGTTCTCCAGACGTTGGGGTGCCCGTTTCTCCATGCAAGGCCGCAGAGCGGCAAACAGCGGCGTCGTCTCGATGCCGGGGAAGGCCTCCATCATGGTGCGCCCGATCAATTCTCCACGGCTCTTGCGGCCCTGGCGGGCAGCGGCGTCATTGACATAGAGGTATTTCCAGTCCGGCCCGATGATCTGGCATCCTTCCAGCATGCCGTCCAGGGTCTGGCGGTAGCGCGCCTCGCTTTTCCGCAGGGCCTCCCGGGCCGCCCGCTCGGCGCTCTGGTCGCGGAAAACCAGCACCACCCCCGAAATCTCACCCGCCTCATCGCGGATGGGCGCGCCGCTGTCGGCAATGGGCCGCTCCGTGCCGTCCCTCGCGATGAGGATGGTGTGGTTGGCGAGGCCGACCACCTGGCCCTCGCGCAGCACTTTGGCGACGGGGTTTTCCACCTTGTCCCTGGTCTCCTCGTTGATAATACGGAATACCTCTTCCAGGGGCCTGCCGCATGCCTCCTCCTGATGCCAGCCGATCAGGGCTGCGGCCACCGGATTGAGCAGTTCCACCCGGCCCCGGGCGTCGGTGGCGAGGACCCCGTCGCCGATGGCCTTCAAGGTCACGCTGTGGCGCTCCATGCTTAACCGTAGCGCCTCAGCCGCGGTAAAGCGTTCCCGGTAGTAGAGGGCGCTCTGCCTGCGCCAGACCGCTGCCGTCATAGCCCCGGCCGCAACCAGCAGGGAACAGACAAAGCCGATGAGCATCCAGAGTTTCTGCCTGAGAGGTGCGTAAACCTCCGACAAATCCATGCGGGCGACCAGAAACCAGGGTGAACCGGGAACCGCGCGCACACAGGCCAGCACAGGCACGCCGCGGTAATCCGAACCTTCAACGATGCCCTCCGCACCACGGACGGCCCTGGCGGCGGGCAGGCCGCTCTGGTCCACCGGGAAACGGAGGCTGAGGGCCGTGTCTTTTTTGAAGCGGAGGTCATTCAGAAACACCACCCGTTCGCCTTCGCGGCGCACGAGCAGGGTTTCCGCAGTCATGCTGGGTGCCGGCCAGCGGCTGATCAAGGGGTAGAGGTAGGTGTGGGGGTCGATGCGCAGCACCAGGATACCCAGTGGCGTTCCGTCCTCTTGATCGGCAATCGGGACAAACAGTCGCAGGTACACCCGGCTGTCATGTTCGTTCCGGCTGAAATCCGCCAGGGTAACCTGACCCGACTGCAGGACTTCAGTGACCTGCGGTGTCCAGTCACCGGCGGATTCCGCGGCCTCGGGAATCGAAAGCAACTGCCTGCCTGCCGCATCGTGCAGGGAGACCAGATTGTAGTCATAGGCCGCCTGGACTTGCCCCAGCCAGGTGCGCATCCGGTTTTTCGCGTCGGCATCGTCCGGTTGCTCGATCAGGCGCCGAACCAGTCCGGAGAAGTTGATGTTTCCACGGAAGACGGCGCCGTCCCCCAGGCGCTCCTTCCGCCACTGGGCAAGGTCGTCGACTTTCAGCCCGGCGATGGCGGAGAGCCGGAGTTCAATTTCCGTCCGATAGTCCTTCTCCATCTGCCGGAAGTGCAGAAATCCTGTGGTGACGAGTCCGGCCGCCAGAATCAGGAAAACCAGGACTAGCGCGTAGCCGCCCCGCCCGGCATCTCCCGCCTGCGGGTCAGCGGTTTGTGAATGCGGCTTGGCGAGCCAGGACAAAGCGGCACCCAGAGCCAGAAAGGAGAGGCTGGTGGTGATGGCCGGCGGCACGAAGCCGCTTTCGTACATAAGCGGCGATCCATAGAGGTAGGCCAAAATCAGGACAACGCTGATCAGGATCAGCAGATAGGCAGTGCCGCGGGCCATGGTGTTCCAGCCGGAGCGGGAAGAAGCGCCGGAGAACGATGCCAGATAGGACAGGTAACCAAGGAGAAAACAGAATGCCGTGAGGGGCGACATGTGGCCCTGGGGTGGCCCTCCCGGTTCGTGCTGCAGGGAAAAGCCCGGATGTTCGGCATTGAGATAAATGCCCTGCAGGGAAAGGAACAGGAGCAGCAGCGCGGCGAGAGCCGCCAGTATGGCCATGACCTGCCCCGCCCGCCATGACCTGCTGCGCGGCAATCCCCGTGCCCGCAAAAAGATCGTCGCGGCAGCAAGAAAAAACAGCGCCGCCGTACTGGGCGCCATCGGGACCCAGCCGCCCCCGAAGGAGGCGAGAAATGGGATTCCGGCAATCCAGCCGATGAGCGCAACGGCGGCGAGGCCGGCCACGGCCACCGCAGCGAGAATGGGGGCCAGGTCGTGCATAATCAATTGAGACAGCCTGTCAGGGCCTTGTTTGCTGTGTTGCATGGTGAACGGGTAGCTGATCCGCTGTTTCCTTCAAGGTGTCATGCGGGCGTTTTTTTCAAGGATCCTAACAGCACTTTACAAGAAGAGGGTCTGTTTGTGAAGATGGTAAAATGTCGAAGCGGGAACTGGCCAGGCAGAAAAAGGGGTCAGAAAGGGGTCATAAAAAGGGGTCATAAAAAGGGGTCAAGTCTGCCGTTGACTTTTCTGATCTACCAAAAGCCAAGGGCAGACTTGACCCCTTCGTTATGACCCCTTCGTTATGACCCCTTCGTTATACAAGCGTTACCAAGGCATTGTGGTAATATATCAAAGATAAAGATTTGACCCTCCCCATCCTCAAAAGCCAAGGGCAGACTTGACCCCTTCGTGACCCCTTCGTTATGACCCCTTCGTTATACAAGCGTTACCAAGGCATTGTGGTAATATATCAAAGATAAAGATTTGACCCTCCCCATCCTGACCCTCCCCATCCTCGTTTTAAGATATTTAAAAGAAGTGGGTAATCACATAACCGCAGGCCTTCAGTTCCTTTGCTACTTCATTTTTCCAGGACCAAAATAAATCTAAATTCACATATATAACGCCACTAATATCATTCGGCGTTTCAATATCACCTTTCACCAAGGCACAAACATTTTCCCTGCCTAGTTTGGCCATGAAATATCCGTGCTCAAATACCACATTTTGCCTTGCTCTATTCTTTGGCGGGATATTCGATTCATGCGCCCCACGTCCATGGTCACAAGGTGTATAGAGTACTAAAGCAAAATCTGCGTCATTCGAGTAATGCTCAATTTTTCCTTCCCCGCCAACCCGAAACGGGGTGGCATAACAGGGCAGGCACAAGGCCTGCCCCTACGCCATCACCGGAGGTTATAACAAGCGGCCTGCCGCCATGACGCGGCAGCACGTTTCATCCTTTGACCGCTGGAATGATTTCCTGCCTGTCCGCTCCGCATCAGCCCCGCCGCCGCCCTATCCGTCCGTCTGCCTGAATTTCTGTTTCTGCTTGCCTAATGTAACATTCTCTGTTAAGTTTTTTCTCCGTTTGCATTATCTCAGCTCCGGGCTGTCCTTGTCATCCTCATTTATCCCCTGAGAAGCTCGCTACCAGTAAATTTTCAGAGGCCAGAAAACGAATGCCGGGGGATAACCATGTGCAGTGACCGCCTGTTTTGGAACCATGATCGTGTTAAGTTTGTCTGGCAAGCAACAAAATATATGAGGTGATCTCGTGAAAAAGAAGATAATGGTGGCAAATCGCGGCGAAATCGCCCTGCGGATCATCCGCGCGATTCAGGAGCTTGGCCATGTGGCGGTGGCCATTTATGAGACGCCGGATAATGCGGCCCTCCATATCCGGGTGGCGGATGAGGCCGTCTGGATCGGCGACGGCCCCCGCAAGGATTACCTGAATATCGCCAAAATCATCAAGGCCGCCAGGGACCATGGCGTGGATGCCATCCATCCCGGCTACGGTTTCCTGGCGGAAAATCCCGATTTTGCCAAGGCCTGCGAAGAGGCGGGCATCATCTTCATCGGTCCGCCCCATGAGGTGATCAGCAAGCTGGGGGATAAGGTGACGGCCAGAAACATCATGGCCGCGGCCGGCATTCCCATGGTGCCGGGCACGGAAAATCTCCCCCACGGCGAGGAAGGCCTGAGCGAGGCCCTGGCCTTTGCTGTCAGGTACGGCTATCCGGTGATGCTCAAGGCCACGGCTGGCGGCGGCGGCCGCGGCATCAGGCTCATTGAAAACGATGCCCAGCTCAAGGAGCAGCTGCCCATGGCCCGTTCCGAGGCCAAGGCGGCCTTCAACAACGACAATGTCTACCTGGAAAAGGTGATTGTCAAGCCCAAGCATGTGGAAGTGCAGATCATCGCGGACAACTTCGGCAACACCGTGCACCTGGGCACCCGTGACTGCTCCATCCAGCGCCGCAACCAGAAGCTCGTTGAAATCGCCCCGTCCATGATCCAGGACAAGAAGCTGTTGGATGACATCTGCGCCACCGCGGTGCAGGCGGCCAGGGCGTCCAACTACTTCAATGCCGGCACCGTCGAGTTCCTGGTGGACAAGGACTATAAATTCTATTTCATGGAGATCAATACCAGGGTGCAGGTTGAGCATACCGTCACCGAGATGATCAGCGGCATCGATATCGTCAGGACCCAGATCAAGCTGGCCCTGGGCCGGCCGCTCTCCTTCACCCAGGATGACATCAGGTTGCGCGGCCACGCCATTGAGATGCGGATCAACGCCGAGGACCCCCAGAATAATTTCATGCCCGAGGGCGGCAAGACCGTCACCGTCTACCGTTCCCCCGGCGGCTACGGGGTGCGGCTGGACGGCTTTGTCTACCAGGGTTTCACCATTCCCGAGGTCTATGACTCGCTGCTGGTGAAACTGACCGTCTTCGGCTTCACCTGGAACGAGACGGTGGACCGGCTGCGCCGCTGTCTGCGCAACTACACCATCGTCGGCCCCAAGACCACCATTCCCTTTTATCTGAATCTGGTCAATGATCCTGATTTCCAGCGGGGGGATTTCGACACCTCCTATCTGGAAACCCATCCTGAACTCTTTGATTACAAGGATGATCCCAGCGAGGTGAACAAGCTGGCCAGGCTGATTGCCGAGATTCATTTCAAAAAGGAAAACAAGTACGCCATTTAGGGGCCGGCCATTTCGTTACGGCCCTGATGCCGGGTACCGTGTTGCGATGTTGCAGCTTTTTTGACATAACGGCATGACACAGATGGTTTGAGCGACAAGATCACGGGGTGCGTCCCTGTGCCATTATATTGATAAAGGAGTCACCATGGACCGCATTGTTCAAGGTATGCACAGCAGTGAAATTTTAAAAAGGGTGCGCGAGGCGGACGGCTATTTCATCACCAACACGGCCCGTGACCTGTCCCAGTCGGATTTCAAGAACCGGATCCTGCTCCATACGGACCTGCTGGCCGCCGAGGCCCGCGAGCGGGCCGGCTATTTCTCCCTGGAGATCACCGGCGGCGCCTCGGTGCATGTGGATATCCTGCGCAAGCAGGTTGATCCGTTCCTCAAGCTGAAGCTGCTGCGGGAAAAGATGCCCCATACCATGTTCCAGACCCTCTGCCGGGGGGTCAATCTCTTCGGTTACCGGCCCTATCCCCAGAACGTCATCCGGCTCACCGTGCGGGAGTTCGCCAAGTACGTCGATGTCTGGCGCGTGTTTGACTTCATGAACCATGTGCCGAACATGCAGGCGGTCTTCGAGGAGGTGCAGAAGGCGGGCAAGCTGCTGGAACCGAGCATCTGTTTTTCCACCGGGCCGGAGCATACGGATGAGTATTACGTGGGCAAGGTGGGCGAGATCCTTGCCGTGACCGGCCCGGATATTTCCATGTGCATCAAGAACCATGGCGGACTGGGCACCCCGAAACGGATCGGCGAGCTGGTGCGGGCCATCAGGGACAAATACCCGGATCTGGTTATTCATTACCACGGCCACAACACCGACGGCAATGACATCGGCCGCATCACCGCGGCGGTACTCAACGGCGCCAACATCGTCGATGCCGCGGACCACGCCTTTACCGGCTACTTTGGCCCGCCGCCGATTTTAAGCGTCATCCAGACCCTGAAGGACTACGGCCACACCGCGGTCGGGGTAGACGAGGCGGCGGTGATCGAGACCTCCGGGCTGCTGCGCGGCCAACGCAAGGATTATGAATATTTCGAATCACAGTTCAAGGGCTTCCTGCCCACGGTGCAGATCCACAAACTGCCCGGCGGGGCCATGGGCAGCAGTTTCGAGCAGGCGGTCAAGGGCGGCTTTCTTAACAGGATGTCCGAGATTCTCCATGAGGAGCTGCCCAAGGTGCAGCGGGAGCTGGGCAACTGGTGGAGCGTGACCCCCGGTTCGCAGATTCTCTGGACCACCGCGGTGAGCAATGTGCAGAGCGGGGAGAGGTACGGCAACTGCTCCGGGGATCTGAAGAACCTGCTGCTCGGCAAGTACGGGCCTTTCCCGTTCTACTGCCCGGAAGACTGGATCTATGAGAAGGCCTTTGGCCCGGACTGGCGCAGGATCGTCGAGGAGCAGGGCGGGGTCATGCAGATCGAGGATATCGACATCGAAAAGGAGCGGGCCACCCTGCAGGAACGCCTCGGCTATGAACCGACTGAGCAGCAGCTGGTCACCTATCTCCAGCATCCCAATGATGCGGTTGACTTCTTCAAGTTCGAGGAGAAATTCGGCAAGGTGTACGTGCTGCCGCCGGCGATCTTCTTCAAACGCGGCGGTTTCGCCCTGGGCGAGGCCCTGGAGTTCAACGACCACAACGGCAAAGGGCATATCATTGAGATTGGCCCCGTGCACAGGCATGAGGATGGCTCGACCAGCATCTATCTCAATGTCGATCATCACCAGCGGGTTTTCATCATGCCCGCCGAGGTGAAGGAGGAAGGGGCGGTGAAGGAAGTGACGCTGTCCAAGAAGGAAATCCAGGACCTCGCTAAAATTGGTGACATGCGGGCGCCCTTTGGCGCCAATGTCTGCGAGGTCAGTGTTGCAGTCGGACAGGAGGTTGCCGTCGGCGACAAACTGGTGGTGCTGGAGGCCATGAAGATGCAGACACCCATGCTGGCCGCCGTGGCCGGCAAGGTGGAAAAGATTGCCGTCAAGGTCGGGGAGGCCGTGAAGGTGGGCGGTAAAATCCTCAAGATCTCCTGCGAAGCGGATGCGGCAGGCCAGCAGAAGTAAGGTGATTCCACCGGGCGCACGGAGGGGCCGACATGACTCGGCGCCCTCTGTGGAGGATTTCAACGGGTAAGCCGGCTAACCCCAGCTCCGCAGGTGGAAGCAACCAACAATGAAAGTCCCGCTCCTGCGCCCCTGTCTGCGCAACAAAACAGACAAAGGACTTTCCGGTAAACGGGTAAGCCGGTTTAACAGATCACACTGTCGCCGATCTCGATCACGGAGTTTTCCGAACCATAGGAATTTGACTGACGGTTGGGATTGGCCGGGTCAGTCCACCATTGCCCGTCAACAATAAACTGGTATTCGTATCTGCCTGGTTTCAGCTTCAGCTTCTTGATGTATTTGCCGTCCTTGAATTTGCGCATCGCGTGCTCGGAGGGATTCCAGTCATTGAAATCCCCGGCGACAAAGACCTCCTTGGCCTCCGGAGCTGTAACGCAAAACTCGGTTGACTGGATCGTTTTTCTTTTTGCCTTATCCTTGCTGCTCGAGCTCTTGACTGCTGGATTATTACTTTTGCCTGCCATCTTCTTCTCCTCCCTTTACCCGGTTTCTATAGCTTCATCGTTTCAGAGGTAACCTGTCTTGATTATTAATTTATAATGGATGGATAAAAAGTTTCTTGTCAATGAAAAAAACAAGATAACCGAAAAAGATGGTTGGGGACCAAGGCAAAGCCATGCCGTTCCTGGCCTGGTCCTTGTTATCAGTGCCATCAGCAGAACCTGTTATTATGTGGTGATTGATCAGTATGTTTCGTATGCGACTTGTGACGGCGGCAAAGATTGCGGTCATCCTGGTGTGGGCGGCCCTGTTTGTCGTGCTGCTCCAGCGGGATTACTTTGTCAAGCGGCTTGATCTCCATGAAAACGCCGTGCTGGAAAGAGCCGGCCAGGAGAGTTTTGCCGGGGTTTACTTCCAGGATGAGCGCATCGGTTATGTGAAAAACGACCTGCGCCAGGGCGATGACGGACGCATCCGCCTCAGCCAGGAGGCGGTGCTGAACCTGTTTGTGCTGCAGAAAAATTATCCGGTGGAGCTGCAGGTGCAGGCCGGATTGTCCAGTGATTTCCTCCTGCAGGATTTTTCCTTTGCCATGTCCTCGCCATTTTATACAATGAAGGCCAGCGGCAAAGTTACCGGCAACCGGGTTGATTTCACCCTGGTGAACGGCAAGGAGAAGATCAGCGACTCGGTCATGCTGGCCTCGCCGCCGTTTCTGTCGCTCAACCAGCGGGGCTACCTGCTCAGGCAGGGGCTGCGGGCCGGCGACAAGGTGCGGATCGCCTATTTCGACCCGCTGACCTTAAGCGGCAAGGACACGGTGGTCGAGTACCAGGGGCTGGTCAAGACCCTGATCAAGGGCCGCATCCATCTACTGCACCAGTTTGAGGAGAATTTTTCCGGCATCCGCATCAACAGCTGGCTCGATGACAGCGGCAAGGTGATCAAGGAGGAGTCGCCGGCCGGGTTTGTTTTCTTAAGTGAACCGGAGTTTCAGGCCACGGCCATCAGCCGCAAGGGGCAGGACATTCTGCAGAGCGTGGCCGTGCCCTACCCGGGGGATCTCTCCCAGCTGGCCGGGCGCCAGGAGATGGCCTACCGGCTTGACTTGCCCGATGCCGCGGGCTTTGCCTTGCCAGGCGGCAGGCAGCAGTGGCAGGATGGCATCCTGACCATCCGCCGGGAAGAGCTACCGGCCGCTGATGCCCCGGTCTGCCGGGAGGCGCGGGACGAGCTGGCGGCCACGCCCTATATCCAGGCCGATCATCAGAAGATCAAGGCCCTGGCCGCGAAGATCACCGGGCAGATCGCCAGCCCCATGGAGCGGGTCAGGGCCATTGCCCGCTGGGTTTACGCCAATCTGGAGAAACGGCCGGTGATCGGCATCCCGGATGCGGTGGCAACCCTTGAGCGCGGCATGGGGGACTGCAACGAGCACGCCGTGCTCTTTGCCGCCCTGGCGCGCAGCGCGGGCATCCCGGCCCGCATTGCCGCGGGCGTGACCTTCCACGCCGGCGCCTTTTATTATCATGCCTGGAACGAGGTGTGCGTGGGTGGCCGGTGGCTGAGCCTGGATACCACCAGTGATCAGCTGCCGGCCGACCTCAGCCATATCCGCTTTGTGATTGGTGAAATCCAGGAGCAGGTGAAGATAGGCGCCCTGCTCGGCAACCTGAAGATCCTGCCGGCCGGGGGTGATGATCGGTGAAAGAAGATTTGCAGAGACTGACAGAGGACGTCGCCCTGGAGGTGGCCGGGCTGACCAAGCGCTTCGGCAGTTACACCGCGGTGGACGGGGTGAGCTTTCGCGTGGGCCGGGGTGAGATTTTCGGTTTTCTCGGCCCCAACGGGGCGGGCAAAACCACCACCATCAAAATGCTGGCCGGCCTGCTCAAGCCCGACGGCGGCACCATCACCATCCGCGGCCGCGACATGGCGCGTGATCCCGCGGCCTGCAAGCAGGTCACGGCCTATATCCCGGACCGCCCCTATCTCTATGAGAAGCTGACCGGCTACGAGTTTCTCCAGTTTGTCGCCAGCCTCTACGATCTGTCCCGGCAGCAGTTCAGCACCATCGAACATTACCTGCAGCTCTTTGACCTGCTGGACTGGCAGCATCATCTCATTGAGTGCTATTCCCACGGCATGCGGCAGAAGATCATCATGACCGCCGCCTTCATGCTCGACGCGCCGCTGATCATCGTCGATGAGCCCATGGTGGGGCTTGACCCGAAAAGCGCCAGGATCGTCAAGGAGCTGCTCAAAAACCACGCCCGCCAAGGCAACAGCATCTTTCTCTCCACCCATTCGCTGGAGATCGCCGAGGAGCTCTGCGACCGCATCGGCATCATCGTGCACGGCAGGCTGCGGGCCCTGGGCAGCCAGGAGAGCCTGCGCCGGGAGGCGCAGCTGGAAGACTCCGACCTGGAGGAGATCTTCCTGGAACTGACCGGCGCTGACGAATTGACCGCCATCATCGCCGCCCTGAAGGGGGGGAGGGGGTAACATGCGGCTGCGGCTTCTCGCCCCCTTTCTGCGCACCATGCGCAACCGCTTTTTCCCGGCCGGCACGGTGCCGCTGAAGAGCCTGGGCGTCGGGCTCTTCGGTCTGCTGATCTGCGTGGCACTCTACCTGGTCTCCGTCAAAGTGGTGGGCTATTTCCACCGCCAGAGCGAACTCGGCGTCATCCTCAGCCTGAAGATCTTTCAGATGGCCTGGATCATCATGTTCGCCATGCTCATCTTCTCCTGCATGGTGTCGTCGGTGTCCACCCTGTTTCTCTCCCGGGACAACGAGATTATTTTCGCCGCCCCGGTCAGCGCCGCGGAGATCTATGGCATGCGTTATCTGACCACCACCTTTTACACCTCCTGGATGATGGTCATTTTCTCGCTGCCGGTCTTCGGGGCCTACGGCCGGGTTTTCCAGGCCGGGCCATGGTACTGGCCGCTGATGCTCGTCTGCGTGCTGGCCACCGCGCTGATCGCCTCGGGCATCGGCATGGCGCTGACCGTGCTGCTGGTCCGTTTTTTTCCGGCGCGGCAGACCAGGGACATCATCTTTTACCTGTCGCTCTGCTTCGGCATCTTCATCTACATCATCTTCCGGCTGCTGCGGCCGGAGGATCTGGTCAACCCGGACAAGTACGCCCAGTTTGTCGAGTATCTCTCCGCCATCTCCCAGCCGGCCGGCCCCTATGTGCCGGCGGCCTGGTCGGCCAATCTGCTGTCGCTCTACCTGCTGGACCGGGAGATCGACTGGCTGCTGCTTGCCCTGCTGGTCGCCGGCGCGCCTTCCCTCTTTTTTATCGGGGAGTGGGCCATGCAGCGTTTCTTTCTCACCGGCTTCAGCAAGTCCCAGGAGTCCTTCGGCGGCTTCCGGCCCTTCACCCGTCCGGGCCGCTACCGCCCCGGCAAGGCGGGCTGGATCTTCCGCAAGGAGTCGAAAACCTTTCTGCGGGATTCCGCCGAGTGGTCCCAGCTCTTCATGATCGCCGCCCTGGTGGTGGTCTACCTATACAGCTTCAAGGCACTGCCGGTGGAGCGTTCGCCCATGCAGACCGAATATGTCACCAACCTCATCTCCTTTCTCAATGTGGGCATGACCGGCTTTATCGTCACATCATTAGCCGGCCGCTTTGTCTTTCCGGCCGTGGGGGCCGAGACGCCGGCCTTCTGGCTGATTCACTCCTCGCCGCTGTCGATCAACCGTTTTCTCCTCTACAAGTTTCTTTTTTACCTGGCGCCCTTTACCCTGCTCTCCCTGCTGCTGGTGCTCACCTCGGACGCCCTGCTTGACATCTCCGGACCCATGTGGTGGTTTTCGGTGATCGCCAGTCTGATCATCTGCTGGACCGTGGTGGGCATGGCGGTGGGCTTTGGCGCGTTCTACGCCGATTTCAAGGCGGAAAACCGGGCCGCGGCCCTTGGGGGCATGGGCGCCCTGCTTTTTCTTTTCTCGGCCATGAGCGTGGTTTTTCTCATCATCGCCGGCGGGGCCTCGCCCATGTATCATTTCATGCGGCACTGGATTGCCGGTCGGGAGATTCATCCGGGCAACAAAATTGCCCTGCTGGTCTGGCTGGCCGGCTCCCTGCTGCTGGGCGGGCTCTCGGTGGGTTTTTTCTGGCGCAAGGGGAGCCGCAGCCTGAGCGGCTGAGAGGCGGCGGCCTTCAGTTGGGGGAATGGCTGCTGATCCAGGCCAGGAAGTGGTCGGCGGCCAGGGGTTTGCTGAAATGGTAGCCCTGCAGGATGTCGCAGCCAAGCTCCTTGAGGCGTTCGGCCGTCTCCTCGTTCTCCACCCCTTCGGCCACCACCTTCAAGCCCAGGTTGTGGGCCAGGTCGATGGTCGCCTGCACGATGGCCGCGTCGTTTTCATCGACCAGCATGTCCAGCACAAAGGATTTGTCGATTTTCACTTCACTGGCCGGCATTTTCTTGAGATAGGCCAGGGAGGAGTAGCCGGTGCCGAAATCGTCGATGGAGATGCGGATGCCCATCTTGCTCAGGCGGGTGAGAATTTCCAGGGCCCTGGCCGGGTCCTTGATGATGGAGCCCTCGGTGATCTCAAAGGTGATGTAATGGGGGGCCAGACTGCAGGAGGCCAGGGTGCCGGTGATGACGTCCGGCAGTTCCGTATCCAGCAGGGTGGAGGGGCTGAGGTTGATGGCAATCCCCAGTTTCAGCCCGGCGCTGTGCCACTTGACCGTCTGCTCGATGGCGTGTTTGAGCACCCACAGGGAAAGCGGTTTGATCAGGCCGGTACGTTCCGCCAGGGGGATGAACTCGTCCGGCGGCATGAAGCCGTGCTGGGGATGCTGCCAGCGCACCAGGGCCTCGACCCCGCTGACGATGTTGGCGTTGATGTTGATTTTCGGCTGATAGTGCAGCCGCAGTTCGTCGTTGTCAATGGCCTGGCGCAGTTCACCCATCAGGGTCAGGCGGTGGGGGCTGTGCTTGTCGAGGCCGGTTGCGTAGACGGTGTAGCCCTGGTGATTCTGCTTGGCGGCGTACATGGCCACATCGGCCCGCTGCATGATGGTGTCAACGTCCCTGCCGTGCTCGGGAAAGACCGCGATGCCGATGCTGGCCTGCACCTCGATCTTGAGGGACTCGAGCATGAAGGGCGAGAGAAAGGCGTTCTGGATCTTTTTCAGCACCACCAGCGCATCGCCGCTCTCCTTGATCACCGGCAGCAGGATGGCGAATTCGTCGCCGCCGAGCCGCGACAGGGTGTCGGAGCCGCGCACCACCCCCCTGAGGCGCATGGCCACATGTTTGAGCAGGCGGTCGCCGCTGTAATGGCCCAGGGTGTCGTTGACCTCCTTGAAGCGGTCCAGGTCCAGGATGAACAGGGCCAGTTTGCGATCCTCCCGCAGGGCCACGTGAATGGCCTGCTCCAGGCGGTCCCGCAGCAGCACCCGGTTGGGCAGATCGGTGAGCTGGTCATGGGTGGCGTCATGCATGGCCTGGTATTCCAGGGCCGCGGTCTGGCTGCGCAGCTCATTGGTCTGGTCGAGCACCATGGTGCTCGCCTCATAGGCCATGATGGAGCTGACATACTGGCCCCAGAAGGCGAAGATGAAGGGCATGGTGTCGAGTATCCACAGGGTGACGTTTGTTTTCTGCACCTTGAGGATGCCGTCCGGGGTGATGGCGCCGAACTGCAGGTAACAGTTGAGCAGGGTGGCGGTGACAATGGCGCCGAAGGCGATGACCACCCCGTACACCGCATACCTGGTGACCCGCGACTTCATGATCCTGACGTTGGTCTTCAGGTTCTGGCCTAACCTGTCCATATTGTTTTCAGAGTGGCTGGTTGAAGGTATTGGAATTAGCGATTTAAGCCATCAGGGAAAAAAATGCTGCGACATTTCGCCACAGCATGGGGGCCGTAACGAAATACTGGAAATGTAATGGAAATCTCGTAACGGTTCCTCAATTATTGGGTAAAAGAAAAAAGAAGTCAAAAGAAAAAAAGCAAGAGGCGCGATGTTCAGGAAAAGTCGAACCTGACCAGCACCCCCTCAAGGCCGCCGTTCATCAGGGGCTTCTGCCAGACGGGCCGCAGGCCGGTATCCTTGACCAGCTCAGGTCTGCCGAGATAGACATAGGCTGCGGCGCAACGCTGTCCGCCTTGCAGAAAGTCCCCCAGCTCCCGCATGAAGCGGGCCGCTCCCTCGTCCTGTTTCAGACGGATGCCGTAAGGTGGATTGGTGATGATGATGGCCTCCCTGGCCGGCCCGAGTTCCTGGTATTTTTTCTGCTTGATGATGATTTTGTCGCCGTGGGGCAGCAGGCTGCAGTTGTGCCGGGCCGCCTTGACCGCTTCGGCCGAGGCGTCGCTGCCGGTGAGCAGCCCTTTGGGCAGCCGTTCGATGCGGCTGTTGGCCTCGGCCCGCACCTCGTCCCACCGCCCCTGGTCATATTCGGGCATCATCTCGAAGCCGAATTTCCGGCGCAGGAAGGCGGCCGGGATGCGGCAGCGGTGCATCAGCGCCTCGGTGAGGATGGTGCCCGAGCCGCACATGGGATCAATGAGCGGGGTGCTGCCGTCCCATTTGCTCAGGCGGATGATGGCGGCCGCCACGGTCTCCTGCATGGGGGCCTCGACGCTCAGCTGCCGGTAGCCCCGGCGGTGCAGGGAGCCGCCTGAGGTGTCCAGGCTGATGATGGCCCGGTTGCGCTCAATGCGCAGGTGCAGCCAGAGATCCGGATTTTCGGTGTCAATGTTCGGACGGCTGCCGGTCAGGTCCCGGAAGTGGTCGACAATGGCGTCTTTGAGGCAGAGGGCGGCATACTGGGAATGCTTGATGTGGCTGCCGGTGACCGAGGCGTTGACGGCAAAGGTGTTTTTTCCGGACAGCAGCTCGTGCCAGTTGATCTTGCGCGCCGTCTTGTAGAGATATTTGGTGCTGTGGCAGTCAAAGGTGAGCAGCGGGGCCAGGATGCGCGTGCAGAGCCGGGAGAGGTAGTTGGCCCGGTAGAGGGCGGCCTGGTCGGCGTCAAAATAGACGCCCATGAATTTCGCGGCGACCTCCCGGCAGCCCAGGGCAGCCAGCTCTTCGGCCCCGTACTGTTCCAGGCCGCGGGCGATCTGGGCAAAGTATCTGTTTGTTTTCTGATAGGTGAACATGATGGCCGGGGGTGTGCGTTGAATTGATGGTCAGGGCTGGCGCTGGGCCGACTTTTTCCTGCTGGTGAGAAAATCCAGGCTCTCCTCGTCGTGCAGCCGGTAGGCGCGATCAAGCAGTTTCTTCAGGTCCCTGGCAATATGCGCCAGCGGCGGCAGGGGCTTGATGACCGGCAGATAGTGTTCAATGGGCAGCAGCGGGGCGATGGCCATCTTTTTTTCCAGGCTGTCGGCCATGCCGATCTCCATGCCGCCCTCCAGGTCGCCCATCTTGTGGCTGCTGCCCAGGGAGCGGAGAAAGCCCATGATGCTGCCCAGGTCATTCTGCTGGTAGAAGACCTTGATCTCCTCGGCAATGTTTTCTCTGGCCTCTTTCAGCTCGTCAAATTTCAGCCGGTACTGCTCGCTGTGCATTTCCAGCCGTTCATAGCAGTCCGTGGCCAGATGGTGAAACCTGCCGGACCTGGTCAGGCCGTGCACCCTGATGCCCTCGAAGACCCGGTTTCTGATGGTGGTCGACTGGATGAAATGGGGGTCATAGAACTGTTTTTTGTCAAGGGCGGTCAGGGCGAGAAAGGCGTCAATGAGTTCTTCGTCCTTCAGGATGATATAGAGGCGGATCAGGTCGAAACTGATCCGTTTCTCCAGGATGAAGGAATGGATTCTGATCTCCTTTTCCAGGTCGCGTTTGTCCTGTTCGATGAGCTTGCGGAAACCGAAGTAGCGTTCGGCGATATCCCTTTTGATCTCATAGGCGATGACCTCGTTGATGTCCGGTTTCATCGTCTCCTCTCAGCCGAAGGTGACAATGTTGAAGCCCTTGTCGGCCGACCAGGGCCGGCTGGCCGCAAAGCCTTCGATCTCGAAGAGAATGACCTCGAGCAGCAGATAGGTCTTGCTGCCCTTGCGCACACAGCCGGTAATGGTGTCGCCGTGGTGACCCAGGGCCGCATGCAGGTGGATGCGCGGCTGCTCGTGCTCGTCCCAGTAGATGCTGCCGCTGCCCAGGGTTTCCCGGGCGTCCCGCAGCTGCCGCCACACCGGTTCCGGCGGCATGACCGGCTCCCTGGGCCCGGTGACCACGTCAGCCTGGCGCAGTCCGCCGATGACATGAAACCAGCCGTTGCGGATGTTTTCTTTTTTGATCAGGTCGGTGAGGGCGCCGAGAAAGTCGTCGCCATCGTCAAAACGGATGGCAAAGACCCGGGCGACCGAGCCGGTGCGGTAATCCATAGATGATCTCCTATTTATTGTTCCAGCGTTGCCGCTCCGCCGCAGCCTTGAGCAGCCGGAAAATCTCTTTGCTCTGGGCTGTCTTGCGACTGCGGCTGTAGCGCCAGGCGCAGAGGCGGATGGCGTCCAGGTCCAGGTCGGGGAAGAGTTCGGCGGCGGAGTCCAGGGCAGGACTCGGCCAGTGCCGGTCAAGCTCAAGCTCCTCCTGCTCCGTCATGGCATCCCGGGCCGCGGCCAGGGCGTCATTGATGATGTTGTCCCGCAGGTTTTCCAGTTCGTGGAACTCCTTTTTCTGCTGCAGGTGCGAACCCTTTTTCTCGGTGAGAAAGTCAAACAGCGGTCCGGCATCCAGGTCGCGCAGGTTCTTGGTGAGAAACTTGATCTGTCTCTTCCTGGCTCCGGCCTTCAGCTCCCTGGCCGTGATAAGCTCTTTTTTAAGGAAATCCTCGCAGGGCAGCCTGCCGATTTCCTGGACCGAGAGATTCACCAGCTCCACAGCCAGCTCTTCCAGGTTTCTGACGCGCCTTTTTTTTTCTGATTTCGACAGGGAATATTCCATTATTTTAGTTGCCATCTCTCTTTGGGCTACGGTACTATGAGGGGCTTAAGATCTCCCCTGCAATGTAACCTTAAAGTGGTTGCGGAAGCAAAGTTATTTTTTTCTCGAAAAAAAGGAACAGGCTATGACAGCGCGAAAATTCACCGTCACCCAACCCACCCAGATCCGGTTCGGCGTCGGCGCCATTAATGATCTGGCCCAGGCCGTTCAGGACCTGGGCGGCAAGAAGGTACTGCTGGTGGTTGACCCCAATCTCAAGACCGTGGGCCTGCTGAACTCCATCACCGCGCCGCTTGACGTCAGCGGCGTGCAGTATGAGATTTTTGACCACGTCGATCCGGAGCCGGGCCTCAAACTGGCGGATGAGGGCACGGCGCTGGCTGCCAAGGCCGGCTGTGACTGTGTCATCGGCGCAGGCGGCGGCTCGGCCATGGACGTGGCCAAGGCCATCAGCATCCTGCTCACCAACGGTGGCAAGGCGGAGGATTATCTGGGGCTGGGCAAGATCAAGAAACGCGGGGTGCCCAAGATCATGGTGCCCACCACCGCCGGCACCGGCGCTGAGGTGACCTTCACCGCTGTTTTCATCAACGAGAAAACCAGGAGCAAGGGCGGCATGAACGGCGATCCGCTCTACCCCGATATTGCCCTGCTCGACCCGGCCCTCACCCTCACCCTGCCCCAGAAGGTGACCGCGGCCCCGGGCATCGACGCCTTCACCCATGCCCTGGAGGCCTTTGTTTCCACCCAGGCCCACGCCATCTCCGACATGTACGCCCTGGAGGCCATCTCGCTGATCAGCGACAATCTGGCCATGGCCTATGCCAACGGCGGCAACCTGGAAGCCCGCACCGGCATGCTCATGGGCAGTCTGCTGGGCGGCAAGGCCCTGGCCACCGCCGGGGTGGGGCTGGTCCATGCCATGGCCTACCCGTTGGGCGGCATGTTCAACATCCCCCATGGCCTGGCCAACGCCGTGCTGCTGCCTTTTGTGGTTGATTACAACATCATCGGGAGTCCTGCGAAATTCGCCCGCATCGCCACCGTCATGGGCTATGATGTCGAGGACCTGCCCCTGCGCGAGGCGGGCCAGGTGGCGGTTGAGGCTGTCTATGATCTCAACGGCGACGTGGAGATCCCCAGGAACCTTGACGAACTCGGCATCCCGGCCGCCAGGATTCCGGAGATGGCCAAGATCGCCCTGACCGTCACCCGGCCGGTGGAGAACAATCCCCGCAAGCCGAGTCTGGAGGATGTGATCAGGGTGTACGAGATTGCCCATAAGGGTTGGTGATATTAGTCTGACTGGTCCAACTGGTCTTACTGGTCTGACTGGTCGGGGGGTAGGAGCGGGCCATGCCCGCGATAACGGCGTTCGCCATGCCAACGGTCGCGGGCATGGCCCGCTCCTACCGCGGGAATACGGATCAGGTATGCGAACATGCGACGGAGACGTCATCCCGGGCAAGCGAAGCGCGACCCGGAATCCATTGAGACGAGCAGGGCCAGCAAGACCAGTCAGACCAGCCAGACCAGTAGGACCAGTAGGACCAATAGGACCAGTAGGACCAATAGGACCAGTAGGACCAATAAGACCAGTAGGACCAGTCAGACCAGTAAGACCAGTAAGACCAATAGGAGAAAAGCATGCCAGGTTTTGAGGTTTTTGGAGAGGAAGAGAAAAAGGAGATTCTGGAGGTGCTGGATACCGGCGTCCTCTTTCGCTACGAGTTTCCCGAGCAGCGGCGCGGGGTGTACAAGGTGCGCACCTTTGAAGAGCAATTCGCCCGCTACTGCGGAGTGAAGCACGCCCAGGCCGTCACCTCGGGCACCTCGGCCCTGAAGGTGGCGCTCACCGCCCTTGGCGTGGGTCCCGGCGACGAGGTGATCACCCAGTGCTTCACCTTTGTCGCCACCTGGGAGGCGATCTTTGACGTGGGCGCGGTGCCGGTCTTTGCCGAGATCGACGACACGCTCAACATGGACCCGAATGATCTTGCGAAAAAGATCACCAGCCGCACCAGATGCATCATCCCGGTGCACATGCTCGGGGCCCAGGCCCGCATCAAAGAGATCAAGGCCATTGCCGACAGACACCACATCCCGGTGCTGGAAGACACGGCCCAGGCCGCCGGCGGTTCGCTTTCCGGCAAACGGCTGGGCAGCTTCGGCGCCTGCGGCACCTTCTCCTTTGACGCGGTGAAAACCATGACCACCGGCGAGGGCGGCATGATCATCACCGATGATGAGAAGCTGTGGCGCAACATGTCCGAATACCATGACCACGGCCATGACCATGTGCCCAATCCCGGCGCCCGGGGCGGCGAGGGCCGCAGTTTCATCGGCTTCAACTTCCGCATGATGGAGCTGCAGGGCGCCATCGGCATCGCCCAGCTGGCCAAACTGGACGGCATGATCACGAGCCAGAAGAAGAACAAGGCGGCGCTCAGGGAGGCCATCGCTAAAATCAAGGGCGTGACCTTCCGCACCATTCTCGATGAAGCAGGTGATTCCGCGACCTTTATCGGCTTTTTCCTGCCGGATGCGGAAAAGGCCAGGGCGGTGAACAAGGTGCTGGCGGAAAACGGCGCCGGGGCCATTGCCTTCGGCGCCAATACCTGGCATTTTTATCCCAAGTGGGAGCACCTGCTGGCCGGCTCCACCCTGGCCAGGTCCGGCTGGCCGTTTAGCGGGCCGGACGGCAAGCGCCGGGTGATCTATGACCAGGACGCCCTGCCCGCCTCGGCGGCGCTGATGGACCGGCTGCTGGTCTACCAGGTGCCGGTGAAACTCTCGGATGCGCGGCTGGCCCAGCTGACCGCGGCCCTGGACAAGGCGGCGCAGATTTGAGGGAATGTTCCAGTGTTCCAGCGTTTGAGCGTTTCAGCGTTTGATCGCTTGAACGTTTTTCACCGCAGGTAGATGTCGAACCGGCTGTTTTTAGCGGTGATGACGGCGGAGGGTTTGGCGTTGCCCAGGGTGGGCGCCCCTTGGGGCCGCTTGACCACCACCCGGGCCGTCCCCTGGCCTAAGGCCCAGACGAGCAGCAGGCCGGCGTCGGCATCATCGCCTACCAGGGCGCGGACCAGCCGCATCTCCTTTTTGACCAGGGCGCTTTTGCTGCGGTGCGGGTACATGGGGTCAAGATAGATGACCTCCGGGGCCGGCTCAAGGTGATTAAGCGTCAGGCAGTCGGCCTGCATGACCGTCATGCGGGCGGCAATGCCGGCAACTTCCGGCTCCCGGGCCGCCCGGGCCAGACCGTCTTCCAGCAAAGCGGCGATCAGGGCGGAACGTTCCGCCAGCAGCACCCGGCAGCCGAGGCTGGCCAGAATGAAGCTGTCCCGGCCGAGCCCCGCGGTGGCGTCCAGCACCAAGGGACAGCGGTTGGCCTTGAGCCCCACGGCCCGGGCCAGGGCCTCTTTTCTGCCGCCGCCGAATTGCCGGCGGTAGCGCAGGGCCCCGGCGGTGAAATCGACAAAGAGCGGACCAGGGGCCCGGCTGCCGGTCTGCCGCAGCTCCAGCCGCTCGGGGGTCACGGCCAGCAGAAATTCGCACTCCTTTTCATCCTGCACCAGCGGGATGGCCAGCCGGGCGGCCAGCTGCTCCGCCTGCTCCCTCTGCCGCCCGTCCTCGCAGAGCAGGGCGATGCGGGGGGCATTAGCGGACATCGGCTCTGTCCGGCGGCACCGGCCGGGAAATCGTGGCATCGTCAATACAGATCAAACGGATATGAAGAGAATATCTCATGGATTTAGCACATAAACTGGAACCGAAAGTGGTGGCCATTATCCCGGCCCGTTATTACTCTAACCGGTTTGAGGGAAAACCTTTAGCAAAAATTCAGGGCAAGCCGATGATTCAGCATGTCTATGAGCGGGCCCTGGCCGCACCGATCCTGTCCCGGGTGGCGGTGGCCACCGATGACGAGCGCATTGCCGACTGCATCCGCGGTTTCGGCGGAGAGGTGGTGATGACCAGGCCGGACCATGCCTCGGGCACCGACCGGCTGGCCGAGGCCGCCACCCTCATGGATGTGCCGGAGCAGGACGTGGTGGTCAACATCCAGGGCGATCAGCCCCTTTTCCCGGTGGAGGTGGTGGAGCAGGTGGCCCGGCCCCTGCTCGATGATCCGGCCCTGCCCATGGCCACCCTCATCTACCAGATCATCCGCAAGGAGGAGATCGATGACCCCAACCATGTCAAGACGGTCTTTGACCGCAACGGCATGGCCCTCTATTTTTCACGGGCATCCATCCCCTATCAGCGGGACCCGGAGCATCCGCCGCCACCCACCTATTATAAACACCTGGGCTTTTATGCCTACCGCAAGGGCTTTCTGCTCACCTTTGTCAGCCTGCCGGAAGGGGAGTGGGAGCGTTTTGAAAAGCTTGAGCAGCTGCGCGCTCTGGAATACGGCTACCGGATCAAGGTGGTGCTGACCGAGCATGATTCCATTGAGGTGGATACGCCGAAGGATCTCATCCGGGTGGAGGAGCTGTTAAAGAACGATCAAGCGATCAAACGATCAAGCGTTCAAACGTTGAAACGCTGAAACGTAACGTTGAAACGCTGGAACGCTCAAACGCTGGAACACTGTAACGTAACGGTTGAAACGCTGAAACGCTGAAACGATTCTAATAAGGAAATGATACAATGCGAAATAAGATAACGATTATTGGTGCGGGAAACGTGGGGGCCACGGCGGCGCATTGGGCTGCCAGCCGCGGTCTGGGAGATATCGTGCTGCTTGATGTGGTGGAGGGCGTGCCCCAGGGCAAGGCCCTTGACCTGCTGCAGGCCGGGCCGGTGGACGGCTTTGCCGGCCGCATCACCGGCAGTAATGATTATGCCGATTCCGCCGGCTCAGACGTGGTCATCATCACCGCGGGGCTGGCCCGCAAACCGGGCATGTCCCGCGATGATCTGCTGGCCAAAAACGTGGCCATCGTCAGAACCTGCGCCGAGAACGCGGCAAGGCATTCGCCCGAGGCCGTGCTCATCGTGGTGACCAACCCCATTGACGCCATGGTCTACACCGCCTTCAAGGTCTCGGGATTTCCCAAGAACCGGGTGGTGGGCATGGCCGGCGTGCTGGATTCGGCCCGTTACCGCACCTTCCTGGCCGAGGCCCTGGGGGTTGCCCCCCGGGACGTCAATGCCATGGTCATGGGCATCCACGGCGACAACATGCTGCCCCTGGTCCGGCTGGCCAATGTGGCCGGCATCCCGGTCTCCGATCTGCTTGACCAGGAAAAACTGGACGCCATCGTCAAACGCACCCAGCATGGCGGCGCCGAGATCGTCAATCATCTGAAAACCGGCTCCGCTTTTTATACACCGGGACTCGCCGCCGTGGAAATGGCCGAGGCCATTCTCACCGACAGCAAGCGGGTGCTGCCCTGCGCCGCCTATGTGGAAGGAGAATTCGGTTTCTCCGGCTGCTTTCTCGGCGTGCCCGTGGTGCTGGGCGCCGGCGGGGTGGAGCGGATTGTCGAGTTTGCCCTGACCGCCGAGGAAAAAAAGGCCCTGGCCGAGTCCGAGACCGCCGTGCGCAGACAGATGGCAGCCACCGGTCTGTAGGCTCACCTGCGGCGGGCCCGCCGGCGTGCCGCCGCTGCGTTAACGTTTGTCAGGAACAACGCTGAGGGCACTGTCTTCTTGCAGTCCCTCAGTGTCAGTGACATCAGCATCTTGTTGCAACTATGGCTCAATTAGTGGATGATCCTGTATCGTTACGGGTTAAGCAGCTGGAGAGGAACAGAATCTTTCCTCTCGATCTGGTGCCGCGCCGTAATCTGGTGGAAAAGCTCATCGAACTGGTGCTGGTGGGCCCGCCGCCGGCGCCGTCCCATATCACCGCCTGCCTGGAAGACATGGCGGCCACCCTGTGCGAGGTCGATACCTCCCATCTCCGGGTGGTGGTGCTGGGCGGGGGCAGCGGCATGTCCACGGTGATCGGCGGCGACAGCCGTCATGCGGGCTGGACGGCTGATCCCTTCCAGGGCATGAAAAGACTCTTTCCCCATACCACCGCCATTGTCTGCGTCACCGATGACGGCGGCTCCACCGGCGAACTGCTGAAGGATCTGCCGGTCATTGCCCTGGGGGATATCCGCCATGTGCTGCTGTCTTCCATCAGCCAGCGGCTTCTCTGCGATACCTACCGGCTGACCGGCGGACAGGCCCGCCAGACCGCGGAAATCCTGCACAGTCTCTTTAATGTCCGCTTCGAGAAGCGGCCTGAATCGGTCAATGAACTGCTGGCCGGCTGCCTGTCGCTGTCCGGGCTGCCGATCAAAATGGCCGGCGAGCTTTTTGCCCTCCTTGATGCCCTGTTTGCCGATCTGCGCCTGCTGCAGCTGCTGGAGCGGCCGCACTGCCTGGGCAATCTGCTGCTGGCCGCCGCGATTTACCAGGGCATCCCGGCGGGCATCACCGTGTCCTCCGCGGATCTGCTGGCCGGCATCAACCGCCTGGCCACATTGATCGGCGTGCCGGCGGGAGGGGTGCTGCCCTGCACCGCCACCCAGGCCCATCTGCGGGTGCTGTACAGCAACGGGGTAGTGGTCAGCGGGGAGAACAAGACCGCCACTGCCAGACGCAATACCGCAATCGACCGGGTCTTCGTCGAATTCGTCGACGAGCCGGAGGTGCCGCTCGAGGTGCTGGAGGCCATCAGCGGGGCTGACATCATTGTCTTTGCCCCGGGCAGTCTCTACACCAGCATCATCCCCATCCTGCAGGTGCCGGGAGTGGCCCAGGCGGTGCGGGACAATGAACATGCCCTGAAGATTCTGGTGGCCAACCTGTGGATCCAGAAGGGGGAGACCGATCTGGTGCTGGAGGACCCGCGCCGGCGTTTCTATGTCTCCGATCTGATCAACGCCTATCACCGCAATATCCCGGGCGGGGTGGCCGATCTGTTTGAGCAGGTGATGCTGGTCGGTCTGCAGGATATCCCCGGCAATATTCTGCAGAGCTATGCGGTGGAGGACAAGGTGCCCATCTATCTGGACCGGGGCAAGGTCTGGCAGATGGGCTTTGCTCCGGTGGAGGCGCGCATCTTTTCGGAAAGGGAACTCAAGGAGCGCAAGGTGCGGCATGACCCGGCCGCCCTGGCCAAGGCGATCAAGATCATCTGGACGGTGCGGGACAATATTCCCCGGGAGGTCAAGGCCAGCCTGCCGGCCGCCTACCGCATCAAGCATTCCTGCCGGAAAGACCATCTGACCCTGGACCGCCGCCGCACCCTCTTTGTCCGCCGGCTGCAGAGCCTGGACCTGGACCGCCGGATCAGGAATCTGCTGGAGGATATCTTCTGGCGGCACAGCGATATCCTGCTTGAGCATCTTGATCTGGTCCAGGGCCTGCAACTGGTGCCAAAAGAGCAGTGGCAGCGCAGCATGCAGTGGGACAGCGTCTTTTCCTATTATGACCCGGCTGACTGCCTGATCAAAATCAGGGAGGATATCGTGCAGGAAGGATCGGTGTTCGAGTGCGCCGTGCTGGTGGCCCTGGGCCAGTCGCTGCTGGGCAATTACGCGGCCGGCAAGGAGGTGCTGCCGGTGGAGCAGGATGGCCTGGTGCTGGGCAAGGTCTACCGGCTGACCCTGGAACCGGAACAGACGCGGCGCTGCTATTTTTCCGGAGCCGAGCTTTCCCGTTTTCTGCGCATGGTGCGCATGCACCCGGCGGCGGCTGATCCGCTGCTCTATACCCGGCTGATCAACGGCAGCGAAGGGTTCACCCCGCCGGGCATGCTGATGGGCCTGGTCTATGCCTGGTACCTGGACAGCCGCTATGTCTCCAACATCGAATACAAGATGGCCATCACCCGCATTCCCATGACCGGCATGGTCCGGGAGCAGGTGCGCATGCTCAATCGCCGCATGGATACCATTGATTTCTTCCGCAAGGTGGTGTTCCGCCATACCTCTCCGGTCTTTGACGAACAGCTGGTGATGGTCGATGAAACTGCGTGAGTGGGTCGAGGCCGGCGATGATGCCAGGCTGCTGGTCATCATCGAAGCGCAGGACGTCCTGAGCGTGGAGCTGCTGCGCCGGCAGCTGCGGGACATGGGCGAGGTCAGCTGCTCAGAGCAGCAGGCCGGGACCTGGCAGCTCGGTCTGCTGGCCCACAGCTGCGGCTCCCTTGATGTCTGCCTGGCCAGGGTGCAGGGAAAAGTGGCGGCGCTGAATCGCGGGCGGGCAGCCGCGCCGGCGGAACTGGTGGAGACCCGGCTGGTCAGTGCCGCGGCGGCTTCGCTTGCCTGCGCACCCATGATCATCGGCCCCTTCACCCTGGTCAGTCAGGACGAACTGGAGTGCGGGCCCCGGCAGATCCGTTTTGACGGCGGCAAGGCCTTCGGCTCCGGCAGCCATCCGAGCACCAGGCTGGCCGTGACGCTGCTTGAGCGTACTGCGGCGGAGCTCGTCCCGGCCCGGGTGCTGGACATTGGCTGCGGCTCAGGGGTGCTGTCTTTGATCAGCGCCCGGCTCGGCGCCCGGCACACGGTGGGGGTGGATATCTGCCCGGATTCCCTGGCCGTGGCCCGCCGCAATGTGGAGCGCAACAATCTGTCCAGCCGCATTACCATCACCGA
>QZKJ01000101.1 GCA_003605035.1 Desulfurivibrio sp.
GGGGGCAGGGGGGTATCATCAGGCTGATCAGCCGGCGCATGTTCACCCCGCATGTAGCCGGGATTTTTGACGCACTTGTCATAATTGAGCATGTATATATCCGCCAGGGTAAGAAAACCCGTGACAATGAGCGGCCCGTAGATAATGCCCATCACCCCGAACACCTGCAGCCCGCCGATGATCGCCAGCAGCACAAGCAGCATATGCATCTTCACCGTTTCTCCCACCAGCTTCGGCTTGAGGAAATATTCCACCGTATAGGAGAGAACCATATAAAAGATGATCATGCCCATGGCCTGTCCCGCCAGGCCTTCCAGCAGCAGAATGAACGCTGCCGGCACCAGCACAAGGCCGATGCCGACGATGGGCAGAAAGGCGAGAATTCCCATCACCACCCCCCAGATTACCGGGGAAGAAAATCCCCAGAATGCCAGGACGATGCCGCCCACGACACCCTGGATCAGGCCGCATATGCCGTTACCGATCAGGATGGACCGGCTGATCGCTTCAAATTTCGTGATCAGCCGTCTTTCATGCTCGTCAGGCAGCGGAGAGAGCCGCATGATATAATTAAGCAGGCGCGTTCTATCGATGAGCAGAAAGAAAATGATGATAACCATCATGAAAAAATTAAAAATGAAATGGAGGATATTGGCTGCCCAGGAACTGGCCTTGTTATAGACAAACAGGGCGAACATGCCGCCAAATTTTGCCAGCTCGGCGCCCAGCGCGGGAATCTCGATCTTGAACCCGTAGCCGGCGAGCAGCTCCTTAAACCGGGCAAGCAGGGCGCTGCCTTCAACAAATTGGTTGAATTTAGCCGCCAGATCGGTGCCCTTGGTCAACTGGAAAAGGGCATAAGCCTCCTTGGACAGGGCCCCGACAAAAAAGATGACCGGCACGAAAATCAGTACGACAATGAGCGCGCAGGTGATGAGCGAGGAAAACTGGGCGGACATTCTCTTGTTGAGAAAAAGATAAATCGGATCAAAGATCGAGGCCAGCAGGTAGGAGAGAATGATGATTGACACAAAAGGCCACAGCAGCCAGCCCATCAGAAAAGTGGCCAGCAACAGCAGGCAAAGAAAATAAAGCAGGACGAGGGGGCTGGGTTGCTGCTTTCTCATGTCTTTTGCATGTCCGGGAATACGAAAATAAGTTGTTTCAAAGGCTGAGAGAATCAGCTATAGTTATAGATCTTAGGCTGTCAACTGCATAAATGTTGAACAAATCATCATGCACTTTTATTAATTATAATAATAGACATATCTATCAGAACTGTTTTTTTTGTACAGAGGAATATGCAGGGGCGGCAAATTTCCCAGTGCTCCCCGCCACAACGATTTCCTCCTTTCCTCAGGAGTTTATTATGAATATTGCCATTGAAACACTGCCCGAAGCCCTACGCAAGCCAAAGCCCCAGGGGAAAGCCCTCGGCTTTGGCTCTCTGTTTACCGACCATATGTTTGTCATGGAGTATGACAAGGGGGAGGGCTGGCATGATGCCAGGATTACCCGCTACCAGAACTTTTCCTTTGATCCCGCCGCCATGGTCTTCCATTACGGCCAGGCGATCTTTGAAGGGCTCAAGGCCTACCGGGGCGCAGACAACAATATTTTCCTTTTCCGTCCCAAGGATAACCTGGCCCGCATGAATATATCAGCCACCCGCATGTGCATGCCGACCTTTGCTGTTGATGAGGTGTTTCAATGCCTGCAGACCCTGTTGCGCACTGAACAGGACTGGGTGCCGGATGCACAGGGCGCCTCGCTCTACATCAGGCCCACCATGATTGCCACCGAGGCGGGGCTTGGTGTGCGGCCGGCCAAGAAATACCTGTTCTTTATCATTTTGACGCCGGTTGGCGCATACTACCCCGAAGGTTTCAATCCGGTCAAGATTTTCGTCACCGACAAATACGTCCGGGCGGTACCCGGCGGGGTGGGCACCGCGAAAACCGCCGGCAATTACGCGGCAAGCATCACGGCCGCGGTGGAGGCCCAGCAGCAGGGCTTCACCCAGGTTCTCTGGCTGGATGCGGTGCACCGGAAATATGTCGAAGAGGTCGGCACCATGAACATCTTTTTTGTCATTGGTGACGAGATCATCACCCCGCCTCTCGGCGGCAGCATTCTCGCCGGCATCACCAGGGATTCGGTGATCAAGCTGCTCGGCGACTGGGGCCGCAGTGTGGTGGAACGTCCCATCACCATTGACGAAGTGTTTGCCGCCAGTGCAAACGGTCAGCTGCACGAGGTCTTTGGTACGGGAACCGCCGCGGTCATTTCGCCGGTCGGCTCCCTTTTCTACAAAGGTACCTCCTGCGCGGTCAATAACGGCAAGACCGGCGCGATTGCCCAGCGGCTGTTTACCGAATTGCAGGATATTCAGCATGGCCGGCAACCTGAATCCCATGGCTGGGTGGTAAAACTGTAATTTTTTTTCTCCCCCTCTCTTGATTTTTGAAATGCCCGTCACTATTGTTTGCCCAACTAGGAAATTGGCCTGTAAAAATAGGCCGATTTCCTAGTTTTTCGTAGAAGTCCTTACCGGTCCTTTCAATTTACAGCAGGACTTTATCAGGTTGCGGCTTGACGATTTCCGGCGTACCTGCAGTTGTCAGATGGTGTGACCGGAGCTGTTTTTCCCTGGTTATCAAAAAGTAAAATCAAATCTATTTAGCACGGAGGTTTTAGATGAAAATTCGTCCATTGAATGATCGTATTCTGGTCAAAAGACTTGAGGGTGAGACAAAAACTGCCGGCGGGATTATCATTCCTGACAGCGCCAAAGAAAAACCGGCTGAAGGCGAAGTCATGGCGGTCGGTTCCGGCAAACTGAACGACAAGGGTGAACGCGTCGCCCTGGAGGTAAAACAGGGTGACCGCGTCCTGTTCAGCAAATATGGTGGCACTGACGTCAAGGTTGAGGGCGTGGATTATCTGATCATGCGCGAGGATGATATCCTTGGTGTTATTGAGCAATAAAACCGTTGGCATTTTGCATATCGTATCTGCTGCTAGATAACAAATAAAAAAACAACAATTGCCTGTCCCCCGGATTAACCAGATCCGGCATTTTTTTTCACAGGCGTAGAAAGGAGAAAGATTATGGCGAAAGACATTAAATATGGTTCCAAAGCCAGGGAAGAAATCCTGATTGGCGTCAATACCCTGGCTGATGCAGTCAAAGTGACCCTCGGCCCCAAAGGCCGCAACGTGCTGCTGGAAAAATCCTTCGGCGCACCCACCATCACCAAGGACGGCGTCAGCGTTGCCAAGGAAATCGAGTTGAAAAACAAATTCCAGAACATGGGCGCCCAGATGGTCAAGGAGGTTGCCTCCAAGACCAGTGACGTCGCCGGTGACGGCACCACCACCGCCACCCTGCTGGCCCAGTCCATCTATACCGAAGGCTCCAAACTGGTTGCCGCCGGCCACAACCCGATGGAAATCAAACGCGGCATCGATAAAGCGGTTGAAGTCATTGTCAAGGAGCTGGCCAATATCGCCAAACCCACCAAGGAGCAGAAGGAAATCGCCCAGGTCGGTACCATTTCCGCCAACAATGATGCCACCATCGGCAAGATTATCGCCGAGGCCATGGACAAGGTAGGCAAGGAAGGCGTCATCACCGTCGAGGAAGCAAAATCCATGGAGACCTCGCTGGATGTGGTTGAAGGCATGCAGTTTGACCGCGGCTACCTTTCTCCCTACTTTGTCACCGACCCGGAGAAAATGGAAGTCAACATTGAAGACGCGAGCATCCTGATCAACGAGAAAAAAATCAGCAACATGAAGGACCTGCTGCCCATCCTTGAGCAGGTTGCCAAAATGGGCAAACCCCTGCTCATTATCGCCGAGGACGTGGACGGCGAGGCGCTGGCCACCCTGGTGGTCAACAAACTGCGCGGCACCCTGAATGTAGCGGCGGTCAAGGCCCCCGGCTTCGGCGACAGAAGAAAAGCCATGCTGGAGGATATCGCCATTCTCACCGGCGGCCAGGTGATCACCGAAGATCTCGGCATCAAGCTGGAAAACGTCACCATCAATGACCTCGGCCATGCCAAGCGCCTGGTTATCGACAAGGACAACACCACCATTATCGACGGCGCCGGCGACAAGGAAAAACTGGCTGCCCGGGTAAAACAGATCCGCGCCCAGATCGATGAGACCACCTCCGATTATGACCGCGAGAAACTGCAGGAGCGTCTGGCCAAACTCATCGGCGGCGTGGCGGTCATCAATGTCGGCGCGGCCACCGAGATTGAAATGAAAGAGAAGAAGGCCCGCGTTGAGGACGCCCTGAACGCCACCCGCGCTGCGGTTGAGGAAGGCATCGTGCCCGGCGGCGGCGTGGCCTACATCCGCTGTCTCCAGGCGCTGGACACCCTGGAACTGCAGGGCGAGCAGGCCCTGGGCATCAACATCATCAAACGCGCCCTGGAAGAACCGGTGCGCCAGATCGCCGCCAACGCCGGTTGTGAAGGCTCCGTGGTGGTTGAACATGTGAAAAATCTCAAAGACGCGCATGGCTTCAATGCGGATTCCGAACAGTATGAAGATCTGTTCGAGGCCGGCGTCATCGATCCGGCCAAAGTCACCCGTTTTGCCCTGCAGAACGCGGCCAGCGTCTCCGGACTGCTGCTGACCACCGAGTGCATGATCGCCGAACACCCCGAGGAAAAGGCTGAAGGCGGCGGTATGCCGGCCGGCATGGGCGGCATGGGCGGTATGGGCGGCATGGGCGGCATGATGTAAGCCGCAGTGCATTTTTTATTGACAATGTGAAGAAAATTTACCATATACAGGGTTCTTCACATTGTCTGGCTTTTTAGATGTTACCTCTGTCCGCAGACGGTAACATTTTTTCTCTCCAGCGCCTGCCGGGAGAATACCAAATAACGGCGATGTAGCTCAGATGGTTAGAGCATACGGCTCATATCCGTAGTGTCCGGGGTTCAATTCCCTGCATCGCCACCAAGTCATAGTCCGGAGAGATCCGGGACTGCCCTGAAAGGCCTGAGAAATCAGGCCTTTTTCTTTTGGTGTTGTTCGGCAAAGTTGACTGTGCTATGTTACGGAAAATTGAAGCCAAAGGCAGCTCAGAGACGGCGAAAGCGTCGCCTGCCTGGCCATCGACACCCGGATATTGACAATGCAGCAGAATGCCGAACTCAGCGCCGTACTGATGCCCGATTGCTCCATCCAGCTTGAGTGGACTCCCCTTGCCGCCGCGGGGCTCAACCGGTACAATCCTGCCGTGCAAAATGAAATTTACGCGCGGTATGACGCCGACCCGGACGGCTGGCTGTTTTCCCTCGGATTCTGCGGCAAAAGCCTTCCCCTGCCGCCGTCCCTGGCGTTCTGGCGGACATTCGCCAGCCTGTTTATCCACAAGCTCAAACTCACCCCGGACCTGGAGGAACTGCGCGCCAATGCCGTGGTTGCCCTGGCAGATGAAGAACGCGCCCAGCTGCTGGAATCGGCGCCCCTGATGCCCGGCGGGGAATATCTGACCTCGGCAAGCCTGTCTGAATTGTGGAACACGCTGCACGGGATATTTTACGATAAAATAGAGGCATTCGACGGACCGGTTGCGGATTTTTTCAAAGAATACAGCCCGGATGTCCATCTCGCCGGCCGGATTTATTTCCACCTGGTTGAAAACAGGGGCCATGAAGCCCCCTTCGCTTTTCTCGCCACCTATTCCACCAGGTTGACCGAGGAGGGCGAGTCCAGACACCTGCCCTTGAAATATGCCCTGGAAGAGTACAGCGGCAACAATGAGAAACTGCTGGAACTGCTGGTTACCGTTGATGATGCGGCGCAAAAAAGCGAACTGGTGGCAGGCCTGCGGGACAGCGGCGAGTTGTTTTACCCGCTGGCCTGGTCGGCAAAAGAGGCCTTGGCCTTTCTGCGGGAGATCCCGCTTTATGAAGAGTCGGGCATCCTCTGCCGCATCCCCAACTGGTGGAAGAAGAAGGCCGCCGCCATCGGCATTCAGGTCAGTATCGGCGAAAAGCCCCCGTCCCTGGTCGGTCTGGATGCCCTGCTTGACTTTTCACCACGGCTGATGATTGGCGACCTGGAGATCTCCGAGGAAGAAGCCCGCCGGCTGCTGAACGAGTCGGCGGGACTGGCTTTTCTGAAAAACAAATGGGTGGCGGTCGATCCGGAAAAACTGCAGCAGACCCTGGAGGCATTCGAAAAGGCCCGCAGGCTGAACTCGGAAGAAGGGATCAGTCTTCTTGATGCCATGCGCCTTTCCATGAACCCCCAGAAACTGCTGGGCGCAGCAGCCGGGGAAATTTCCGGCATCTCCCACGGCGAGTGGCTGCAAACGGTTTTTGCCCGGCTGCAGCGGCCCGGGACCCTTGGCAAAGTTAAAACCAGCAGGAAATTTACGGCCAGACTGCGAGGCTATCAGCAGGATGGTCTGAACTGGCTTTTTTACCTGCACCGCCTGAAACTGGGCGCCTGCCTGGCGGATGACATGGGTCTGGGCAAGACCGTGCAGGTGCTGGCCTTTCTTGACGCGCTCAAGGCCGCAGAAAAGAAGACGGCCGCCTCGCTCCTCATCATTCCGGCCTCGCTGCTGGCCAACTGGACCAGCGAAATCGAGACATTTTCGCCGGGGCTCTCCTTCTTCGTCGCCCATCCCGATTTCCACCGGCCCGGCCAGGTTCCCACCCTCTCCGCGGAACAACTGGACGGCCTGGACCTGATCATCACCACCTATGCCCTGGTGCAAAGATATACGTGGATCCAGGAGCACGCCTGGAATTACGTCATCCTGGATGAAGCCCAGGCCATCAAGAACCCCGGCACCAGGCAGACCAGGGCGGTGAAGAATCTTGCCGCCGCCAATCGCATCATCATGACCGGCACCCCGGTGGAAAACCAGCTGTCCGATCTCTGGAGCCTGTTTGATTTCGTCAATCCCGGACTCTTGGGCAACGCCAGGGAGTTCAGCGGCTTTGCCAAGAAACTTGCCGATAATCCCAACGGCTACGCGGGACTGCGCCGGGTGGTCAGCCCGTTTATTCTCAGGCGCCTGAAGACCGACAGGTCGATCATCGCCGATCTCCCCGACAAGGTGGAAGTGAAAACCTGGGCCGCCATGAGCAAGAAGCAGACGGTGCTTTACGGCGAGGTTGTGGCAAGCATCCGGCAGGCGATTGAACATACCGAAGGCATCCAGCGCAAAGGGCTCATCCTGTCGGCGCTCATCAAGTTCAAGCAGCTCTGCAACCACCCGTCGCAGTATCTTGGCCTGGACCATTTCGATGAACCGGAGAGCGGCAAGTTTCAAAGACTGCGGGAAATCTGTGAAACCATCCTGGAAAAGAGGGAGCGGGTGCTGGTCTTCACCCAGTTCAAGGAAATGACCGGCCCCCTGGCCAGGTTCCTGGCGGCCATTTTCAAGCGGGAAGGCCTGGTCCTGCATGGCAGCGTGCCGGTCGGCAAAAGAAAGGCGCTGGTCGACGCGTTCCAGGGCCGTGATTATGTGCCTTTTTTTGTCTTGTCCCTGAAGGCGGGCGGGGTCGGGCTCAATCTGACCGCCGCCAGCCATGTCATCCACTTTGACCGCTGGTGGAACCCGGCCGTGGAAAACCAGGCCACCGACCGGGCCTTCCGGATCGGCCAGCAGAAAAACGTCATGGTCCACAAGTTTCTGACCAGGGGCACCATTGAAGAAAAAATTGATGCAATGCTTGCCGCCAAGGCAAAACTGTCGGATGAAGTGGTAGCCGCCTCCGGTGAAAACTGGCTCACCGAGATGAGCAACGAGGAGCTTTTCGAACTGTTTAGTGCCTCAGAGCTGGATACCTGCCATAAAAAACAAGAAACGGGAAAAAGTATTTTGAAATAAATATGTTGACTCTACTGTTGAGGCACTTATACCCCTCCTTGTGGGGGGTGTTACCCTGAAAATATAAGGAATGATGAGCATGAGTTACTGGAATTATCCTCGCTACGTCTCGGTTGCCGAGAAAAAGGCCAAGGCGGAAAAGAAACTGCAGCAGCTCAGGAAAAAAATGCCGGGCATCGCGCCGGTGGTCCTCGAAGGCAATACCCTGGCCCGAACCTGGTGGGGCAAGTCCTGGAATAAAAACCTGGAGCGCTATGCCGACTACAGCAATCGTGTCGGCCGGGGCAAGAGTTATGTGCGCCACGGCGCCGTTCTCGACCTCAGGATTGAGGGCGGGCGGGTGAGCGCCCTGGTCCAGGGCTCCAGGAGCAAACCCTATGAGGTTGTCATCCGTATTGCCCCGGTGCAAAAGGCCAACTGGGACCAGATCAGAAAACAGTGCCAGGGCGAGCTGCGCTCGCTGGCCGATCTGTTGGCCGGCAAATTCCCCAAGGCTCTGGGCGACATCTTCCTGGCCGAAGGCAAAGGACTGTTCCCCACCCCGCGGGAGATCAGCTTCGACTGTTCCTGCCCGGACTGGGCCTCGATGTGCAAGCATGTGGCGGCCGCCCTTTACGGTATCGGGGCCAGGCTCGATGAAGATCCGCTCCTGTTCTTCACTTTGCGCCAGATGGATACCAGGGAGCTGGTGGCGCAGGCCGTCAAGGATAAAACCGGTGAATTGCTGGCCAGGGCGGGCAGCAAAAGTGCCAGGGTGATTGATGATGCCGACCTCTCCGGGCTCTTCGGCATCGACATGGAGGTAAAGCCGGATTTCAGCGCCGCGTCCGGTGCGAAAACGCCTCAAAAGCCACGCCGGGCAAAAACGGCGGTCCCCCCTGCCCCGGCGGCCGAGCCAGCGCCGGAGGGAAAAACCGCACGAACCGCCACGCAGTTGATCGAGGAGATCGTCAGTAAGCACCCGCACGGCGTTACCGTGGCCATGCTGGAGACAGCAACCGGTTTTCCGCGCACGAAAATCTACGCCGTTACCAGCAGGCTCCGGCAGCAGGGCCGCATCCGCTATGTGGCCCAGGGCGTTTACGGCCGCTGAAAAGAAATACTTATGAACCACGGAAAACACGGATTGCCACGGAATATGAATTACCAAAAAAACTTCCGTGCCTTCCGTGTCTTCCGTGGTTCATCAACACAATCAGCTCTTCATCAGCCGCAGAAAGGCCGCATCAGCTATGTAGCCCAAGTCGTCTATGGCCGCTGAAAAGGGATACTTATGAACCACGGAAAACACGGATTGCCACTGAATATGAATTGCCAAAATACTTCCGTGCCTTCCGTGTCTTCCGTGGTTCATCAACACAATCAGCTCTTCATCAGCCGCAGAAAGGAGATAGCCAATGAAAGCAGGATTTATCGGACTCGGCCACCTGGGCAGAGCAATAGCCGGCAGACTTGTTGAACGTGAACATACCCTGATCGCCTGGAATAGAAGTCCCGGCAAGGCGCAAGGATTACCATGCACCGAGGTGGACTCTCCCAGGGCCGTGGCCGAACAGGTAGACATTCTGTTTTTATGCCTTTTTGACAGCCAGGCCGTCCGCCAGGTCCTGACAGGCGAAAAGGGCCTGCTGACCGGCACTGTCAGCGGTAAAATCATCATTGATCTGAGCACCAACCACTTTGCCGACGTCGTCTCCTTTCATGACAGCTGCCGTGAGGCCGGTGCCTCGTATCTGGAAGCGCCGGTACTGGGCAGCGTTGTTCCGGCCTCGCAGGGGAATTTAGCCGTACTTGTCAGCGGCGACCGGTCAGCCTATGAAAAAAGCAAACCTCTGCTGGAAGACATCGGTAAGCACATATTCTTCCTGGAAAATCCGGCGCTCGCCACCAAAATGAAACTCATTAATAATCTGACCCTAGGAAGTTTCATGGCAACCATTGCCGAGGCAGTCTCCTTTGCAGAATATGTTGGCATGCAGAAAAAGGATGTGGTGGAAATCCTGTCAGTGGGCGGGGGAAATTCCCTGGTGCTCAATGCAAAAAAAGCGAAGCTGCTGGAGGAAGATTTTTCAACCCACTTCTCCACTGCCCTCATATATAAGGATTTGCATTGTCTGATGGATTTGGCCTACAGCGAGAAAAAACCTCTTTTCACCGGGGCCATGGTCAAGGAGTTCTATGCAAAGGCTTTTCACGACGGACTCAGCCAGGAGGATTTCTCTGCCATCTACAAGATTTTTAAAAAATAGACGGAAAAGCATATGGGCGGGATTATTACATCAGCAGAAACAAGCAGTTACCAGCACGGGGCGTATTTCCGTTGATGGGCCAAGTAAAAAGGCTGCAACCTGAACGAACACTCAAGGTTGCAGCCCGATTAATTTACTGGCGGCATAAGAATCACAGAACCGCGGATAATGTGGTGTCCGCGTTATATATCATCGTCTTCGTCAATCATGGAAGGGATGAATTCGTCTTCGTCATCTTCGTCGTCAACGTCATCGTCGTCACTTTCTTCCCCATCGCCGACGGTTAATTCATCCTCTTCCCCAGCATAGTATGGCGAAGGAGAGTCATCAACTTCTTCTTCCTCGTCCTCTCTGACGGTTTTAACCATCTTGGAGGGAGGAAGAACGATCTCGGTAATCTTTTTTACTTCGGCACGAACATCAGGATCAGCCAGACATGATCCACATCCCTTCAGATGTTTTTCCATAAACTCAACCATTCTGGCTGGAGCCAATGCCTCTTCCTGCACCTGCACATACCATGACCGTACAAGCCTGTTTAAGCGCTCGCATTCCATTTTTTAATCTCCGATTAAGAAATATTAAAGCGTTCCAAGTCCTGCAAAAAGCACATACAGCAAATCCAACCACTATTGCAAGCTTTTAACACCGGACATTACCCACTTTTATAAAAAAAGTTGCCGTATTGGGCAAGAAGAATTACTATGATTATGTATTAATTTTATGTCACATTCAAGTGTTACGGTATATTTTTTCAATCCTGCCGTACTGAGTAAGTGAGGAAGTGGAAAGGGCGCTGGTGGCTCTCCCGGACTTCAAATCCGGTGCACCGGGTTAACAGCCTGGTGGGTGGGTTCGATTCCCATGCACTTCCGCCATTGTTTATTCGTAAATAAAAAAGGCCCGGGCTGATCGCCCGGGCCTTTTTTATTGGCTGTATCTCAAACGCGCGGCTTTAGACCGGAATATATTTGGTCAGCGGGCAATCCCTGCATCCTTCCACGGGAAGGCCGCTGCTGGTGGTATGAATTTTCTTGATAATGGTCTTAACCGCCTGTTCCGTGTCAGGGTAGAGGCTGTCCTTGCCGATTTTATCCAGCAGGCCGGTACGCTGCATGACAACCATTACCTGCCCCTTGACGCCGGACATGGCAAAACCGAGACCGGCGCTGCGCACCCGCTCAACCAGGAGTTCCAGGGCCTCCTCGCCGGAGGCATCCATATCATTGATGCCCCTGGCATCAAGCAGGATATAGCGCAGGTCCGGCTGTTCGTTGCGGAATTTCATCACCTGCTCATCCAGATAGCTGGCGTTGGCGAAAAACAGCGCGCCGTCAAACCGGACCACGGAGATATGCCGGCAGCCCTTCAGTCGATAGTAATCAGCGCTTTTCAGCACGTTTTCCTCATGCATGGACAGGCTGGCCACCACCGGCCGCATGGATTTGTAAAGGAAAACGCCCATGGACAGCCCCACGCCGACCATGATGCCCTTGTCAAGGTGCGGGGCAAAATACAGGGTAACCACAAAAGAAATGATGGAAATGGCGCCGTCATACCACTGGGCCTTCCAGGCATGGGCGAAACCCTTGGTGTTGATCAGACCGATAACCGCCATCATGATGACCGCAGCCAGCACCGCCTGGGGCAGGTGATAGAGCAGCGGGGTCAGGAACAACAGGGTGATAACCACCATACAAGAGGTGACCACCGCGGAAATGCCGGAAACCGCTCCCGCCTGCAGGTTAACGGCGGACCGGGAAAATGAGCCGGATGTGGCAAAACTTGAACTGATGGCGCCGAGCATGTTGCCCAGGCCCTGGCCGATGAGTTCCTGATTCGGGTCGATTTTCTGGCCGGTCTTGGCCGCCATGGCCTTGGCAATGGCAATCGCCTCCATGAAACCGAGCAGGGAAATAATAATGGCGGATGGCAGTATCTTGAATACGGTTTTGCCGGTCAGCTGCGGCACGGTGAACTGGGGCAGACCTTCAGGGATCTTGCCGACCACGTCACCGCCGCCCATGACTTTGACCTTGGCTGGATCAAGCGCTGAATTGCCAATCCTGATGCGCCAGATGTTGCCATCAGTCTGTACGCCCGCGGGAATGGCGCCTTTCGGATAAAAGGCATAATTTTCCCCTTCTTGCACGCCTTCAAACTTCATCTTGCGGATTTCGCCCCGGATGCCGGCGGCATGTTTTTTTGCTTCTTCCATTTTTGCCGTCAGCATTTCCACTTCGCTCTTCAGCCTGATCAGCTCAAGTGAGGTGGTGCCGTGACCTGTTGCCTTGATGTTTTTCAGCTCTTCGTCCACCTTGAGACCCAGGGCCGCCCTTTCCTCACCGAGAGCTTTAATTTCACCCAGAGTGCCATTAAAGGTGGCAACCTGTTCCTGCAGACCATCAAGCTTCACAGCGGAAATATCGACAAAAACGTCCTTATTGTAGCCGGTAAAGTAGGATACCGCCGTGGTGACGGCAACCGCCACCAGCACGTTGGGGATGCGCGGATTGATCTTCCTGAGGGTCACCATGATGACAACCGCGGCGATGCCGTAAATCAAGGTGGGGATATGGGTGAAATCCATGGCAGCCTGGAAGACGCGCACCATGGTTTCGTAATGGTGCTCGGCCTTGTCCACATAGACGCCGAAGAATTTTGAGAACTGGGAAGAGGCGATGATAATGGCTGCCGCATTGGTAAAACCATTGACCACCGGGTGGGAAAGGAAGTTCACCACCAGACCCAGGCGCAGAACGCCGAGGGAAAACTGAAAGATGCCGACGATCGCGGCCAGGGCGATGGAATAGGCGATGAATTCCGCCGACCCGGCGGTGGCCAGGGGCTCAAGAGAAGCCGCCGACATGAGCGACACAACCGCCACCGGTCCCGTGCCAAGCTGCCGGCTGGAACCGAACAGCGAGGCGATCATGGGCGGCAGAAAGGCGGCGTATAAACCGTAATAAGGGGGCAATCCGGCCAGCTGGGCATAGGCCATGGACTGGGGAATCAAAACCAGGGCTACCGTGATGCCCGCCACAAAATCAAGCTTGAACAGCCCGAGGTTATATCCTTTGAACCAGGCAAGAAAGGGGAAAATTTTATATATCATTACACTACCTTATCAGTTGCTCGTTCGCTTTTCTGCCGCAGGCGGCGAAAGCGACTCTTGTTCTTCTTTCTCTCCGGCTCCGCTCATCTGGGCTGCGCGGCTCCGGAAAAACCATTTCAATGACGGACAACAGTGAGCTTTGACAGCAGCTTCATTTGACGAGATACCAGTCAGGCAAAAACTGATTCCTCCCTCATAATCTTGTCTGCCCATAATCCCGGCAGCACCTCCATACTGCCCGGCATTTCTCTTGTTTTACTCATGCATTCTCCTCCCGGAAAAAATTCAAACCACAAAATCACCCGGCCGCCTACTCTGCATAACACGCGGATTCCGTGTGATTTTTTTGGATAATCCCCCTCCCGCATTTTTTTCCAGGCTATTCATATCTCGCCCGACGAGAAAGTCAAGGGAAATCTGACCGGTCCGGCCCGGCAACTGAAACAAAATGAACCAGGATTCAGCCTCCAGCAAGACTTTCAGGAATTACACTTTTTTTCCGCCACCCGGCGGGCGATATTGCGGATTCTGCCGATATAGCGGGTGCGCTCCGCCACACTGATCGCCTTGCGCGCATCAAGCAGATTGAAGGTATGGGAGCATTTCAGGCAGTAATCATAGGCCGGCAGCAGCAGATCCCTGTCGAGAAGCCTGAGCGCCTCCTGCTCGCAGGAGTTGAACAGGGAAACCAGGAATTCCACATTGGCGTGTTCGAAATTAAAGGCGGAGAACTCAACCTCCGCCTGGTGAAAGATCTGGCCATACCTGACCTCTTTATTCCAGGCAATATCGTAGACGCTGTTGACTCCCTGGAGATACATGGCAATGCGCTCAAGGCCATAGGTGATCTCCACGGTAACCGGACTGAGCTCCTGGCTGCCGGCCTGCTGAAAATAGGTGAACTGGGTGATCTCCATGCCGTCAAGCCACACCTCCCAGCCCAGACCGCTGGCGCCAAGGGTCGGTGATTCCCAGTCATCCTCGACAAAACGAACATCATGCTGCAGCAGATTAAGGTTGAAGCGCTTCAGACTCTCCAGATACAGATCCTGGGAATCCGGGGGAGAGGGCTTCAGCACCACCTGGAACTGATAATAATGCTGGAGCCGGTTCGGATTTTCCCCATAGCGGCCATCGGTCGGCCGCCGGGATGGCTGGACATAGGCGGCCCGCCATGGCGCAGGCCCCAGGGCTCGCAGCAGGGTGGCCGGGTGAAAGGTGCCGGCGCCGACTTCCATGTCGTAGGGCTGCTGGATCACGCAGCCCTGATCAGCCCAGTAACGGCTTAATTCTAAAATAATATCCTGAAAATACATTCTTTCTTCCCCTGCATGCTTGAATAATTGATGGGCCTGAAAATGGGCAAAATAAAACAATGCAGGTAAGCAGGCAAGCTAAATATCAGCAGGAAGCGGCCGCGCGAGCTTGCTTCCCGCGCTGTCCTTCCCTTTCAACAGACGAGAAATATTCCTCTTTTCACCAACAAACCGCGACTTGCGACGGGAAAATCGGTGATTTTCTCTTTTTCCATAATTTTTCAATGATCATGCCCGCCTGCCTAACATGAGCTCTTCATCAAATTACTATTGACATCACACCTACTTCGAGATAGAGATTAAGTTATTAAAAAAGATTTTACCGGCCTGCCGCTGCCTGCGGAGTACGGCAGGCAGCTCGCCGGCCGGTAAAAATCTATGGGGGGGCAGACATTATGATGAGCAATGTCTGCAATAACATTTTTATTTTATGGAGGGAGATATGCTCAAAAAAATCTCAACAATCGCCCTGGCCGGACTCCTCGCGCTGCCCGCCATGGCTACCGCAGGCAGCACCAGCGCCGCCAGCGACCTGGCTGCCCAGGTTGACCGGCTGACCAAGGAACTCGCCAATCTAAAAGCACAGATGGCAGCCATGAAAGAGGCCCAGGGCCCTGCCACTGACGCCAAGGCCCAGAGGGAAATCGCCGATCTGAAAAACCAGATGAAGGCCCTGGAAGATAACCAGAAAGCTGCTTTTGATGATCTTGATGAAAGAAGCGAGGCCTGGGACCTGGCTTCCCGCGTACAGCTCTTCGGTGATTTCCGCGCCCGGGGCGACTGGTACAAGAATGATCTGGTTACCGCTCCGTTGATTAATCCCTTGAACCCAGCCCAGGGATTCCAGGATGATGACGAGATGGAAAATACCAGCATTTTCACCAATCGTTTCCGCCTGAACATGCGGGTAAAGGCCACCGAAAATGTTGATTTCAAGGGACGTCTGGCCATGTATAAGGCCTGGGGCACCAACACGATTCCGCCCAATGTCACCCAGTTCGGTTACCCCTCTTTTGACGGAACAAGCTCCCGCGAGCCGAGTGACTCGATACTCCGGGTTGACCGCGCCTTTGTGAACTGGAACAATATCGGCGGCCAGCCGATCTGGTTCTCCATCGGCCGCCGGCCGACCACCGATGGACCAGCGGCCCAGCTGCGCATGGGTCTGGATGAGAGGATGGCCACCCCGACCGCGTATATGGACTGGCCTTTTGACGGAATTTCCGTGGGCTACGCCTATGCCAACCTGTTCGGCATGCAGGACGCCCCCGGCCGGGTGCGCTTCTGCTATGGCCGCGGCTTTGAAAACGGCCTGGAATACGATGCCGTCTCATCAGATCTCAACGACACGGATTTTGCCGGGGTGAGCTGGGATATTTACAATAAAGACAATACTCTTGTCTATCTGCAGTCATTCATGGTCTTCAACGCCTTCAATTTCCCTGAATTCGATGATGATGCTACGAATGCTTTTTATGACACCTTCCTGGGAGGCCGCCAGAACGTTGGTGATGTAATGCATTCCTCTGCCGTCTACATGGATAAATGGCAGAATTTGAATTATTTCATCGAAGGCGGCTGGAGCCGCACCATGCCTGATGACGATACCGGCATGTTTAATGATATCTTTGCCGCCGGCGTAAATGACGACGATGAAAACGGCTACAATATCTGGCTTGGCGCCCGCTATGATATGGACGACCTCGGACTCAAGTTCGGTCTTGAGTACAACCATGGCTCCCAGTACTGGATCGGCATGACCCCTGGCCATGACGATCTGTACAGCTCCAAACTGGCCACCCGCGGCGATGTCTATGAGGCTTACTTCATCTGGGATCTGCCCACCGGCGAGGCCATTTCCAAATTCGCCAAGACCTTCATGCGCTTTGGTTACCAGCATTATGAATATGATTATACCGGCGGCTCTGACTGGAACTTCAAACCTTACGATTTAGATGATCCTGAGGCCCTCACATGGGCTACCATGATGCCGACCATCGAAGATGCCGACCAGGTCTATGTGACTTTTGAGGTCTACTTCTAAACCGTAATTTCAGCCCTGGTTGCCTCGTGGCGGCAATGAACATGCCGGCAAGATCAACCAGTTGATATGAATCAAAAAAAGGGATGGCCCTGCGGGTCATCCCTTTTTTCTTCCCACTACCAGCCCCATGGCGGCCATGCTCACCCCTCTCACCTTTGCTGCATTTTCACAGTGCCCGGCCCTGTCCCATGGCATTTTCAATCGCCACGGCGGGGTAAGCCCTGCTCCCTATGATTCGCTCAATGTCAGCCACGGGGTTGATGATGATCCGCAACGGGTCAAGAAAAACCGGGAGCGCATCAAGCAGAGCCTTGGCGTTGACGTTCTCGTTTCCGGCCGGCAGGTGCACGGCAGCCAGGTGCAGGTAATCGCCGAAAAACCGGTGGCGGATGTGGAAATCGCCGGCTGCGACGCCTTTATCAGCAATGTTGCCGGGGTTGGTCTGCTGATCCAGCAGGCTGACTGCCAGGCGGTCATGCTCTTTGATCCGCACCGGCGGGTGGCGGCCAATATCCACTGCGGCTGGCGCGGCAGTGTCAGCAACATCATTGCCACGACCATCAGGGTAATGGCTGAAGAGTTCGCCACCGAACCGGCCCATCTGCTGGCGGCAATCAGCCCCTCGCTCGGCCCCTGCTGCGCCGAATTCGTCAATTTCCAACAGGAACTGCCTGATCATTTTCACCCTTTCCAGGTCAAGCCAAGCTATTTTGACTTCCGGGCCATCAGCCGACGGCAACTCGAGGAGACCGGGGTCAAACCGGCAAATATCTCGGCAACCACCATCTGCACGGTCTGTGACCCGAACTGGTTTTCCTATCGCCGGGAGAAAAAGACCGGCCGGTTCTGCAGTGTGATTGGAGTGAGAAAAAGCGAAAAGTGAGAAGTAAGAAGGGAAAAGTGCGGAGGGAGGAGGGGAAGGGAGGAGTTTCCAGCCATCGCCGGTTATGGTACAATCATTCCGCCATGCACACCAACCCCCGTCAGCTCGCCATCACCATCCTCTGCCAACGGCAGGAAACCGGCCAACCGGTTGATCTGCTCCGGGACAATCTCCTGCAAAAGGTCCTGCCGGCCAATCCGAAAGACACCCAGCTGGTCACCGCCCTGGTTTTCGGCGTGCTCCGCTGGCAGCGCTATCTTGACGCCATCCTGCAGAGCTTTTCCAGCCACCCATTGGCAAAAATGAAAAATCTCACCCTGCAGGCCCTGCGGGTGGGACTTTTTCAACTCTGCTTCATGGATAGAATCCCTGCCTCGGCGGCGGTCAATGAAACGGTCAAGGCGTTGAAGGAGTCCAGGCAACCCGGCTGGCTCACCGGTTTTGTCAACGGTCTGCTGCGCAACATCGCCAGGCAGCTGGATACCCTGCCCAATCCCTGGGACAATGACCTGCCGCCGGCCGTGCGTCTCAGTCATCCGGACTGGCTTTATCAACGATGGCTCGCCCGTTATGGCGAAAAGGCGGCAACCAGCATCTGCCTGGCCAATAACCGGCAGGCGTCGCTGGTTCTCAGGGTCAACGCAAAACGCCTGGAGCGGGAAGACTTTCTCCGTGAACTGGACAAAAACGGCATCACCGCCCGGCCCGGCTTGTACTGCCCCGAGGCGGTGGTGCTCCCGGATTACCGGGGGGATATTGCCGCCCTGCCAGGTTACGGCAACGGCGCCTTCATGGTGCAGGATGAGGGGGCACAGCTGATTTCCCTGCTGCTGGGCCCGTTTGGCTCGGGGAAGTATCTCGATGCCTGCGCCGGCCTGGGCGGTAAAACCATGCATCTGGCGCAGCTTATCCCAGACGGCAGCCAGGTGGTTGCCATCGAACCCCATCCGCTGCGCTGCAAACTGCTGCGGGAAAACAGCACGCGCATGGGACTTGCTGACCGGATCAGCTGCCGGCAAACCGAACTTGCCGACCTTGAGGACAACGCCGGCGACCTTTTTGCGGCCATCCTGGTGGATGCGCCCTGTTCAGGTCTCGGGGTTATCCGCCGCCAGCCGGATATCCGCTGGAACCGCAACGAAGATGACCTGCCACGCTATCAGGCCGTCCAGCTCAAACTGCTCTCCCAGGCCGCGGCCCTGCTTGCCCCGGGAGGGACGCTGGTCTATGCCACCTGCAGCAGCGAACCGGAAGAAAATGAGGAGGTGGTGGCGCAATTTCTGGCTGCCCAGCCCCGCTTCGCCCTCAGCAGCCCTCCCTTTTTCCCGGAGGCTGCCCGGCGCCTGATCAACAGCAGCGGTTTTTTCCAGACCCGGCCCGATGCAACCCTTGACGGCTTTTTTGCCGCCAGGCTGGTGAGGAGCAAGGGCTAGGGGCGGCGGTTCACGAACCGCCCCTAGCCCTTCTCCTCACTCCTCACTTTTCACTTCTCACTTTTTCACTTGCGTCGGCGCACGGATGTCAAAACGCGGCATCCTCATCATTCTGCCGATCTCCTCCTTCAGATTAACCTGATCAGGGTTCTCGATGCTGTGTTGCATCAGCGTGGCAAACAGCTCATCCTGCTCCATGGGGTGGGCATGTTCGCTGGGACCTTCTCCCTCCAGCTGAATATGCGCGGCCCAGGGCACAAAATAGTTGGTTGTCGGAAAATCGTCGTATTCGGAAATATCGAGATTGAGTCCGGCGATATAGAGAAGATTTCTTCCTTTGTAATCCGAACCGCGGCGAATGGATTCCACCACCCGGGCAAATTCCAGCTGGAGATTGATTTTGGCGGCCCGCAGGGAAGGATTCGGGGCTGTAACGATGTTGGGCATGAATTCGATGATATTTCTTTCCAGCAGGATCGATTCATCCGTCTCGTGAAAGTCCTCCCGGAAGAAAAACAGCTCTTCGGTCAACAGATCGCCGATGGGTTCCCCTTCTCCGCTCTTCCATTGGTAGCCGGTGGCATCCACCCGCTTACGGAACTCATCGGATACCTCGTAGACCTGGGAGGTGCTTGCCGCAGTAACAGGGCGGATCAGGCCGCCATTGTACATCTTGGCAATATTCTGCAGACGGAGCACCAGCCCGTCCTTGACAGGATGAAAGGCGAAGTCGACAAAGGTATTCTTGACGGTGATCAGATACCTGCCCTGTTCGTCACGGTGCAGGAAAATGCGATCCTTGGCAAACCGGTATTGTTCCAGATAGGGTGTGATGACATGGGTGAGTTTGCCGCAGGAGTCGCCGACACATTTCCCGATGCGCTGCGGACGGGCGTATTTCCCATAAATGCCTGTTTCCGGATCATAGCCCACATGGCTTGCCTGGATAATGAGCAAATCCTCCCCATGATGGGAGTGGGGACCGTGCCGGTCAATGGCCATGATGCCGCCGACGCGGCCATGATTAAAAGGAAAAATCCCGAAATGTTTGGTGAGGAGGATAATGGGCAGGCCTTGATTTTCGTCCGAGCAAAAGGCCCTGGACGGCATGATCAAGCCTTTTCTGAAGCCAAGCGATTTGCAGAAGTTATAGAGTCTGGGAACAAACTCCGGATAGGGCATGGCCAAACCGTCTACCTTGAATGGCGCCAACTTTCTTGTCACGTAGTACTCGCGGTATTGCCTGAACATTTGTCGGTATCCCCCTTTGCCTGTCTCATTTTATGGTGTCATTTAAACCTTCTCCCCTTATTTTCTAGGTAAAATCACTCAATTAAATAGATGGAAAATGAATACAGGTCAAGAAGAAAAAACAGGGCATCGACAGCGCATTGCGGGCGGATGGACGGGCAATCATTGCAAATCAACGATCCTTACCTGTCAAATAAGCAACACAAAAAAATACTGATAAAAGAGGTGCTGCAGCAATTCACTCACCCGGGGTTTTCAGGTGAGTGAATTGCTTTTTGGCTATTTGAAATAATTCAGCAGGGCATGGAGGGTGGTAAGGGGATGCGGCGGACAGCCGGGGATATAGAGATCCACCGGGATCAGACTGTTGAGATCGCCGACCACCTCGGGGCTTCCCCGGAAAGGCCCGCCGGAAATGGCGCAGCTGCCGCTGGCAATCACCACCTTGGGCGCAGGCACCGCCTCGTAAGTGGCCATCAGGGCGGCATGCATATTCTTGGAAATCGGGCCGGTTACGTGGATGCCATCCGCATGCCGGGGCGAGGCGACAAACTGGATGCCGAAACGGGCCAGATCAAAAAAAGGGGTATTCAATACGTTGGTATCGGCTTCGCAGGCATTGCAGCCGGCAGCGGAAACCTGGCGCAGCTGCAGGGAACGGCCGAACAGTTTTTTAAAATGTTTTTTGGCATTATCGGCCAGCCTGGGCAGGTTGCCATTGGTCAGCAGGTGCTCTTTTCTGGCAACGCCGAGCTCAAAATTCTGGGTAAACTGGATACAATCCCCCTTAGACAGGGTTTCACACTGGCCGCAGAAGACGCAGCGGCCGAGATCAAGCAGAGCATTCTCCGCATCAATCGCCTCCTGCGGGCAGAGGTCGGCGCATTTCTTCATCAGCGCGGCCGGGCAATTCTTGTGAATTTTCGGCATCCCCCGGTATCGGTTGTTGAGGGTGATCGGCGTTTTCGGATAGCGGGAGGTGCGGCACCCCTGTTCCATTCTATTCTTGATTATTGTCAACATTCCAAAGTCCTCATCGGCATTGTGCAAAAGAGCAGCAAAGTCCAGCGCATCTGCTCAAACCAGCGAAACGGGCCCCTTTACAGATCAAAGCCGCAATAGGAGAGATTAAAGCTTTTATTGCAGAGCGGAAAATCAGAAATGCCCTGATGGCGAAGCGCCATGGCCAGGCCTGTCCAGTTGTGGAAGGAAGGATCCTTGATCTTGTAGCGCAGGATCTCTCCTTGCGCATCGGTCAACAGGCAATGGGAAACCTCACCGCGCCAGCCCTCATTGATGGTGACGACCAGGGAGGAGGGGGCCAGCTTGCAGTCGCCGGCCAGCACGCTTTCCGTCGCCACCTCTCTTGCCAGCAATGTTTCGATCAGCAGAAAGGAGTGCTCCACCTCCTCTCTTCGCACCGCCGCTCTGCTGGCTACATCGCCATCGGTCTTGTTGTTTATGCTGGCAGGCAACCCGGCGTAGCACTCGGTGGGGAAACTGACCCGGGCGTCATAGGCAATACCGGAGGCGCGACCGGCATAGCCCACCAGGCCAAGTTTCTCCGCCGTTTCTCGGTCAACTGTCCCGGTGTGATCAAAACGGGCCTGCACGGTGTGGGCGGTGAACAGCAGGTCGCAGACATGTGCAATCTCTAGTTTGGTTTCCTTTATTTTATCGATCAGGATCCGGCGCTGCTCCTGGCCCATGGTGTAGGCAACGCCTCCCGGACGGACCAGTCCTTTGCCGAAACGGTTGCCGGAAAGCACCAGCAGGAGGTTGAGAAACTCGCCTCGGAGCCGGCCGAAATAGGCAGCCGGCGGGTTGAAGGCCACGTCACCGCTCAAGGCGCCGAGATCGCCGATATGGTTGGCAATACGTTCCAGCTCAAGGGCGATGGCACGGACGATGCTGGCTCCCTCGTCAACAGGCAGCGAGCCCAGGGATTCAATGGCCTGGGCGTAGCAGAGGCTGTGGCCGATAGCCGTATCGCCGGCAATGCCTTCAACGATGACGGGCAGCCGTTTCCTCGGCACCGCGGTCAGCATTTTCTCGACGCCGCGATGCTGGTAGCCAAGCTGAATCTCGAGATGAAGCACCTCTTCGCCGATGCACTGAAAACGGAAATGGCCCGGTTCTATAATACCGGCATGCACCGGCCCCACCGCGACCTCATGAATTGCCTCGCCCTCCACCGGAAAATAATCATAATTGCCGGGGATATCCTGCCGGTAATCATTGCCGAAGACATCTTCCCGCTGCCGGTAATTGGCATGATAGCGGACATGCTTGAGCCACGGATGCTCATAAGGCCGGACCCCGTACTGTTCGGCGATCTCCCGTTCAAACATGTGGAATTTTTCGCAGTCCGCCGTCAGGGCATGATATGCTTCCGGCGCCTCGGCAGCGGCGGCATAAAGTGCGGCATCGCTTCGCACAATGGCCAGAACCATGAGTACGCCAGCATCCTCATAGGCAAAATAGTGGACGATCTGGCCGCCATTCACGGCGAACTGCAACAATTCCTGGCGAAAAACATGAAAGGGCAGAGACGGGATATCGCTTCGTTTTATCCTTTCACCGTTTGCAATTTTAAGGAGGTTATCCATGCACACCACCCCCGATGGCTGTGATTGCGTTGATAATTGTTTGATAAAGACTTTCCGGGAGCCACACACAGAGGATCGCCGAAGTCAGCAGAAGCGCATAGGAGGGCAGGATCCGCAGAATTTTTTCCTGCACCAGAATGTCGCCGTCATGCTGGGCAAATGACATGCGCATGACCTGACGTATCGCCCCGGCAAAAATAAGGATCAGACAGAAAATGAAAATGGTGATGCTGACAAAACGTCCGCTGCGAAAGGCGCCGATGATGATCAGCAGTTCGCTGATGAAGATGCCGAAAGGCGGGAAGCCCGAGATTCCGGCAAAACCGGCAAAAAAGGAGACAAAGGTCCTGGGCAGCAGCCTGGCCATGTTGCCTGTATTCCGGATCAGTTTGGTGCCGTAGCCGAGCAGAATATTGCCGGAGGAAAGAAACAGCGATGACTTGATCAGTGAGTGATGGATAAGATGCAGCATGGCCCCGTAGGTCCCCAGCCCGCCGATGGCGGTGCCGAAGGCTATGATGCCCATGTTTTCAATACTCGAGTAGGCCAGCATCCGCTTGTAATCCGTCTGGTTCATGATAAAGATAGCGGCAACGGACATGGACACCAGACCGAAGACAATGAGAACATTGCTCGAATACGCGCCGAGCCCGGCGGCATGGAGCAGGGTGTGGGTCTTATAGACGCCGAGAAAGGCGCAGTTCAGCAGGGCGCCTGATAAAAGGGCCGAGGCTGGGCTGGGGGACTCGCTGTGGGCGTCGGGAAGCCAGGTATGCATGGGGGCCAACCCCATCTTGGTGCCGTAACCGATGATCACAAAAACAAACCCCGCCTTGAGCCAGACCGGGTCGAGACTTGCAGCCACGGCCTGCAGGGCGGAAAAGGAAAGCGGCACATCCACCTGGCCGAGATCCATGGACAGGGTGATAAAGAATGATCCCAGCAGGGCCAGGGCAATGCCCACCGAACAGATCAGCACGTATTTCCAGGTTGCCTCCAGGGCCTCCTTGGACCGATGCACAAAAATCAACGGGGCGCTGACCAGGGTGGTTGCCTCGATGGCGATCCACAGCACAATAAGATGATCAGCCAGGGCCACCATGCTCATGGTTGCCAGAAAGAACAGCATGCAGCCGATAAAAATATGCTCATTCTCCATTTCCGTCTCCTTCATGTAGGAAACGCTGTAGATGGAGATAAACAGAAAGATGAAGGAGGTGACCAGCAGCACCAGGGTGCCCTCCGGAGTGGCGCGGAAATAGGCGTCAAACATCGGTGCCGTGATCTTCAGCCAGCACAGCCCGGCCAGCTGGGCATGCAGCAGGGCGGCAATAACCAGAATAACCCTGCCGAGCTTCACAGGGAGAAAGGTGGCCATGGCGCCGGCAAACAGAGGGATAAGGAAAACCAGTTCTAACATAGTATCAATCCTTTAATCGTCCGAGAAGTGCGGTATCCACATCGTCAAACGCGCTGTTGATGTTATGCAGGACAATACCCATAACCATCACGCCGACCAGGAGGTCGAGCAGCACGCCGAATTCAACCACATACTGCGTATGGGACTCCTTGGCCAGAGCCGCGCCCACCAGGTAGATGCCATTTTCCATCATCAGGTAACCAATAACCTGGGTAATCGCCTTGCGTCGCGTCATCAGCAGAAAGAGACCGGAGGCCATGGTGGTGATGGCGGTGATCAGCAGCAGGGCATGACCGCCGGGCAGGGAAATATTCAGCCGCTCGGTGATATAGGCTGAAATGACGATAAAGGCCAGGCCGATGAAAAGTGAGGCATGATAGCCGACAAAGGGCTCGACCTCGGTTCTGATCTTGACCTTATTGAGGGCAATATACATAAAGCCGGGGATCAGCACCCCTTTTATCAGAATCATGATCTGCAGGAAAAGGATGCTGCCGGCGCCCACTCCCTGCTGCGGGTTGAGAAACAACGGCACCAGGGAAACGACAATGCCTTGAAAGGCCATGATCCTGACCAGTCCCACCAGCCGGTTGGAGCTGAGTGACAAAAGAACGGACAGCAGGACAAGGGAAAGTAATGCATCGGAAATCTGTATCATTGCACAAACTCCATGGTAAGAATGGCGGCAAAAAATACCAGAGCAAAGGAGGTCAGAATAAACTTGGGCACCAGATCCATCTTGTATCTGGCCATAATTGATTCCGTTATGCCGACCAAAACGTAAATCAGGCCCATGAGCGCATAGAAGATCAGCCCGTTCAGATAGCCATTATCCAGCTGAAAGGGATAGAGGAGGCAGGTGATGAAGGCGGAATAGAAAAAGAGCTTCAGGGAGGCCCCCAGCTCGATCAGGGCAAGATCCGGCCCGCTGTGATCGAGAATCATCACTTCATGAATCATGGTCAACTCGAGATGGGTGGCTGGATCATCCACCGGAACCCTGGAATTTTCCGTCAACAGGACGATAAACAGGGCGACGATGACCAGCAGCAGCAGTGAGGCCGTCGGGCTCCACAGGTTGATGGCCGCTGGCCCTGTGAAGAAGGCGGCAAAGCTGAATGATCCGTTCAACCGGTAAAAAAGCAGCAGAATAACAAAGAGGGTCGCCTCGGCCAGGGTGGAAAAATAGGCCTCTCTGGCCGCACCCATGCCCTCAAAGGGCGAGGCGGTGTCAAGGGCGGCGATGATGGTGAAAAATCGACCGAGCCCCATGAGGTACAGGAGGATGATCACGTCGCCATGAAAGGACAGGAGCGGTTTAATCCCGGCCAGGGGAAAAAAAAGCAGCACCATGACCACGCTGCAGAAGGACACCACCGGACCCAGCTTGAAAACAAAACTTGAGCTGGTGCTGTACACTGACCCCTTTTTAAACAACTTGGCCAGGGTATAGTATTTTATCAGCAGGGGGGGGCCCTTTCTCCCGGCAATGAATGCCTTTACTTTCAGAATAATTGCTGACAGGAGCGGTGCAACAAGTATGGCAAAGCAGAATGATACGATTGATTCCATCCGGTACCTCTATGTGAATTTGCAGGATGTGCCTGGTAGCCGTGAACTTAGAGAAGCAATAACATCACGATGATTGCCGCCACAATATAGGCGATATAGAGATGAATATTGCCATGCTGAATCCAGCGCAGCATCTGCAGCAGATGAAAAAACGGCTTGATGATCATTTCGTGTATTTTATTTTCAGCGATATCAAGCACCTCGGTATAATAAATCGTCTGGCCCGGGAAAATCTTGCGGATGCCGGTATAAAAAGTCTTCACCGGCACAAAAGGGCGGTAAAAATCGATCATGGAAGCGGCATAGGAGGTGCCGGTATACTGCATGCGCACCGTGGGCCTGGTAAACCCGCAGCCCCAGGTTGGCCCGGCCCCCACCTCCTTGCGCCAGTACAGCCCCTTGCGCAGGAGGGAAACAAGCAGAAACAGGGCGATAAAAAAAGCAGCGGTTTTGGAGATGTTGCGCAGCAGCTCGATGAAAGCAGCCGGATTATAAGCGCCCGCTGGCTGCAGATCAGTGATGCCTCTGAAGGCCAGCCGGACAAAAGGCTCGGGCAGTACGCCGATCAGCAGGCATGCCAGGGCAAGCAAAATCATGGTCAGCTTCATGGACAACCCCGCCTCGCCGGCCTGCGCGGCCTTTTCCGTGCGCGGCTCACCCAGAAAAGCAAGCCCCACCAGCTTGGTGAAGCAGGCAGTGGCGAGTCCTCCGATTACTGCCAGGGATATGATGGCCAGCGCCGACAGAATAAAGGCGGTGCGCTGGAGATGAATGCCCTGAAAACTGCCATAATAAATGAGAAATTCGCCGATAAAGCCGCTGAAGGGGGGCAGGCCTGAGATTGCCAGCGAACCGACCAGAAATGTCCGGCCGGTGACCGGCATTCTTTTCATTAATCCGCCCAGTTGATCGATGGATCTTGTTTTTGCCTTGTGCAGCACGGCGCCTGCCCCCATAAAGAGCAGGGATTTGAATATCGAATGATTCAACACATGCATGAAGGCGCCGGCAAAACCGAAAAAGGCCATGGCCTCGGTTTTGGTGGCCACCCCGATCATGCCCACGCCGAGGCCGATCAGGATAATGCCGATATTCTCGACACTGCTGTAGGCCAGCAGCTTTTTCACATCCTGGTTGCCGAGGGCACACACCACGCCAAGAACCCCGGTGGCCATGCCGACAATCAGGACGATCTGCCCGAAAACCATGGAGGGCACTCCCAGCAGGGCATAGATGCGGATGATGCCGTAGATGCCCATCTTGATCATGACACCGGACATGATCGCCGAGATATGACTTGGCGCAGCGGGATGGGCATAAGGCAGCCAGATGTGCAGGGGAAAGATGCCCGCTTTTGAGCCAAAACCAAGGAAGGCAAGGATAAAAACCACCAGCTTGGCCGAGTCGGGAATTGCCGCAAATCCCGCAAAGGCAAAATCCCCGGTGTAGCTGTAGATCAGGGCAAAGGCGGCAAAGAGCAACATGGCGCCGCCCTGGGCAAAGATAAAATAAAGGTAACCGGCCTGCCTGGTCTCTTTGTTCTGAAAGTCATGGACCACGAGAAAATACGAAGAAACCGACATGATTTCCCAGGCCAGGGCAAAGGTGGGAATATTGTCGGCGCAGGCCACCAGGGCCATGGAAACGATGAGAATCGCATTGAAGAAATAATTTATGGCGGTCCTGAAGGATTGCTCCTTTTTTTCCATATAATGGAAACTGTAAAACATGGCCAGCGGTGAAATGATAAAGATCGGCAACAGGAAGAAGGCGGAGATGCTGTCCATCTGAAAGGACAGGGTAAAAATGTGCAGCCACGGCAGGGAAACTCTGGCGGCAACACCCTGCTGCAGGAGCACGGAAAGGGCGGGAAAGAGCCCCAGCAGGCAACCGGCGGCAACCACCACGCAGCTGCCTGCCTTCATCACAGTGAACTGCCGGTGTACCAGGAGAGGCAAAACGCCCCCGCAGAGTATCACCGCAAGAGACAGAAAAAAGGTATCCATTAATCCCCCTTTTGCAAAAGCACCTAAAGCATCGATATCGTCGATAAGCTGCGGACGCCAACCGCTCAGACTCGGCTCGGCAACAGCTCACCTGCAATCCCGGCAACAAACAAGACCCGCAAAAACAGGAGAAATAAGGCCTTCCCCTGTCTCCCTGCATCAGCCTCACTTTTTACAGCATGGCAATTATTCACGCGAGTGGCGCCCCATTGGCGCGCCACTCGCTATCGTCGTCGGTCAATGAGGGCCGGAAGAGGATATCATGGTCCGGCTGTTCTTGGCAGGCGGCGAAAAATGGCTGAACAGCGACCATTGTCGTCGGTCATATGGATAAGCGAACCCTCAACGGGTTGCCTTGCCCTGGCTGGCGGCAAAGCATGGGCTTAATACAGCTCTCATGTTTGTAAAGTCAAGAAAAAAATTTTCTGAAAATTTTTCATTTTTAATTTTTTATCTCCTATTCGCCAAGTTATCATTCTAACAATAAAAAAAACTATAATTATTTTTCTTGACCAGGGTTTATTTTAAAATATCCCTTTGTCTTGCGCGCCCGGCAATCCTGCCGGTATTATTTTTTATCGCCAACACCCATGCATGAGGTTACACTGTCTTTAAACCTGGAAAGCTGTATTCATTTTTCATTCCCCTAATAACCTTGTCCGCACCTTGTTTTGCGTTTCTGCCTTATGGAACCTGATACCATCCGCATTCGGGGCGCCCGGATGCACAACCTGAAAAATATTGATGTTGATCTGCCACGCAACCGGCTGATCGTTTTCACCGGGCTTTCCGGCTCCGGCAAATCCAGTCTCGCCTTTGACACCCTCTACGCCGAGGGGCAAAGGCGTTATGTGGAGTCGCTATCCACCTATGCCCGCCAATTCCTCGGGCAGATGGATAAGCCGGACGTCGATTCCCTGGAGGGCTTGTCTCCGGCCGTATCCATCGAGCAGCGCACCACCAGCCGCAATCCCCGCTCCACGGTCGGCACGATTACGGAAATCTATGACTATCTGCGCCTGCTTTTCGCCAGGGTCGGACGCCAGCACTGCCCTGACTGCGGCCTGGAAATCCGGCCCCAATCCATTGAAAATATGGTTGACACCTTATTGGCCATGCCGGAGGGCACCAGGTGCCTGCTGCTTGCTCCCCTGGTTGACGGCAGAAAAGGTGAACATGTCGAAATCCTGAACAAACTCCGCAAGGACGGGTTTGCCCGCGTGCGGATTGACGGCGAACTCCGCAATCTCGATGAAAAAATCGAGCTTGCCAAAACCAAAAGGCATACCATTGAGGCGGTGGTTGACCGCATCATCATCAAACCTTCGGCCAGACAGCGGCTTGCCCAGTCCATTGCCACTGCCGTGCAGCTGACGAACGGCTTTCTGCTGGCCTCCTTTCCTGATACCCAGGAGGAAAAACTTTTCAGCGAGCGGGCAGCCTGTGTGCAGTGCGGCACCAGTCTGCTTGATCTGAGCCCCCAGCTCTTTTCCTTTAATAACCCCAAGGGGGCCTGCGAGGAATGCGGCGGCCTGGGGGTAAAGCATTTTTTCGACCCCCATCTGGTGGTGCCCGACCCCAGCCTCTCCCTGCGCCAGGGCGCCATCGCCCCCTGGCGCAACAGGGCCTCCTCATCTTATTCAAGCCAGCTGCTGGAGGCCCTGGCCAAACACTATGCCTTTCCGATGACAACCCCTTTTGCCAGGCTGCCGGAAAAGGCCAGAAATGTCATTCTCTATGGCACCGGCCGCGAGACCATCTTTTTTCACTATGTGCGAGGCAGCAGAACGCTCACCTCGCAGACCCCTTTTGAGGGTGTCCTGCCGCAGCTGGCCCGGCTGTACCTGGAAACCACCTCCAGTGCCAGCCGGGACGAGCTGGCCCTTTTCATGAACGAACAGACCTGCCCAGCCTGCCATGGCGCCCGGCTGAAACGGTCGGCCCTGGCCGTGCGCGTCGGTCCCTGGGCCATTCATGAACTGACCGCCGTGAGTATTATTCAGCTGGCTGCGGAATTGCCGCGCCTCACATTCAGCCAGCAGGAACAGCTCATCTCCCATCCCATCGTCAAGGAAATCCAGAACCGGCTCACCTTCCTGCTGGACGTCGGCCTCGGCTATCTGTCCCTGAACCGCACGGCGGCAACCCTTTCCGGAGGGGAAGCCCAGCGCATCCGGCTGGCCTCGCAGATCGGTTCGCGGCTGGCCGGCGTGCTCTACATTCTCGATGAACCTAGCATCGGCCTGCATCAGCGGGATAATGAAAGACTGATCAAAACCCTCACCAATCTCCGCGATATCGGCAACACGGTCATTGTCGTCGAACATGACAGTGAAACCATCGCCGCCGCCGACCATGTGCTTGACATCGGGCCCGGCGCCGGCGTGCATGGCGGCCAGGTCATTTACAACGGACCGGTTGCCGGCCTGCTGCAGGAAGAAGCATCAATGACCGGCGGCTTTCTTTCCGGCCGGCTGGAAATCCCCATACCTGCCAAAAGACGGTCACCCAGGTCCAAAAAGGATTGGCTGCATCTCTCCGGCTCCAGCGCCAACAATTTAAAAAAGGTGGATGCCGCCTTCCCCCTTGGGGTGATGACCTGTGTCACCGGCGTATCCGGCTCCGGCAAAAGTTCACTGGTCATGGAGTGCCTGTTCAGAGGGGCCAGGGAAGGTCTGGGCAAGACGCTCCATGCCGGCAGCGGGCAGTTTGCCTCCATCAGCGGTCTTGATAAGATAGACAGTGTGATTGATATTGATCAGAGCCCCATCGGCCGCACCCCCCGCTCAAATCCAGCCACCTACACCGGGGTGCTCACCCCGATCCGGGAACTGCTGGCGCGCCTGCCGGAATCACGGGCCCGGGGCTATCAGCCGGGCCGTTTCAGTTTCAACCTGAAAGGCGGTCGCTGCGAGGCATGCGAGGGAGACGGAGTGATCAAAATCGCCATGCATTTTCTGCCCGATATCTATGTGACCTGCGAGACGTGTAACGGCAAACGCTACAACCAGGAAACCCTGGAGATCAACTACCGGGGGAAAAACATCGCGGAAATTCTGGCCATGAATGTGGAAGAGGCCCTGCAGTTTTTCACCAATATTCCGGCCATCAAAAATCGCCTGCAGACCCTGGTGGACGTGGGCCTGTCCTACATCTCACTGGGTCAGTCGTCGGTAACCCTTTCCGGCGGCGAGGCCCAGCGGATCAAGCTGGCCCGCGAACTGCGCAAACGAGGGACGGGGAAAACCCTTTACATCCTGGACGAACCGACCACCGGCCTGCATCCGGCAGATATCAAATACCTACTGACCGTTCTTTCCCGGCTGGTTGACAACGGCAATACCGTTGTTATTATTGAACACAATCTCGATGTGATTAAAACAGCCGACTTCCTCATTGATCTCGGGCCTGAAGGAGGAGATGAGGGTGGTGAGATTGTGGCGGCAGGCACCCCGGAGGACATCGCAAAAGCGCCTCACTCCTATACCGGCATGTTTTTAAAGCAGATCCTGACATGAAGAAGTTAATTGATTGACTGGATAAGCCCTTCAGTGGTAAATGTTCAGGGGCCGTTAAAGAAATAACCATTACTTTGCCGGCTATTTTTTTGTTACGGCCCTTTATGCCGTTTACAGCATTTCGCTGTACAGTTATTTTGAACAACGGCTTAGCCTGTTAAGCAACTAACTATGCAATTTTTAATCCTCAATAAAAGGAACGACCCATGGCTGAACAGAATGAGAAAAATGCTTCCCCACAGGGTGAAGCTCCTGTTTTCAGGCTGCAGAAACTGTATCTCAAGGACCTCTCCTTCGAAAATCCCAATGCCCCGGAAACCTTTCTGACGCCGCAGGAACCGAAAGTCGAAGTGAATCTTGGCCTGAAAAATAAGAAACTGGAAAATGACCATTGGGAGGTCAGCCTGTCGGTAACCGCGACCGTGACCAATAACAAGGACGGGAAAACGCTGTTTATCGTGGAAATCGAACACGCCGGCGTCTATATCCTGAAAAACATCCCGGAGGAGCATCTGGCCATGGTCCTCGCGGTTGACTGCCCCACCCTGATGTTCCCCTTTACCCGGCAGATCATGAGTCAGGTTTCGGTGGATGGCGGATTCATGCCCTTCCTGATGGAGCCGGTGAACTTCATGGCTCTTTTCCAGAACGCCATGAAAAAGAGACAGGAACAGGCAAAAGCAAACGAACAGCAGCAGTAATCCCCTTCCCAAACGCCAAAAGGCACCCGGCGGTAAAATCGCCTGGTGCCTTTTGGCCTGATGCTTTTTTTATCGGCCTGGCTTGCTTTTTACGGCAGCACCACCGGCCTGAGCAGTATTACCAGTTCCTTCCGCTCCTTGACTGTCCCGCTTTCGCCAAAGAGTTTGCCACCCGGGCCCGGGAGGTCTCCCACCCCGGGTATCTGCGATTCGGAGTAATCGCTGGCACTGTCAATCAAACCGCCGACGATCAGCATCTCGCCATTTTTGATCTTCACCAGGGTCGTCATTTCCCGGATAGCCACCTCAGGCAGACCAACTTCACTGCCGGCGGTGCCAAACTGTTTATACTCAATGGGGGTCTGCACCTGCGAGGTCACCGGAGTCAGGGTGAGAATCACTTCATTGTCATCAACGATGGTGGCAATAACCGCCATGCCCAGCCCGGACATCACGCTTGATGTTTCCACACTGTAGGTGACGACGCCGTCTTCCACACTGGCATCCACATTGTTAATATAGGTGAGCGTCGAACCCACGGATATCATGGCCGGCTGACCGTTCATCACGCTGATTTTGGGATTGGAAATGACCTCCACATGGCCCTGTTCTTCTATGGCGTCCAAAATGAGGCCGAAGTTCTGGGTGTCTACCGTCAGAAATCTGTTCTGGGTGCCGAAGTCATGATAAAAGGGATTCAGCTTCTGAAAATCCAGGGACAAACTGAAGGGGTTGCTGGGATTCTGCAGCAGATCCTCCCAGTTGATGCCCGTCCTGTTGTCGGCCGAGAGGGTTACCTCCACAATTTTGGCCTCAATGGACACCTGCCGGTACAGCTCTTTTTTCAGGTTCTCGATATAATTACCCACTTTTTCCAGCAGAGACCGCGGCGCGGTAACGGTAATCAGGCCAACCGGCTTGTCGATGGTATAATACCCCTTGCCGGGCTTTCTGTTGGTGACCACAGTGGGTTGCACGGCTTCAGCGCCAACCACCAGCATCTGCTGGCCTTCCGGTGCGGACGAGGGCGGACTGACAACCTCCTCCGTGGTCCAGATATCAAGTATCTGATCAAGATTCTGTCTGATATTTGCCCAGATATCAAAGCTGTTGGCATTTTCCGGCTGGCTGGTAATCTGAATTTTACCCGACATCTCATGGGCTGCCACCTTGTTGCCGCCCAGCACATCACCGCCTACTCCCAGATTAAACTGAGGCGACATAAACGGCATGGCAACATGAAATTTTCTGGTTTCCTTGTGTTTAATAATGATGGAATTGCCCTTTACCTCATGGAAATAATCCAGCTGGCGCAGAATATTGTCAATGGATTCGAAAAAATCATCCTCGGCCCGGATATCAACATCAACGAGCGCCCCCTGATCAACATCATTGGCCCAGCTGACATTCATCCCCTTCAACACGGCCAGTTTCTTCAAGATTTCCCTGAGGGTTACCGGGCCAGTATTCGAAGAAATGTCGGCGCCGACCGGGATGGCAAAATCATCTGTGCCGATAGTCTCGGTTTCGGAAAGCAAAAAGGTTGGCTGCTGGAATCGGGAAGGCAACTCCGCAGGTGCGGCCTTCTGCTGACCGGCGTCGCCCTGAAAGGCATCGGCATTAACAGCCTGCGAAGTATGCTTGTTCATAAAATCCTGCGCGTGCTGTTCACCTTTGAAATCCGGCGCTTTTTTCGAACAACCGGCTAGAAAAGAAAGCAGCATTAAAGTGACCAGGATCAATGCCCCACTTCTCAACCTGTGTCTGAAGGGCATTCCCATGTTTTGCCGATTTTTGCGGCAAATGCTCCTCTGCGACCCATGACAAGAAAAGCGTGTTATCATTTTCATCTTTATTTCCATACCTTTCGTGGCAAGACAAGGCTGGTAACACTTCAGCCCGCAGCCTTTGAGAAATGAAGTCGGAACTTCTACCTGTGCAGCCGTTCCCTGATATAATTTTCCAAATCTGTCGGAACCTTGTAACCTGACAGAAGTATCGCCTGGTACTCTTTAGAGGCCTTTTCGGCATCCCCCATTTTATCATAAATTCTGGCCTTACTCACCAGAGTCTCCAATGATGTCCCGTAGATCTGCTCAAATCTTTCCAGGAGAGACAAGGCCATTTCATTGCTGCTGTTCTGCTCACTGAAGGCCGCATAACTCGCCAATGCCTGCCGTGATGGGTGCGCGACGCCCACGGCAACATCAAAGTAGGTCTTCGCCTCTTGCACCATCGCCATGTTGGCCAGACTGAGAGCGGCCTGCAAAGCAACTTCAGGATCCTGCGGCAGCAGCTGGGAGGCGATCTGGCCATAGTGGGCGGCCTTGGCGTTTAACCCAAGCTTTACCAGAGACAGATAGGTTATCCGTTTGGCAAGATCACCATTTTCCGGCCACTCCTGGAATGCCTTTTCATAGAACGTCACCGCATCCGCGTAATTGCCGGCATCCTCCAGATTTTTTGCCTGCCGGATATATTTTCGCGCTTCCAGTTTCTCTTTGGGGACTTCCATGCGTTTGGTGACCGAAATGGCCTCTTTTTTTATGGCCAGGGTCTCCTCTGCCCGTTGCGGCCAGGCGAAACTGTCACTCTTTTGCGAAATGACTATCGTATTAAACCGTTCTTCCTTGGCCAGACCTTTCAGGTTGAGAATAACGTCAAGGACAAAGTCCCACGGCACATCGTTTAAGGACAGGGTCAGCGAACCGCCTACTTTTTCATCCACCACGATATTTCTGCCGCTGATTTCACCAATCAGGCGAAAGACGTTATGCAGATCGATTTTATAAAAATCCACGGAAATTCTCTGCTCGGTGTATCCCGCAAAGGCAAAATCCGTATCCCCGTCTTTTGCAGCAGATTTCTTCACTGATGCGGAAGGCTTCTCGCCACCCTGCGACGAATCAGCTGCTGCCGTGGTTTTTGCTGCCGAAGATATCCCCGGTGTCTGCCGGGCGATCTCGGCTGTGGATAATCCCGTGATTTCCGCGAGCAGCGGCGCAGGATCCGCCGCTGGTTCAACATTAATCAGCAGCCCGTCCTGCTGAACAGCCATGGAATAGCGGAAAAGTTCATCGGTGGCGGAATCAAGAATAACCCTGGTGCCATCCTTATAATTTTCTGTGCGGACCAGACTGACCGGAGAAGCATCATTGGCGGGAATGGCATGTCCCGACGTGGAAATTCCCGGGAGATCGACGACCAGGCGGGCAGGATGCTCTTTTTCCTTTGCCAGTTCAGTTGACTGGTATTTTTGAATCGGTCCATCAGCCAGCAGCTGGACCTTGGTCATGCCTCCTGCCTCCCCGATGGTGATGTCCTTGATCACCCGTTCAGGGGTCTTGCCCTGGGTCGTTGCCGGGGTCCGGCTATCATTTTCAAATTTCACCAGAATATCATTGCCGCTGCTGGTAACCGAATAGGGGCGGTCATCGACCAGGAGGAGTTCGATCCTGGCCACACCCGGCTTCTGATCAGTGAGCGCCACTCCTTTGATCAGGGTGACCGGCCCGCCAGCTACCTTCATCGGGAAACGAATCGACCCGGCAAAATTTCCGTAGGCAATATCAATAATGAGCCTATGGGGGCTGAATAACTCATACATCGTATATGCCGGAACTCTATCACCGTAAATCTGACACAACCAGAAATCTGCATTTTGCTGCCATTTAACCGCACTGATCTGGTAAGCGTCGAGCTTGGTTGCATCATTATTTGCCGCGGCCGAAGTAAACGGGGCACAGAGCAAGATGAGAACGACTATCAGGCATAGATTTTTCAAACGGGCCATCAGGGTCATTGTTGCTTTTCCCCCTCTTTCTTTAGAAGCATTTCCACAAAGTTATAGCGCTCCTCACCTGCAGTGGTCTTGTACCTCTGCTTGATGACAACTGTATTGTCGGCAATACTGTCAACAATCCCAGCTCTGCCAATCTCGGTTCCATTCTTTATAACATATCCTCTGCCAACGGAATCCTCCACCATGGCCAAGGGGCCATTTTCGGTAATCACAATGGCAACAAGGGTGAGCTGCCCTGGTTCAAATTTCTGCATCCCTGTAAGTTCCTCTTGCGGAACTTCCAGTTCAGAGGTGACGACCTTTTCCTTTATAAACGGCATAAACGGGTCTGGACGCCCCACTCGCTCATAAACAAAAGGATCTGATCTCCCTTCCAGAAACTGAATAAGTTCTTTGACTTTCTCAGAATACTCTTCCTGAGCTAGCTGGCTGGAAGCATCGGGATTTACAGCAGCTTCATTTGCCCTCCCCTCTGCCAGCATTAAAAAATACGCCAACAGGAGGACAACACTAAGTGCTGAAAATATATTCCATCTTTGCGTGTACATTTGTGGAGTTATATCCCCCGGCTTTCAAATTTACTTTTTCTTGTTTTTCTGCTTGTTATCTGCCTGCGGGGCAGGCTCAACAAACCGGTAGGTGACCAGACTGAAGGTGGTCTCGAGTATCATTTCGCCCGCCTGCGGTTTCGGGCCCCCCATATTTATATTGGAAACCGTGACAATTCTAGACAAGTCACTGATTTTATCCAGAAATACACCAACATTATGATACGTTCCCCTCACCTTGATATCCACCGGGATATCCGCGTAAAATTCCTGTCTGATCTCACTTTTGGGAATGAAAGAAAGAAAATCCAGGCCTGAATTCTGCCCAAGGTCCGAAATGCTTGTCAAAAGTGAAGGAATTTCCTGCTGCTGCGGCAACAAAGCGGAAGCCTTGGCAAACATCAATCTGGTCTCAGCCATTTCCGCGCGGTGCTTGATTATCTCCCGTGATGCCTTTTCCACCTTGGTTATTTCATCTTCCAATTTTTTCTGCTGCGATTGCAGCTTATTGATCTCAACCGATTTGGGGGAATAGCTCAAATAATAAAAAGCAATGCATGGCAACAGAATTGCGCCGATACAGATCAACGCCTTGTGCAACGGCTTGAGCTGCGCAACCTTTTCATCAAGAAATGAGTTGATGGCCTCTTGGATCTTGACTTTATCTATATTCATTGCACTTTATCCTGATTAGCTTGCTGCGCCTTGTCGCTTTCAGGGTTCTTGATTTCCAGCCTCAGGGTAAATGATTTCAAGTCCTGCCCCGCTATGGTGGTCAAAGAAGATTTTCCCAGAGTAGCACTGGGGAAATAAGGGGACGCGGTTAAACGATCCATGTAGTCAGCCAGCCTCGTATTGTCCAAAGCGATTCCAGCAAGATCAACCGCACTGCCGGATTGCTTTAAACTCTGCAGCCAGATGCTGTCAGGAGGTGTTGCCCTGGCAATTTCATCAAGTAAACGGACCGTAATTTGCGATGTTGATTTGAGCCGCTTGATCACATCAATTTTTGCAGTCAGTTTTTGTTTGTCCTGCTCAAGCTGCTTAATCTCATTAAGAATCACATTATATTTTGCCTTTTTATCATTCAGATTCTTAATGTTTGTCTGCAGTGATGACACCTTCTGGTCCATACTCCACGATGCCATTACCAACAATGCAAGCAAGACAACCAGAGAGGCCAGAAAGGCAATGGCCTCATTTCTGTTGCGCAACCGCTTTTTCATTTGCCGGACAGGCAATAAATTTATTCGTATCATGACACTCTTTCGCTTGTGCTTAAAAGGTGCATCAAAATAAACCTAAAAAGGGCAAGGCCTGCTTGCCAGACCCATGGAAATCGCCATTTCAGGTGCGATATTTTTTAAATAATCAGGGTTGATTCTGTTTGCATCAATGCCGGTCATGGCAAAAGGATTGAAAACCTCAACCGGCAATCCTGTCTCTTCACTGAAATAGATATCCAGCCCCTTTACCTTGGCGCCCCCGCCACTTAAAACGAGCTTGGTCAAGGGACTGTCAGGAAAGTTCGAGTTATAGAAGTCAATGGCCTTCTTGATCTCCATAATCCACTGGGTTGTCGTGCTGATAAATATTTCCGCCAGCTCTTCCTGTTTTTCGGCCGGCGGCAGCGCGCCGATCTTCAGGGATTCCGCCTCTTCAAAATCCAGGTCGAATTTCCCCTGAATCTGCTCGGTGAGCTGTCTGCCGCCGAGAGCGACGTCCCGGGCAAAAAGCGACGCCCCCTTGGACACAATATTGATGTTCATCTTGGAGGAGCCAATATCAACCAGCACCACATTCCCTGCCTGCCCATAGTTCGTTTCAAAAGAGTTCTCGAGCGCAAAGGCGTCAACATCAACCAGGACCGTTTTCAACCCGACGTTGCGCAACATATGCAAATAGGCGTCAACAACATCTTTTTTCGCCGCCACCAGCATGACGTCGGTCCTGTCTTCACCCTCCATATTGGTTTTCAGATCCTGATAGTCGAGATAAACATCCGCCAGGTCAAAAGGAATATATTGTTCCGCCTCAGACTGAATATGTTCTTCCAACTCCTTATCATTCATCACGGCAAGGTTGATTTTCTTAAGAATCACGGAGTAGCCGGAAATGGATATGCCAACCTTTTTCCCCTTGATCTGCAAATTGCTGATGAGTGATTTGATCACCGCTGCCACGGCATCCGGGTCGCGCAATTCACCATCTTCCACGGCATTGGCCGGCAAACGGGCACTGCCGAGGCTCACAAGCTTCACTCTCTGGCCGCCTTCCGCAAGCTCACAGACCTTTACCGCATGGGAACCAATATCGAGACCTATGGTCAGATTCTGCTGGCGCACAAATGGCAGCTTGAAATTTTTGAAATTAAAATTGAACGTCGGCAAGTTTAGAGGAGCCATGTGATGGTATCCTGATTAATTTCTATTCCGTTCTTTGTTCTCTGCGCTTCATAACCACAAAATGACTTCCACAAAAATATTAAACACTCATCGCGAAAAGATTGTCAACCGCAAACTACTTAAAAATACACGTTAATTTGACAGGTTAAAAAAAATTGTTTTGGCAGATCTTTTCCGCCCGCCATTGCGAAATGAACCAATCCAATATTTTGTAGCAGAAAAAAATCCAAACTACCATATCTGGTGGAACAACGATTGTGGCGAGCCTGTTCATTTTTTATTTTAATTTTAGCATGTTATATTTTTTTTGGGCAACCAGCGATTCAGCCCCGGCAAAATACCCTTCACATAACCGCAGCCCCGGCAAATCCTCCCTCACGGCAAAACAATGAAGATGCATAAACCCACTTGTATTTTAATGCCTTATGGGGTAAAGATTTGGAGTTTCATCAAGCAGCTCGTGGAATCCCGCTCAAATATTCATCGGCTCGCCCTGCTTGCGGCAACGTGCAAAGATAACTAAGCAATTTTTATTCCATTTTCTTTTTTTTAAGAACTTTACCAATAATTACCGCAAAAAATCTTCTTCAAAACAGAGGGTCGAGACTTGTCGCAAAGCAAGAAAAAATCCGTTATCCGTGAATACTTAGAAGCAATAATCATCGCCCTGATTTTGGCTCTCTTCATCAGAACTTTCGTAGTGCAGGCTTTTAAAATTCCGTCCGGTTCAATGATTCCCACCTTACTCATCGGTGATCATATACTGGTAAATAAATTTTGTTATGGCATTAAAAATCCTTTTACCGGAGAAACCTGGATTCCTCTGGGAACTCCGGAAAGACTCGATGTGGTGGTTTTCAAATATCCGGAGAATCCTTCCCAGGACTTTATCAAACGGGTTATTGGACTGCCCGGCGACCGCATAGAAATTCGCGACAAAAAAGTTTATGTTAATGGCAATCTCCTGAACGTGAAATATGCCATACAAATGGATCCGAATATTTTCCCCGGTCCCAATCCTCCGCGGGACAATTTCGGGCCGGTTACCGTTCCTCCCCGTTCCCTTTTCGTCATGGGGGACAACAGGGACAACAGCCATGACAGCAGATTCTGGGGTTTTGTTGACTATACCGCCCTGAAAGGCAAGGCCTTTATGCTTTATTGGTCATGGAACAAGGAGAAATTTTCTGTACGCTGGCGGCGCATTGGTGATATAATCCATTAATTTATCTTCACCCGCAGCTTCGCGATAATAATATAAGCATTACAATAAGTTATCTTTTTTCCTCTGACCGCCGGATTTAGCCCTCATGGAATCTGAATACCGTTTTCAGCATAAACATATCTTGGGAATTGAGGAACTTTCCGACAGGGATATCTGCTTCATCCTCGACACCGCCGAATCATTTAAAGAAATATCCCAGCGTCCTATTAAAAAAGTCCCGACCCTCCGCGGCAAGACGGTTATCCATCTTTTTTTCGAACCAAGCACCCGCACCCGTCTCTCCTTTGAGATTGCCGCCAAACGGATGAGCGCCGACACCTTTAACATCGCGGCTGCCACCAGCAGCGCCAGGAAAGGGGAAACCCTCATCGACACGGCAAAAAATCTCACCTCCATGAAGCCGGACATCATCGTGATCCGTCACTCAAGCTCGGGCTCACCGCACCTGCTGGCCCGTCATATCAAAGCTTCGGTGATCAATGCCGGGGACGGCACCCATGAGCATCCAAGCCAGGCCCTGCTCGATATGATGACTGTCCGCGAAAAAAAAGGGAAAATTGCCGGGCTGAAAATTGCCATTGTTGGAGACATCAGCCACAGCAGGGTCGCCCACTCCAATATTATCGGTTTTACCAGGATGGGAGCCGAAGTTCACGTCAGCGGGCCTGCCACCCTGATTCCCGCCGGCATCAAAGAGCTGGGAGCCGTTGTCAGTCACCGGGTGGAGGATGCCGTGGCTGATGCCGACGTGGTCATGGCCCTGCGTATCCAGAAGGAACGCCAGCTTGATCCGCTGCTGCCATCCCTGCGGGAGTATGCGGCTTTTTTCGGGATCAACAGAACTCTGATGAAACTGGCAAAACCGGATGCCATTATCATGCATCCCGGCCCCATCAATCGCGGGGTTGAAATGACTTTTGACGTGGCTGACGGCGACCAGTCAGTGATTATGGATCAGGTCACCAACGGGGTGGCGGTGCGCATGGCCTTACTCTATCTTATTATGGGAGGGGAGGACCGATGAACGTTACGCAGGCAACACTCTTACAGAACGGCCGCATTATTGACCCGGCTCTCAATATTGACGAGCCGGGCGACCTGCTGATTGTTGACGGGATTATCCGTCAGCAGGGAAAAGCCCGGTCCATCGCCTGCCCGCCTAACTGCGAGTCCATCGATCTGCACGGGAAATGGCTTGTGCCCGGCCTCATTGACATGCATGTCCATTTGCGGGAACCTGGGGAGGAATACAAGGAAACAATCGCCAGCGGCACCAGGGCGGCGGCAGCCGGCGGCTTTACCGCCGTGGCCTGCATGCCCAACACCAGCCCGGTCAATGACAACCAGTCCGTGACCTCTCTCATTCTGACCAAGGCCGCCGCCGAGGGATCGGCCAGGGTCTATCCGGTGGGCGCCATCAGCAAAAATAGCAAGGGAACGGAACTTGCCGAATATGGAGAATTGAAAAAGGCCGGCGCCGTCGCCGTTTCCGATGATGGACGGCCTGTCGCCAACAGCCAGCTGATGCGGCGCGCCCTGGAATACAGCGGCAATCATAACCTGCTGGTTATTTCCCATGCCGAAGAGGTCAGCTTAAGCGAAAACGGCGTGATGAATGAAGGCGCGCTCTCCACCAGGCTGGGATTACGGGGTATTCCCACGGTGGCGGAAACGATCATGATCTACCGGGACCTGGCTTTGGCGGAATATGTCGGCCGGCCCATCCACATTGCCCATATCAGCACCAGGGAATCCGTGGATCTGATACGCCGGGCCAAGATGAGAGGGTGCAGAGTAACAGCCGAGACCGCGCCACACTACTTTACGCTTACTGAAGAAGCGGTGGGCATTTATAACACCCGGGCCAAAATGAATCCGCCGCTGCGTGCGGCTGATGACCTGGCGGCTATCCGGGAGGGTCTGCGGGACGGCACCATTGATGCCATTGCCACGGATCATGCCCCTCACAGCGCTATGGAAAAAGATGTGGAATTTGATCAGGCGGCCAATGGCATCATCGGCCTGGAAACCGCCGTGCCGCTCAGCCTGGCTCTGGTCAGGGAAAATGTGCTCTCCCCGGCCAGAATGATTGAACTGCTCTCTGTGCAGCCGGCCAGAATGCTGGGAGTTGCGGGCGGCTCGCTGGCTGCTGGCAATCCGGCAGATATTACGGTAATCGATCCTGAAAAAAGTTTTATTTACCGGGAAGAAAATGTCGTGTCGAAAAGCGGTAATTCCCCGTTTCTCGGCTGGGAATTAACCGGCAAGGCGGTGCTGACCATAGTCGCCGGCAGGATTACCTTCAGGGAACTGTAAACAAGAACGCCTATCGGCCATGCTTGGCTGACAGCCGTTCTTTTTCAACTTTTAATATCAAGCAGACTGCCCAGCATCTCGTCAGAGAATTGCATCACCTTCAGATTGGCCTGATAGAATCTGCGGTTGAGCATGGCCTGGGGTATCTCCTCAGCTATTTCCACATTTGACTTTTCCACCAGACCATAGCCCTCAGGGCTCTGCTCGTATGCCAATGGCCCCGGCGTGTCTATCCTGCTCACCTGCGGGACAACCGTGCCGGCGGCTGCGGAATCAAATGTCACCCTGGTCTTTTTAAATCCGTCGGTATTGACATTGGCCGTGTTATCGGCGATTGATTCCTGTTTTTTGGCAAAGGCGGTAAGGGCGGAAAGAGATGAATTAATGGCGGAAATCATGTCAGCCTCCTCTCAGCTTTGCTGAAAACATTTTTTCCCGGGCCAGGGGAACAAAAACCGTCTAAAATATTTTAACTACTGGCAACAGATAAATCAAACTTTTTTATGTTTCCGGTTCGTCCTGAGCGGTCAATTTCTGCAGGTAGCCGCACTTCTCATTCGGACATTTCACCTGCAGTCCGGCCCTTTTGTTTTCTTTTTCCAGCAGGTAAGGCGACTGACAATCCGGACAGGGCCTGTTTACCGGCTTATCCCATATGGCAAAGCGGCATTTCGGATAGTGATTGCAGCTGTAGAATATCTTGCCCTTTTTGGAAATTTTTTTAATCAGCTCTCCCCCGCACCCCTCTTCAGGACATTGCACCCCGGTCTTTTCCTCCGGGATATGCTTACACTCTGGATATCCTGAACAGGCAAGAAACCTGCCAAAGCGGCCATTTTTATAAACCAGGGGCTGTCCGCATTTTTCACAGGTCAGACCGGAAGGCAGCGGCTCCTCTTTGCCCAAGGGGACAATTTTGCCCTCCTCATCCTTTTTAAAATCCTGGGTATTCTTGCATTCGGGATAATTTTCGCAGGCCAGAAACTCGCCTTTGCGGCCCCATTTGATCACCATCACCCCGCCGCAGAGTTTGCATCTGACTTCGGTGGGAACAGCGGTGCGCTTTACCGACTTCATGTCGCTCTTGGCCTGGTCGAGCGCCTGCCGGAAGGGACCGTAAAATTCATGCAGGATCTTCAGCCAGCCGACCGAACCCTCTTCAACCCGGTCAAGGTTCTGCTCCATGGAGGCGGTGAATTCGGTATTCATTATGGCGGGGAAATGCCGGACCAGCAGGTCGTTGACCAGTTTGCCGAGATCCGTCGGATAAAACTTGCGCTGCTCCAGTTTCACATATTCCTTTTCCTGGATGGTGGACAGGATAGCGGCATAGGTGCTGGGCCGGCCCACGCCGTTTTCCTCCAGGGCCTTCACCAGGGTGGCCTCCGTATAGCGGGGGGGCGGCTGGGTAAAATGCTGTTTGGGGTCGAGCTTTAACAACTCAACGCTCTGCCCTTCTCTGAGATCCGGCAAAATGACATCCCGCTCTTGCTCTCCCTGCTGCTGGCTTTGACTCTCATCACGGGATTCCACATACAGCGTCATAAAACCGAGAAACCGCATGATAGAGCCCACTGCCTTGAAACCATACCTGCCCGCGGCAATGGTCACCGAGGTCTGGTCATAAATGGCAGGCGCCATCTGGCTGGCGACAAAACGCTTCCAGATCAGGGTGTAGAGGGCCAGCATATCCTTCTCCAGATGAGGAGCAAGACTTTCCGGCGTCTTTGCCACATCGGTGGGGCGAATGGCCTCATGGGCATCCTGGGCCGATTTTTTTGCCCGGTAGATAGTGGCCTTGGCAGGCAGATGCTTGTCGCCGTATGCCGTGCGGATATAGTCGCGCACCTGGGCCAGGGCCTCATCATTGATTCTGGTGGAATCGGTACGCATATAGGTTATCAGACCTGTTGGTCCGTCATCGCCTATGGCGATCCCCTCATAGAGGCGCTGGGCCAGCATCATGGTTTTTTTGGCTGAAAAACGCAGCTTACGGTTGGCCTCGATCTGCAGGGAGCTGGTAATAAAGGGGGGGCTCGGATTGCGTCTGGTCTTCTTCTTGCTGATCTGGTCAATAGTAAAGGAGCAATCTTGCAGCTCGGCGACGATCGCCCGGGCAGCGGCCTCATCAATAATGCGATTATCGACTTTATTGGTCAGCTTCCGGCCGTCGATCTGCTCCAACTGCGCCAGAAAGGGCGGGGGGCCGTCCTGCTGAAATTCAGCGGTTATTGACCAGTATTCGATGGAGGTGAACTCGGCAATCTCCTGCTCCCGCTCACAGACCATGCGCACCGCCACCGACTGCACCCGTCCGGCGCTGAGCCCCCGCCGCACCTTGTCCCACAGCAGCGGCGAGATCTGATAACCCACCAGCCGGTCCAGGATACGCCGGGCCTGCTGCGCCTCGAACTTATTCTGATCAATATCCGTGGCGTTTTCTATGGCCGCCAGAATGGCCTTCTTGGTCAACTCATGAAACAGCACACGGCGCAGCGGTTTCTTGGCCGCTTCAAGCGTGGTGGCGATATGCCAGGCGATTGCCTCTCCTTCCCGGTCCGGGTCAGGGGCCAGATAAATCTGGTCAGCCTTCTGGGCCGCCCCCCGCAGCTCGGTGATAATTTTCGCTTTGCCGCGTATGGTGACATATTTCGGCTGAAAATCATGGTCAACATCCACACCCAGGGTTTTTTCCGGCAAATCGCGGATATGCCCCACCGAGGCCTTCACAGTAAAAGACTTGCCGAGATATCTCTGCAACGTACGCGCCTTGGCCGGCGATTCAACTATTATTAATGATTTCGACATAAGTATTGAATAAGAAAAAATTTACACGGCGGCCGGACACCGCTTCTGGTACTGATTTCCCGGCAGGGAGTCAACCAGCCCCTTCAGCTCCAGCATCAACAGCAATTCACTCACCTTCTGCACCGCCATCCCGCTTTGCCGGGTAATTTCATCAATGGTCTGCGGGTAAACATCGAGGCAGGCAAAAAGCCTCTCCTCCTCACCGGTCAAGGCAACCCCCGCGCCACCCGGCTGGCCGGCGGGAGAAGCCTGCGGGACAGCAGCGGCAAAAGAGATTTCCTCAACGATATCATCGACGGTATGGACCAGCTTCGCCCCCTCCTGCAGCAGACGATGGGTTCCTTCACTCTTGCAGGAATCTATGCGGCCCGGGATGGCAAAAACCTCCCGTCCCTGCTCCAAGGCATAGCCAGCCGTAATCAGGGAGCCTGATTTGCGGGCCGCTTCAACCACCACAACCCCGAGCGAGAGTCCGCTGATGATTCTGTTGCGGGCAGGAAAACGGAAGGCTTCCGGCAGGGTTCCCAGCCGGTACTCACTGACCAGGGCCCCCCGGCGGGCGATTTCCTCATAGAGACTGCTGTTCTGACGGGGATATACCACATCAAGGCCGCAGCCGAGCACGGCAAGGGTGGCGCCGCCGGCCTGCAATGCCCCCTCATGGGCGGCAGTGTCAATACCGAGAGCCAAACCACTTACCACAGTCAGCCCCCGTTGACAAAGCCTTTTAGACAGATCCTCGGCAATTCTCCGGCCATAGACGCTGGCCGCCCGGGCGCCGACCACGCCGATGCAGCTACTCTGCAACAGGGCGGCATTGCCTTTCACATAGAGCAGAATGGGTGGATCAGCAATATTGCGCAGGAGCTCCGGATATGCCGGCTGCTCCCGGATGATAATCTCTATGCCGGCCTTAGCCGCGGCTGCCAGTTCTTTTTCCGCAGCTGCCCGGAGATTTTCCCGGTCGAGGCCGGCAATGACACTGGCCCTGAGGCCGGGCACCAGCTTGCTGATCCGGCCGGGCTCGGTCTCCAGCACCTCCTGCGGGCTCTCAAAAACGGCCAGCAGCTTGTGCCAACTCCGCACGCCCAGCCCGGGGGTCAGAGAAAGAGCCAGCCAGTCTAACAAGTTATTCACAGGATCGGGACTGAGCTATTCTTTAATGAAACTTTCCAGATGCTTTTTGCGATTGGGGTGTTTCAGTTTTTTCAGGGCCTTGGCCTCAATCTGCCGAATCCTTTCCCTGGTCACGGAAAAGGTCTTGCCAACCTCTTCCAGGGTAAGATCCTTCTCCGTGTCAATGCCGAAGCGCATGCGCAGAACGCTCTCCTCCCTCTCGGTCAGGGAGCTGAGCACCTTGCGCAGCTGCTGGCGCAAATTGTCCCGGATGGTGGCCTCATGGGGTGAAACAGCATCCACATCTTCAATGAAATCGGTAAGATTACTTTCATCATCATTACCGATGGGGGTATCGAGCGAGATGGGCTCCTTGCAGATTTTCAGGATATTGCGCACCTTATCCAGATCAACATCCAGCCGTTCGGAAATCTCTTCAGGGGTCGGCTCACGCCCCTCATCCCGCAGGAACTCCTTGGAACCCTTCAACAGTCGGTTGATGGTATCGATCATATGTACCGGGATACGGATGGTGCGCCCCTGATCGGCAATCGCCCGGTTGATGGCCTGGCGAATCCACCAGGTGGCATAGGTGCTGAACTTGAAGCCCCGCCGGTATTCAAATTTCTCCACCGCCTTCATCAGGCCGATATTGCCCTCCTGGATCAGGTCAAGCAGCTGCAGACCGCGATTCATATATTTTTTGGCCACGCTGACCACCAGGCGCAGGTTGGCGTGGGTCAACTCTTTTTTGGCCTCCCGGCTGATCTCCTCGCCGATGGCGATCTGGGCCAGCACCTGCCCCAGGGTTTCATAATCGATACCGCAATCCTCCTCCAGATTGTAAATCATGGTATCAACCTTGGCACTGCTGTCAGGATCTGCCTTTTTGCGGACAAAAAGCGCCTCAAACTGCTTCACCAGCTTTTTAATTTCCTTGATGCCTTCATGCAGATATCTGCTCTGCAGCAGGTCGTCCTGAAAAAGGGAAACGAGGGAATGGGTGGAGCGATCAACCCTCACGAGAATATTGACGCCCGCCGCCTGATCCACATCAGGTTCGCGCAGATCAGCATGCAAGGCCTTTCGTTCCCGGTCAATGCGCAACGCCTCTGCAATCTGCCAGAGAAACCGCTCCTTTACCTTATCGTTATCCTTATCATTCAAACCGCGCAACACATCAGCAATTTCACAATTCTGACTGAGCAGGTCCTCCCGGATATTCTTCAGAATCTTCAGCATAAAGGGGCACACCAGCAAACCGTTCTGGATCTGCCGCTGCCCCTTTTCAATTTTTTTGGCAATTTCTATCTCTTCGTTGGAAGACAACAGGGAAACAGCGCCCATTTCCCGCAAATAAGCCTTCACCGGATCAATTTCCCGCATCATGGCCGCAGATGTTTCGCCGAAACTGATCATATCCTCATCGCCGACCGGGCCCTCCTTCTCCTCGATGATATCCCGATCATCCACCGCATCCTCGTCACCAAACAGGAAAGTGAGATCGTCAGCGGCCTCTTCAAACTGATTCTCCAGCGGCCCGAGATCGCCCCCTGCAAAAAAATCGGCGTTCTCAGACATCTCACCCACTTCGGCCATATCACTTCCGTCAGATCCGTCTGGTACAGCTTTCAATTTCTTTCTTTTTGCCACAAGAAGTACTCCTGCTGGGAAAAACTGGTCAATAGTCAATTAGGAGCCGTTACGAAAGAACATGGCCATTTTTTCAATTTCGTTACGGCTCATTATGCCGTTCCGCGCATTTCTGTGGCCATGTTATTTTTTTTACAACGGCTTAACATATGATAAAATGCTACTAACATATTATGTATACGAAACTTCGTCCATTTTTTTTTTCTTTTCCAGAAGTTCCATGAGTAAAACATCGTCACCTTCCACCTGGGCCTGCTTGATGCGCAGCATCAGCCCAGCCTTGCGAATCTGCCATGCCTGCCTGCCCACCCAGGCGGTCATTTCGCCGATCACCTGCTCCTTTATCTCGTCTGCAAAAGAGGGGGCCGCAATCAGCAGGCGGGCAACCAGCACCTTTTCCTCGCCCGCCAATCTCTCCAGCAGCACCTCCGCCCCGACTCCCTGACCGATGAGGTCAAGGTCCTTTAACTGCTCAAGGATAATCCTGGCAGACTCATTTTCATCAGCGACCAGTTCATCCAGCCCGGCAGCCAGAAAATGCGGCAGGGCTTCCGGGTAGCTGAGCAGAAACTCCAGCAGCTGCTCAAATTTCTTGGACAGTTTCACCCCCGGCCTGCGCTGCTTCGCCGGCAGGGCAGATCCCGCGGGCGGACCGCTTTCACCCCGACCGAGCAGCTCCTCTGCTTTCAGGCCCAGTTTATCACTAAAATGTGAAACAAAAAGACTTTTTTGCAGAGCCCGGTTGCCGATAGCGGCAATCAGGGGCTGCAGGTCCCTGACGATCCTGTTTTTCCCCGCCAGACCCAAACCATGCTCCTTCACCAGGCGGCTGAAAACAAACTCGGACAGTTCCATGGCCTGGGCCACTTTCTCCTCGAATGCCGGTCGGCCGTAAGTGGTGACGAAGGTGTCCGGATCATGCTCCTCGGGCAGGACAACAACCTTTGCCTCAAGCTGTTCGGTCAGAAAAAGAGGCACGGCCCGCATGGCCGCCTTCAAGCCGGCCTGATCCCCGTCAAAAACCACAATCGCCTCTTCGGCATAGCGCTTGAGAATCTTTACATGCTGAGCAGTCAAGGCGGTGCCGAGCGGGGCGGCGACATAGTGCACCCCATGGGCAACCAGGGAAAGAAGATCAAAATTGCCCTCAACCACCAGACAGCGGCCCGCCTCCCGGATGGCGGATTTGTTCTGAAAAAGGCCGAACAGGGTCTGGCTCTTATTAAAAACCACTGACTCCGGGCTGTTCAGATATTTCGGCTGGCCGTCGCCCAGGATGCGTCCGCCGAAACCGGCCACCTGCCCGGTCAAAGAAAAAATGGGAAAGATAATGCGATCACGGAAACGATCATAGACGCCGCCGCTCTCCTTCTGCACCAGCAGGCCGGCCGCCACGGCAACCTGCTCCGCTTCACCGGCGGCAGCCAGAGCCCGGGCCAGGAAATCCCAGCGGTCCGGCGCATAACCGAGCTGGAAGCGGCTGATCATCTCCCGGGACATCCCCCGCTGCTCCACATATTGCCTGGCCTTGGCCGCCGCCGGGTTTTCCAGCAGATATTGATGGAAAATGGCTGCCGCCACCCGGTTGACGGCATAAAGCCCTTCCCGCTCCCGCGTCTTCCGCAAGTCTTCCGGCGAAAGCCTGCTCTCCTCGATCTCGATGCCGTAACGTTCCGCCAGTTTTGCCACTGCCTCGGGAAAGGTCAGATTATGATATTTCATCATAAAGGACAGCACATCGCCGCTTTCATTGCAGCCGAAACAATGGTAGAACTGTCTCTCCCGATTTACGGTGAATGAAGGGGTTTTTTCAGAATGGAAGGGGCAGAGGCCTTTATAGCGCACCCCGGCTTTCTGCAGCTGAACATGCTCACCTATCACCTCGATGATATCAACAGCATCTTTCACCCGGCGGGCGGAATTGTCCTGCAATGCTGCCATGGAACCTTCCTTTGCTCTGCCCTGGGAAACACCTCTTGCTGCCCCGGGGCGACGATCTGGCGGGCATGATTTCGTATGGCAGCAATTCCCAGGCAAACTAGACTTTTTTGAGAAAGACAAACGCTTTTTGCTTTGCCCTTTACCCTTTTTACTTTATCTTCAATTGTGTCAAGAAAAAAAACTCAGCCCAGCCGGGATCACCCAGGAAAATCCAGTCCGCGAAAGAGGTGCCTTCCACGTCAGTGCTTTTATTCATAAGAGATCCCAGGCCAGGGCAGCAGGTCACCAACCTGTCCGGAGCTTTTTATACCCTGTCCTCAAAAAGGAGCAACGGTCATGACTTCCGATATTTCCCAGTTTCTCAACTTCGAGATCAAAAAGGAATTAGCTGACCGTTACTTCGGATTCCGCAAGCTCATTGAAGAAGACAAGGCCCTGCTGGAAAAAGACATCTATCACCACACCCGCACCGTGGGACAGAGAATCGTCTATGATCTGAACCGGATCTACATCATGCTGCAGGACGAAAAATTGATCCGCCGGTTCCTTGCCGTCACCGGACTTGAAGAAAATTTTTTTTACGACCCCTACATCCTGACCTCGCCTACTTTGCGGACCCGCATCTTTGCCGGGGTAAAGCCCTGGGGTCTCACCGCCGCCGGCCGCTTTAAACATCTTTTCATGACGACCTATGAACAGCTGATCCTGGATGTGGCGGAATACCGGGAGAAATTTGCCGAACTTGTCGACAGCCAGGAGACCATTGAGGAAGAGATCAAAATTTTTTACCGGAAAAACGATATCAGCACCATCATGGGTTTCTTGCGGACCATGGATGCCGCGGAGAAAAACGGCAACCTGGAAGGCGCCATTGCTACCGGTTTTTCGGAATACATTGACCGGGCCATGCGGGTGGCGCCCCCTGTAAAGGTCAGCGGTGAAATACCCTTCATCCCGCCGCCTGTGCCGCTGCCCCAGATCAAGAAAGAGCTGAAAAAACTTGCCGAAGCAGCCTTTCCTCTGCATGGGGACGGCTTTCAGCTGCCCCGGAGCGCCTGAGGCAAAACAATGAAGAGCGACGTTTGGCAAAAGGACCATGCATGAAAAACAGATATGACAGCAACGAAGCCCAGCGTTTCATCAACGCCTATCCTGACCGGCCGGAAGGTCTCTGCCTGCGGGTCTATACCTCGCGGCTGATCGGCAGCGAGGCGGACCTGGTGCTGCACGGCGGCGGCAATACCTCCGTCAAATGCCGGGTGACCGACATTTTCGGCGAGCAAAAGGATATCATCTATGTCAAGGGCAGCGGCTGGGACCTGGGGGCCATCGAACCCCAGGGCTTTCCCGGCCTGGACCTGGCCTACCTGCGCAAACTGCGGCGGCTGGCGGGCTTAAGCGATGAGGAGATGGTCAACCAGTTCCGCACCCACCTGGTCGACGCGGGCTCCCCCAACCCCTCCATCGAGACCCTGGTGCACGCCTTTCTGCCCCACACCTTTATCGATCACACCCATGCCGACGCCATCGTCACCCTGACCAATACAGCTGACTGCGAGGCGCTGCTGAAAGAGGTACTGGGAGAGCGGATCGTCATCCTGCCCTTTATCATGCCGGGCTTTCCCCTGGCCCTGGCTGTGGCCGATCTTTACGAAAAAAATCCGCAGATAAACTGCATCATCCTGCAAAACCACGGCATTTTCACCTTTGCCGATGAGGCGAAAACCGCGTATGGGCTGATGATCGACTATGTCAGCCGGGCGGAGAGCTTTCTGGCGGATCAGAACCGCAGCAAAACGTCAGCGCCCTCCCCCGGCGCCGCCTGCCCGGCTACCGACATCATCCTGCCGCTGATCCGGGGGGCCATGCGCCTTGCTGATGAAAACGGCCAGACCTTTCATCTGCATGTGCGGCAGAGCGAAAAAATCCGTGCCGCCCTGGACCGGGCCGATGCCCGTAAGCTGCTGGTCAGCGGCGTGCTCACCCCGGACCACGTAATCCGCACCAAGAACTATCCCCTCTGGCTCGATTTTACCGCTGACGAAAATGAACAGCAGATGGCCCGGCGCATCAGCGCAGAATTTGCCGCCTATGAACAGCGGTATGACGCCTATTTTCAGCGGCAGCTTGCCGCCAAAAAGGTGGCGCGCACCAGACTTGACCCCAAACCCCGGGTGATGCTGGTCCGCGGCCTGGGGCTGGTGACGAGCGGGGAGACCCCGCAGGCGGCCATCATCAGCGCTGATATTGCCGAACATACCATTGCCGCCAAAATAAGCGGGGCCGCGGTGGCGCCTTACCGGGAGCTTGACGAGTCGTCCATCTTTGACATGGAATACTGGAGCCTGGAGCAGGCCAAACTGGGCAGGGGCAAAAAGCCGCTGCTGGCCGGCAGAATCGCCCTGGTCACCGGCGGCGGCGGCGCCATTGCCTGCGGCATCGGCAGAAAACTGCTGGCCGCCGGGGCCCGGGTCTTTCTCACCGACATCAATCAGGAGAGACTGGCCAAGGTGCGGGACATGCTGGCCGGCCAATTCGGCGCCACCATGGTTTCGTCGCTTATCATGGATGTGGCGGACAGCCGCTCCGTGCAGCAGTGCTTCTCCCGGCTGATCCGCGAGGCCGGCGGCCTGGACATCCTGGTGCCCAATGCCGGCATCGCCCATGTCGCAAAACTTCAGGATCTTGATGAGCAGGTCTTTCAGCAGGTGCTGGCGGTCAATCTCATGGGGGTTTTCCAGGTCATCAAGGCAGCCGCCCCGATCTTCACCCGCCAGGCCAGCGGCGGCAACATCATCATCAACAGCTCGAAAAACGTCTTTGCCCCGGGCGAGGCCTTCGGCGCCTACAGCGCCTCCAAGGCCGGGGCCCATCAGCTGGGCAAGATCGCCGCCCTGGAACTTGCCCCGCTCAAAGTGCGGGTCAACATGATCAATGCCGATGCGATTTTTGACGACGCCGGGGTGTCATCCGGCCTGTGGGATGTGGTGGGACCTGACCGCATGAAGGCTCGCCACCTGGACCCGGCCGGCCTCAAGGAATATTACCGCCAGCGCAACCTGCTGAAAACCGAGGTGCTGGCCGACCATGTGGGCAACGCGGTGGTGTTTTTTGCCAGCAACCAGACCCCCACCACCGGCGCCACCCTGCCGGTGGACGGCGGCATCATGGCGGCATTCCCGCGCTAGAGCGGGAATGCCGTGAAAATGGGCCTGCCTACCAGTAGCGGATCTCAAAGGCAGCAAACTGCTCGTCCGGCTCCATTTCCTCCAGCGTCACCCGGCTGACTAGAGACGATGGGGAACCCTGATGCAGCCAGGCAATCATGCGCTCCACCTGCCCTGCCTCCCCGGAAACCAGGGCCTCCACGGAACCATCGGGCAGGTTGCGCACCCACCCTTTTACCCCGTAGCGTAACGCCGCCTCCTGGGTATACGCCCGGAAGAAGACCCCCTGCACCCGGCCGGATACCACGGCCCTTATGGTTTTCTGTGCCATGGTTTCACCCCTGCTTCATGAAATAAGTTGTTGAAACCCCTTTTCGTCAAGAATAGTGATGCCAAGCTCCTCCGCCTTTTGCAGCTTGCTGCCCGGCTTGTCGCCGCACACCAGATGGGTAACCTTTCGGCTCAGGGAAGAGGAGACCTGTCCCCCCAGTTTTTTGACGAGCTCCTTGGCCTCATCCCGGGAAAAACCGGCAAGGGTGCCGGTAAAGAGCAGCACCGCGCCCCGCAGTGGCAGTTCGCCCTGAGGGGCAAGTCTTTTTCCAGGGGCAACGCCCAGCTGCCGCAGCCGCGCCAGCATCTGCTGCACGGCAGGATCATCGAAATAATCCCTGATCGAGGCGGCGACCTGTGCGCCGATCCCCTCAACGGTCAGCAGCTCCTCCAGTGAGGCGGTCATCAGACGTTCCATGGTCTGAAAGCGCTCCTCAAGCAGCGCGGCGGTCACCTCGCCCACATGCCTGATGCCGAGAGCGGAGAGCAGGCGGGCCAGCGAGACGTTACGGCTCGCGGCAATGGCGGCCACCGCGTTTTCCGCGGACTTGGCGGCCCAGCCGTCAAGCGCTGCCAGGGTTTCCGGCTGCAGGGCATAGATGTCCGGGATATCGGCCACCAGCTTTTCCGTAAAGAGCTGCTCCATGACCTTTCTCCCCAGGCCTTCGATATCCATGCCGCTTTTGCCGGTGAAGTGGATCAGACTGCGCAGCCGCTGGGCCGGACAATGAGCGTTGACACAGCGCAGGGCCACCTCCCCCTCCTCATGCACCAGGCCGTGGCCGCAGGAGGGGCAGTGGCCGGGCATGGTCACCGGTTTTTCCTGGCCGGTGCGCAGAGCAACGATGGGCTGGACGATTTCCGGGATGACGTCTCCGGCTCGCTGCACCAGCACCCTGTCGCCTATTCTGAGATCCTTGCGCTTGATCTCCTCCTCGTTATGCAGGGTGGCGCGGCTCACCGTCACCCCGCCGACCGCCACCGGCGCGAGAATCGCCACCGGGGTCACCGCCCCGGTGCGGCCCACCTGGAAATCAACGCCAAGGAGGGTGGTGGTGGCCTGGGATGCCGGAAATTTACAGGCAATGGCCCAGCGCGGCGTTCTGGCCTTGTTGCCCAGGCGCTCCTGCAGGGCCAGGGAATTGACCTTGACCACCATGCCGTCGATCTCATAGTCCAGCCCGGCCCGGATCTCAAGCAGATGGCGGTAATGGGCAATGACCTCAGCCAGCCCCGGACAGAAGCGGACCAGCGGGTTCACCTTAAAACCCAGGGAACTGAGCCGGGCCAGCAGTTCCTGCTGGGTGGCGCAGGCCAGCTGCGCCGGATCACTGCTGCCGTAGGCGTAGAAATCAAGAGGCCGGCGAGCGGTGAGCCGCGAGTCGAGCTGGCGCACCGAGCCGGCCGCGGCGTTGCGGGGATTGGCAAAAAGCGGCTCGCCGGCCGCGGCCCGCTCCTCGTTCAATTTCCGGAAGCCGGCGCTGCCCATGAAGACCTCGCCCCGCACTTCAAGCAGGGCAGGAGGATTTTCTCCCCGCAGCCGCAGCGGAACAGCGGCAATGGTCTTCAGATTGCGGGTGATGTCTTCCCCGGTGCGGCCATCGCCCCTGGTTGATCCCTGCACCAGGACGCCCTGTTCATAGACCAGCTCGATTGCCAGCCCATCCATTTTTGGTTCCGCCACATAGCTCAGTTGCGGCGTATCCTTCAGAAAGCGCAGCAGCCGTTCTTCAAAATCCCGCAGCTCCGCCTCGCCAAAGGCGTTTTCCAGACTGAGCATGGCATGGCGGTGCTGCACTGTGGCAAACTTTTCCAGGGGTGCCCCGCCGACCCGCTGACTGGGCGAATCCTCGCTGACCAGCTCGGGAAACCGCTCCTCCAGCTCCAGCAGTTCCCGGAAAAGCCGGTCATATTCCACATCAGCAATAACCGGCTGGTCCAGCACATAATAGCGGTGAGCGTGATAGTCCAGCTCCCCGCGCAGAACCTGCAGCCGCGCCAGGGCCGCCTCTTTTTCGTCAGCCATGTGCTTTACTTGCCGGCCGGCTTCTGCAACAGCTCGCCGCCCTTGGCAATGTTCTCATGGGGCAGTTCATCGATAAAGATCAGAATGGAGCTCGCCGGCTTCCCTGCTGCTTCAGAAATGACATCGGTCACTCCCTGGCAGATTCTGGCTTTCTGTTCCCGGCTCAGGGTGCCGGCCACGCGAATATTGACATAGGGCATAAAGTCCTCCTTTTAAAGATGAAATTCCTGGATCGTTGCCTGCCTGCAAAATGCTTTTCCATTGAGCCTCTTGCAAAATGAACATCTACTCCGATCGGTTAAAAATATCCTGTGCCGCCATCCTGGTGAAATCGTCCTCAACGTAGCACTGCTACGCTTCCGGGCGATTTCACCACTCATCCTTGCCCAGAATATTTTTCTCTCGATCTCGCTAC
>QZKJ01000079.1 GCA_003605035.1 Desulfurivibrio sp.
TCAGATTCTTGCCGTATTGTTTTCGTTTCATTTTTCCCCCTTCAAGACAGAATGAAATTCTACCTTAACATACTGTCTCATTTTCGGGGTCCACTATACTGACTTTGTCTCAACAAAGGGGACGAGCCATGCATAATTGTATGCTTGTATGACGAATATTTTCTGATTCTTATATTTTTCTTGATCTGGATGCTCAAGTATGTCGAGGACATCGCCATTTTCGATGGCGAGAATTATTTGCTCAAAGCATATGGCTCTTTCTTCTCTAAGTTTTTCGTTCTTTTCGTTATCCCAATCCATAAGTTCAGAACCATGAAGGTCAATGCGGAAAAGGAGACCGGACCTGTCTGGGCCCGGAAGGATGATCCGCGGGTGACGCCGGTTGGCGCCTTTTTACGCAAATCGCGGTTGGATGAACTGCCGCAGATCTTTAATGTATTTAAAGGGGAGATGAGTTTTATCGGGCTCCGGCCGATCAGGAAATTTTTTGCCGATAAGTTATCCCGGGATTTCCCTTTTTATTTCCTCAGGTTTTACATCAAACCTGGGCTTACCGGCTGGGCGCAGGTCTCAGCCGAGTATGACAACTCAATGGAGTGGCACTTGAAAAAATTGGAATATGAATTGTTTTATATGCAGGAGTATACTCTTTTTCTCGATGCAGTAATCATTCTGAAAACCATTAAAACCGTGGTCTGGGCCAAGGGTAATTGAGTTTGGAGTCGTGGAACTAATTGAAAGGTTTATTTTTTTAGAAATATATAAATTTTCATTTGACAATCGCCTTCCAAATTTTGCTATACTTAAACCTAACTAAGCAAAATTTGATCTTTGATGAAATTTTTTTCGAGAAAGGCACGGCAAGGAGTAGAAACAAAGATGAAAAAACTGATAATTTACAGCGTCATTTTCGGGTTATTCTTATTAGGAGCACAGTCGGCCTTTGCGCAGGAAGGGGCGGCCGCCGGTACAGGCGGTGAAGCCGGAGCGGAGGCAGGCGCCGCTGCCGGCAGCGCCGAGGCCGCAGGGGCCGCTGCTGCGACTGCGGGCATCAGCACTACAGCCGTGGTGGCCGCCACGGTTGCCCTTGCCATTGCCGGCGTTGCTGTCGGCGCCTCTTCAGGTTCGGGCGGTTCTTCCTCAGCGCCGCCGCCTTCCGGTCATGGTCATTAAGGTTGATATATCCACAAGTCGAGAAGAAGACAGCAGGTGAGTTCCACCGGCATGCCTCTATTTTCTGTTCGCGTTCTCTGTAAGTCGATATGAAATAACCATTATATTCTCATGTCGTAATGTTGCGCAAGAGATGTTTGCCGTATTGGCTGCTGACAATCTGAAAAAAGCCACGCATTTGCGTGGCTTTTTTTATGGTCTTTTCCGTTAAAACATGATATTCCATTTCCTTGTTATCATTGCCGTTATCATTAGAGGTTATGTCGGGTTAGCGTAGCGTAACCAGACGATTATTTTCTGTGTGCGGCAGGAGCGAGTTTGGCCGCGCAAACGGTGTTTTTGAATACCAGCAGCAGGTCGCGGGCATGGCCCGCTCCTACCCCGCGGGTCATTCAGTCCGTAGAGGTTATGTCGGGTTACACTGCGTTAACCTGACCTGCGATCACGGTTAGGCAGGGCTTTTTTGCAGCGTACCCGGCGATGATCTTCTGCGTACTGTAGGAGCGGGCCATGCCCGCGAACGGTGTTGTCGCATACCAGCGGTCGCGGATCAAGCCCTGTATGAGGGCTGTGTGACATTCAACCCATGGATGAGTGAGTACTATGATTTCCTACAAGATTTCGGATCAATTTTCCCTGTGCGCCGTCATCCTTTTCTTTCTGCTGCTCATTTCGGTTTCGCCCGCATTCGCGCAAAGTGCCGAGCCCGGGCAGCCGGCGGAGCTTTCTGCCCAGCCGCAGCCCTTGCAGAATTTGACCCCGGAAGGAATCCAGCAGCTGATTCAGACCATGCAGGAGAATGGCGGTAGCCCCGCCAAGGGGGAGGAGGCCGCTGCGGAAGAAGCGGCGTTGCCGGAAAAAGAGGCTGAAGAGCAAAGGGAGGCGAATGCGCCGCAACAGGGCACCGGGGAAGCGGAAATTTCCACCCTGGAAGGTCTCTACCGCAATAATTATGAAACCCCTGCCGCCGGCAATCTGCGCCAGTTCGGCTATGAAATCTTTGCCACGAGCACCTATAGTCCCTCCCGTCTGGCGGTTCCGGATGCCGACTATATTCTTGGGCCGGGCGACAAACTGCGTATCCGGGTGTGGGGTTCCGGACTGGATGCGGAATACATCGGCGTCATTGAGAGGAACGGTTCCATCAATGTGCCGAAGATCGGCATCGTGCCCATTACCGGGGTGCGTTTCGGCGATGCGGAAGCGGTTATCCGCCAGGAAGCGGAAAAGTATGTGCAGGGCATCAATATCAGCGTTTCCCTGGCTGAATTGCGCAGCGTGGAAATTTATGTGGTCGGCGAGGTAAGAACCCCTGGCCTGCGTCTGGCCCCTCCCTTTACCACGGTGCTGGGCGGCCTGATCAGCAGCGGCGGGATCAAAAAAAGCGGTTCCCTGCGCACTATTCAGCTTTACCGGGAAGGCAGGCTCCATGCCACCATCGATCTTTATGATCTGCTGCTGAAAGGGTCACGCCAGGCTGACGTTCTGCTGACCGACCGTGATGTGCTCTTTGTTCCCCGCATAGGCCCCACGGCCGCCGTCATCGGGGCGGTGGCGCAGCCGGCCATCTATGAACTGTCCGGCGAACACTCGGTCAGTGATCTGCTGGAACTGGCTGGCAATCAGTTGCCTCAGACCTCGGGCGGCAGGATCTATCTGCGCCGCTTCCAGGACAATCGCAGTTTTCAGGTGCTGGATATAGAGGCATCGGCCAAAGAGGTTCAGCTGGGGGATATCGCCATCCAGAATGGTGACCTGCTTGAGCTGCAGTTTTTAGGCGCTGTCTGGCCGCAGAACATCGCCCTTGAAGGCCAGGTCTGGAAACCGGATGTCTTTGCCTTCAAGCCCGGCATCATGCTTTCCCAGATCCTCACCGGGCCTGAACTGCTGAAACCGGGGGCGGTTACCGAATATGCCATGCTCTACCGCTACGATTCCCGCACCACCCAGTATACAGTGCAGTCGCTGCCGCTTGACAAGCTGTTTGCCGGTGAATTTGATCTTGCCCTGCAGCCCCACGACAAGATTAAAATCCTTGCCCGTGACGACTTCAATATGCAGGAGCCCATCCGCATCGAAGGCGCGGTAAGGAAAGGCGGGGAGTTCCCTTATTACCAGGATATGAAACTTACCGATGTCCTGGGGCTGGCCGGCGGTTTCCGCTTTGGCGCCGACAGCAGCCGTATTGATGTCTCGCGCCAGCAGATTGTCGATAACAACATGACCACCGAGCATATTGTTGTCGATATCGCCGAGGCAAAGGATTTTCCCCTGCAGCCTTACGATTATATCTTTGTCCGCCAGATCAAGGACGCCGCCTCCTTCATGCAGGTGGAGATATCCGGCGAGGTGAAGTATCCGGGCACCTACCGCATCAAGGCTAATGAACGGCTGGCTGATCTGATCGAGCGGGCAGGCGGCTATACCGATCACGCCTATCTGTACGGCGCCCAGTATTTTTCCAGCGATGCCCAGAAAGTGCAGCAGCACAGCTTGAACAAGCTTGTTGACGACCTGGAGATCCGGGCGGAAACCGTGCTGGCTGAACACGTGCAGACAGCTTCCGACTCGGCTGAAATCAAGGCTGTCGAGGCCAACCGTGGCGCGCTGCGGAATCTGATCACCAGGCTGAGAGGCATCGAGGCTTCCGGCCGGGTCAGCATTCAACTGGCTGACCTGCAGACGCTGCGGGAATCGCCTTTTAATCTGGTGCTGGAAAACGGCGACCGCCTGCACATTCCGAAACAGATGGAATTTGTCTCGGCGGTGGGCGCGGTTTACAATCCCAATTCCTTTCTGTATCAGTCAGATTTCGCGGTCAAGGATTACCTTGGCCGGGCCGGCGGACCGGCCAAGAATGCCGATGAGAATTATACCTATGTCCTCAAGGCCAACGGCGAGGTTGCCTCCAACGCCCAGCAGGGCATGTTCTTCAACGACTTCGAGGATCTTCGTCTCATGCCGGGTGATACCATCGTGGTGCCGGAGAAACTCGACCGCATCCCCGTTCTCATGCTCTCTCGCGATATTGCGGATATCCTCTTTAAAATAGCGACAACGGCCGGCGTGGCGCTGGCATTGTAGGGGGTGAAGAGTGAAAAGGGAAAAGTGAAAGGTGAGAAGTGAGAAGTGAGGAGTAAGGAGTGAGAAGTAGGGGCGGTTCGCGAACCGCCCTGGGATTGGCGCAAGGGCGGTTCGTTCTTTTTACATTTCACTTCTTACTTTTCACTTCTCACTATTTTATTAACATCGGGACAACATCATACTACATTGGAAAAAGAAATTGTCTATCTGCAGCCGGTCTGCCCGGGTGAGGGCGAGGATGAAATCGATCTCCTCGATCTCTGGCAGGTGCTCTGGCAAGGAAAATGGCTGATTGCCCTTGTTGTGTCTGTCGCCATTCTTGCTGCGGGCTTCCTGGCCTTTTTTTATCTGCCGGTAACCTACAAATCCGAAGCCGTGCTCCTGGAAACCAGGCAGGACAATTCAGCCCTTGGCGGTCTTTCCGGGCTGATCGGCAGTCTCCCGATTCCTGTGACTCTTTCCGGCAGTAGCCAGACCAGCATATTGTCTTTTCTGGAAAGCAGGACCCTGAAGGAGCGGTTGATAACCAAATATGATCTGCTGCCAATTCTTTATAAAGATATATGGGATGCAAACAGCAAGAAATGGTTGGTGGATGAGCCTGATATGGAACCAACGCCTATAAAGGCGTTGCAGAATGAAGTATTGGATGACATATATCAGGTCCGCACAGATAAACAAACTAGTCTTGTGACAATCAGCTGGATTGATGAATCCCCCCAATTCTCTAAAGATATGCTGGCCAGGGTCATTGCAGAGCTCAATTTTTTTTTGGATAACGAATATATCTCAAACGCCAGAAAGGAACGGGAATTTGTCGAGCAGCGCTTGGCCTTGGCCACCAAAGATCTGGAATACTGGGAACGCCAGGTGCCCACCGAACAGATCACCCTGGCCCGCATCACCCGTGAGCGTCTGGCGGCCCAGACCGTTTATACCGAGCTGCGCAAGCAGCTGGAGCTGGCCAGGATTTCCGAGGCCAGGGAAAACATCAGCTTCAAGGTGCTTGATGCTCCTTTTGTGCCGGAGTTTCCTTTTAAACCAAAGAAAACACTGATCGTGCTGCTTGCCGCGGCCGGTTCGTTTTTCTTTGCCGTCTTTCTGGTATTCTTCCTTCGATTTATAAAAAATTTAAAGGCCAGGGAGCGGGAAAAGACGGTAGACCGTGGCCGGTAATCCTGTTAATTCGAACATGCAGCCAGGACGCCATTGCCAACAGGCAAGGCGCGACCCGCAATCCCTTGGACCATGCCATCGCCCTGTCCTTTTATCCCTGCAATGCTTTTTGTTTTCCCTGCTGCTGATCCCGGCCCTGGCCGGGGCGGAAACCGTTGCCCAGCCCCTTCCTTCTCTCCAGTCCTTTACCGGCATCTGGGATATGCCCACCGCCCGGGTGCTGCCCGACTGGAACATGCGGATCAAGTATGGGAAAGGAGAGCCATATCGCTACTATGGCGTAGCCCTCGGTGTTTTTGACCGCCTGGAATTTCATGGGCATTTTACAGAAGTGTCTTCCTTGCAAACTTCTTTTGGCCCGGCTTATGGTTATTACAAGGACCGCAGTGCGGGCGCCAGGTTGGTGCTGGTCAAGGAGGAGGATTTACTGCCCCAGCTCGCGGTGGGAGCCTATGATCCCATCGGCACCGGACTGTTCCCGTACCGCTATCTCGTTGCCTCAAAAATGTTCGGGCCGGTTGATGTCACCTTGGGACTGGGCCAGGGCATCCTGGGCGGTGAATCCTACTTGGATATTAAAAAGGAAAGGGGAACCAGTGATTCGGAAGAATTCGATACCAGCTTCCTCTTTTCCGACCCCTTCCGGCAGACCAGGCCCTTTGGCGGCATCGAGTATCATTTCTCGCCGAAACTGGCCTTTTCCGTTGAATATTCATCGCTCAAATATGAAAAGATGTTCGGCTCCCCCGGGGAGGCGGACATTCCCGTCAACCTGGGCTTCAAGTACCGGCCGTTTGAGCAACTGGTGCTGCAGGGCGGTTACCTGCGGGGTGAGGAGCTTGCCCTGGGGATTTCCCTTGAACTGCCCCTTAACCCTGAAGGGATCCTGCCGTGGAAAAAGGAAAAACCGTACAAGGCGGACGAGGCCAGGCGCTGGCAGGCCTATGCCGCCGACAATCGGCAGCTTGCCGGACTGCTGGTGGCGGAGCTGGAGAGGTCCGGCTATGGCGGGGTTGCGGTGTCAGCCAGTGACCGGGCCCTGTGGATCGAGGCGCGCAACACCAGATACCTTTCCGATGCCAAGGCCATCGGCGGGATTGCCACCATTGCCGATGAACTCAGCCCGGCGCGGATTGATACCTTTTATATCAACCTGAGTGAGCAGGGACAGGTGCGGCAGAGCCTGAAGGCCAACCGTAACGATCTGCGCGCCTTTCAGAAGAGCAGGATCGACAAGGAGGGGCTGCTGAACTTTGCCGATCTGCGGCTCTATGAAACCGTGCACGCCGGGGAGTTCTTTCAGGACAGCGGCAAGGCGGATATGCAGCGCGGGGAGTACAGCAGATTCGATTTTGAGGTCAATCCCCGCATCAAGACCTTTCTCAATAACAAGGAGGGTTTTTTCAAGCATAAGGTGCTGCTGCAGCCCAGACTGAATTTCTACCCCTGGGATAATACGTCCATCACCAGCGAGCTGGAGCTGACCCTGTACAATGAGTGGGGCGAACTGGATTTTCCGCCCCTGGAACCGGAACCGGCCAGGACCGATATCGCGCTCTACGAGCAGGATTCAAGCCCACGCCTTTCACAGCTGGCCATTAATCAATTCGCGGAGCTGCCCTTTGACATCCTGGGGCGCCTGTCAGTCGGACTGTTTGAGAGCGCCTATGCCGGGGTGGGTGGCGAGCTGTTCCGCTTTTTTGACGAGGGGCGCTACGGCATAGGGCTGGAAGCGGAAGGGGTGCGCAAGCGTGATCCGGAAGACAATTTCGACCTCGATAACGACATCACCAGAACCTATGATACATACTTTGTTAACCTGTATGCCCAGTTGTGGCCGGAGCAGGGCCTTGACGCCGGACTGAAAATCGGCCGCTTCCTGGCCGGCGATTTCGGCTACCGCCTGGAGCTGCGGCGTTCCTTCCGCTATTTTACCATCGGCGCCTGGTACACCGATACGGACACCAGTGATTTCACTTCAGAACAAAACCGGGGCAACAACGAAAAAGGAGTTTTCATCCGCGTGCCCCTTTCCATCTTCGCCGACCGCGACATCAGGGGAACCCTGCTTTACAGCTTTTCCAGTTTTCTCCGTGATCCGGGTCAGTCGGTGCGCCAGCCCGCCTATCTGTATCCCATGGACCCATACAGCTCCGTGGATAATACCAAGCGGACCCTTGATATGATGAGGAAGTGAAAAGTGAAAAGTGAAAAGTGAAAAGTGAGAAGTGAGAAGTGAGGAGTTAGGAGTAAGGAGGAGATAGGAGATGTAGGGGCGCTTCGCGAACCGCCCTGTGAGGGGCGTTGTAGGGGTACCCCTTGTGGGTGCCCTGTCAGGAGAACAGCAAAGGCAGTGAGGAGTAAGGAATGAAAAACAGATTTTTAAAGATCCCGGATTTTGTGGAAGGATTTTTCTTCTCCCTTCTTCCTTTTCACTTTTCACCTTTCACTTTTCACTCCTCACTTCGAAGCTTTATCTCCTCACTCCTCACTCCTCACTCCTCACTTCTTTTCCTCCTCCTGCTCCTGCAGGGTTGCTCCGCCTCCCCGCACCAGACCTGGTATAAGGCCGGCGGCACGCAGCGCGAGTTTGATCTCGATGCGCGGGATTGCGAAGCCGTCGCCGAGCAGCAGGCCCTGCTGCAAAGTGAAAACGGCAGGCGTTATGATCCGCTTACCTATGCGGACCTGTATCAGCGCTGCATCACCGCCAAGGGCTGGAACACGGCGCCGCCCCCGGCAGAGGGGCAGCCGGAAAAGGAGCCGTTGCCGGCGCCGGCCCTCGGCGTCTATGCCGATAACCGCCTTGCCGCCTTCGGCATCGACTTCACTCTGCCTGAAGATGCCCAGCTGCTTTCGGAGAAGAGGCAGACAGTGGGGCCTACCCATCTTGACTCCTTCATGTTCCGGACCGGAGGGAATTTTATGAACTTCATTCTGCAGGAAAGTGAGGAGGCAACCTTCAACCCCATCGACTATCCCGTTTCTCCGCCTTATCAACTGTATACCGCGGCCGCGCAAAGCAAACTGCGCTGGGCCGCCTTCTGGGGCGAGATCAATGGCGAATGGGTAAAGGGCATGGGCGCTTTTTTTACTGTTTCCAAGCAGCAGCGCACCATTGTGGTGATTACTGCCGCCATGGCCGCGCCGGCAGAAACTCCGCCGGAAGACCTGCATCTGGCGCGGAACCAGTACCAGGAGATGGAATCATTTATCCGGCAGTGGCAGCCCTGGCTGGAAAAACAGGCGCCCAGGGAATCCGTGGTGATCCGGGGTGTGAAGTCCGCCTTTGATATGTTGAAGAGTTTTTAGGGAGAGTGAGGAGTTAGGAGTGAGGAGTGAGGAGATGTAGGGGCGGTTCGCGAACCGCCCTGGATTGGCGTAGGGGCTGGCCTTGTGCCTGCCCTGGTAGGAGAACGGCGGTGAAAAGTGAAAAGTGAAAAGTGAGAAGGGAGAAGGGAGAAGAAAAGGCAAAAGCAGTGAGGAGTTAGGAGTGAGGAGTGAGGAGATGTAGGGGCGGTTCGCGAACCGCCCCTGAAAAAAATTAAATGATTATTCCATTTTTCATTATTTCGGACAGAAATCCGCTGTCATCATGGTTCTGTTCAATGATTATCGGTTCGATCCTGTCATCAATTTGTCTTCTGAGCTTCCACAATAACGGCCGGGTTGAAAAAAAATCACCTTTTAGTTCATCTACGACAATTGCAACATCAAGATCGCTATCTTGATGGGCAGTGCCTTTCGCGTATGAACCAAAAAGTATCATTTCCTTAAATTCCAGATGGCAGGATAGTAGTTTTTTGTATTTTTTCAGTTTGTTGATAACTTCTGCTGTATCCATTGGTGCAATTCCCGGGCATTTTTTAAAATTTCATCGCAGCGTTCAGCGGTTAAACTCTGCAATAGCTGATTTTATTCCCCGGATAACGGGCTTCGATATTCATCGGTTCAAGCATATCGATGAAATCTTTTTGTGCCTCTGAAAAAGACGTGTAAATGCCCCCTTTTTTAGCAAGAAAGGAAAGGCTATGGGAAAATGGAGGTGCTTCCCCCGTCATATTTGCTAAATAAGCTTTAAGTATTTTTTCAATTGCCTGATGGGCCATGAACCCGACATAGAGGTATCTTTTGCTTTGGAGCATTGCGGCCGCAGTTTCTATGTCGTATTCGGATAATTCGACCCAATAGGTAACTTTTTTATCCATGTGTTTTTTTCAGCAGCGGTTTATCGTATAGCGGTAGTAAAAAAAATGAACCAAAACAAAAAAATATCGCACACCAAACATTATTAAAAGGTTATCACATTTGCAACGCTTTTGTGAGCGGCGTTGCCCCTTGCGGATGATCATTTCCTCTGCTCAAAGTAGACGCAAATAATTCTAGGGGCGGTTCGTGAACCGCCCCTACTCCTCACTCCTCCCTCCTCACTTCTCACTCTTCTCCGCCTCCTCCCGCAGCCATTGCTCCACTTCAGCCGGTGGCGGCATGCGGCCGGAGCATTTGATCCTGCCGTTGATGATCAGGGCCGGGGTGGTGATGACCCCGTGCCGCCAGATCTCGTCCAGGTCGTGAATCTGTTCTATGTCCGCCGCGATCTCCAGCCGCTGCATGATGTCAAAGATCATGGTATTGAGCTTGTTGCAGCTCACGCAGCCCGGACCAAGGATCTTGATGATGAGCTGCTGCGGGCCTTGTGCCCCGCCGCTGCAGGCAGTCAGATATTCCCTGCGCAGGGCCTGACGGTAAAGGTCTGCGGCGGCGGGCGGAATATAGTTTTCCCGGCTGACGGCAGTGAACAGGAAACCCGTGGCCGCATCCGCGCTCATCTTGCGGCTGACCGCCTCCTGCATGGCCGGTTCCAGCCCGATCAGCCCCACGGTGGCCTTGCCGATTTTGATTTTACGTAGGTTCATAGTCTGTTTAGCTGTTTAGTCTGTAGCTTTTTAGTCTGTAAGGGGAGGAGGTCTGTATTTAGGTTTTTAGTCTGTAGGTGTTAAGTCTTTTAGCTGTGCCAACTAAACCCCTATAGACTAAACACCTATCCACCTGTCCACCTAAAACAACTTCAGCTGTCTGGCTGCCGGTTGTTTCCGTTTTTTCCTTTCCTCGGCCATGGTCTGCACCAGCTGTGGCGGGATCTCGGCAAGAAAGGGCGAGGGTCTGTGCGATCCGACATAGGAGAGGATCAGCTTTGTTTTGGCCCGGGTCATGCCCACGTAGAAGAGCCGGCGTTCCTCCTCGATGTCGCAGCCCATGGAGCGGCAGGGCAGCAGCCCTTCTTCCACCCCGGTGATAAAAACCACCGCAAATTCAAGGCCCTTGGCGCCGTGCAGGGTCATCAGCGACACCGCCTCGGCCCGCTCGTCATAGATGGTGGCCCGGCTGTTTTCCGCCAGGTGCCGGGCAAATGCGGCGAGGCTGCCGAAGGCGCCGGCCAGTTCGAGAAAGCGCCTGGCGGCGGCCGTTCCGGCGTCTATGCCGAGAAGCTCGAAAACCGGCAGCAGGGCCTGGGGCAGATCAAGCGCAGCCTCCTGTTGAAAACGGCCGAGCTGCTCGCGTACTGACCGGATGATCCGGGCCGCTCTGGCCGACAGGGGCAGGGCCAGGGCATCATTGAAAAAATCGCGGCTGGTCAGGGATACGCCGTTTTCCAGCAGTTCAACGCTGGCCGGGCCGATGCCCGGCACTGCCCGGCACAGGGCCAGGTGATCGGCGCAGGTGGCCTGGTCTGCCGCGGCAATAATCCAGAAGTACAGGCCCTGCAGCTCCGGGGTCATGTAAAAGGGGCGGCTGCCGATGATCTGCAAGGGAATGCCCCGCCGGCTGAGCGCCTCGACCAGATCGTCAGCCTGCCGGCCCAGGCGGTAGAGGATGGCAATGTCGCGGAAACTGAAGCCTGCCTCCTCGCCCCGGGAGCGGCCTGAGTTGATGGAAAAGCTTGAAATGCCGCCCAGGATCTTTTCGATCTGCTTGACCACGTTCTCCGCTTCAGCCTTAGCCGAGGCGGCCGGATACAGGGTGATGTCGCCTGCTTCCCTGCTCTGCGCCTCAAGTACGGTATCGCCTTTCACCTGGTTATGTTCGATCACCGCGGTGGCCGCCGCAAGAATTGCCGCGCCGGACCGGTAATTGCGGGTGAGCGCCAGGCGCCGGGTATCCGCTTCCGCGGCAAACTGCAGGAAGAAACGAAGATCGCTGCCCCGGAAGCCGTAGATGGCCTGGTTGGGATCGCCGATGGCAAAGACCCTGGCCGTGCCGGCCAAAAAGGTGACCAGCTCGTACTGGCTGCGGTTGATGTCCTGAAACTCATCGACAAAGAGGTGGGCCACCCGGCTGCGCACCCGGCCGCCGAACTGCTGATCGCTTTGCAGCCGCTGCACGAAGAGGGGGATGACCGCCTCCAGGTCAACCGCCGGCATCTGTTCAAGTTCAGCGAGGTAGCGGTCGATCTCCTGCTGGTAGTCCTGCTGCTCCGGCTGGGACGCCAGCAGGAAGGCGGTGATGCCGCTGCTCAGTTTCTTCTGCTCTTTGGTCGTTTTGGCCGGGAACAGTCTTTTCAGCAGCATGACCCGTTCCTCTTCACCGATCACAGCCAGCTCGGGGGTATCCTGCCTGAGCCATTCCAGGCAGAAACGGTGGAAGGTGCCGACAAACACCTGGTCCGCCTGCTCTCTGGCCCGGCTGGCCAGCCGCTCTTTCATTTCATTGGCCGCCCGGTTGGTGAAGGTGATGGCGAAGATCCGGCCGGCCTCGACCTTTGCCACCTGCAGCAGGTGGACCAGGCGGGAGACCAGGGTGTGGGTCTTGCCGGTGCCGGGGCCCGCGGAAACCAGGATGCGGTCGGCCGTGCCGGCAATGGCCAGCTGCTGCTCCGGGTTGGGGGAGTTTGTTTTGTCACTGGCCTCTGGCGGGGTCGCGAACAGGGGAAGGCTATCGGCAGGGGGAGGGGGTTCCTCCTCCTTTTTTTTTCTCTTTGCCGGCGGCGCATCGCCAAACAGGCCGGCCTGGCCGCGCAGGCGGCTGATCTCGCCTTCGGCAAAGGCGCGGATCACCCCGAACTGGCCGTCAAAGCCGCCCTGGCGGATCACCCGGTTGGTCCTGATGCGGGAGACGGCCTCGCCGAGCAGCGGCGAGAAGCTGCTGATTTCTTCCGCCGGCGCGTGGAGAAAGAGGTTGAACTCGGAGCCGAACCGGTTGATGGTCTTCTGGTACTGTTCAAGCACCCCTTTGCTGGCCGGGCCCTTGCCCATGATCTCGCCGATGATCTCGGGCAGGGGGATCAGGCTTTGGAAGCGCGGCCCGCCTTCCGGGTAGCAGGGGGTTTGCCGGTCGGCCAGATCAAGCACCCGGTGGCTGACGCCGATGGTCAGGGGGGTGCCGCACACCGGGCAGATGCCCCGGTGTTTTCTGGTCTCCAGGGGCTCCAGGCTGACATTGCACTTGCGGTGGCCGTCCAGATGATATTTGCCCTCTTCCGGGAAGAATTCCATGGTGCCGCGAAAGCCTTTGGCCGGGTCTTGCAGGGCCTGCCGCATGGTGAAAAAATCGAAAGCGCAGTCAAAACGGTTGAGTTCCCGGCCCAGTTTGGCCGGGGAATGGCAGTCCGAGTTGGAGATGAGGGTGAAGCGGTCCAGGGCCGAGACCAGGCGGTTCATGTCCGGGTCGGAGGAGAGGCCGGTTTCCAGGGCAAAGATGTGGCGGGTGAGATCGCCGAAACACTCCTCGATGGCATCAAAGCCGGACTTGGAGCCGAACAGGGAAAACCACGGGGTCCAGATATGGGCCGGCACCAGGAAGCCCTCCGGCATCTCCTCCAGCATGATCTCCAGCAGGTCGCGGCAGTCAAGGCCCAGAATCGGCCTGCCGTCCGACTCGATATTGCCGATGGCGGCCAGGCGACGGTTCATTTTCTCCACCGCGGCGAAATCCGGGGCAAAGAGGATGTTGTGCACCTTGCGCACCCGGTCATGCCGCTTGTAGATGGAGCTGATCTCGGCAGTCAGCACAAAGCGCACCGCGATGGCCTCCGGCGCGGCCCGGGTGAAGGCGGGCGGCACGTTTTCACTGCGCAGCCGGTAGAAGCCCGGTTCGGCCGGGACGAGGTTTTCCTTCAGCTGGCGGAACCAGCCCGGGTGGGTGAAATCGCCGGTGCCGATGAGGTGGATGCCCTTGACCCGGGCCCAGGCGAAAAGCCCGGCCAGATTGCTGTCCTTGCTGGTGGCGCGGGAATAAGGGGAGTGGATGTGCAGGTCGGCGAGAAATTTCATGGCATTGTTCTTTTGACATTCAGAGAAAGCGGAATTAATGTATGCCCCTAACATAACCAAAAACGTGTGGGCGCAAAAGTATTTAAAGTGCCTGAAGTGCCTAAAATGCACTAAAGTGCCTAAAGTACTTAAAGTGGTTGAAATTGCGGTAGTGTAGGGAGTGTCAGAGCTATTTTATAGTTGCTGTAAAGTTTTTCCCTAAAGTCCGTAACCGTCACTTGCCGAACAAAGACTACCTTTAACTTTAGGCACTTTAGCGCACTTTAGCGCACTCTAGCCATTTTAGGCACTCTAAATACTCCAGGCACTTATACTTTACAAAGGGGAAGCAACATGTCTGATCTGATTGATGTCATTGTGGTCGGGGCGGGACCGGCCGGTCTGCAGGCGGCCATTCATGCCGTGCGCAAAAAGGCCTCGGTGCTGGTGCTGGGACGACCGCATAAAAGCGCCATTTACTGGGGGCATGTGGAAAATTACCTGTGTGTGGACGGGGTGACCGACGGCAAGGAACTGCTCGCCATCGGCCGTGCCCAAGCCACCCGCTTCGGCGCCCGGTTCGCTGAGGAGGATGTGCTGGGCATTGAGCAGCGCGATGACCATTTCGAGCTGCGCACCGAAAGCGCCATCTATCTGGGGCGGACCCTCATCCTGGCCACCGGCACCGCCAAAAACAAGCTCAAGGTCAAAGGTGAAAAGGAGCTGACCGGCAAAGGCGTCAGCTACTGTGTTGACTGTGACGCCAATTTTTTCCGCAAGGCCAGGGTGGCGGTGGTGGGCAATGAGAGTGCGGCGGTGGATGGTGCGCTGACCCTGCTGAAATATGCCTCAGAGGTGCATCTGATTGCCAGTGAGCTGGCGGTTTCCAGTGAGCTGGCCGGGAAACTTGCGGCCAGCAGCGTCAGGGTGCACAACACCTGGGTCAAGGAGATCATCGGCGAAAACGCGGTTGAAAAACTGCTGCTGGAAGATGAGTCAACCCTGGAGGTGGAAGGGGTGTTCATTGAGCTGGGCGCCAAGGGCGCCATGGAACTGGCCACCAACCTGGGCGTGCAGCTTGACATGGAGACCTTTTCCTATATCGATACGAACAAGCGGCAGGAGACCAATCTGGCCGGGGTCTATGCGGCCGGAGACATTGCCGGCCCGCCACTGCAGATGGCCAAGGCGGTGGGCGAAGGGTGTGTGGCCGGCTGGCATGCGGCAAACTTTGCCAACAAGCAGAAAAGAACCGAAGCCGCTGATTGATGCCGGTCCTGTCCGACGCCCATTATATGCAGCTGGCACTTAAGCAGGCTGAGCTTGCGGCGCAGCGGGGGGAGGTTCCCGTGGGCGCGGTGCTGGTGGATGCCCAGGGCATGGTGCTGGCCGCGGACGGCAACCGTCCCATTGAATACAGCGATCCCACCGCCCATGCTGAGATGGTGGTGCTGCGTCAGGCCGGCCGCCGGCTTGCCAACTACCGGCTCGCCGGCACCACCATGTATGTCACCATCGAGCCCTGCGTCATGTGCGCCGGGGCCATGGTGCATGCCAGGGTCAGTCGGCTGGTGTATGGCGCCGATGATCCCAAGGCCGGCGGCATGGTGTCTCTTTATCAGGTGGGCCGGGACGGCCGCCTTAATCACAGCCTGGAGGTGGCGGGCGGGGTTCTCGCCGGGGAATGCGCTGCGCTGCTGCGGGATTTTTTCCAGCGGAAAAGGAAAAAAATATGAATTTTCCGCTTCCAAAATACGAACTTTGTTTGTAAAGTATCAGACTTTGCAAATTCGCTTTGGCGCGGAGAGGTGACCGAGAGGCCGAAGGTGCACGACTGGAAATCGTGTGTACGGCAACGTACCGAGGGTTCGAATCCCTCCTTCTCCGCCAGTTATTTTTTCCTTAGCTCTTGCATGACCGGGGAAAAAGTGTACAATGCGAAATACATATTGTCAGAGTGACCTGCAGCTCTTTTTCATTTGCTAAGAGTTTGATAGCCGGGTCCCGCGCAACAGAGGCTCACGAACCCCGTCAGGTCCGGGAGGAAGCAGCGGTAGTGATTCCCCTCTGTGTGCCGTGGGGGTGCCTGGCTATCATTTTTTTAACTACTCAGGTTGGTTAGACTTTTAGGCTGTAGTCTGTTAGCGAAAATGGCCGAAGTTAAGGGGCCAAACCGAGCCTCATCTGCTATTTTCCCGTGGCTGATAGACTAATCCGCTTTAGACTATTGCCCTGCGCAGTTATCATTTTTTTCTTCTTTGTTCGCGATAATGACTCTCTACCAAGCCGTCATCTTTTCAGCCTGCCCATGTCATATCTTGTTCTAGCCCGGAAATGGCGCCCGCAGACCTTTGCCGATGTCGTCGGCCAGGGGCCTGTTGTCCGCACCCTGCGGAACGGACTGGCGCGCAACCGGGTGGCCCATGCCATGATTTTTTCGGGGGTCCGCGGGGTGGGCAAGACCACCCTGGCCCGCATCATGGCCAAGGCCCTCAACTGCACGGGCGAGACAGCGGACAAGCCCTGCAATGTCTGCGAGTCCTGCCGGGAAATCACCGCCGGCAGCGCGGTTGATCTGCATGAAATCGACGGCGCCTCCAACCGTGGCATCCAGGAGATCCGTGATCTCAAGGAGAATATCCGTTTCTTCCCCACCAAATGCCGTTTCAAGGTCATCATCATCGACGAGGTGCACATGCTCACCACCGAGGCCTTCAACGCCCTGCTGAAGACCCTCGAGGAGCCGCCGGAACATGTCTATTTCATGTTTGCCACCACCGAGCTGCACAAGGTTCCCATTACCATCCTGTCCCGCTGCCAGCGTTATGAATTGAAAAGGGTCTCCTTTGCCGATCTGGTCGACTTTTTTGTGAAAATCGCGGTCCGGGAGCAGGTGGAGATCTCCCGCCGGGCCATAGAAATGATTGCCCGGGAGGCGGACGGCAGCATCAGGGACGGCTTGAGCCTGCTGGATCAGGTGTTCTCCTTCGGCGGTGAGCAGGTGACCGATGAGGATGTGGTGCAGGTGCTCGGCCTGGTCGATCAGCGGATTTTCGCCAATCTTGCCCGGGCCCTGCTGGCCGGCGACCTGGCCCAGTGTTTTGACCTGCTGGAAAAAACCTATGTGGCGGGCATCGATTTAAAGCGCTTTGCCACTGACCTGCTCTCCTATCTGCGCGCCCTGCTCATCTGCCGCACCAGCCCCCGGCCGGAGACGCTGCTCGAGGTCTCCGACCAGGAACTGGCCGAACTGCGGCAGCTCAGCGGCGAATACAGCCCGGAAACCCTGTCCATGCTGTTTCAGCTGCTGTTCAAGGGCATGAGCGAGATGCAGTATTCGGCCCATCCGCGCCTGGTGCTGGAAATGGCCTTTATCAAGGCGGTGCAGGCCGGTCAGGTGACCCCGGCCGCGGCGCTTCTTGGCCGGCTCGATGAGATGATCAAGGCGGGCGGGGCAATGCCTCCCCTGCCAGTCCCCGCAGCCATGGCCGGAAAGCCGCAACAACAACCGGCCGCGCCGGTCAAACCGCCGCCTGCCGCGCCGCTGCCGGAAAAAAAAACCCCCGCAGTTCCTGAAACATCGGCAGACCCCGAACCCGAGCTTGACAGCAAGGTGAAAAAGCTGGAAGCCCTGGTGGAGAAAATAGCGGACCCGAAAGCCAGAGCTGCCATCCAGACCCGGACAAAAGAGGTGCGCCGCAACTGGGAAAGCTTTGTCGCCTATATCAAGGAGCGCAAACCCTGGATGGCCCAGGTGCTGAAGCTCTGTGAAAATCCGCGGGAAGAAGGGGGGGAGCTGCTCATCAGGTTTGACAATCCCTCGGACTGCACCCTGCTGCAGGAGCCGGAGCATGTCAAGGATCTCAGCGTTTATGCCCTGGATTTCTTCCAGAAGGACCTGCGGATCAAGATCAGCAGCCGGGGCGGCAAGGCGGATGGACAGGGTGAAGCGGTCCTGGACGCCCCCAAGGAGGAACGGCGCGCCCTGGCCAATGATCCGCTGGTGCAGACGGCATTGGATGTCTTCGGCGGCCAGATCGGGGCCATCCGCACCGGGCCGCGGTTTCGGTGATAGACCAGTCAGACAATAAGACCAATAGGACTAATCATATGGATATGGATTCGATTTTAAAACGGGCCCAGGAATTTCAGCACCTGATGAGCAGGAAGCAGGAGGAGCTGGCCGGGAGAACGGTTACCTCAACGGTTGGCGGCGGCATGGTCACCGTTATCGTTAACGGCAAATTTGAGATTGTCTCTCTGCAGATCGACAAGGTGGCCATTAACCCCGCTGAGGCGGAGATGCTGCAGGATCTGGTGGTGGCGGCAGTCAACGATGCCATGCGCAAGGCCAAGGAGATGACCCAGTCCGAGCTGGCCAAGCTGACCGGCGGGCTCGGCCTTAATCTGCCCGGCATGTTCGGCGGGTGAGAATGCAATGAACGTCGTCCCGCCGGCCCTGGCCAGGCTGATTGCCGATCTGAACCGTCTGCCCGGGGTGGGCAGGAAGACGGCCACCCGGCTGGCCCTGCATCTGCTGCGGCGGCCTGCCGCCGAGGCCCAGGCCCTGGCCCGTGATTTACAGGAGCTGCATGAAACCATCCGGCTCTGCAGCAACTGTTTTGCCTTCTCCGAGACAGATCCCTGCGCCATCTGCGCCGATCCCCAGCGGGACAGCAGCATGATCTGCGTGGTCGAGGAGGCGGCGGATCTGATGGCCATCGAAAAAACCGGCACCTTCAAGGGTCAGTACCACATCCTGCATGGGGTGCTGTCGCCCATGGACGGCATCGGCCCGGATGAACTCAAGGTTCAGGCCCTGCTCGAGCGGATTGACCGGCAGCAGGCGGCCGAGGTGCTGATTGCCACCAGCTCCACCGTGCCGGGCGAGGCAACGGCCGCCTACCTCATTGACAGCATGCGGCAAAAACAGATCAAGATCACCCGGCTGGCCTGCGGCATACCCATGGGCATGGATATTAAATACGCCGATGAATTGACTCTGAGCCGGGCCATTGAGGCGCGGAAAAGGTATTGACCACTTTGCGTGTTTATGTATAATGTTCTTGACATTGCCGCACATTGTTGGTATTTCCTTCCCGTTTAGAGATTCATTGAAAAATGATGTCCCGCCAGGGATAGCCGGTGCCGCGGCCGAGGTGAGGGTCTTGCAATTGAGACCTTGCTCCGTCGGCGGTGCTCGGTTTTTGCGGGTTCATGAAGAAATACAGGCGCGTAACTCAGTGGGAGAGTGCTACCTTGACATGGTAGAAGTCGGCGGTTCAAGCCCGCCCGTGCCTACCAATTTTTCATAGCTGTGGCATGAACAAATAAACTTCGCAATATTAACATGTTGCGAAGTTTATTTGTTCATGCCACCGGAAATGTTTCGTAAAGAACAACATAACTGGACAATATGGCAGAAATTCGGTTGAGCACCGCGGGAGGAGAGGCAAAGACTTTTCCGGCCGGCACCACCGCAGCTGAGGCGATAAAGGCGCTCTGCTCCGGCAGGGAGCGCAAGAGCACTGTTGCCGTGCGGGTGGGCGACAGGCTGCTTGATCTTTCCGAGTCCCTGACTGAAGATGCGATACTTGTACCGGTGAGCAGGGATTCCCGCGAGGGCCTCGATATTCTGCGCCACAGCGCCTCCCATATCATGGCCCAGGCCGTGGTGGAGCTCTACGGGCCGGATATCCAGGTGGCCATCGGACCGGCCACGGAAGACGGCTTTTACTATGATTTTGACCGCAAGGAGCCCTTCACCCCGGATGATTTCGCGGCCATCGAGGCCAGGGTGCAGGAGATTGCGGCGGCCAATCTGCCTTTTACCAGGGAAACGCTTCCCCTGGCCGAGGCGAGGAAATTCTTCCAGGAAAAGGGCCAGTCCTATAAGGTTGAGCTGCTGGACGATATCGAGGCGGAGACGGTCAGCATCTACCGGCAGGGTGATTTTGTCGACCTGTGCCGCGGGCCTCATATCCCCCATACCGGTCTGCTGCAGGCCTTCAAGCTGATGCGCATTGCCGGCGCCTACTGGCGCGGCGACGAGAAGCGGCCGATGCTGCAGCGCCTCTACGGCACCGCCTTTTATGATGCCAAGGAGCTGAAAAAATATCTCTTTCAGCTGGAAGAGGCCAGAAAAAGGGACCACCGCAAGCTCGGCAAGGAGCTGGAGCTCTTTGCCATCAGCGAGCTGGTCGGACCCGGCCTGATCCTCTGGCTGCCCAAGGGGGCGCTGGTCAGAAGGATCATCGAGGATTACTGGAAGGACGAGCATTACCGCAACGGCTATGAACTGCTCTATACCCCCCATATCGCCAAACGGGATATGTGGGCCACCAGCGGCCATCTTGATTTCTATGTTGATGATATGTTCTCCCCCATGGAAGTGGAGGAGGTAAGCTATCAGATCAAGCCGATGAACTGTCCTTTCCATATCGGCATTTACAAGACCAGGAAGCGGAGCTACCGGGAGTTTCCCATCCGCTGGTGCGAGCTGGGCACGGTATACCGTTTCGAGCGGACCGGCGCCCTGCAGGGCCTCATGCGGGTGCGCGGCTTCACCCAGGATGACGCCCATATTTTCTGCCTGCCGGAGCAGCTTGAAGAAGAAATTTTCAATATTATTGATTTAAATCTTCACATTTTACAGACATTCGGCTTTAGTGAGTACGATATTTATCTGTCCACCCGGCCCGAGAAGTATGTCGGCTCGGACGAGAACTGGCAGAAGGCCACCGACGCCCTGAAGATGGCCCTGGAAAAGAAAGGCCTGCACTATACGGTTGATCCGGGTGAAGGGGTTTTTTACGGGCCGAAAATCGACATCAAGATCAAGGACGTGCTGGGCCGCGCCTGGCAGTGCTCCACCATCCAGGTGGACTTCAACCTGCCGGAGCGTTTTCAGCTTGCCTATACGGCGGAGGACAGCAGGGACCATCAGCCCATCATGATCCACCGGGCGCTGATGGGCTCGCTGGAGCGGTTCTTCGGCGTGCTCATCGAGCATTATGCCGGCGCCTTCCCGCTGTGGATGGCCCCGGTGCAGGCGTTGGTCCTCAACATCACCGATGCCCAGCTCGATTATGCGGAAAGGGTATATCAGGAGCTGCGCCAGGCCGGTGTGCGGGTGGACAAGGATGCCCGCAATGAAAAATTGAATTATAAGATCCGGGAAGCACAGCTTGCCAAGATCCCCTATATGGTGATTATCGGAGACAAGGAGAAGGAGACGGAAACGGTGACGGTTCGCCTGCGCGACGGTAAGAACCTGGAGCCGATGTCCGTGTCGGATTTTGCAGAGATGATCCGGAAGATGAGCCGGGTCGGCTGAAGCCGAGGTTGGCTGGCGGCAGGTGCAATCTGCAGAATTTAGCGAATTGAATAATGTGGAGGTAAGCGTATTAAAAGAAAAAAGAGTGTCAAGGGCGGGCGTGATCTGAAGGCCAGGGTAAATGACCAGATCAGGGAAAAAGAGGTACGGGTCATTGATGATGATGGGCAGCAGCTTGGGGTAATCTCCATAGAAGAGGCTTTAGGCAAGGCGGAAGCAGCAGGGCTTGACCTGGTTGAGGTGTCTGCCGCCGCTGACCCCCCGGTCTGCCGGATCATGGATTATGGCAAATATCGGTATGAGCAGAGCAAGAAACAGGCAGAGGCCAAGAAGAAGCAGGCCGTTGTCGAGGTAAAGGAAATCAAGCTCCGGCCGAAGACCGAAAAACATGACCTTGATTTCAAGGTCCGCAACATTCGAAAATTTTTAGCGCAGAAAAATAAGGTAAAGGTGACCTTGCGATTCAGGGGAAGAGAGATTGTCTATGCCGACACCCTGGGCATTGAACTCTTGAACCAGATTGCCGCGTTGCTGGAGGATGTGGCGGTCATTGCCCAGCCGCCCACCATGGAAGGGCGCCAGATGGTCATGATGGTCGGACCGAAAGGCTGAGAGCGGCCGGCCATTGCCGCCGTCCCGCGGGTGCAGCGCAGAGCTGCCCGGGGATAAATTTTTTATATATTGATATGCAGGTGTTAGCGAACGGATTGTTTTGTGAGCCGTTTCCGGTCGCCCGGGCTGAAATCTAAAACCTGTCACTTTATTATCGAAACAGGAGTATATGTCATGCCAAAAATGAAGACCAACAGAGGGGCCGCCAAACGTTTCAAGATGAGCGGCACCGGCAAGGTTATTCGCAGTAAGGCGTTTACCAGTCATATTTTGACGAAAAAAACCACTAAAAGAAAAAGAAATCTGCGCAAGTCAGCAGTTGTTGATTCCGCCAATTTGAAAGGGATCAAGCGTATTCTGCCCTATATGTAGATCAAGGAGATTGCAATGCCCAGAGTGACACGCGGTTTTAAAGCACGCCGCAGAAGAAATAGAGTCCTTAAACTGGCCAAGGGTTTTCGTGGAGCCCGCCATCGTCTTTACCGTACGGCTGCCGAGGCGGTTGATCACGCTCTCACCTATGCCTATCGTGACCGCCGCGCCAAGAAACGTGATTTCCGGCGCCTGTGGATCGTGCGCATCGGCGCGGCCGCTGAATTAAACGGCACCTCCTACAGCCGGCTGATGGGTGGTCTGAAGAAAGCCAATGTTGAGCTTGACCGCAAGGTTCTCTCCAATCTGGCCATTCTCGATCCAAACGCCTTTTCCGCTGTTGCAAAGCTCGCTTCCTGATCGTAACGGCCGACGATTCCGTTACGTTCCCCTTTGCTCCTGCGAGCCGTATCCGCGGGCAATGCGGTGAATTGCCGCGGAGGGGAGTAGACTTTCTGCAAAACAATCATGGCCCTGCAAAGGGCCATTTATTATCAGGCATGAGAGTCCTCCGGCAGAACCGGCAGGGAGCGGACTTTTTGGTAAATTTATGGAAGAAGAATTACTTCGCCTGCAAAAAGAGGCCTGCCGTGACCTGGCTGCTCTGCAAGATCTGAAGGACCTTGAGCCGTTCCGTGTTCAGTATCTCGGTCGAAAAAGCGAATTTACCGGGCTGATGCGCAAACTTGGCCAGGTTGCCGCGGAGGAAAGACCCCGCCTCGGCAAGCTGGCCAATGACATTAAGGTGGATCTGGAAGAACGGTTTGCCACCCGGAAGACCGAGCTGGAAGAGGCCGCCCGCCTTGAGGCCAGCGGCATCTCCACCGTGGATCTTACCCTGCCGGGCCGCACATTCCCTATTGGCAGGCTGCATCCGGTAACGCAGGTCATGGAAGAGATCTGCGCCATTTTTGAGGGCATGGGCTTCGGCGTGGCCGAGGGTCCGGATGTTGAGACGGATTTCTACAACTTCGAAGCACTGAATATTCCCAAGCACCATCCGGCCCGGGATATGCACGACACTTTCTACATCAATGAAAGTCTGCTGCTGCGCACCCACACCTCCCCCATGCAGGCCCGCATCATGGAAAACCGGCAGCCGCCGCTCCGGATGATCGCCCCGGGCAAGGTATACCGCTGCGATTCCGATATCACCCACACCCCCATGTTCCATCAGGTGGAGGGTTTTCTGGTGGACCGGAAGGTTTCCTTTGCCGACCTGCGCGGCGTGCTCGGGGTGTTTATCGCCCGCATGTTTGACGAGCGCACGGCCATGCGCGCGCGGCCGAGTTTCTTCCCCTTTACCGAACCGAGCGCGGAAATCGATATCGCCTGCGTCATCTGCCGGGGGAAGGGGTGCCGGGTCTGCAAACAGACCGGCTGGCTGGAGATTCTCGGCGCCGGCATGATCGACCCCGAGGTCTTCAAACAGGTGGGCTATGATCCGGAGGAGTACAGCGGCTTTGCCTTTGGCCTCGGCGTGGAGCGTATCGCCATGCTCAAATACGGCATCAACGATATCCGGCTCTACTATGAAAACGATCTGCGCTTTCTTTCCCAGTTTTGACGGAAAACTGCCAGGGCGTTTAGAGTGTTAGACTGTAGTCTTTCAGGTGTTCAGGCCTGAAATATGTTCATGGAAAATGCCAAATTACCGTTTATTGTATTTTCATATCCATCTTGTAGGAGCGGGCCATACCCGCGATCATTGGTGTTCTGACTCGTAATATCGCGGGCATGGCCCACTCCTACAAGCTAACCAGAAACGGTAAATTAATAATTTCCATCTCCCTTATAGACTATGACCCTACAGACTGAAAACCTCATACAGATCCGCTCATGAAATTTACTTTTGACTGGCTGAGACAATTTGTTGATGTGAACGCTGCCCCGCAGGAGCTGGCGGACCGGCTTACCATGGCCGGCCTGGAGGTTGACGCGGTTGAGGAGCTTTTCACCGGTCTTGATCAGGTCAAGGTGGCCGAGATTCTTGCGGTCGCGCCCCATCCCGATGCGGACCGGCTGGTGGTCTGCCAGGTGGCGGTAGGCCCGGAGACGGTGCAGGTGGTCTGCGGCGCGCCCAATGCCAGACCAGGTCTGTTCAGCGCCCTGGCCCTGCCCGGGGCTGTGCTGCCTGGCGGACTGAGCATCAAGAAAAGCAAGATCCGCGGACAGGTTTCCCAAGGCATGCTCTGTTCGGAACGGGATCTGGGCATCAGCGACAACCACGGCGGCATCATGGAACTCACCTGGCTGCATGAGTCAGGGGTTGATCTGGTCCAGGCCCTGGAACTGCGGGATACGGCCATTGAAGTCGATCTCACCCCCAACCGCCCTGACTGCGCCTCGGTCATGGGCATCGCCAGGGAAAGCGCCGCTTTTTACGGCAGATCACTGCAGCCGCCGGTGACAGCCCGGGACATTCCCCGTCTGACCGGGGAGAACTGCCAGTTCAGCGTCACCGTCCTGCATGAGGACTGCCCCCGTTACGCGGCCCGGCTGCTGAAAAAGGTCAAAATCGGGCCGTCCCCCTGGTGGCTGAAGAAACGGCTGCTGGCGGTGGGACAGCGGCCGATCAACAATGTGGTTGATGTCACCAACTTTGTCATGCTGGAATATGGCCAGCCACTGCACGCCTTTGATTTCGCCAAGCTTGGCGGCGGCGCCATTGTCGTGCGCCGGGCCAGGGAGGGCGAGACCCTGACCACCCTCGATGGCGTGCAGAGAAGTCTTGCGCCGGACATGCTGATGATCTGCGACGCCGAACGGCCGGTGGCCGTGGCCGGGGTGATGGGCGGGGCCAACTCCGAGGTGGATGAGCACACCACCGAGGTGCTGCTGGAATCCGCCTGTTTTTCGCCGCTCAGCGTCCGGCGCACCGCGCGAAGGCTTAATCTGGCCACCGAGGCATCCTATCGTTTTGAGCGCGGGGTGGACCCGGAGTTGCCGCCCCTTGCCATGGAACGGGCGGTCCGCCTGCTCTGCCAGGTGGCCGGCGCCGAGGTGGCTGACAACGGGGTGGACTGGGCCGCAGGAGTCAAAAAAAATGCACCCATCACCCTGCGGGTCGGCCGGGTCAATGATCTGCTCGGCTATGCCTTCCAGGCCGACGAGATCAGCCGCATGCTGTCCGCCATTGAAATAGAGGTGCGGCCGCTGGAGAACGGTGATACCCTGCAGGTTACGCCGCCCAGTTTCCGCGTTGACCTGGAGCGGGAGATCGACCTCATTGAAGAGGTTGCCAGGCTGAAGGGCTACAACGAGTTTCCCCAGACCATGCCGCTGGTGCCCATGTCGGCGGCCTGGCAGGACCCGGCCCGCCGATTGCGGCAGGATGTTGCCGCCGCCATGACCGCCCAGAGCTTTTTCGAGGCGATCAACTACAGCTTCGTCAATCCCCGCCATCTGGATATGCTGGGGCTGGCCGAGGATGATGACCGCCGCCGGACGGTGCAGTTGAAAAACCCGCTGGCCGAGGACCAGAGCGTGCTGCGCTCCATGCTGCTGCCCGGCCTGCTCGACAATGTGCGGCGCAACGTCAATTATCAGGTGAGCGATATCCGCCTCTTTGAAACCGGCAAGTGTTTCGTGCCGGGACCCGGGCTTGAACAGCCGGAGGAGAAAACCTGTCTCACCGCCGTGCTCAGCGGACGCCGACTGCCGGGCGCCCCGCTTCTCCACACCGGGGAAGAGAAATGCGATATTTACGATGTCAAGGGCGTGATTGAAACCCTGCTGGCCAGCCTCGGTTTTTCCGCTGTCGTTTTCGAGCACAGCAGGCAAGCCGCCGAACCTTATTGCGAGCCTGAAACCTTTGCCCGGATCAGCGTGCAGGGCAGGGACCTGGGCTGCTTTGCCCGGCTCACCAGAAAGGCGCTCAGCCAGTTCGGCATCAAGCAGGAGGTCTATTTCCTCAACCTGCAGCTTGACAGCCTGCTCGCTGCCGCCAAGGACAGCAAACAATTTGCCGCGCTGCCCAAGTACCCCTCCGTGCGCTGGGATATTGCCGTGGTGGTTCCCGAGCAGGTCCGGGCAGGGGAGATTGTCGAGGCGATTACCCATTCCGGCATCTCGCTTATTGAACAGGCCGAACTCTTTGACGTCTTTCGCGGCGGCGCCATCAGTAAGGGGATGAAGAGCGTGGCGATCAAGGTTACCTACCGTTCGGCCGAACAGACCCTGGATGACGAAACCGTTAACCGGGAGCACCAGAAAATTATCGATATGCTGCTGAACCGTTTCGGCGGTCAGTTACGTGAGGTATAAATACCATGAAAGCAAATCTCACCCGCAAGGATCTGGCCCAGGCGATCAATGAGAAGCTGGGCATTTCCCAGCGCAGCGCCGGCGAGTTGGTCGACCTTGTCTTTTCCACCTTAAAGCAGACCCTGCTGAGTGAAGAATCGGTCAAGCTCGTGCAGTTCGGCACCTTTACCGTCAGAAACAAGGCGCCCCGCATGGGGAGAAATCCCCGCACCGGCGAAACCATGGAGATTGCCAAGCGCAGCATGGTGTCATTCAAGGCGAGCAAGAGTCTGCGCCAGAAAATCAATTCCTGAGCCGGCTGACAGTGTAAAAATGAGGAAGAGTTTTTTGTTTGAAGATGTTACGATAGAAAGCGGAGTTGGCAGGCAAACGTAAATCTCAAGATAAGCGGATCAGTGACCGGCAAACCTCACAATCATATGGACAGCCACATTGGTGAGGAAGCAGAACACCAAGGGGTTATTCCTGACAAGCGATACTTCAAGATCGGAGAGGTTTGCGAAATAGCTGGAGTCAAGCAGCATGTGCTGCGCTACTGGGAGTCGGAATTCAAACAGCTGATCAGGCCCCAGCGGGCCTCCTCCAAGCAGCGCCTGTACCGGCGGGTTGATGTTGAAAATATTCTGACCATCAAGAAGCTGCTGAAGGAAGACGGCTTCACCATTCCGGGGGCGAAAAAGCTGTTTGCCGGCAAAAAAGGTGGCGAGCAGAAGGGACCGCCGGAAAAGAGCAGGGATGCGCGGGACCTGCTGCACGACCTGAAGGCCGAACTTATCGCCATTCAGCAGATATTGCAGGATGAATGATAAGCCGTTGTAAATAATTATTATGGACATCTGCATGCCCGGAACGGCACTCTTTTCAGTACCCCTTGAGGGGTACAAGGAGCCGTAACGAAATAGTTATCAAGAGACAACTTATTTCGTAACGGCTCCAAAGTTTCCCGTAATGTTGCTTGACAGTTATTCATCCGCCATGCTAAATAGACCGTTTACAAAAAAGATCACAGGAATAGGGCCGGGATGTAGCGCAGTCTGGTAGCGCACTTGAATGGGGTTCAAGGGGCCGGAGGTTCGAATCCTCTCATCCCGACCAGTTTTATCCAGGGGGTTAGCTTCGTTGCTGACCCCCTTTTTTTTGTCACTTATTCAGCTGTGTGACCCCCTCCGGATTACCCGATCTCGTCAGGTTCAAACAACCTGAACTCGGCAGATTTTACTTTTCCAGAATCCGGAGTGATGGCATAACTTATTGAAATTGCGTCACGATATCAGGAGTTCTGATATGAGTATTTTTTGAGTCCCTTACGACATGTGCATATACCGGTTGAATCTCACGGAAAAGGTCGTTCCCTGCCCGACCTCAGACTCAAACGAGACCTCGCCGCCCTGTTCCTGCACTATCTTCTGGGTGATGAGAAGACCGAGTCCTGTGCCGCAGCCTGCCTTGGTGCTGAAAAATCTGCTGAAAAGCTTGGCCTTTACCTCATCCGTCATGCCTGCGCCATTGTCAATGACCTGAAAAAGAATGACCTCGCCTGAACCTGCATCGCCTTTGAGCCTGGTCTTTACCTTGACTTCCCATTCCTTTGCCGTATTTGTGTCGTAAAGACAGGCATCAATGGCATTGGAGATAAGATTCAGCAAGACATCATTAATGCCGTCCTGGTCTAAAAAGGCCTCCTCCAGATTCGGATCCAGGTCCGTGCAGAGCTTTACGCCATGCTGACCGGCCTTCTCTCTCATGAGTTCAACCCCCTCCAGGACTATCCTGTTGGGACTGCATACGGTTGGCTCAGGCATCCTTTCCTTTGAATATTTCAACAGATCAAGCACAAGGCATGAAACCTTCTCGATATTGCGGCGGACCATACCCCATCCATCCTGCTGCATGCGGGGTTTTTCCTTGGTCAGGCCTACATCGACCATATACATGCCCCCACGCAGGCCTGTCAGGATATTTTTGATGTAGTGGGCCAGTCCGGCGACGGTTTCCCCTATGGTGGCAAGACGTTCGCTGGCCATCAATTCTTCCTGAGTCTGCCTGAGCTCCAGAGTGCGCTCTTCGATTTTCTGCTCCAAGTTCTTGGTATAATCCTTTAACTGGCAGCCCATGGCAATCTTCTGCTTGGCCCTTTCAAGGGCAAGAAGCAGCGCTTCAAATCGTACCGGTTTATTAATGAAATCCGAGGCGCCTAACTTGAGCGACTCAATCGCGGAGTCCATATCACCGTGTCCCGTCAGCATGATGACTTCAATTGACGGATCATGCGCCTTGATGCCGTGCAGCACTTCCAAGCCGCTCAGGTCAGGCATTTTCAGATCCAGGATGACGACATCCGGCGGCCGGACCAGGATGGTTGACATGGCATCCTTGCCGTTGTTGACCGTTTCCGCCACGATGTCTCTGAGTTCGAGCCGTTCGGCCAGGGCTGCAGCGAATTCTACCTCATCGTCAACGATTAATACCTTCATTTCACTCATTGTTGTCTTTCTCTGATGATTCCTGGGCATAGCTCGTCAGGATATAAATTTCAGAATCATGAACACATTGATCTCGTGTTTGCTGTGCTGGGGGGTATGATCAGCCAGGACACCAGAGAGGCACTGGCAATGAAGACGGCGTCGGGCCGGACTCTGGGCGAATCTGAAGTTGTCTTGCGGAAAAGCAGGTTTGATCAGAATGTGGAGCGGATAAAGGAATCGGCGGGGTGTTTCTTTTCTGAAAGTAAAATTGCTAAACTGCAAGGCACTTCAAAAAAAGCGCGAGTTGTATCAGCAGGTACAGCCTGAGCAAATCGCTCACAAAATTTCGGCGGTTTGGGCTTAGGAGCCGTTACGAAATAACATGGCCATTTTTTCAATTTCGTTACGGTTCCTTATACCCCTCAAGGGGGTACTGAAAAGAGTACCCCTCAAGGGGGTACTGAAAAGAGTGCCGTTCCGCGCATTTATCTGGCCATGTTATTTTTTTACAACGGCTTATACCCCGTATTATCGTAGAATAACCGGTTTTGAAATGGCCTTTATTACTCTTCTTTCAAGGCATTCTTAACAACCTTGATCAGTTCGTCAGGATCAATCGGTTTTTCAATATAACCATCCGGTATCGTGTATTTTGTCAGCCCCGTGCTTTCAACAAATTTTTTTTCATCACGTAATGGTTGTTGATACATGAAGTTCCTGAAGTCAACTCCTGTCACCTCGGAGACTCCTGTTTGTACAACCACGGGAATATTGCTCAAGGTCGGGTCCTTTCTCATCTCCTGAAACATGCTGATGCCGCTTTTTTTAGGCATCATCAGGTCGAGCAATACCAGATCCGGGCACTCTTTACGCAAAAGTTCCATCCCCTCTACCCCGTTATTGGCGCCTATGGTTGCATAACCATGTTCCTCTAAGACAGCGCTGATAAAGGTCCTGATATCCGGCTCATCATCAACAATTAAAATTTTTTTCGTCATTTTTTTCTCCTCACAGCAGAACAGAGAGAGTTCACGCTTTAAAGACCCCGTCCTTGCTTCAGAAAAAGACTCATTCCATAACTCCCGGGGAGAAGATTACCTTTAATTCCTTGGCTGATTCTTGTTTGGTAATAGTTTGTTGGAAATTATGATGTCGCGTTAGTAAAGACAGAGGGGTTTACGGAGCTTATCATCTTACTGTTGCTAATGTCAAGGTCTATGATATAGTAAATTCAAATAATTAATTGCTAAAAAGGTGTTTTTTTTACACTCGGTTTTTTGCCATGTCAGCAGAGAACATAAGGGGATCGAAAGGGAAGTTATTCCTGGCCGCCTGTTAGGGTATTTCTCGTGCCGTTATCCGCTATTGTGCGTTAGCGAGGCCTGGTTTTTCACATATATGAGGACCGTTTCGATGACAAAAATTCTTATAATTGATGATGAACGTGCCATTCTGGAAGTATTGGATATCTATCTCACCAGTGAAGGATATGAAGTCATAACGGCTGAAAACGGCAAAGAAGGGCTGGAGATTTTCGAGAAGGAAGGAGGAGGCATAAATCTTGTTATTACTGATATTAAAATGCCCGAAATAGAAGGCCTGGAAGTTCTTCGCAGGATAAAAGCCATAGATAAGGATACGGAAGTCATTGTCGTGACCGGGCACGGTGATATGGACTCCGCCATTGAATCGCTCAAGTTAGGGGCCTCGGATTTCATTAATAAACCGGTACGATTTGAAGCGCTGCTTCTTGCCCTGGAAAGGGCCAAGCAGAAGATTGCCATGAGCCGCCAGTTAAAGGATTATACCAAGAATTTAGAGCAGAAAATCGAAGAACGCACGCTGGAGCTCAGGCAGGCTCAGGAAGAATTGATGGCCAGCGAACGTCTTGCCACCATAGGGGAAACCGTCGCCGGACTGGCCCACTACATTAAAAATATCCTGACAGGCCTGCGTGGGGGCATGTACATGGTCGACGTAGGCATGGCCAAGGGCAAGGCCCGTATGCAGCAGGATGGATGGGGTATGGTCCGCCGCAATATTGAGAAGGTTTCAGATCTTGTGCTTGATCTGTTGAAATATTCAAAGGAAAGGATGCCTGAGCCAACCATATGCAGTCCCAACAGGATAGTCCTGGAGGGGGTTGATCTCATGAAAGCCAAGGCCGGTCAGCACGGAGTAAAGCTCTGCACGGACCTGGATCCGAACCTGCAAGAGGCCTTTTTAGACCAGGACGGCATTAATGATATCTTGCTGAATCTTATCTCCAATGCCATTGATGCCTGTCTTTACGACACAAATACGGCAAAGGACTGGGAAGTCAAGGTAAAGACCAGGCTGGAAACCGATGCAGGTTCAGGCGAGGTCATTCTTTTTCAGGTCACTGATAATGGAGCGGGCATGACGGATGAGGTAAAGGCCAAGCTTTTCAGCAGATTTTTCAGCACCAAGGCAGGCCGCGGCACAGGACTCGGTCTTCTCATCACCCAGAAGATCGTGCATGAACAGGGCGGTGAGGTCTCGTTTGAGTCGGAGGTCGGTCAGGGAACGACCTTTTCCGTGAGATTCAACCGGTATATGCACAAGTCCTAAGACGTTGTAAAAAATAACCTGGCCAGAGAAATGCGCGGAACGGCACTCTTTTCAGTACCCCCTTGAGGGGTATAAGGAGCCGTAACGAAATTGAAAAAATGGCCATGTTCTTTCGTAACGGTTCCTAAGCAATTACTGATAAGCAAATGAAGAATCTGAATAAAAAAACAATCAATGTGGCAATTGTCGGCGGCGGTCCTGGATGCAAGGCGCTTATGGATATGATCTTTGCTGAAAAGCTTGATCAGCTTCATATGAATCTCATAGCGGTGTCGGATACCAATCCTGAAGCAGTTGGGTACCGTTATGCCCAGGAACACCGGATTTATACGACTACGAATTACCGGGATCTCTATAAGTTAAAAGTTCTCAACATGATCATTGAGCTGGCGGGCAGCGATGAGATCGCCGAGGAGATTTCCCGCAGTAAGCCTGCCCATATCCGTTTGATGGACCATATGGCGGCCCGGCTTTTCTGGGATGTCTTTAAGATTGAAGAAGAAATGTTTGCCGAGTTGAAACTGAGAGGGGATGCACTCCGGAAGAAGACCCAGGATCTTAACAAAAGAGTCAAAGAATTACGCTGTATTTTCGGTGTCACTGATCTTATTGAACGACTTGATACATCATTTGAAGAAATTTTTCAGGGGGTGGTAAATCTCATCCCCCCCGCCTTTCAGTATCAGGAAATCGCATGCGCTCGCATTAGTTATCAGAATCAGGAATATCTGACTGAAAATTATAAAAAAACGGAATGGAATCTAATTAGTAACATTGTCATCCACGGCGAACGCGTGGGTCTGGTGGAAGTCTGTTATCTTCATGAGAAATCGGTGGATTACAAGGGCCCTTTTCTGAAGGAAGAGAAAGACCTGGTTAATGCGATCGCCAAGCGGCTGGGGCGAGTCATCAGACACCGGCAGGCCGAGGATGCACTGCAGGAGAGCGAAGAGCGATATCGAACGATGCTGGATGCCTGTCCTGACCCTGTTGTTGTCTATGATATGGAGGGCAAATGCACCTATATCAATCCGGCCTTCACGCAGCTGTTCGGCTGGTCGCCGGAGGAGCGGCTGGGACAGAAACTGGATTATGTCCCGGAGAAAAACTGGCCGGAAACCAGAATGATGATCGATAAGGTGCGGTCGGGAAAAAGCTTCTCGGCTGTAGAAAGCCGGCGATATACCAAAGAAGGTAAAATTCTGGACGTCAGCATCAGCGCGGCTATCTACTCAAACCGCAACGGTACACCAAAGGGCAGTGTCCACATTTTACATGATATTACATCCCGGAAAATAGTGGAACAGGAGCTGCTGGAGGCTCGTGACGGTCTGGAGCGACGAGTCGGGGAGCGCACAGCCGAGCTGATGATGGCGATCGAGCAGCTGCAGCTTGAAATATATGAGAGGAAGAGGGCTGTCGAGCAATTAAAGGCATCTGAACAAAAGTATCGGGTCTTGTTTAATTATGACCCGAATCCGTTGTTCATGGTTGAGATGAAAACGGCCAGAATTCTGGATTTAAACAAGCAGGCTACGGAAAAATATCAATATTCTCGCAAGGAATTGCTGGGAACGTCCTTTATTGATCTCTTCAATAATGATGACAACCAGCGTATCATCGAAGAGCTTCTCAAACTTACCGCAAATGACGAATATGGCTTTATGCACAAGCTATGGGCCCGCAAAAAAGACGGCGGCCATTTTTTTGTTGATTTACATGCCCGGGTCGGCAAGTTTCGGAGGCTGCATCATGAAAGCCTTGGTCTGTGCCTCATTATCAGAACCGTGGATATTACCCGCGGCCTTGAACGGGATGCCCAGTTGATCCAGGCCGGCAAAATGGCCACCCTTGGTGAGATGGCAACCGGTATCGCCCATGAGCTTAATCAACCTCTGAACGTTATCCAGGTAGGAAGTGATTTTCTTGCTAAAATGATCAGGCGGGGAAAGCATATCTCCGAGGAGCAACTCTTGACAGTGACCCGCAACATAAACGAACAGGTGGATCGCGCTGTCACTATTATCAACCATTTACGGGAGTTCGGCAGGAGAAGTGATTTCAGGGTCTACCCGGTTGATGTAAATAAACCCATAGAAGATGTCTTTACGATTATGGGCCAGCAACTCAAGTTGCGAAACATCGATGTCATTCTCAAACTGGGTAAGAATCTGCCGAAGATCATGGGCGACAAGAACCGGCTGGAGCAGATTTTTCTGAATCTGGTCACCAATGCCAGAGATGCTTTGGATGCCAAGGAATCAACGGAAATTAAAAAACTGACAATTTCCACATACGAAAAAGATGGCATGGTGGTGGCCCTGGTATCGGATACCGGTACGGGTATATCAAAACACGTCCGAGACAAAATATTCGAACCGTTTTTTACGACAAAGGAAGTGGGCAAAGGAACCGGTCTGGGGCTTTCGATCACCTATAATCTGGTGAAAGATTTCCAGGGCGATATCAGCGTGGAATCAGTCCTGGGAGTGGGCGCTACCTTTACGGTGCGCTTCCCGGCCTATCGAGAAAAGGGGGTGCCGGGGTGACAAAGATATTGGTCATTGATGATGAGCGGCCTATCCTGGACATGTTGGAACTCTCTTTGTCCAGCGAAGGGTATGATGTGTTGACGGCTGAAAACGGTGAAAAGGCCCTGGAGATTTTCAAGGAACAATCTCCTCAGCTCGTTCTGACCGACATCAGGATGCCGGGCATTGACGGCATTGAGGTGCTGAAGAGGATCAAGACCTTGAACAAAGAGGTGGAAGTCGTTGTCATTACCGGCCACGGCGATATGAATATCGCCATAGCCGCCCTCCAGCATGGGGCATCGGATTTCGTCACGAAACCGCTGCGGGATGAAGTTTTAATGGTCTCGATTGAAAGGGCTGAGAAAAAGCTGGCCATGTGCCGACAGTTAAAGGATTATACCGATAATTTAGAGCAAAAGGTGGAGGAATGTAAGCTCAGCCTCAGGCAGGCCCAGGAACAGCTGGTAAAAACCGAGCGCCTGGCCAGCATGGGAGAGACAGTGGCGGGATTGGCGCATTGCATCAAGAATATCATGACCGGCCTCGGCGGCGGCATGTATATGTTCCACACGGGTATGGTTAAAGAGAAGCCCGCTATGGTGGAGGAGGGCTGGGCCATGTTTCAACGCAACATGGAGCGGGTCTCGGATCTTGTCCTTGATTTGTTAAGGTATGCGAAACAGACGGCGCCGCAACGCGGTCCTTGCAGACTCAATGAAGTTGTCCGGGAAGTAATGAGAATTTTTAGAGTAGAGGCTGGAATTCATAAGGTTGCGTTGAGCATGGACCTGGATCCTGACCTGAAGGAGGCTGATATTGAGTATGACGGCATGCAGCGGGTGTTGGTGAATCTGATTGCAAATGCTGTTGATGCTTGCATTTATGATGCCGATATTTCCAAGAAGTGGGAGGTCTTGGTTAAGACCAGGGTCAGAACCGGCGCCGATCAGGTCAAAACCATCCACATCACCGTCACGGATAATGGCTGCGGCATGACTGATGAGGTTAAGGGGCATCTCTTCCAGAGATTTTTCACTACCAAAGCAGGACGGGGCATAGGACTCGGCCTGCTCGTTACTCAAAAAGTCGTTCATGAACATGGAGGGGAGATTCTCCTGGAGTCAACAGCCGGTCAAGGGACTAGCGTTTCGGTTTTGCTGCCCGTAGTATAACAAGTCAGGAGTCAGGAGCCAGAAGCCAGGAGTCAGAATAAAACGTGATAAAATCAATTCTGCTGAATTTCTGTCTCCTGTCTCCTTTTATTACAGACCCAGAAGTTCGGCAATATCGGGATGTTTCGTGATGACCTTGAGAAACTGAGTCGTCCGGCGTTCAAGGCGATTCTCCAGAATATCGGCCGCCTTGCGCATAACGAAGAATCCCATGGTATGATCTCTTTCAAAAAGGTTGAAGAGTTCGTCTTTCGGCAGGATAAAGACTTCACTGGGTTCGGCGCAGACAGCCATGGAGGTGTGGGTGTCTTCCCGGCGCAGGGCCGCCCAGCCGAATGAGTACCCCGGTTTGATGGCGCCCAGGGAGATGATAATCAGCGAGGCGAGTTCAGCCTCCAGCAACACCTTGCCTCTTCTCAGTGAGTAGAAATGCGAGGCCGGGCTGCCCGTTTCGAAAATGATCTGCCTTCCCTCGAATGACTGTACCTGAACTATGGGAAGCAATTGTTCAAGCATCTTGTCCGTCAGATTCTCAAACAGTATGATTTTTTTCAGGTCTTCTACGGAAACCATAAATATCTCCTCTTTATCCCTGCCCGCTGAACTGGAATTAAAACATATCTTACGTTAAAAGGAAAATTATTACCAGAAAGACAGTGGCCAGAGCGGCCCCGATTCCCACCGGCGCAGTGCCCGTTTGCAATGCCGCGCGAGTCGTTTCGATCCTGCCCCGCAGTTTCTCGCCTGTCAAACCGGAGACGCTCCAGAGAGGAATCAGGATCCCCAGGGTGAAAATTTCCGGGCCGCGTCGGGACATCCGCCCGGCAAACCCGGCCAGTCCTTCCGCGAAGACTCTATTGGCGAACCTGTTAACGCCATTCAAGGATTTGTCCATGAGATAATAAAAGAGGCGTCCCCCTTTGCGATAAAACCAATCGGTATCAATGGAAATGGTCTCTGTCCTTTTCAGCAGCTTAAGAAACAGGAAAAAGACCAGGGCTGAGAGGGAAAGCAGTTGCAACTGGGCCACCACATGATTGACAGTATATGCCTGGTAATGGACTTCATAGGGCAAGATATCGTAAAGCGGTTTCGGGTAAAGGCCGAGAAAAATACACAGAAAGGCTAAAAAACCCATGGCGATAAGCATGGATTTATTGGTTTCACCTGGTCTCAACCCCTTATCCTTGGCAAAAAAGACAAAGTAAGGGAATTTGATTCCGGCATGGAGAAAAACGCCGGCCGAGGCAATTTCCAAAATAAGCCATACCCAGAACAGGTGTTCATGAATGGCTCCGTCAATGATAAGGGATTTGCTGGTAAATCCGCTTGTGGCAGGCACCGAGGAAATGGCAAGAGCCCCGATTGTGCCGAAAATCAGGGTCCATGGCATGGTTTTGTAGAGGCCGCCAAGATCGGTGCACTTGCTTTTTCCCGTCATATACAGCACTGAACCGGCGGACATCCAGAGAAGCGCCTTATAGATAATATGACAAAAGGCATGAGCCGCGGCGCCGTTTAAAGACATCATGGTGCCGATCCCTACTCCGGTGACCATGAAACCAACCTGGTTGATAATGCTGTAAGCGAGGATGCGGCGCATGTCGTTTTCCAGAAGCGCATAAATAATGCCGTAGATGGTCATACAACATCCTACCACTATTAGTATCTCCCAGCCGGGGAACCCCCTGATCAAGGTATAGACCGCCGTCTTGGTGGTATAGGCGCTGAGAATGACCCCCCCGGTTACGGTGGCCTCGGGATAGGAGTCAGGGAGCCAGGCGTGCATGGGAGGAGCGGCGGCATTGACCAGAATGCCAATGAGGATAAGATAGGTTCCCAGGTTCCGGTCGGTCATGGCATCAAAGGCAATCGATCCGGTCTGGGTGATATAGATTACCAGACCGGCCAGCAGGCAAAGCCCGCCAAAAATATGCACCAGGATGTAGCGCATAGCAGATCCCTGGGCCTTTTCGGTCTTTCGCGCCAGAATCAGAAAGGTAGAGGCCACCGCCATAACTTCCCAGAAGAAATAAAGGGAAACCATGTCGCCGGCAAACACCACGCCCAGGGCGCTTCCTATATAGAAAAGGGCGGCCATATGCTGGGTGCTGTCTTTCAGATAAAAGGAATAAATGAAGGCTGCAAACGCGTTGAGAGTAAAGATATAGCCAAAGACCTTGCTGAGCTTGTCCACTCTTAAAAAGGTAAGGTCAAAGCCGAAAAAATGAATTTGCCAGGAAGATCCGGGCTGCAGCTGGGAAATCAAATAAAAGGCAAGCGCTGGCAGGATGATTACATACCAGTTCCGGGCATTCCCCTTGAAGAAAGGCACCAGGAGGGCGCCAAGTATCAGGAGCGCTGCAGGCGGAAAATCACCTATCATAGTAATCCTCCTTTGTTTTCAGCACCAGAGCCACTAATTTGGAAAAAAGTATCAGAACCGCACATGAAATAAAGCCGAGCAGGGCAAAGAACCCGAAATAACCGTCAAAGCCAAAGTAGGCATGCCGGTCGGTAAAAAAGTCAGGAATTACTGTCAGCACGCAGACAATGTAAAGAAGGATCCACAGCTTTTTTATGGTTTCAGGCCGGTCAAAATAATCGAATTCTTTTTTTGGTTTCATAGTTCGTTTCTGCTGTTTAATTCTTCATTTACATCGCCAGTTCCGCCAGTTTGAGAAAGAGCGAGGGATAAAAAAACAGCGCGATAGTGCCTGCGGCGGTAATCACCAGAGGGACCACGCACCATATCGGAGCCTCTTCTACTCTGTTTTCAAACATGGCCTCTTCCGGCGTGCAGAAAAAGGCCTTATACACAATAGGGAAAAAATAGGCGGCATTTAACAGTGAACTTGAAAGAAGCACAACCAGCATAGGCCACTGATCAGCCTGGAGAGTTCCCTGAACAAGATACCATTTGCTGAAAAAACCACCGGTGGGAGGCAGACCGATTACGCTCAGAGAACCAATGAAGAAAGCGACCATGGTAACCGGCATTCTTCTGCCGATGCCGACCATTTCGCTGATGTTCTTTTTGCCCGTGGCGACAAAAATCGCGCCGGCACAAAAAAACAGGGTGATCTTGCCGAAGGCGTGCATGGCAATATGGGTCATGCCGCCGATTACCCCCTTGGGCGAAAGGAGCGCCACGCCCAAGACAATATAGGAAAGCTGGCCAATGGTGGAAAAGGCAAGGCGCCTTTTCAGGCCGTCCTGGGAAAGAGCGATAAGTGAAGCCGTGATAACTGTAAAGGCGGCAAGATAGCAGATGACGGTACCGAGATTAAGGCGGGCCAAAAGGTCAATGCCAAATACGCCGGTGAGAACGCGAAGAACGCTGAAAGCGCCGACCTTGACGACAGCCACTGCATGCAGCAGGGCGCTGACCGGTGTGGGCGCTACCATGGCTGCGGGAAGCCATGAATGAAAGGGCATGATCCCCGCCTTGGCAAAACCGAGCACCAGCATGAGAAGAAGCACGAGCATGGTGGCATGAGATTCTGTTCCGGTAAAAATTCCTTGCTTGGAGAACTCAAGGGTGCCTGTCAGATTGTAGCATATCAACATGGCGGGAAGAACCAGCGCGATTGAGGCGCCCACGATATACAGCAGATATTTTCGACCTGAGCTGCGGGCCTCCTGGTCCTGGTGATGGGCAACCAGAGGATAGGTGGCAAAGGAAAGCATCTCGTAAAAAAGGTACAGGGTCAGCAGATTGGCGGAAAAGGCCACCCCGATGGTGGCGGAAAGGGCGATGGCAAAGAAGCAGAAATACCTGGTCTGACTGTGTTCGTGCAACCCGCGCATATAGCCGATGGAATAAATGGTCGTCACAATCCACAGGGTGGAAGAGACCAGGGCAAAGAGCATGCCGAAGGCGTCAACCTTGAATTTGATGGCAACGCCCGGCAGGACTTCGGCGACGGTATAGACGATCTCCGTTCCCTGCAGGATGGCCGGGACCATGGAGGCGACAATGGCAAGCTTGATAAAGGCGGCTACGAAGGTCCAGCCCTCGCGGACGTTCGGATTTCGGCTGGAAACCAGCATGGGGGTAACCAACAGCGAAACCAGAACGGCCAGCAGGGGTTTGATTGAAGTGATCGTTTCCATTATCACACCAGACCTTCAGGAATGGCAAATTTAATAATATGATTAACAATATCACCGGTGTAAAGCCCGACCAGGATCAGGATAACGGCCACAATCAACAGGGGAACCACCATTGTAAGCGGGGCCTCATCCATTGGTTCCGGCGGCTGATCATGTCCATGATGATCGCTGAATGGTTCGTAATAGCAGATTTCAAAAATCCTGAAAAACAGAACCACCGAGACCAGGCTGCTGAAAATCAGGGCGGCCATGAAGCCATAATGGCCGGCCTGAAGGGCGCCGACGATCAGATACCACTTGCTGAAAAACCCGCAGGTGGGAGGAACACCGATAATGGACATGGCCCCTACAACAAAGGCCCCCATGGTAAAAGGCATTTTCCGGAACAAGCCCTGCAGGTTCTCAAAGGCATATCCCTTGACCTTATAGACGATATTGCCGACCACCAGAAAGACGCACAGCGTCATCAGTGCGTCATTGACAATATGGAGGATGGCCCCGGTCATGCCGGCGCGGTTGCCCAGCCAGGCGCCGCCCACCATATAACCAATTTCCGCCACCACGATAAAGGTCAGCATTTTCTTCAGATTACGTTCCGCCAGGGCAAGGATGGCGCCCATGACAATGGCGATAACGGCCAGCCAGACCACGATGTTGTTCAAAGCCAGGGTGGCAAAGGCAAATTCCGGGGTAAAGATGGTTAAGATGAGCCGTATCATCACATAGACCATCACCTTGGTCACCAGCGGGGCAATCAGACTGCTGGCCGCCGAAGTGGCATGGGTATAGGCATTGGGCAGCCAGGAGTGCAGGGGGAAAAAGGCCATCTTGAGCCAGACCCCGACCATGCAGATAATAAAAGCGGCCAGCACGGCCCTGGATTGATAAAGGGGAGGCAGCAGCCGCGCAATATCAACCATATTCAGGGAGCCGGTGACAATATAGAGATAGCCGACCCCCAGCAGATAAAAACAGGCGCCGATGGTACCCATATAGAGATAATTCAGGGATGACAGCGGGGCGCGTTCTTCTCCCATGGCAAGCAGGCCGTAACCGGTCAAGGCCGCGATCTCCAGCAGTACATAAAGGTTAAAGGCGTCACCGGTGACCACAATGCCCAGGAGACCGGTTACCATCAGGATGTATAAGGTATAGAATGGCCCCGCCTTATCCGGGAATTCCTGCTCAATACTTTTTTTGGCCGCGATCACATTCAAAAGGGCTACACTGGCAACGACCACCAGCACCAAGCCATTTAAATGATCAACATAATAGGCGATGCCTACCGGTGGCGGCCAGCCGCCCAGGTGATAAATGACCACGCCTTTTTCCAGCACCGTTAACAGCAGACCGATTGAGGCATAGACCACGACGCTCAGTGCCGTTACGATAATCGGAAAACACAGTCTTTTATTCACCCAGCCGGCAATGCTGATGGCAAAGGCGGACAGTAAGGGAACAATGACGAGAAGGGCAGGATATTGTTGGCTCATTTTTTTCTAATCTGGGCTAAGATTTCATCTTCCTCGAGGGTGTTGTACCGGCTGTAAATTCTCAGACACAAAGCCAGGGCAACTCCGAGGGTAGCCACCCCGACGACAATGGCTGTCAGCATCAGTACATGCGGCAGCGGATTGAGGTAATCCGCCGCATGGACCGCTTCATGGACCGCCCCATGTCCGCCTGTTGAAATCGGGATGGTGGCCCCTTTTTTAACGCCTATGGACACGTAATACAGAATAATGGCCGTTTGAAAGATGTTCATGCCCACAATCTTTTTGACCAGGTTGTTTTTGGCAATCATGGCATAAAGACCAATCATCATTAAGGTGATATAGATCCAGTAATTATACTTGGCGATAATTGTCGGTATCAGTTCAGCCATATTCATAGTCCCTGGTTGTATTTTCCCGCCGATGAAATGTTGTTGTAGATCCATATCATAGTGGTCATGACCGCGATGCCGACACCGATTTCCACCATGAAAATGCCATGGGAGCGTGCAGCGATGGGGTCCACATGGAGCACTGAGGCGAGTGCGCTGTAATCAAGGAAATTAACTCCCAGCAAAAGGCAGAGGGCGCCGGTGCCCGCATAGATGGAAACGCCTATGGGGCAGAGGATGGCGACCACCTTTTCGCGCATTTTTTCCAGCGCGGTGCGCAGGTCGTGCGATATCGCCAGCAAAATGATGCTGGCCCCCAGAATGACACCTCCCTGGAAACCCCCGCCGGGGCTGGAATGTCCATGGGCAATGACATAGAGACCAAAAAGCTGAATAAAAGGGATCATCAAACGGCAACCCGTTTTGATGATCAGATCAGGAGGCGTCCAGAGGTCGTCGATTCTTTCAAAGTCCTCTGACTCGGGTATTTTATGCCCTTTTTTAAGCGTGACGGTGACGCCGGTAAGGACATGCCGGTAATGGCTGGTTTCCGGCTCTTTGCCTCCAGAGATTCGTAAAAGGATAAAGCAGACCAGGCCTGCTGTAAAAATGACCGTCGTCTCAAACATGGTGTCAAAACCACGATAGTCCGCCAGCAGTGAAGTAACGAAATTGGGTACGGAGGTATCCTTCATTGAATTTTCAATAAAGTAGGGTGAAAGATAGGTGCTGGCCGGAGAATTCGGGTCCGCCCAGGCCGGAAAATCGGCTGCGGCATAAACCAGGAATGCTCCCGTGATAATCGTGATAATGAGCCCGATGATTTTCAATCTTTTGTCCTCCTTGACGTACGGAAAACAGCGGCAACAAAAAATACGGAACTGACGCCCGCTCCGACCGAGGCCTCGGTAAAGGCAACATCCACCGCTCCCATGATGGACCAGAGCAGGCACATCAGAAAACTGTACGCCCCGAACAGGATGGCGGCGCCCAGCAAATCCTTGACCATTAATGATGCGACAGCGGTGACGACAACCAGCGTAAGGATGGCCAGATCTATCTGCCAGAACATGAGTTACCTCCTTTTTTCGCCCTTGGTCCAGGGGGCCAGACCAGCCCTGACGCCGGCGTCAACAATAGCATGGGTGGCGGTGGGACTGGCTACAAAAACAAATATGATAATGAGCATGATTTTGAGACTGGTGAGCAGGGCGCCTAAAGAAAAATGTTGCAGGTTGAAGAGGGCAAGCCCCAGCAACGCCAGAAGGGTGCCCAGGGTGTCGAGCTTGCCGGCCGGATGCAGCCGGGAGTAAAAATCCGGAAAACGTAAGATGCCAATCGATCCCGCCGTTAAAAAGAACAGCCCGGAAAACAGCAGTATGCATACGAGAATATCCATATCAGCCACCTGAATAAAATTACAGGAATAATTGTTGAAGCGCGGCTACGTCGTTTTTAACCAAGTGTCGGGCATGCCTCACCGGCATCATATTTCATCCGATAATCCTTTCCGTTTATGGAAGTACCTGGATGCCGCCAGCACAGCGATAAAATTCAGCATGGCATAGGCCAGGCAAATGTCGACAAACATGTCCACTCTTTGATAGAGAAGGCCGATCAGTATCAGCATGACCGTGGTCTTGCTTCCTATGGCATTAACGCCGATCATGCGGTCCAGGACGCTAGGCCCGACTATGGCGCGGTATAAGGAAAGAACCATTAAAAAAGCCAGGTAAAGACTTGAGTATAAAAAGATATTATCCATCAGACCTTCCTGAAGACTTTGGCAATTTTTATTTCCATTTCGCCCGGCAATGGATCACCGGAGGCTCTATCAATAGCATGAACTTTAAAATCTCCGTCTAGTGACACATTGACCGTAATCGTACCCGGGGTAAGGGTGATTGAATTGGCAAATGTCACCAGCCCTAATTCACTATCCAGCGTGCTTTTAAATTTGATAATGCGCGGATCAATCAGATCCATCATCCGTGGATGGAAAACGAGATAGGCTACATGTAAATTGGCCTTAAAGAGCTCTATGGTCAGCCAGGGGAGATAGCAAAGCCAGCGGAGAAAAACTGTCAGCTTCCCTTTAAGTATCGGTGATGGGAACAACAGGTCGGATGACAGAAAAGCAACAAGTGCACAGGAAATGACGCCAAGGCTGAGATGGAAGGGATCAAATTTGCCGGAAAGCAGCAGCCAGAGCCCAAACATCATGATGAAGGTTATCAGCAAAGGGAAAAAACAGAGGGGCGACCGGGCTGTCTGGGCAGGTTCAGGCTGATTATGGTGAAGATTCTTTTCTTCGTTCGTATGCATCAGGCCCTCCCTCAATCCGTCCACGCAAAAAAAAGTGCGGTTTTTCATTTGCGCTGATGATTTCGATCTGGTGTCTTGTTTCCTGGAATTATAGCAATAGATGTGCCATTTTATTGTTGGGAGTCTGTCGTCCGATATAACTACCTGCTTTTACAGTCTTTCCAGCAAGATAAAAATAGTCTGCCCGTTATATGGCTTGACGTATTCAGGCTGGATCGACTAGCAAAGGTTGCTAGGCGGCATTTTTATGCCGTTTTATGGCATAAACATTCTGCAGATGAAAGTGAGACAGCCGAGGATAGAGATCCGGGGGAGGGGTATGGTTATTTGAAGGAGAGGAGCACGAAGAAAATGAATGGTCAGGAAAGGGGAATGCTGATAGTGAAAGAAGTGCCGACGCCCACCTCACTATGAAAAGAAATTTCTCCCCCTATCTTTTTGATAATATTCTGACAAATCGGCAAACCAAGGCCTGTCCCCTTTCCCGGCGGCTTGGTCGTATAAAACAGCTCGAAGATCTTTTGTTGATTTTCCGGCGGGATGCCGATGCCGTTATCGGTAAAACTTATTTCCACTTTCGAATCAGTGCCGCGGGTTTGTATCTCGATGCGGCCTTTATCTTTCCCGTTTTTATTAATGGCGTGAATGGCGTTGGTAATAAAATTTACAAAAACCTGCTCCAGCAGTCTGGGGTCTGAATGCATCAGCAGGGGACCGGGCATGAAATCAAAGACGATTTCAATAGGGGTATGTTTTAACTCAGGTTTTAAAAAACCGACGCTTTCTTTGAGCAGTGTGTGCACGTCAAACTCGGTTTTTTCCGGTTCGGAACGTCTGGCAAAGTCTAAGAGTTGATGCGTTATGTTGCGGCAGCGCTTGGTCTGTTCACTGATCCCTTTTACCGCCTTTTCCAGTTCTGACCGGTCTTCAGGGGTGAGGCCCCTGGCGTCGTTGATTACCATGCCGGCCCATCCCGAGGCCTCGCCGATAATGGCAAGGGGGTTGTTGATCTCGTGGGCCACGCCGGCCGCCAACCTGCCTATTTCCGCCAGTCTGTCGATCCGGACGAGATCTTCCTGCAGCTTTTTCCATAAGGTGATATCGCGGCAGACGCCAACCGTGCCGACTCTTTGCCCCTCCCTGTTGGTTAAATTTATCAGGGTGACATTACAGTAAATTGATCCCCCTTCCTTGTGCCGGAAGGGGATATCCAGGTGCGTTGTAACGCCACCCTGCAGAGAAGAGCTTATGAATTCTTGAAATAACAGAGGGTTTTCGGCTAAGTCCTTAATGTCTCTGCCGGCTAACTCCTCCCAGGAATAACCCAGCACCTTTTCTCCGCCCTTGCTGAAAGATATCAACATGCCGTCGACTTCCGTAGCAAAGATAATATCTTCAGAGCTCTGCAGAATACACTGCAGGTAGCCTCTGGTTTGATGCAACTCTATCTTGTAGCCGGCCAGTTCCTGTTTGACTCTTTTCAGTTCGGTCTGCAGAGAGTTATGCGATTCCATAAATTTTTTGCAGTTCGCCGATAGCCTTCTTTATGCCGTGGGCCCCCATGCCCGAGGTGGATATCTCCGCCACTTTCTCTTTAAATTCCTGGTATTGCAGCTTCATTTTCTTGTCGTATGCCTTTTGGATGGAAATTATGAGATTGTCATAATCCACTGGTTTGAGCAGATACTGGAATGCTTCCTGCTGGCCGCTTTCCAGGGCCGTTTCAATGGAGCCATGGCCGGTCAACACAATGCACTGCAGGAACGGTTGCATCTGTCTGAGTCTCTTCTGGGTCTCCACCCCATCAATACCGGGCATCTTCAAGTCAACAACAGCCACATCAAAATGTTCATCTTTCGCTACCTTGACGGCTTCTTCGCCCGAGAAGACTGCTTTTACGGTATAGCCCTGTTTTAAAAGGCGCTTGGATAAGAATTCGAGCAGGGTCTCTTCATCGTCTACTAAAAGAATGCGAATAGTCGGTTGATCGGTCATAGGTCTCTCCTTTGCGTATTTGTTTTTACAAGATGCTGTAGCTATGAATATTGACCCACTTTTGCCCAAAATACCATTTAGGAGCCGTTACGAAATAACCTCTTCATTTGAGCATTTCGTTACGGCTCCTTATGCCGTGCCGTCTCTGCCAAGCGGACGGCGATGTTATTTTATTACAACGGCTTAAGAGACGTTCCGCCCCTTTCTCTGGCCAAGTTATTTTATTACAAGGGCTTATATGGATTCGTTTAGTATTTTCCGTCAAAAATGTCAAGAAAATACGCTGATCGCGATGTTATAGATCATCGTAAAATCAGCATGTTATGTTCCAAAGTGAAACGATTTTCAATTAAAATCCTCCTCCCGAAGCATCTACGCAAAAGCGTCTATGTGGTAAGCCGCTCAATCAGGGCAGCATGAGGAATTTTCATGTGGGGGGGGGCCGGCTGGTTTGGATTTATGCCGGATCGTCAGACGGCTCATCGTTTTTTGGTTTAGCCGCATCCAGAACTTCGTTGAAGAGGTCCTCTTTGAAAAGAATACCGACAACATTGCCGCTTTCCACGACCGGAAGCCAATCGACTCTGCCGGAATTCATCAAATGCACGGCTTCGATCAGGGTGGCGCTTTGATGGATGACATGCTTCACGGGGGACATGATGGAGCCCGTAGTTTTTTGCAGGATATCCTCGCATTCTTCCCAGAACTGACTCTGCCAGAAGATGGGAAGCTCTTCCATCTTCATGGTGGACGGCTCCATCTGGGCAAGGATATCGTCAATGGAAAGCTTGCCCAGAATTTCCTCCTTATTGCCAACCTCATCAACAACCAGCAGGAACTGCAGGCCTCCGCTTTGCCGCCTTTCATCAAACAATTTGACCGCCTCAACCACCTTTGCCTCGGGTGAGACCCGTTTAAGGTCGCTGAGATCCAGCATCAAATCTTTTATCCGTTTCGAGGGTATCATCTTTATCGAAATCATTTTCAGGTTGGTTTTATCCCTTTTCCATGTTGAAGAAAGCATAACCGCCTTCCACGCTTTACTGCCTTATCTCAGCAACTGATATGCCAGCTTTTATGTTGAATGCAAAACAGTTGTTAATCTACTGATTTAACATACTTTTTGTTTTCTCCAATGATTGTCGCGCTATTTCAGGAAAGCGGTAATTTTATGCCGATAAAATAATGGCTCACGCATTATTGACATTTTTTTGCCGCTTTGATAAATTGACAGGAGACAGAAGGCAGAAGGTTTCTCACTCCTTACTCCTTAATCACTCCTGTCTCGTGCCTTTCGATGAATATGAACCGGGTAATCACAACATGAAGCCCCCCAAGGTAGCTTTACATGGTCAAATCGAACCGGATCTTTTCCCGGAATTTGTCGTGGTGAGCGAGCATATGCGCGCGGTTATCAGAACCGTGAGCCAGATTGCCCGGTTTGATGCGAATGTGCTGATCTATGGTGAGTCTGGAACAGGGAAGGAACTCCTGGCCCGTATTATTCATCAAAAAAGCAACCGCAGGGAAAAACCCTTTATTCCGGTCAACTGCGGCACCCTTTCCGGTGATTTATTTGAGAGCAAGATGTTCGGCCATGAAATAGGAGCTTTCACCAGCGCTGTCAGGCAAACAAAAGGAAGATTTGAACAGGCTCATCTGGGGACCCTGTTTCTGGATGAAGTCGCGGAGATCTCCCTGCTCAACCAGGTAAGCTTTCTCCGCGTGTTGGAAGACGGGTGCTTCCGGCGAATTGGCGCGGAAAACCCCATCAAGGTTGATGTCCGCATTGTTGCTGCTACCAATAAAGACCTGGCGGCAGAAGTCAAGGCGGGAAATTTTAGAAAAGATCTTTTTTACCGTTTGCAGGTTATCCCGATCAAACTTCGACCTCTCAGAGAACGAAAAGAGGCGATTCCTTATCTTGTGGATTACTTTTTAGAACGATTTGCGAAACTGTACCAGAAGGAAAAAGCAACCCTTACCCCGGCGGCCATGGAATACCTGATTTTACATGGCTGGCCCGGCAATGTCAGACAACTCAAGAATTTCATTGAGAGAGTCTTTTTAACGACCTCAGGTCCGGTTATCCGCCAGGAAGATTTTCCTGAGGATTTTCTTGAAGAGGGTGTTGAGCAAGGCCTTGCTTGTGTTCAGGGGTCTCCTGAAACAAAGAGCACTTCTTCCTTATTGCCTTCCGCCGCCATTGAACCCCTGCGAACAGCACGGGAAAGAGTGGAGCGGTCCCTTATCCTGACAGCTTTGCAGATGACCAATGGGCAGAGGTCCAAAGCGGCTGACATGCTGGAGATCAAACCTCGCACTCTCAGACAGAAAATCAGCGATTACGGGATTGAATTTCGCAAAACACGGAAAAGAATGATTACTGAATCTCAAGCTGACAAGCGGGAACAGCTTTAATCTCAACTTTCTGGCTTGATCTATTTTGTCGAAACAACGGTATTTCGTGACATAGTTGCCGCGCCGGTCTCCGTCAGGGGAATTCAGAAAACAGGAGGCGGAATTCAGAATGATTGATGGTATTTCGTTTTATTCTGGCTCCTGACTCCTGGCTTCTGAATTATGGCGCCTACCACAATTCGTGAGGAACGAGAAAGATGAACCCCAGGCTTTTGCTGGTTGATGATGAGGAAATGTTTTTGGAATATCTTTCCAAGCGTCTGATCAGGCAGAACTATGATGTAACAACCTGCCTGAACGGTGAGGATGCTATCGAAAAGATAAAGGATGCCGATTTCGATGTGGCCATAATTGATGTGATTATGCCGGGTATTGACGGGATAGAAACGTTGCAGGAAATTAAAAAGATCAAGCCACTCACCGAGGCTATTATTTTAACCGGGCATGCTTCCCGGGAACAAGGGGTTGAGGGGATGCGGCTCGGCGCCTATGATTATCTGCGAAAGCCTTGCGATCCGGAAGATCTGGTTTTTAAGATCAAGGGAGCTTTTAAAAAAAAGGTCGAGTGTGAAATACGTATAAAGATGGCGCGATTGCAGGATTCGGAGGAATAGGCAGCGACAATGAGAAAATCAGATGATCAGCGGCCGTGCGCCATGGGAAGAGCAGTCTGCGGAGCGGCCGGGCTTGCCGGGACGCTTCTCCGGCTGTCGGCCGGCCTGGTGGCGATTGCCTGTCTGGGCTATCTGGTTGCAGGCCGGGGCTGGCGGAGGGGGAAAAAAAGAGAGGTCCCTGCGCCGGCATCGCCTGGGCAGATCACAAGGTCGGGTTAGCGCAGCGTAACCCGACATAACCTCTTCTGTATTTTTATGGTAGTTTTAATGCGAAGCCCTGGTTGCGACCAGGGTTTACGGCCCGGCCAGCGAGGGGATAATAAGACCGATGCCCGGTTTGCCATCGCCGGTCTGCGGCAATTCGGCAACCTTGCCCTGCAGGGCGTCTACGGCCTCCCTGATCATGCCGATGATTTGCTCATCAAGCAGTTTGGCAGACCCTTCCTTCTCCCCGCTTAACCGGAAGGTTATCTGGACGCCGCCTGGTTGTTCGCCCGTGAAGATCTCAAGCAGCGTGCGGTTTTTCAGCTTCTGCAGGGCCATGGCGTAGAGCTTGAAAATCACATACTGCACCAGCGAGGCATTGTTGTGGATGGCCGGCAGGCCTTCCTTCAGTTCGATTTTCAGCTCAATCTCCCGCAGCCGGGCGAATCTGCGCAGAAATGTCACCTCTTCGCGCAGCAGGTCATTAACCTGGAAGGTTGAACACGGCGCATCCAGGCGATGGGCAAAGCCGTTGAGATTGGTGGCCATGTCCGTGGCCTGGACCACCCGGTTCTGGATGGAGGTGACAATCTTCTGCAGTTTGGCGGCCACCAGTTCGTCGGTTACCCTGCCCATGTCGATCATGTCGCTGATCAGGCCGCTGGATTCCTTGATAATGGCGAGATGATTCTTCAGGTCGTGGGTGAATCCGGCCAGCATCCGCCCGAAGAATTCAAGCTGCAGACTGCGGAGTTCGTCTTCCCTGTTCTCGTTCATGACTGTTCCTTGTGGGTTATCCTTTGTTCATAGGCCTGATTTATTTTTTCAAGAAGCAGGTCAAGATCAATCGGCTTCATGATGTAGTCGAAGGCCCCTCGTTCCATGCCCTCGATGCCGCTGGAGGTAGAGCCGTGGCCGGTCAGCATGATCACCTCAATGGACGGATCATGGGCCTTGATGCCGTGCAGCACCTCCAGGCCGCTCAGGTCAGGCATTTTCAGATCCAGGATGACGACATCCGGCGGCCGGACCAGGATGGTTGACAGGGCATCCTTGCCGTTATTGACCGTTTCCGCCACAATGTCCCGCAGTTCAAGACGTTCCGCCAGGGTTGCTGCAAACTCCACCTCATCGTCAACGATTAATACTTTGATTTCGCTCATTGTTATCTCTCTCTGCTGATTTGTCGGGTTTAACCGGCAAACGGATTTCAAAGGTCGCTCCCTTGCCTACTTCGGAACTGACCGTGATTTCCCCGCCGAGTTTCTTAACCAGCCCATAGGTTATTGAAAGTCCTAAGCCTGTGCCTTTGCCAGGCGCCTTGGTTGTAAAAAAAGGATCAAAGATGTGCTGCAGGATATTCGGGGGAATTCCCGGACCGCTGTCCTTGATCCGCACCAGCACGTCATTGCCCTGCAGTCTGGTGCTGATCGCTATGAGGCCGTCCTTGCCGATGGCGTCAATGGCGTTATTGATAATGTTTAAAAAGATCTGCTGCAGCTGGCCCCGGTCGCAGTAGATGGTCGGCAGGTCCGCCTGGAAGCCCAGCTCCATGCGGATACGGTTATACATAGCCTCTTTTTCCAGGAAATTCAAAACTTCCTGGATCAGTTCGTTGAGTTTGATCTCTTCCAGGATAACGTCCATGCGCCGGGCAAAGCCCAGCAGCCGGTGGGTGATGGCCTTGCAGCGCCCGACGCTGTTCTGGATGCCGGCGATGGAGGTGTAGAATTTTTCCTTGTATTTGAACTCTTCCGTCAGCCCGAGCAGGTCCTGCATCAGGCCGCTTTTCTGGTCGATGATGGCCAGGGGATTGTTGATTTCATGGGCCACGCCGGCAGCCAGCCGGCCGATGGAGGCAAGCTTGTTGGAGTGCTCCGCTTCGGTGAGCAGCGATTGCCTTTTTTCGTCGGTTTCGCGGATGCGGTTGGTCAGCATGTTTGCCAGGGAATAGGAAATCACCAGACAGGTGGCCGAGCAGCCCAGGAAGATCAACAGCAGTCTTTTGCGGAAGGAGAACCAGGCTGCCTGGTGGATGTATTTTTCCTTGACGAGCACCAGCATCCACGGCGTATTCTCCAGCGGGGCGCTGACCTGCAGGACATCGCCCATGCCCCGCTCGAGCTTGAAGATCTCGTGCAGATGGGAGGATGTTTCGCAGATCGGGCAGTACTCCATGGCATTGCCGAAATAGCGGGAAGAGGTCTGCAGTTTGCCGGTTCTGCTGACGAGGAAGATATCGTCCGACGCCTTGGTGTTGATGGTTGAGATGAATTCCTGCAGGGTGTCGGCATTGATGGTGGCGCGCAGCACCCAGTGATCCTCCGAATCCGGCCGCTTTTTGCTGACCGCGATGACAAAATGGGGAATGTTGCGGTAGCCCAGAAAGACATTGCTGATATAAAAACCCCGGCCCCGCACATGTTCAAACCATTCCTGCACCCGGTAGTTGTAACCCTTCAGTTTGTAAGGGCCGGAATAGGTCAGCTGGATGCCCCGGGAGTCGATGACGCCAAGATCGACAAAGCCGTTGTATTTGAGTTTGAGCCGGATCAGCATGCCGTCCAGGGTGTCCTGGTCGAGGATTTCGTCACAGCGGTCTTCCCTGACAATGAATTCAATGCTGGAATGGAGTTCGTTGATCAGGGCCTGCATGGTTTTCTGGGCCCCTTCCAGGTTCCACAGCAGCTGCTCCCTTTCCGTGGTCTGGAGAAGATCCCTGTACTGGAAATAACCTATTGCCGCGGTAATGATGGCCGGCAGCAGGGAGATGGTGAGCATGGTGGTCAGGAGATTGGTGCGGAATTTCTTGTAGCGTTTATTGATGCCGGACACATCATCAATGCCGTATTGGTCCTCCGGCAGAAATCTGGCCAGCCAGCGGCTGAAGACGTTCATGCTCATCCCTCGATGCCCACCGCGCCCGGCAGGATGGTGCCGGAAGTCAGGCGGTTTTCCAGAACCAGCTGCAGGGCCTCGGCGTAGGGACCGATAACGGCGTCAAAAACCTTCTTCTTGGTCCAGCACAGGTATTTGTAATGCCGTTCTTCAATGCCGCCGCAAACAACGATGGCTATATCCTCCTTGGTGATAAAACTGCAGAGTTCATCCGCCGAGGGTCGTGAGATGAGAATGGTCCTGGGTTTTTCAGTCAGTTTCTGGCCGTCGGTTGAGGCGATCAGAACCTCTGATACCATGTCGAATCTCGGGGCCACGAAATTCCCCTGGATGGTAATCAGTATTTTCATGCCTGTTATTTCCCCGCTGTCCTCTGGTTTTTGTTGATGGAATCAGGTAAGCCCGTGGGTTTTCAGTTTGCGCCACAGGGTTGTCCGTCCCCAGCCCAGTATTTCGGCGGCCTGGGAACGGTTGCCTCTCGTCTTGGTCAGGGCCTGCAGAATCATCTCCTTTTCAATGTCATTCCAGTTGCCTGCTCTGGGTTTGTAGGATTCGGGGGGCTCGGTTTCCTCCCTTGGTCCGCTGTCGTAGGCCTTTGGCTGCGGCAGGCTGCCGCTGACCTGGTGCGTGAATATATACTGGGGCAGATGCTCCGACCTGATCCTTTTCCCCTGGCAGATGTTGGCGGCATACTCGATGATGTTGCGGAGTTCGCGCACGTTGCCCGGATAGGCATAGGACAGCAGCTTGTTGAAGGCGTTGGTGGAGAAGCCCTTGAGGGATTTGTTCAGTTTTGCATTGAATTCCCTGAGGAAATGGTCAAGCAGCAGGCGGATGTCACCCTCACGTTCCCGCAGCGGGGGCAGGTGGATGCGCAGCACGTTGAGCCGGTAAAAAAGGTCCTCGCGGAATCTGCTCAGGTGAATCTGCTCCCTGAGGTCCCGGTGGGTGGCGGCGATAATGCGCACATCCACCTTCACCTTCTGGGTGCCGCCCACCGGATAGAACTCCTTGTCATCCAGCACTGACAGGATCTTTACCTGCAGGGGCATGGGCAGATCTCCGATTTCCGTGAGAAAGATGGTGCCGTCGTGGGCCAGCCGGAACATGCCCGGTTTGTCCTTGACCGCACCGGTGAAGGCGCCGCGCACATAGCCGAACAGCTCCGATTCGAGCAGTGATTCGGGCAGGGCGCCGCAGTTGACCTTGATAAAGGGATGCCTGGCCCTTTTCGAGGCCTTGTGGATGGCCTCGGCAATGATATCCTTGCCGGTGCCGGTTTCGCCGGTGATCAGCACCGAGGCGTCGGTATGGGCCAGCACCGGCATGAGGGCGAACACCTCCTGCATCTTGGGGCTGTGGCCGAGGATCACCTCCGTGCCGTCGTAAATGCGCTGACTCTTGGTCTGCTGCAGGAGGGAGATGTCTTCCAGCACCACCAGCAGTCCCATCATCTCGCCCTTGTCGGACCTGAGCGGCGAGATGGTGAACTGGATGGGGATTTTCTTGTGATCCCGGCTGATGATGTTGCCTTCAGCGGAGATCGGCTCGCCGGTCTCCAGAACCTTGTAGAAATATTGGTTCTTCGGCCCCAGATTGCAGCGGAGAATGAAGCTGCCGTATACCCCTTTTGCCTGGGTCCCGCTGTAGCCGGTAAGGGCTTCCAGGTAACAGTTCATCTCCACCACGCGCAGCCCGGTGTCCAGGACGACGATGGCATGGGGAAAGCCGTTCAGCAGCTCGGAAACCGCTATGTGATGGAGAGGCGATAATTGCATTGATTCCACTGGTCCGTTTTCACGATTCATTGACAGCTGCCGCGGCCAGGCAACAGGATAAGTATGGCAACTGTTTTATAATGTTTCTTCTTGTTTTGCACAATTCCTTTTGTCGATTTATGCGCTCTGTTATTAAAGTGACGTAAAAGTCATAAGGGGCTTGGAAATTATAAAAATACCGTTTTTATTTGTCGTCATTCCGGCTAACCCGCATCTCCGCAAGCGGGAATAACGAACAATGAAAGTCTTGCGGCGTAGGAGCGGGCCATGCCCGCGATAGAGATAGCTGCAATGCCGAAGGTCGCGGGCATGGCCCACTCCTACGTCCCTGCCAGCACAACAGACAGGAAAGAGACTTTCATATAAAAACTTGCCGGAATGACGGCGCAGCAAACCTGCCGCCAGTCCTGTCCGCCAGCGCTGAGTCCCGTCCTTTTTGCCCGCGTTCAACAATGTTTCATCAGCGAAACAGAGGCGCAGCCGTGAGGCGGCAATCAGCTTCACGGATGCGCCGGGAAAAACCACTATCCCGCCGTGACCAGGGCGACGAAATGATCCGGACAGTGATGCACGATCTTGCGGCTGACGCTGCCCATGAAGATCTCGCTCACCGCATTGCGGCCCCGCCGGCCCATGAAGATCATGCAGTCGGGACGTTTGCCGATTTCCTCTTTGATGGCAGCGGCCGGGTCGCCGAAGCGGGCCACCTCGGAGATGATGCTGTCCGGCACCCCGCCGTCCGTGAGCAGTTTTCTGGCCTCGGACAGCAACTGGTCGCCTGATTTAGCCGGCGCCTTGCCCTTGCCGATTTCTTCGCTGTAACGGGCCGCATCCAGCACATGGACCAGGGTCACCTCCCTGACCACTGCCGCGCAACCGCCCAGCAGCACCGCGGCCTCGGCCACGGCGGCATTGGCATGGGTGGAGCCGTCCACCGGGATCAGGCAGCGGCCGGCCGGGCATTCCGTCCTGCCCTCGATCTTGCCCACCAGATAGACGCTGGCCTTGATGTCCCGGTGCAGCAGCCCGGCGGTCACGCTGCCCACCAGCACCTCCTTGAGCGGCGACAGGCCCCTTCTCTCCAGGATAACCGTTGAATAGCTCCCGGCCATCTCGGCAATGCGGCCCACCGGCTCGCCGTCCTCAACCTGGATGTCAATGGGCGCCCTCACCCCGGCTTTCACCAGCAGCTGCCGGGCCTCCTGCATCTTCGGCTCAATCTGCTGCTGGATATGCTGTTTTTTGAGCCTTTTGAACAGCTCGGACTCCAGGATAAACTCGGTGCGCACATCCACATTGGCCATGTGGGTGCTGAGGTATTTGCCCGCCATCACATGCAGCAGGCTCACCTTCTCGATGCGGCCGCCCAGGCCCGCGTCCATCATCCCCATCAGCCAGGCGGTCCGTTCAAAGGTCTCAGGGCTGTCGACGGGCAGCAGAAAACTTGATAACACTTTGCTTTTTTTATTCATATAAATGACTCCTTATCAATAACCGCTAGTAGAACAACAGCAGCCAGACATTGGCAATGGCCACGCTGATCATCATATAGAGGAAGGCGACCTTCATAAAGCCGAAGAACTTGATCGGATGGCCGGCCGACTCGGCGATACCGAGGGTGACCACGTTGGCGCTGGCGCCGATCATGGTGCCGTTGCCGCCGAAACAGGCGCCGAAGGCGAGCGACCACCAGAGCACGCCTGATTCCGCCCCGGGAATGACCTGGGTGAGATAGGCGACAATGGGCAGCATGGTGGCGGTAAAGGGGATGTTGTCCACAAAGGCGCTCATGATGGCCGACACCCAGAGAATCAGGCAGATCGAGGCGGTCAGATTGCCGCCGGACAGGTTGAGCACCCAGTCGGCGATGATGTCCAGCAGGCCGGTCTCCTCCACGCCGCCCACCAGCATGAAGAGAAACATGAAAAAGAGCAGGGTGGTCCACTCGATGTCCTTTTCGATCAGCTCGAGCAGCTTGACCTTCTTGGTCAGAATGCCGTAGGTGAAGAGCA
>QZKJ01000058.1 GCA_003605035.1 Desulfurivibrio sp.
AACCCGGCGGACCTGGTGATTGCCGATATCAACATGCCGGAAATGGGGGGGCTGGAGCTCCTGCGGCGCCTCCATGCCAGCCGCCCGGAACTGCCGGTGGTCATCATAACCGGACATGCCACGGTGGAAACCGCTGTCTCCGCCATGAAACTCGGCGCCTTTGATTATCTGCTCAAGCCCTTTCCCGTGGATATTATCCTGGAAATCGCCGGCCGGGCGTTTACCGCCGGCCTGCCGAAAAAAGAGGTGGCAGCGGGGCCTGCCAGGGAAAATAATAACGACCCGGCCAGGAAGAAACACATTGTCGGCACGGATACGAAACTTGCCAGGGTGCTGCAGAAGGCCAGAAGCGTGGCCTCCAGCAAGGCCACGGTGCTGATTCTCGGCGAATCGGGGACCGGCAAGGAGATGATCGCCCGTTGCATCCATGAGGAGAGCAACCGCAGGGAAGGCCCGTTTGTAGCCTTAAACTGCGCGGCCCTGCCGGAAGGGCTGCTGGAAAGCGAGCTGTTCGGCCATGAAAAAGGGGCCTTCACCGGGGCGATCTATACCAAAAAAGGTAAATTTGAGCTGGCTGACGGCGGCACCCTGCTGCTCGATGAGATCGCCGAGATACCGCTGCATCTGCAGGCCAAGCTGCTGCGGGTCCTGCAGGAAGAGGAGGTTGACCGCCTGGGCGGCAAGTCCCCGGTCAAGGTGGATGTGCATGTGGTGGCCACCACCAACAGAAACCTGGAGGAATCGGTCAGAAATGGCGAGTTCCGCCAGGACCTTTATTATCGTCTGAACGTCATTCCCCTCACCCTGCCTCCTTTGCGGGAAAGAAAAGAGGATATCGAACGGCTGGCTGCATATTTCATTGAGAGATTTTCCCGGCAGTATGGCAAGGATGTCAAAAAAATGTCAAAAGCCTCCTGCCGGCGTTTTGCCGAGTATGGCTGGCCGGGCAATATCCGTGAGATGGAGAACCTGGTGGAGCGGGCCGTGCTGCTCTCCCTGGCCGAAGAGCTGGAACCCTGGGATTTCTGGGACGAGGAAACCGACGGGGCGGGCCTGGATATTTCCCCATCCTACGCCGCGGCCACGGAAATATGCCCGTCTGCGCCGGGGGGCGGGGAAAATGGCGGCATGACCAGTCTCAGGGATGTCGAGCGTCAAATGATCATGCAGGCCCTTCAAAAAACTGACGATAATCGCACCCATGCGGCCAAGATGCTGGGGATCAGCGTCCGCACCCTGCGCAACAAACTCCATGAATACCGCACCCAGGGGTTAATTGACTGATTTCTTTTGGGTTTCTTTTCCGCTTCCCCCTTAATTTCTTCCTGTTTATCCGTTAAAATGGCTGTCCGGCGAGCCTTGCGATAAGCAGGCATGTTATTTGCTTCATCTTTACAGAAAAAGAGCCCTTCCGGCCTTAAGGAGAAAATTATGCCTATTGATAAAGTGTTCGGCAGCGTGAACTCTATGCAGCAGGCCCTGAACCTCCGCTATGAGCGGCAGGGTCTTATCCAGTCGAACATCGCCAATATGGAGACCCCCGGTTACACGATGCAGGATTTCTCCTTTGAAAAGGCGATGCAAACAGCCAGGCAGGGTCAGGGACTGCTGAGCCGGACCCACCCGCAACATATTGATCTTGACCCGGTGGCGGTCAGCGAGAGTCTGCAGTTTTCCAAGGAGAAACGGCCCGTTGATCTGGATGAGGAGATGGTCAAACTGGCGGAAAACCAGATGATGTATGAGATAGTGACCAGAATGATCGGCAATAAGGTCGATGGTCTCAAATATGCTATTGATGAAGGAGGCAAATAATCATGGATATCCTGACCGCATTTAAGATAAGCGGCTCCGGCCTCAAGGCTGAAAGGGCCAGGCTTAATGTGGCGTCAATGAATCTGGCCAATGCCAACACCACCAGGACCATGGAGGGCGGACCCTACCGGGCGAAATCCGTGGTCTTTGAGGCGAAACCGCTGAAGACCTTCCGGGACGTGCTGAGTTCCACCGAGGACAAGCTGCGCCAGGTGGAGGTGTCGGCCGTGGTGGAGGATAAAAAGGAGTTCAAGTCGGTCTATGATCCCTCCCACCCCGATGCCGATGAAAACGGCATCGTGCTCTATCCCAACGTGGATGAGGCGGAGCAGATGGTGGACATCATCAGCGCCAGGCGCGGCTACGAGGCCAATGTCGCCGCCCTTGAAGCCGTGAAGAGCATGGCCATCAAGGCCCTTGATATTGCCAGAAGATAAACGCTAGAATAAATAAAGGCAGGTGTTTCGCACCTGCGGGAGAATAACATGGAAATATTACCGCTGCAGCCGGCAGGTCTGGCAGGAACACCATCGGTTGCCCAGGTGTCAAAAAAACAACAGGCCCCGGGTGCCGGTTTCGGCGAGGTGCTGCAGAAATCAATAGAAAGCGTCAACGCCAACCTGCAGGAGGCGGATGAACTGAGCCGGGGACTTGCCGCCGGCGAGCATGGCAATATCCATGAAACCATGATTGCCATTGAAAAGGGCAGCATCTCCTTCCGGATGATGACCAGGGTGCAGCAGAAGGCTGTTGCCGCCTACCAGGAAGTAATGCGGATTCAGTTGTAGTTGGTCTGACTGGTCCGACTGGTCTGACTGGTCTTACTAGTCGGACCAGTCGGACCAGTCGGGCTAATCAGACCAGTCGGACCAGTCAGACCAATAGGATAAATGCATGGCTCCTGTCAAAGACATCTTCAAGCAGGCAACATCGGTCGTCAGAAATCTTTCTCTGCCCCAGAAAATCATTGCCGGCGTCCTGGTGGCCGGGGTGCTGGGCGGGCTGATTTTCCTTTCCACCTTGGGCGGCAAGGTGGACTATAATGTCCTGTTCAGCGGTCTGTCTGCCGAAGATGCCGCCAGTGTCATTGCCAAACTTAAAGAACAGCGCATCGATTATCAGCTGTCGGAGAGCGGGTCAGCCGTGCTGGTGCCCGCCGATCAGGTCTATGAGACCAGGCTTAATCTGGCTGCCGAAGGGTTGCCGCGGGGGGGCGGGGTCGGCTTCGAGATCTTTGACCAGACCAACCTGGGCACCACGGATTTTGTGCAGAGGCTCAACTATCAGCGGGCCGTACAGGGTGAGCTTGCCCGCACCATCAAGCAATTCAAGCAGGTACGGGATGCCAGGGTGCATATCGCCACCCCCAGGGAATCCGTTTTTGTCGAGGACTCCAAGCCGCCCAGCGCCTCGGTAAGCCTCACCATGGCAGGGCAGGAGAAGCTCGCCAAAGAGCAGATCATGGCCATCGTCAATCTGGTGGCCAGCGCCGTGCCCGGTTTGACCTCGGAAAATATCACCATTGTCGATACCTTTGGCCGTCTGCTGTTTCGCAAGGAGGGTGATGATGTGTCCATGCTTTCCGCCACCCAGCTTGAATACCAGCTCAAGGTGGAGAGTGCCCTGCGCAACAAGGTGGAGAGTCTGCTGGAGGAGGTGGTCGGCATCAACAAGGCCCTGGCCCGGGTGACGGTGGACATGGATTTCAATAAGGTGGACGTCACCGAGGAGAACTTCGACCCGGACGGACAGGTCACCCGCAGTGAGCAGCTGCTGATAGAGCAGGAAGGGGGAGAGAAGGCGGCAGCCGGCATTCCGGGCGTCAAGGGGGAACTGGCCACCTTCAGCGAAGGGGAGGGGGCGGCCGGCAAGAAGGAAGGCCCGTACCGGAAAAATATTACCAGAAATTACGAAATCACCAAAAAAACAAGGCACATACAGGAAGCGGTCGGCGCGATCAAACGTCTCTCCGTGGCTGTCATGGTTGACGGGGTCTATGAGGAGAGCAAGGATAAGGACGGCAAGAAGACCCTGGTCTATAAACCGCGCAGCGCCGAAGAGCTTGCTCATTTTGTCAAAATGACCCAGAATGCCATCGGCTTTGATCCGGAACGGGGCGACAAGGTGGAGGTGGTGGCCATGCCGTTTTACCTCTCCTCCATGGTGGAACCGGAGCCGGATCCCTTTGAAAAATGGCGGAGTCTGTTTGAGCATCTGGCCGTACCCCTCGTACTGCTGCTGGTGGCCATTGCCTTCATCATGTTTGTCATTCGCCCCTTCATGCGCCTGCTCAGCCATCAGCAGCTTGATGCCCAGCGCAAGGCGGAACTGGCTGCCCAGGCCGCCTTGAAGAAGGGGACACCAGAGGAGCAGGAGGATCTGTCCCTGCAGCCCCTTGGCATGACGGATAAGGAAAGAATGTACCGGCTGGCTCAGAGTGACCCGGAACGAGCGGCTGATCTGGTAAGGCGCTGGTTGCGCGAGGAGATGTAAGGTGGCGAAAAAAAAGGATGCGCCCAGCGGCGAAAATCTGACCGGGGCTGAAAAGGCGGCGATTTTTCTCCTTACCCTGGGGGAGGATTTCACCACTGAGGTTTTCAAGCGCCTGGAAGAGGATGAAATCAAGATGGTGGGCCGGCAGATGTCCAAGATGGACAAGGTTGACAAGGAGGATATTGCCGCCCTGCTCAGAGAGTTTAAAACCGACGCCGGCGGCGGCGAGATCTACCTTTCCGGCGATGACATGCTGGAAACCGCCCTCAAACGGGCCCTGCAGTCGGACAAGGCCAATGAGATCCTGGACGATATCCGTTCCGACTGGCGGCTGACCCTTTTTCAGAAGGCCCGCAAGCTGGAGCCCAAGATCCTGGTCAATTTCCTGCGCAATGAGCATCCCCAGACCGTGGCCCTGGTGCTCGCCGTGCTGGAGCACAGCCAGGCGGCCCAGATTCTCGCCGAGCTCAAGGAGGAAACCCAGGTCGAGGTGGTGATGCGCATGGCGGAGCTTGACAAGGTCAGCCCGGAAATCCTGGTGGATGTGGACCGGGTGCTGCAGGAGGAACTGCTTTCCGTTGAAGGCCTGGAGGGCCAGCGGCTGGGCGGGGTGGCCACGGTGGCCGAGATTCTCAACAACGCCGACCGGGCCCTGGAAACCCAGGTGCTGGAAGGCATCGAAGAGCAGCGCGAGAGTCTGGCCGAGGACATCCGGCGCCTGATGTTTGTCTTCGAGGATCTGCTCAGCGTTGATGACCGGGGCATCATGGCCATTCTGAAGGAGGTTTCCACCGATGACCTGAAGCTGGCGCTGAAAACCGCCTCCGAGGATCTGAAAGAAAAGATCTTCAAGAACATGTCCACCAGGGCGGTGGAGATGCTCAAGGAAGACATGGAGATCATGGGGCCGACCAGGGTGAAGGATGTCGAGGCGGCCCAGCAGGCTGTCATCAAGATCGCCAAACGTCTGGAGCAGGAAGGCAAGATCCAGCTCATGAGCGGCGGCGGCGGAGAGGATGAATTTGTCTAAGATTTTTGATTTCAAGGAAAAGATCGGCAAAGAGCGGGGGCCGAATTTTATCTCCTTTGAGAGCCTGATGCACGGCAACGGCAAGGCGGAGCCGGCTGATCCGCTGCAGGAACTGCAGAAACAACAGGAGGCCGTGCGCCGGGAAACCGAGGCAATGCTGGCCAGGGCTGAGGCGGAAAAGAAGCGCATCGAGGAAGAGGCGTACCAGCAGGGTTTTGCCAGGGGAGAAGCGGATGGGCTGCAGAAGGCGGAAAAGGCCCTGGCTGACAAGATCAGGGAGGCTGTGCGGCTGATCGCCTCCCTGGAGCAGGAACGGGAACTGGTGCACCAGCAGTATGAAAAGGATTTGCTTCCCCTGATAAAAATCATGGTGGATCGCCTGGTGGGCCATGAGGTGTCGGTGAATCCCCTGGTGATTGCCGACTGTCTGCGGCTGGCCATGAAATACGTGGTGGAGGATTCCGTGGTCAAGGTGCATCTGCACGGCGAGGATTTTCAGCATATCAAGGAGATGAGCCTGGAGGACCCTTCTCTGCTGCAGGGGGCCCGGCGTTTTGAACTGATCGAGGACCCGGCGGTGAGCCGGGGCGGCTGCCTGCTGCAGACCGATTTCGGCGAGATCGACGCCACCCTTGATACCTGCCGGGAAAGGCTTTTTGCCCTGGTAGACCGGGCCTTTCTGGAGGCTCTTGCCGCAGAGGGGAATAAGTGAGATGGACCTTTCCGCCTGTCTGCAGATTGCCGCGGAACAGCCGCTCATTGCCGTGCGGGGCAGGGTGAACCAGGTGATCGGCATGGTCATTGAAAGCCGCGGCCCGGGCATCCCGGTGGGCAGCATCTGCGAGGTTGATGTTTTTAAAGGAAAAGGCAGGATTCCGGCCGAGGTGGTCGGCTTCCGGGCCGGCACCCTGCTGCTCATGCCCCTGGGCGAGATGCGCGGGGTTGAGCCGGGCAGCGCCATCCGGCTGGTGGGCGGGCAGGCCCGGGTCAGGGTGGCCCAGTCGCTGCTCGGCCGGGTGATCGACGGACTGGGCAACCCCATGGACGGCAAAGGACCCCTGGAGGAAGGAGTTGACTACCCTCTCTATGCCGAGCCGCTCAACCCCATGAAGCGGGTGCGCATCAAAGAGGTGGTGGATGTGGGGGTCCGGGCCATCAACGGCCTGCTCACCCTGGGCAAGGGCCAGCGCATCGGCATCCTGGCCGGCTCCGGCGTCGGCAAAAGCACCCTCTTGGGCATGATCGCCAAGCATACCGCGGCCGATGTCAGCGTCATCGCCCTGATTGGCGAGCGGGGCCGGGAGCTGAAGGACTTTATCGAACGCGATCTCGGCCCGGAAGGGCTGGCCCGCTCGGTGGTGGTGGTGGTCACCTCGGACCAGCCGCCGCTGGTCAGGATGCGGGGGGCCTATCTGGCCATGGCCATTTCGGAATTTTTTCGCGACCAGGGCCGTGACGTGATCATGATGATGGACTCGGTCACCCGTTTTGCCATGTCCAGCCGAGAGGTGGGGCTGGCCATCGGCGAACCGCCGACCTCCCGCGGCTACACCCCTTCGGTTTTCGCCCAGCTGCCCAAGCTGCTGGAAAGGTCAGGCACCTGCGAAGGCAAGGGGAGCATCACCGGCATTTATACCGTGCTCGTGGAAGGGGATGACATGAATGAGCCCATTGCCGATGCGGTGCGCTCCATTGTGGACGGCCATATCGTCTTGAGCCGGGAACTGGCCAGCCGGGGCCATTATCCGGCCATCGAGATCATGGGCAGCGTCAGCCGCTGCATGACCGATGTGGTCAGCCGCGAGCAGATGAAGGCGGCCCACAAGTTTCTGGAAACCCTGGCCACTTACCGCCGTTCCGAGGATCTGATCAATATCGGCGCCTATGCGGCCGGGACCAATCCGAAGATAGACAAGTCCATCAGCATGATCGATCGTCTCACCAATTATCTCCGGCAGGATGTGGAGCAGAGAGCCACCTTCGAGGATAGCCGGCAGCAGCTGCTGGCCCTGGCGCGTTGAGGGTGTGGCCGCTGCGGCTGAAAAACCTTTAACTCTCCTGTTGTCGCTGACCTGGAGAAAATGACGGGCAAATCATGGCTTTCCATTTCAGACTCGAAGCAGTCCTGACGCTCAGGAAAAATCTTGAAGAACAGGCCCAGCTCAAGCTGGCGCGGGAGCAATTGATGCTGCAGCGGCATCAGCTCCGCTTTGCCGAACTGCAGGAAAAAAGGCGGGAGCTGTGCGAGGCCATGGAGGAGCGCAAAAAAAAGACCATGAGCGGCAGCCTGTTCCTCTTCTATATGGAGGCCATGCGGATTCAGGAGCTGCAGCTGCGCATTCTGCAGACCACCATTGCCGCCCAGCAGCAGGTGGTGGAGAAGGTGCGCTCCGAGCTTGCCGAGGCGATGAAAAAACGAAAAACCATTGAGGTGCTGCGGGAAAAGGAGCTGCAGAAATATCTGCAGGAGACCCGTCGCAGGGAGCAGAATGAAAGCGACGAGCAGGCTCTGCTCCGGCATGGCCGCGGGATACTGATATGAAGACGGCGGTAAGGAAAAGGATGCTGACCCTGTTTATTGTCGTTTTTCTTTCCTGCAGCGGCATTTTTCTGCTCTATGCCGCTGAGCTGCCGGTGACGATCAGCCAGGATGAGATTGACAGGACGGTTGCCCTGCAGCAGCGGGAAGAGGCGGTGGCGGCCCGGGAAAAGGCGCTGGAGCAGCGGGCAGAAGAACTCGATGCCATGCAGAAGGAGGTGGACGCCAAGCTTGCGCAGATTGCCGCCATCCAGAAGAATGTCGAAGAAAAGCTGGCCGCCATCAAGCAGGAGCAGGACGCCAGTTTCAAGAACCTCATCAAGGTCTACAGCGCCATGAGCCCCTCCAAACTCGGCCCGCTGCTCAATCAGATGAGCGATGACAATGTGGCCATGATTCTGCGGGCCATGAAGGCCGAGCAGGTTGCCCTGATCATGCCCAAGCTCGACAGCGAAAAAGCGGTCAAGGTCAGCCGGCTGCTCGGGCGGTTCGAGTAATCCCCCTCGCAGGTCTCATTATGGCGGCACAAAAATACTTGCCAAACCGCAAAAATTCACACATTATAATGTATAAATAATTGTGTAAAGTGAGGTGTGGCGTGGCGACGAATCTAGCGATTGATGACAGTCTTATCGAACAGGCCCAGCTGCTGGGAAAACATAAAACCAAAAAGGCAGTGGTGACAGAGGCGCTGGAGGAGTATATCCAGCGTCGAAAACAAAAAAACATCCTCGAGCTTTTTCACCAGATCGAATACGAAAAGGATTACGACTACAAAGAGCAGCGGCAAGTCAAATGAAAATAATTGTCGACAGCTGCATCTGGTCGCTTGCTCTCCGCCGCAATGAAGCAAAATCAAGCTCTCTGGTTGATGAATTATCGGAATTGATAGCGGAAGTAAGGGTGCAACTCATCGGACCGATTCGCCAGGAACTGCTTTCCGGCATCAAAGCAAAAACGCAATTCAATAAACTGAAAGAGCATCTTGGGGCATTTCCTGATCTGCCCCTCCTCTCTCGCGATTTTGAACGGGCCGCAGAATTTTTTAATCTGGCCAGGAGCAAGGGAATTCAAGGTTCCAATACTGATTTCATCATCTGTTCCCTGGCCTACAGCCATAAAATGTCAATTTTCACCACTGACAAAGATTTCGAATTGTATGCATCCGTGTTGCCAATCAAATTATACGAGCCAAGGCTGCAGAACCTAAAATAAAATCAAAATCCGTCTCCCTGCGGTCGAGGTTCTCGCCCTGCGTGAGCAGTTTCGGTCTTTTGCTGTCTGCTTGCCGGCAACACAAATCCCTCCGCCGCCTCATCCCCCTCCGGCAGCAACAGGCTGTCCGGGGAAATTCTTTCCTACTTCCCTGCCGATTGCGGCGTGAAAATCCCTTGCCCCGGTTTTTTCCTTGTTGTTCTCCGCTGCATGTCTTCCCTGCTAACATCCTGAAATGATATCTTTTTCTAGAAAATAATTTTCTCTTCCGCTGACGATTCCCCTTCTTGGCACTGCTGTTGCAAATAGCTTGCTGCAAGAAAAATTTCATTGCGAGGAGGTCGATGCATGTCCATTCTAATGAATCCGGTTTTACCTGTTCCCGGGCCGGAGCTGTCAGTGAAGAAAACAGGAGGAACCAGTGATTCGGATAGTTCCTTTGCCCGGCATCTCGACCGCCAGCTGGATAAAAAATATGGCGACAGCCGGGACAAGCTGGGGGTTGCCCGGAACAGTGAGCAAAGCCGGCAGGCCTCCAGGAGCAAAGACAATGCGGCCCCTGCAGCCAAAAGCACAGCCGACGACCGGGATGACCAGGCCGGGGCCCAGTCCGTGGAGGAGCTGCTGCGCCAGTTCCTGGCGGAACTGCAGGATGTGGCCGAACAGAAGACCGGGGTTCCCGGCGAATGGAAGACGGAGCTGCCGGATATGGAAATTCTGCAGCAGCTGGCCGTCGATGCGGGCATGAAGGAGGCAGATTTTGCCCAGTTCATGCAGCAGCTGGAAAATCAGGACAACAAGGTCGGCCTGATTGATTTTTTTGAGGCACTGACCCGTCATTTTCAGGAGATGAACGAGTCAGCTCCCATCACCGTGGCTGAGGCCGATTTGCCCATGCTGCAGGCCCTGCTGGCCAAAATGGGCCTTGACGAGGCGAGCATTGCCAAGATCGCCGATCAGGCGGTGACCGGTGACGGCAAGCTTGACCTGAGTCTGCTGGCCCAGGGGCTTGCAGGCGCGGCCGGGGAAGAGGGGCTTATGCCGGTTACCCTGACGGACTGGGAGTCGGAGCAGCTGCAGAATCTGCTGGCCGAGGCCGGTCTCACCCTGGAAGAGCAGAATGAACTGCTGCCGGAAAGGTTTCTGAACCAGGTGCTGGGCAGGGAAAATGCCGGCGAGGCGGTGCAGCTCACGCTTGACCGGCTGCAGAGTATGCTGAGCGATGCCACTGCCGCAGCAAAGGCCAGCCAGCCCAAGGTTGATCTGCCGGCCTTTCTCGCAGATCTGCAGAAGATCGTTTCCCAGTCGGCTTTCGAGGCTCAGGGGCCCGGCTGGACCCCGGTGGTGGAGGAATCGGTCAACGCCGTTTACCAGAAGCTGCAGGAACTGGTTGATCTGGCCCGGGTCAAGGTGGAGGAAAACAAGCTGCAGGAGGGCACTTTCCAGGAAGAGCAGGATCTGCAGAGTGATTTTGCCGAATGGGTCAAAGGTCTTGAGGAAAAATTCGAGCAGCCCGCCGGCCGGCAGGATACGGCAGATTTTTCCGGCGAGATGGCCGCCAGCCAGTCGGGCGGGGAAGAAGTGACCGCCGCCAAAACGGCAGCCGACCCGCAGCCGGCCGCCGCTTTCACGGTCAAGCCAGGCGGCCAGGAGGCCATGCCGGCCCAGGAGGCGGCCAGGGGCGAGGCCGCGGCCCGGCAACCGTTCCGCCAGATGCAGCAGCAGGTGGTGCAGCAGCTGTCCGACGGGGTGATCCGGGGGCTGAAAAGCCAGGAGCATCATCTTGTCCTGCGTCTCTATCCCCAGGATCTCGGCGAGGTCAAGGTCAATCTCACCGTGCGGGATGATCATGTTTCGGTTTCCTTCAACATGGAAAACAGCCGGGTCAAAGAGATGCTGGAAAGCAACATGGAAGAGTTCAAGCAGAGCATGAACCAGCGGGGGTTCAGCCTCGGGGAATGCTTTGTCTCCGTGGGCCAGGAGAACAGCGGCGAGAGCTGGCAGCGGTTTGAAATGGCCAGGCAGACGGTCAAGGCGGCCGCGGAAAGCCTGGCGGATCTTCCTGCCGATGCCCTGTATCTGCAGGCCGCGACGCCCGGCGCGGATGGCCAGCAGAGCGGCATCAACCTGATTGTCTGAGCGAAACGAGAAAAGAGGAAATTCCCATGAGCGTATCAAGTGTCAACAGCGCCCTGCCCCAGTATGAAGAGGAAAGCCTTTTCCAGCCGGTGGGCAAGAAGGAGCTGGATCAGTACGATTTCATGAATCTGCTGATCACCCAGCTGCAGTACCAGGATCCGATGAAACCCATGGACACCTACGAGATGGCGTCACAGCTCTCCCAGTTCAGCAATATGCAGGCCACCCTGAAGATGTCGGACAACATGGAAAAGCTGCTGGATTATCAGACCTCGCAGAACAACCTGCAGCTGCTGACCCTGCTTGACAACCAGGTGCAGGTTATCGGCAATAGCCTGGGCGTCAACGAGGGCGAGGCGGGAAGCGGCGAGTTCACCCTGGCGGAGGATGCCGATACCTGCGTGGTGGAAGTCTACGATGCCGGTGGCCATCTGATGCAGATGATTGATGCCGGGGCCCTGTCCTCAGGCACCCATCCCCTGGAGTGGGACGGCAAGGATGCCCTGGGCGAAACCGTTGCCGATGGCGCTTATACCTACCAGGTCAAGGCCTATGATGCCCTGGGCCAGGGAATTGAGGTGGATTACCGGGTCACCGGCAAGGTGACGGGGGTCACCTTTGACAATGGTACGGCGCAGCTCAAACTTGATAAGCACGTTGCAGCCGATGTCGGCTCCGTGGTCAGTGTTTTATAGAAAATAATCTGTTCCGGCGGCTAAGAATTTTTTTGTGGTGTGATATGGCTCATTTGCGGGCTTTCAGCGTAAGGAGGAATACATAATGGCGATTGCAAGTTCACTCTATTCAAGTATCAGCGGCATTAACACCATGGGTAATGCCATGTCCGTGCTTGGTGACAACGTGGCCAACGTTAATACCCTGTCATTCAAGTCAAGCCGCACGGTTTTTCAGGATGTGCTGTCCCAGTCGGTTTCCACCGCCTCCGGTTCGTCCCAGGTGGGCCGCGGCGTTACCCTGAGCACCGTTGACGGTCTCTTTGCCCAGGGCTCTTTCCAGAGTTCCTCCATTTCAACGGACATGGCCATCGGCGGTCAGGGCTTTTTCATGCTGCGGGCCGCGGAAAACGCCGAGTCGGACATGTACTCCAGGGCCGGTGAGTTCCGTTTTGACCAGGAAGGCTACCTGGTGACGCCCATGGGCTATTTTGTCCAGGGCTGGACCATTGACAAGACCACCGGCGAGCGGGCCGGCACCATCGGCGACATGCGCATCGACAAGACCACCCCGCCGGTTGAGACCCAGACGGTGGAGGTCATCGCCAACCTCGATTCCCGGGAGGACAACGAACTCAACGAGGTGCGCCTGTTTGATTCCTGGAACGGCACCAATGCCTCGGCGGTCAAGCCCACCGCCCCCATAGACCCGCTGCAGTATGAATACACCTCGGCCATCAAGATTTATGACTCAAAGGGCGCCAGCCACGATATCTCGATTTATTTTGACCGGACCACCAACGACAATGAGTGGGAGTACCTGATCACCTGCGACCCTTCCGAGGACCTGCGCTATCTGGATGCCCGGGAGCAGACCATTTACGCCCCCAATGACACGTATAACTATGAGGAGCACAAGGGTGCGGGTGCCCTGCTCTACGGCACGCTGCAGTTCGACACCTCGGGCAATATCAACGAGATTTCGGCCTACCGGGTGCCGCCGGACGGCAAGGTGGATCCGGCCCAGTCCGACAACAGGATTGTACTGGAAAACACGGACAGCTATTACAGTTTTGAGGCGAATTTCACCGGCGCCACCACCAACCAGAGCATCGAGATTAATTTCGGCGCCCAGTACGCCGGCCTGACCTCAACCACCCGGCAGGTGCTGGTCAGCGATCTCGGCGCGGTGGACAGCAACCTCACCGGCGCAAGCTACATTACCAGCGAGACCTACTGGCGGGATGTCTATGATGTCAACGGCCTGCAGCTGCAGGGCGACGGCGGGGCCGGCACCAGCGACACCATCTATCTTGAGGGTTTCATGAATGACGGCACGTCGACCAACGTCACCTATAATGTCAATACCGATGCCAAGGTGCAGGAGTTTCTCGATGCCGTGGGCACGGCCTTCGGCTGCACCGCCACCATTGACGCCTATGGCCGCCTGAAGATGACCGATCTGACCGCCGGCAACAGCGGCATGTATGTCACCAGCGTGGTGGTGGACGGCACCGTAACCGGCGCCGCCACCCAGGATGACGCCAATCCCTTTGGCGAAAGCGGGGTCAACGGCGACACCATCATCAATGTCACCACCTCCAAGCAGCAGATCTTCTCCACCGGCCAGGGGCTCAGCACCGGCGGCACCGTGCCGGTCATCACCGACAATACTCCCTGGGAGCAGGTTTTTGACAGCACCGGCACCAATATAGCAGACGGCGATGTCTTCACCTTCAACGGCTTTGCCAGCGACGGCACCCCGGTGGTCAATGAGACCTATACGGTTGACGCGGTGATCACCCCCACCAATACAGGCACGGTGCAGGACATGCTTGACTGGCTGGAAACCATTTTCAACGCCGATGCGGAGATCGATTTTGCCGGCCGGCTGGTGCTGACCGACCGTATTGCCGATGAGGCCTCCACCACCGGCTATCACAGCCAGCTGGCCATGACCTCTGTTTCGGACGGCTCGGTTTCCGGCTCCGACCCGTGGGGCGACGGACTCACCCCTTTCCAGACCCTGGTTGCCGATGTAAGCGGGGAGGACGGCAGTCTCGAAGGCGGCATCGTCAGCGCCGATTTCTCTCCCGAGGCCCTGGCCACCACCCAGTACGCCAACAGCTCCACCACCATCTTCCAGGACCAGAACGGCTATGCCTCCGGCTTCCTGCAGGCGGTGGCCGTCAATACCGAAGGCGTCATCACCGGCAACTACTCCAACGGCCAGGTGCTGAAGAAGGCCCAGGTGGCGCTGGCCAACTTCGCCAGCCTGGAAGGTCTTTTCAAGAAGGGCGGCAATATTTTCTCCGAGACCACCGAATCAGGCGCGCCGGTAACCGGCGCCCCCGGCAGCAATGGTCTGGGCACCATTGCCCCCAATGCCCTGGAGATGTCCAACGTGGACATCGGCACCGAGTTCGTCAACCTGATCACCGTGCAGCGCGGTTTTCAGGCCAATACCAAGATCGTCACCACCACGGATGAGATGATCTCGGATGTCATCAATATGAAGAGATAGGATAGCTGGTAAGTTGTTGAGTTGATAAGCTGATGAGCTGATGGCTCATGGCTGATGGGAAATGCGGATGGCGGCTGGCAGGATGACTGCGCCGCCATCTTTTTTTTGGTATCGCCAACGAAGCATATCATCGTGGGGAGCGGGCCATGCCCGCGACCTTCAGCATCACGGAAAGACAGGTGTCGCGGGCAGAGACGGGTTCCTGATGTTGCTAACAAACTAAACACCTACAGTCTATTCTCCTTTGGCAAACATTCGGTCAAAGGCGCTAAAGGCGGCCTGCACCACCGCCACCTCATCCGTCAGCTGCAGGTAGGAGCCGCCGGTGATCTCCTGTCTGACCAGGTCCTCGCTGGAGGGGAAAATGCCGGCCAGGGGCAGATCGCTCCCCTCCACCGCCTCGCGGATCTTGGCCTCCAGCTCAGGGGACATGGGCTGCGGGACCCGATTGACGATGAGGTATCTGTTTTTCACCGTGAGTCCCAGGGGGCCGGTGATCTCCGCTATGCGGCGGGCGGTGAGGATGCCGCGGGCCGAAGGGTCGGAGACGATTAGCAGGTAATCGATGACCCGCAGGTTCATGCGGCTCAGGTGTTCCATGCCCGCCTCGTTATCCACCAGGATGTAGCGGTAGTTGGCGGCCAGGTGGTCCATGGTCATGGCCAGATACTGGTTGGCCGAACAGTAGCAGCCCGGCCCGTCCGGCTGGCCCATGACCAGGAGATCATAGCCGCTTTCCTCGATAATGGCCTGCTGGATCTTCATGTTCATGAACTGGTCCCGCGTCATGCCGGGCGGCAGCTCGCCTTTCAGCTCCTTTCTGATCTGACCGATGGTGACTCCCACCTGAAGCTGCAGCAGTTCGTTGAGATTGGCATTGGCGTCGGCGTCCACGGCCAGCACCGGGGTCAGCTGTTTTTCCAGCAGATATTTGATCAGCAGAGCCGTGGTGGTTGTTTTGCCGGTGCCGCCTTTGCCTGCCAGGGCTATCACTTTCGGGGTCATGGTCTCTTTTCTCCGGATAAAGTTTTTCTTCATTCGATTTTTGTTAGCTGGAGCTGTTCGGGGGTAGGAGCGGGCCATGCCCGCGATACAGGGTTCGCCAGACTCCGGGTCGCGGGCATGGCCCGCTCCTACTGCTGACATACAGGCATGCGGAAAAGGCTTCCATGCTAACAGAGACTTGCATTTTACCGGAATGGGCAAAAGTGGCAAGGTGCAAAACAAAAAAAACATTCTTCCGGCCCGAAGCTCATTAAACCCTTGCAAGTTGGAACCGAATTGGTATTCTATCTGGTTTGTTACGCGGCATATGCTTTGGACCTCCTGGCAGGCGGCTGTCAGGCTTCTGCCGGATGACCCGCAAGGGACAAAACTACCGACATCATCAATTTTCAGATACGGAGACACGACCATGGATTACCGGGCGACGCTGAATCTGCCCCAGACGAATTTCAAGATGAAGGCCAACCTGGCGCAGAAGGAACCAGAGCTGCTGAAAGTCTGGGAACAGGAGGGGCTCTACGACAAGGTGCAGCAGGCCACGGCAGGCAGGCCCCTTTATCTGCTCCATGACGGGCCTCCCTATGCCAACGGCTTCATCCATCTCGGCACCGCCTTTAACAAGGTGTTGAAGGATATTATTTTGAAATCCAAGCGCATGGCCGGCTTTCACTGCCCGTACATCCCCGGCTGGGACTGCCACGGCCTGCCCATCGAGCTTAACGTGGACAAGGAGCTGGGCGACAAGAAGAAAGAGATCGGCAAGCTGGCCTTTCGCGGCGCCTGCCGCAGGTACGCCCAGAAATGGATCGAAAAACAGAAGGCGGATTTCAAGCGGCTGGGCGTATTGGGCGACTGGGACAATCCCTATCTCACCATTGACTTCCGCTACGAGACGGTCATTGCCCGGGAGTTCAACCGTTTCCTGGCCAGCGGCGCGGTCACCCGCAGCAAGAAGCCGGTCTACTGGTGCACCTCCTGCGTCACCGCCCTGGCCGAGGCCGAGGTTGAATACGAAGACCATTCCTCCCATTCCATCTATGTGAAATTCCCGCTGGATGAGGATCTGGGTGATGTGGTGCCGGCGCTGGCCGGCCGGCAGGTCTTTGCCGTCATCTGGACCACCACCCCCTGGACCTTGCCGGCCAACCTGGCCGTGGCCCTGCATCCCCAGTTCACCTATGCGGCGGTAAAGAACGGCGACGAGGTGCTGCTCATGGCCGAGGGGCTGGTGGAGCAGGCCTGCGCGGCCTGTGAAATTTCCGGCTATGAGATCCTGGCCACCTTTGCCGCTGGGCTCCTTGAAGGCAGAAAATGCAAACATCCCTTTCTGGAGCGGGAATCGGTCATCGTGCTGGCCGATTATGTGACCCTGGATACCGGCACCGGTTGCGTGCATACCGCGCCCGGTCATGGCCGGGAGGACTATCTCACCGGGCTGCGCTATGGTCTGCCGGTGCTGTCGCCGGTGGATGACGCCGGCCGCTTCACCGACGAGGCCGGCCCCTATGCCGGCATGAATATCCTGGCGGCCAACCCGAAAATCTGCGACGATCTGCGCGCCAGCGGCCATCTGCTGGCCCAGGGCAAGCTTTCCCACAGTTATCCCCACTGCTGGCGCTGCAAGAAGCCTGTCATCTTCCGGGCCACGGAGCAGTGGTTCATCGGCATGGAAAACAATGAGCTGCGCAAAAAGGCCCTGGCCGCCATCAGGGAGGTCAGCTGGACCCCCTCCTGGGGCATGGAGCGCATCTACGGCATGGTGGAGGGCCGGCCGGACTGGTGCCTCTCCCGGCAGCGGGCCTGGGGCGTGCCGATCACCGCCATCATGTGCGGCAAGTGCGGCGAGATCATCAACGATGAAGGGATCAACGGCAGGATCGAGCAGTTCTTTTTGAAAGAAGGGGCCGATGCCTGGTTCTCCCATGAGCTGCGGGATTTTCTCGGGGAAGATGCCAGCTGCGGCAGATGCGGCGGCGTCGAGTTTGTCAAGGAAACCGATATCCTTGATGTCTGGTTTGACTCGGGCGTCAGCTTTGCCGCCGTGGTGGAGGAGCGCGGGCTGCCGTTTCCGGCCGATCTGTATCTGGAGGGCAGCGACCAGCACCGCGGCTGGTTCCAGAGCTCCCTGCTCGCCGCGGTGGGCACCCGGGGCAGGGCGCCCTACCGGGGCGTGCTGACCCACGGCTTTGTGGTGGACGGCCAGGGCCGCAAGATGTCGAAAAGCATCGGCAACGTCATTGCCCCCGGGGAAATCATCAAGGAATACGGGGCGGATATCCTGCGGCTGTGGGTCTCCTCCGAGGATTACCGGGACGATATCAAGATCTCGAATGAAATTCTCAAACGCCTGGCCGAGGCCTATCGCAAGATCCGCAATACGGTGCGCTACATGCTGGGCAATCTCAGCGATTTTTCGCCGACCACCGACATGGTGCCGGTGGCCGACATGCCGGAGATCGACCAGTGGGCCATCTCCCGCTTTGAGCTGGTCAAGCGCCGGGTGATGCAGGCCTATGACAACTTCGAGTTTCACACGGTGTTCCATACCCTCTACCAGTTCTGCACCGTGACCATGAGCGCCTTTTATCTCGATATCCTGAAAGACCGCCTGTACACCGAGCTTGACCGCTCACCGGCCCGCCGCTCGGCCCAGACCGTGCTTTACGAGATTCTGGACGGCATGATCAGGCTGATGAGTCCGGTGCTCTCCTTCACCGCCGATGAGGTGTGGAGCCATCTGCCGGCGGATGCCGGTCGGGAGGAAAGCATCTTTCTGGCCGGCTTCCCGGCCCGCAAGGACGGCAATCTCAATAAGGAGCTGAACGCGACCTGGGAGAGGCTGCAGACCGTGCGGGCCGAGATCACCAAGGTGCTGGAGGTGGCCCGGCAGGACAAGATCATCGGCCACTCGCTGGAGGCTGAGGTGTGGCTGGCGGTGCCGGTTGAGCTGGCCGATTTCCTGGCCGATAAATGGCAGACCCTGGAGACTATCTGCATCGTTTCCAGACTGCACCGGGCGGAGACCCCGCCGGAGGGGGCCATGGCCAGCGAGGAGATCCCCGGCCTTGCCGTGCTGGTCAAGACCGCTTCTTCGGAAAAATGCGAGCGCTGCTGGATGCGCAGCGAGACGGTGGGGCAGCATGCCGAGCATCCGACCATCTGCGGCCGCTGCGCCGGGGTTGTCGCCCAGCTGGGGCCCGTCGGCGCATGATGGGACAACAGGGCAGGGCGCACTCCTTTCTGCTGCTGGGGCTGCTGGCCGGCCTGATCATTGCCGCCGATCAGCTGACCAAGTGGCTCATCATGTCTCGCTTCGGGCTCTATGAGATCAAGGAGATTGTTCCGGGTTTTTTCAACCTCACCTATCTGCACAACACCGGGGCGGCCTTCGGCCTGCTGGCCAATGCCAACCCGGCCTGGCGGCCTTATTTTTTCATCGGCGTCGCCGTGCTCGCCCTGGTCTTTGTTTTTTTCGCCTTTCGGCAGTATCGGCATCGCAGCGCGGGGTATCTCTTTGCCTTTGCCTTTATCGGCGGGGGCGCGGTGGGCAATCTCATTGACCGGGTCCGCTTCGGCTCGGTGGTGGATTTTCTCGATTTCTATGTGTCCACCTACCACTGGCCAGCCTTTAACGTGGCGGATTCGGCCATCGTGGTCGGGGTCGGCCTTTTTCTGCTGACCAGCCTGCTGGACAGGGACGAGGGGCGGGAGGAAGGGAAGATTAAAGAATGAAGTGCCTAAAGTGCCTGATATACTTGAAGTGCCTAAAGTTGTGGTACTTAACTGTTCAGTTTGTCGTTAACTTTAGCGCACTTCAGGCACGTACATAAAGGATTACGAAAATGACAAGTTGGATGAATGATGCCGCCAAGACGGCTTTTCTTTTTCCCGGCCAGGGCTCGCAGTTTGTCGGCATGGGCCGGGATTTTCTTGCCGCAAGCGATGAGGCCCGCCAGTTGATGAGCATGGCCGAGCAGGTCAGCGGCTTTCCCCTGGCAAAGCTCTGTCTGGAAGGGCCGCTGGAGGAGCTGACCCGCACCCTGCACCTGCAGCCGGCCATGACCGTGCTGAACCTCATCTGTCTGCAGGCCCTGCGGCAGGCGGGGATCAACGCGGCATTCTTTGCCGGCCACAGTCTCGGCGAATATTCGGCCCTGGCCGCCGCCGGGGTATTGAGCCCTGAGGACACCCTGCGGCTGGTCACCGAGCGCGGCCGGCTGATGGAAAGGGAGAGCGCCGCCCATCCCGGCGCTATGAGCGCCATTTTAAAGCTCGGCCTGGCCGAGGTGCAGGAGGTGGTGCAGGCCGCCGCGGCACAAGGGGTGGTGGTGGCGGCCAACCACAACTCGGAGATGCAGGTTGTCATTTCCGGCGATGCCGCGGGTGTGGCGGCGGCGTCCGCCCTGGCCGCCCAGAAAGGCGGCAAGGCGGTGGCCCTGCCGGTGAGCGGCGCCTGGCACAGTCCGCTGGTTGCCCTCGCGGTGCCGGATTTTGAGAAGGCCATGGCGCAGATCACCTTTCAGCCTCCGGCAGGCAGGATCTTTTTCAACGTCACCGCGGCCCCGGAAAGCGATCCTTCTGTTATCCGAGGCATCATGAGCCGGCAGATCGCCGCCATGGTCAGATGGTACGACACCATCCTTGGCATGCGTCAGCAGGGGGTCACCACCTTTATCGAGGTGGGGCCGAAAACCGTGCTTACCGGGCTGGTGAAGAAGATCCTGCCCAAGGGACATGACTGTCTCTGCCTGCAGGTGGAGGATGCCGCCACCCTGGCGGCCAGCCTGGAAACCTGCGGCGCTGTAAAGTGAGCGCGGACGAAGGCAGGACGTCTGTATTTAAAATCTTGACATTCTGTTCATATCCAATTATTTTTTCTCGTTTACTGTGAGCAATCCGCCTTGTCTGCTTAAGGACAGGGCATTGTAATAGAGACAGGATATTATGTTTGAAAATCTTTCGGATCGCCTACATAAGGTATTCAAAGACCTGCGCGGCCACGGCAAGCTGACCGACCAGAACATCGAGGATGCCCTGCGGGAAGTGCGCATGGCCCTGCTTGAAGCTGATGTCAACTTCAAGGTGGTCAAGGAGTTTGTCGCCTCCATCGGCGAAAAGGCCGTAGGGCACGAGGTTCTTGACAGCCTCTCCCCCGGCCAGCAGGTTATCAAGATTGTCCATGAAGAGCTGATCGCCCTGCTGGGCGGGACCACGGCCGGTCTGGAGCTGGCCGGCAGGACCCCGGCCATTCTGATGATGGTGGGGCTGCAGGGTTCAGGTAAGACGACCTCCGCGGCCAAGCTTGCCAAACTGCTGAAGAAACAGGGGAGAAGGCCCTATCTGGTGCCTGCCGACATCTATCGGCCGGCGGCTATCGAGCAGCTGCATGTGCTGGGCCGTTCCATCGATGTGCCGGTGCATCCCTCCCAGGCTGACCAGAATCCGGTCACCATCTGCAAAAACGCGGTGACGGTGGCCCAGAACAGCAATTATGACACCCTGCTGATTGATACGGCCGGCCGTCTGCATATCGATGAGAAGCTGATGGGTGAGCTGGCCAGCATCAAGGCGGCGGTGAACCCGGCGGAGATCCTGTTCGTTGCCGATGCCATGACCGGTCAGGACGCGGTGACGGTGGCCGACAAGTTCAACAAGGATCTGGCCATCAGCGGCGTTATCCTCACCAAGATGGAGGGTGATGCCAGGGGCGGCGCGGCGCTGTCCATCGCCAGGGTGGCCGAGCGGCCGATCAAGTTCATCGGCACCGGCGAGGACCTCGATGCCCTGGAGATCTTTCATCCCGACCGCATGGCCTCGCGTATTCTCGGCATGGGTGACGTGCTCACCCTGATCGAAAAGGCCGAAGAGGTGGTTGACCGCAAAAAGGCGGACAAGCTCGCTAAAAAAATCCAGAAGAGCACCTTCAGCCTGGAGGATTTTCTCGATCAGATCCAGCAGATCAAGAAGATGGGCAGCCTGGAGCAGATCATGGGCATGATTCCGGGGCTCAACCGCATGCGCCAGCTCAAGGATATGCCCAAGCCGGACGAGAAGGAACTGGGCAAGGTTGAGGCGATCATCCGCTCCATGACCTTTGAGGAGCGGCGCAAGTACCAGATCATCAATGCCAGCCGCCGGCTGCGGATCGCCAGAGGCAGCGGCACCACGGTGCAGGATGTCAACAAGGTCATCAAGAGCTACAGCGAGATGCTGAAGATGATGAAGAAGATGAAGGGCAAGGTTGGCGGGGTGCCGCTGGAAGCAGGCGGACAGAAGCGGCGTAAACTGCCCAAGGGCATGTTCCGTTAACATTCAGGAAATAGCAATTTCAAGACTTATATACACAATGCCGGCCGGGCCGGTTAAGGAGGAAAACAGAGTATGGCAGTAAGAATTCGACTCACCAGAATGGGCAAGAAGAAAAAACCTTTCTATCGTATCGTTGTGGCAAATTCCGAGTCCAAGCGCGACGGCAAGTTCCTGGAGGTTGTCGGCACCTATGACCCGATGCAGCAGCCGGCGGCAATCACCATCCACAAGGATAAGCTGCAGAAATGGCTTGACCAGGGCGCCCAGCCCACCGATACCGTAAAAAATATTCTGAAAAAGGCGCCCTCTGCCTAGTCAGCGGACTGGCCGGCAGAAAATCCTATGAAAGAACTGGTGAACTATATTGCGACATCCCTGGTGGATCAGCCCCAGGCGGTGGAGGTGAACGAGACGGCACAGGAAGATGCGCTGGTGATTGAACTCCGGGTGGCCAAGGATGATCTGGGCAAGATCATCGGCAAACAGGGGAGAACCGCCAGGGCGATCAGGGTCCTCTTGACTGCCGCGGCAACGAGGCAGAACAGGAAAGCCAGACTGGAAATTGTTGAATAGTACGTCCCGGAGACGTCAGCCGTTGCACAGTAAAGAAAATGAACCGACCGAGGGCGGGGTGCTGCCGGTTGGGGAAATTACCAGGCCCCACGGCATCAAGGGCGAAATGAAGGTTTATCCCTATTCGGGTAATCCTGAAAATCTGCAGGCCTACAGCAGAGTGCTGGTGGAGATGCCTGGTGAGGCTGAGGCGCAATCGTTTGCCCTGCGCAGCTGCCGCAGCCAGGGACAATTTGCCGTCATCAGGCTGGCGGGCGTTGACAGCCGCAGCCAGGCCGAGCTGCTGTCCGGCTGCCGGGTTCTCGTCAGGCGTAACGAGATGCCGCAACTCAGCGATGACGAGTTTTACTGGCACGATCTGCAGGGCATGAGCGTGGTGACCGTCCAGGGGCAACAGCTGGGCACGGTGAGCCGGTTGCTGTCCACCGGCGCCCATGATATCCTGGTGATCACCGGCCGCGGCCGGGAGTACCTGATCCCGGCCCTGGCGGAATTTGTTGTGAAAATTGAGGCGGAAAGCGGCACGATTACCGTGGATCCTCCGGAAGGGCTGCTGGAAATGAATGACTGATGCGTTTTCATGTGCTGACCATTTTCCCGCATCTGCTGGAATCGCCCCTGCAGGAAGGCATTATCCGCCGGGCCCTGCAGGCGGGCCGGATTGAGGTTGAACTGACTGATATCCGTGATTTTGCCACGGACAAACATGCTATGACCGATGACCGTCCCTTTGGCGGCGGCGAGGGCATGGTCATGAAGCCGGAGCCCCTGGCCGCCGCCATCCGGCAGGCCAGGTTGGCGCATGCACAAAGTCATGTGGTGCTGCTGTCGCCCCAGGGCAGGCAGTATACCCAGGCAGTGGCCGAGGAATTTTCCCTCCTGGCTGACCTGGTGCTGGTCTGCGGCCGCTATGAAGGGGTGGATGAACGGGTCCGGCAGCATTTCGTCGATGAGGAGATTTCCATCGGCGATTACATTCTCACCGGCGGTGAACTGGCGGCCATGGTGATCATCGATTCGGTGACCCGGCTGCTGCCCGGGGTGCTCGGCTGCGAGGGCTCGGTGGCACAGGATACCTTCAGCCGGGGGGGGATCAAGTATCCCCAGTACACCCGGCCCCGGGATTTTGAAGGATACGAGGTGCCGGAGGTGCTTTTGTCCGGTGACCACACGAAAATTGCCGAATGGCGTTTTGCGGCCGGGGTCAGCCTGACCTGGGAAAAACGCCCCGATCTGCTGGCGGCAATGACCTTCAGCAGAAAGGAACTGCAGGTGCTCAAAAAGCACGGCGTGCTGCTTGAGGCCAAGGGCAAAGCGTGAGCGCCCGACTTGATCGTCCTGCCGTTCAGCGGCCGGTGCGGGTGGATGTCGCCCTGGTGCATTATCCTGTTGTCAACAAGAATCAGGAAATCATCGGCGCGGCGGTAACCAATCTTGACATCCACGATATCGCCCGGGCAGGCAGGACCTTCGGGGTGGGCACCTTTTACATCGTCACCCCTTTTCAGGACCAGCAGAAACTGGTGGGGGAGATTGTCAGCCACTGGCAGGAGGGTTACGGGGCCCGCTACAACACGGACCGCAAAGAGGCCCTGGCCTCCATTGTCATCTGTGACGATCTGCAGAGCCTTTACGGGCTGGCCGCGGTGAATGGCGAAAAGCCGCTGGTGGTGGCCACCAGCGCCCGGCAGCATGCCGGCAGCATCTCCTTTGCCGCCATGCGGCAGCAAATTCTGGCCGGACTCCATGTGCTGCTTCTTTTCGGCACGGGCTGGGGGCTCGCCGAGCCGGCCCTGGAGGCAGTGGACGCCATGCTGCCGCCCATCAGCGGTTTTGGCGATTACCGGCATCTTTCCGTGCGGTCGGCGGTGTCCATCGTACTGGATAGACTGCTTGGTCGGCGTGAAGAATAGAGATAATTAACAACATTGAACAGTGTATTTCAGCTAGATTCACTACCAGAAAAAACAGGAATAGAATTATGAATATGTTAGAGCGGATTGAAAAAGAGAACATGCGTTATGACGTCCCCAAGTTCCAGACCGGGGATACCGTCAGCGTGCACATTCGGATTATCGAGGGCGCCAAAGAGAGGGTGCAGATTTTCAAGGGCGTCGTCACCGCCAGAAAACGCGGCACCATGGGCGGCAATTTCACCGTGCGCAAGATTTCCCACGGCGTCGGGGTGGAAAAGACCTTTCCCCTCCATTCACCCCGTATCGAGAAAGTCGAGGTGAACAGCCAGGGCCGGGTAAGGCGTTCCAAGCTGTACTATCTCCGCAATCTGCGTGGCAAGGCTGCCAGAATCCGGGAGAAGGGCATCATTTAAGGGTAACCGACCGCCCCGCCCGTAGAGATGGATACCTTTTCCTTTGAGCGCGAACTGGCCGGCAAAGGTGTCCGTCTGGTGGCAGGGCTGGATGAGGCGGGCCGGGGGCCGCTGGCCGGACCGGTTGTCGCTGCCTCGGTTATTCTGCCGGCTGATTGCGATTATGTTCTCTTTCAGGATTCAAAAAAGCTGACAGAGAAACAGAGAGACAGTCTGTTTGCGACCCTGACGGGCATGGGAATACCCATTGGCGTCGGGGTCGCGACTCCTGCGGAGATTGACGAGATCAATATCCTGCGGGCATCATTGCTTGCCATGAAAAGGGCTGTGCTTGCGTTGCCTGAAATGCCTGATTACCTTCTCGTTGACGGCAAGTTTCCCGTTCCTCTCCAAGTCAGGCAGCAGGCGCTGGTCAAAGGCGAGTCCAAAAGCGCTTCCATCGCCGCCGCCTCCATTGTCGCCAAGGTGACCCGGGATCGCATCATGCGGGATTACCACGCCGCGTATCCCCACTATAATTTCAGCAGGCACAAGGGGTATCCGACCAAAGAGCATCGAGACCTGCTGCTGCGCTTCGGTCCCTGCGCCATCCACCGCAAGACCTTCAGCGGGGTGCAGGAACTGCTGGGGCAGTGATGGCCAGGAGCCGCCATGAGCCGACAACGGCAAAGCCTCGGAAAAGAGGGTGAGGAAATCGCCCGCCGGTATCTGGAAAAGCGCGGTTATACAATCGTTACGGCAAATTACCGGACCAGGCATGGTGAAATTGATCTGATAGCCAGGGATGGGGCGACCCTGGTCTTTATCGAGGTGAAGACCCGCACCCAGGAAAAGTTCGGTTCGCCCTTTGCCGCCCTGACTGCCAGGAAGTGCACGAATATTGCCAGGGTGGCCCTGCACTATCTGATCACCCACGGCGGCACGGCGCAGCCGGCCCGGTTTGATGTGGTCTCGGTACGGCCGGGAGAAACAATGGAAGTGGAGCTTGTGCGCAATGCCTTTGATCTCAGCCTTTGAAGGAAATGCAGGAGCCAGGAGTCAGGAGCCAGAAGTCAGAATAAAAGGTAAGAGAAGCAACTATTTTGGAATTCTGTCTCCTGTCTCCTGAATTCCACGACGGAGATCATGCAGGAGCTTGCGTTAACGACGCAACTCCCGCCCGCACAATGAAGCCGCAAATTTACTTTTATCTATGAAACCGCTGGCCATCACCATGGGCTGCCCGGTGGGGATCGGCCCGGAAATCATCCTCAAGTTTTTTGCCGCAGCATCCCATGCTGCCGCTGACCGGCCGGCGGTGGTGGTGGGTGATCCCGGGGTGCTCGAGTGGTGCAGCCGAGAGCTGGCGATTCCCGCCACGGTTGTCGTCTGGCAGCCCGGTGACGAGGTGGCGCCGCAGGTGATTCCTGTCCTGCGGCCGCCTGCTTTGCCTGCGCTTGATCCGGCCCAGCTCACCTGGGGCCGGCCGGACATTTTGACCGGCAGGGCCATGGGCTGCTATATTGAAACCGCGGTGCAGCTGATCCGGCAGGGAGCATGCAGCGGCATGACCACCTGTCCCATTACCAAAAAATCCCTTAATGAGGCAGGCTATGCCTTTCCGGGCCACACCGAAATGCTGGCCGCCCTCTGCGCGAGCAGTGACTACGCCATGATGATGGCAGGCAGCAGGCTCAGGGTCACCCTGGTGACCATCCACGCCGCGCTGGCGGCCGTGCCCCGCCTGCTGACCCCGGAAAAAATATACCGGCTGATTGCCATGACGGCCAGGTCCCTGCAGCAGGATTTTGCCATTGCTGAGCCCCGGCTGGCGGTGGCTGCGCTGAATCCCCATGCCGGCGAGAGCGGCCTGTTCGGCGACGAGGAAGAGAGCCTGATCCGCCCGGCCATCCTGCGGGCCCGGCAGGCCGGCTGGCTGGTCAGCGGCCCCTATCCTGCCGACACGGTGTTTTACCGGGCCGTGTCCGGAGCCTATGATGCCGTGGTCTGCATGTATCATGACCAGGGGCTGATTCCCTTCAAGCTGCTTCATTTCCAGGACGGGGTCAATGTGACCATCGGCCTGCCCATTGTGCGGACTTCGGTGGACCACGGCACGGCCTACGATATCGCGGGCCAGGGCAAGGCCGATCCGGCTAGTCTCGCCGCGGCGGTTGCCATGGCGCGGCAGATCATTGCCAACCGGAGCGGAAGCATTCAATGAATAAAGGCATCGGCCTCTGCGGCAGCCATAGAACCGGCAAAACGACCCTGGCCCGGGAGCTTGCCAGCCGCACCGGCATGGAATTTCTGCTGACCGCCACCAGCGAGGTCTTTGCCCAAAACGGCCTCGACCCTGCCGCGGCCATGGATTTTCATACCCGCCTGTGGATCCAGCACAAAGTGGTGGAGGCGGCGGAAACGGTCTGGCAGGGGGCTCGCGGCCCCTTTATCAGCGACCGGACGCCCCTTGACATGATGGCCTATACCCTGGCTGATATCCAGGGTGGCACAGCGCTTGATTTTGCCGAACTGGAAAGCTATCTGGACCACTGCTTCAGCGTGACAAACCGATTTTTTGCCGAGCTGGTGGTGCTTCAGCCTGCCATTCCACTGGTGCATGAACAGGGAAAGGCGGCGCTGAACCGCTCCTACATGGAGCACCTCAACGTGCTGGTCAAGGGGCTCTGCTGCGATGAGCGGCTCCACTGCCGCTTCAGCCTGATGCACCGGGCCACGGTTGACCTGGAGGCGCGGGTGGCCGAGGTGCTGCAAGGAATTCAATTTGCAGAGTTCCGCTAATATTTTGAAATTAAATAGCATTTTTTCAGTTTCTCGTGGCCTGATTATCGGGAATGCGGGAATGCGCGAATGCGGAAGGCAGGAGTCAGAATAAAACGTAATAAAATCAATTATGCTGAATTCTCTTGCCTGTCTCCTGACTCCCAGCTTGCACCGCCACCAGCCGGCAGGGGGAAAGAGTGATTAAATGCTGGAATTCCTTGAGGTTGAATGGTAGAATAGCCCTTACATTCAATTTCATTAACCCAAGTTTAAGCCGTTGTGCATAAATAACTGTTACATCGAAATGCTGTAGACGGCATAAGGGGCCGTAACGAAATAGCCGACAAAGGAATGTTTATTTCTTAACGGCCCCTAAATATCTCCCATCTTTCGCCATGTTGAAAAAAATGCTTTCCATCCATCCTTGTGTAAAAAGGCGCCTCACCTCAGCCGGGGTGCTGGGCCTGTCCATGCTGTTTTTTCTCGGCAACAGCTCCTGCTCAGGCGGCAGCCAGGCCACGGGCACAACCATGCAGGCCGGAGAGACTGTCACTGTCGAAAGCAGTGAAGAGCCTGCTGATTCCGCCTGCGCCTACTTTTACTTTCTCTGGGGCCAGTCAGCCGAGGCTGAAGAGAAGTATGATGAGGCCATGGAGGCCTATGAAAAGGCCCTGGTCTGTGATCCCGGGGCGGTTCACGTGGACCAGAAACTGGCTGTGCTGCTTTTCAACATGGGCAAAAAGGAACTGGCCGTGGTCCAGCTGGAGAAAATGATCGCCGATGACCCGGCGAATCTCCAGAACAGGCTGCTGCTGGGCAATATTTACAGCTCCATGGGACAGAATGATCAGGCGCGGGGTGTGTATGAGGGCATCCTGAAGGTTGTCCCGGATAATCCCCAGGCCCTGCTCATGCTCGGCGCCCTGTACGCCAGCGACAGGGATTTCCTGCAGGCCCAGAAGATGCTGGAACGGCTGGTGGCGGTGGATGATAGGTCGTTTGACGGGTATCGCTATCTGGCCAAGCTCTATCGGGAACTCAACTACTATGACAAGGCCGTGGAGGCCTATGAAAAGGCCTTGACCCTGAACTGGTCGCCCATGCTGGCCTATGAGGCGGCCGATCTCTATGAGTACCGGCAGCAGTATGACCAGGCCGCCGCCATTTTCAAGCGGCTGCTGGAGGAGGACGAGGCAAACGCCAAGATCCGCGGCCGCCTGGCGCGTCTGTACATCATCCAGGGCAAGGTTGATGAAGCGCTGGCCGAGCTGGAGGAGCTGAAGAATTACACCTCTGACACCGCGGTGGTCGATCTGGCCATCGGCCGGGTGCTGCTGGATGAAAAACGCTACCCCGAGGCCATCGCCCTCTTTGAGAAGATGCTCAAGGAGGATGAGAACAAGGATGTGGCCAGGTCCATGCTTGCCCTGACCTATTACGAGTCCGGGGAGATGGAAAAGGCCAAGCGGATTCTGCGGGAGGTCCCGGTCACCAGCAAGGATTACGAGGAGTCCATCCTGATGCTGGCCCAGATCCTGCTCGGCGAAAAAGACAACCAGCGCGCCGCCACCCTGTTGCGCAACGTCATTGACGGTGCGGATACCAGGCGTCCCTCCTTTTACTTTCTGCTGGCCAACCTGCTGCGGGAGGAGGGGGATCCCGAGGCCGGCCGGCAGGTTTTTGAGCAGGCCGTGCAGGCCTTTCCGGATAACCCCAGGGTCTTTTTCGAGTATGGCCTGTATAACGACCGGGTCGGCAGGCTCGAAGACGCCGTGGCCCGGATGGAGCAGGTGCTGGCCATTACCCCGGACGATGCCTATGCCCTCAATTACGTGGGCTATACCTGGGCGGATAAAGGCATCAACCTGGAAAAGGCCCTGGAGTATATCAAACGGGCGGTGGACCTCAAACCTGAGGATGGTTTTGTCCGCGATTCCCTGGGCTGGGTCTATTACAAGATGGCCAGGTACCAAGAGGCGGTCAAGGAGCTCGAGGCTGCCGCGGCAATGCAGCCTGAAGATCCGACCATTCAGGAGCATCTCGGCGATGCCTATCAGAAGGCAGGTGAACTGCAGAAGGCGATTGAGGCATACGGCAGGGCGGTGAGCCTCTATACCGATGAAGTGAAGAAGGCCCATGCCCTGGCTGAGATGAAGGCTCTGCAAAACAGTGACAAACAGGATTAACAGCAGCAGAACCCGGGCCGGGCGCTGGCAGGGGGTGGTTCTTGGCCTTTGTCTTCTCTGCCTGGCCGGTTGCGCCTCGCTGCCCGGCATGGTTGAGATCCCGGCAAAAGAACAGGAGCGGCTGATCCAGGAGTGCCGCGAGATGCTGGCCCGGCAGCAGTCATGTCACTGCTGCCTCGATGCCCAGGCCACGGTTTCCTTTTCCTCGATCTGGCAGAAGGGAACCCTCAACGGGTATCTGCAGGCCATGGCGCCTTCCTATCTGAAGTTTCTGGCCGTCAACCCGCTGGGGCAGACCATGGCCATCTTTGTCACGGACGGTGATTTTTTCCGCTATGTGCCGGTGCTTGAGACGAAACAGTATGAAGGCAAGGTGACGGGCACCACCTATGCGAAATACGCCCCGCCCGGCTTTCTGCCGGAGCATGGCTTCTACTGGCTGATCGGCCGGCTTTATCCCGGCCGGATCAGGATCCTCGATGTGACCCGTGACCGGCAGGGAGACGGGTACTGGTTTGCCATCAGCTACGGCAACGGCACGAAGAGTCTGGTCCTGTATGACGAAAAGCAGGGCGTCCTGCGCCGCCATATTGTCATGAATGACCAGGATGAAAAGATCTTCAACGTGCTCTATGATGAGTATACGGCAGGTGACTGCCCTTTGCCCGGCAAGGTCACCGTTACCGCCCTGGTCCATAACAGCACCATGGAGATCCGCCTGGCCGACTGGCTGGACGCCCCCACCTTTACCATGGATGACTTCACCTATGATGCCCCTCCCTCCTTTGACAGAGTCGTGGTTCAGTGAATCCTGATTATTTTCTGCCGCTGGTCCGCAAACCCGGCCGCTACAGCGGCAATGAATTCAATATCATCAGAAAAGACTGGGACAGCGCGGACCTGCGGGTGGCGCTCTGCTTTCCCGATCTCTATGAAATCGGCATGTCCCACCAGGGCCTGCAGATCCTCTACCAGCTGCTTAACCACCGGCAGGACCTGCTGGCCGAGCGGGTCTATGCCCCGGATACGGATCTGGAAAGGCTGCTGGCTGATAGCGATACCCCGCTTTTTTCCCTGGAGTCGCGCCGGCCCCTGGCGGATTTTGACATGCTGGGCATCACCCTGCCCTATGAGCTTTGCTACACCAATATCCTCACCGTCCTGGCCCGCAGCGGCCTGCCCTTTTTTGCCGGCGAGCGCAATGAGACGCATCCTCTGGTGGTGGGCGGCGGTCCCTGCGCCTTTCACGCCGAGCCGGTGGCTGATTTTTTTGATGCCATCCTGCTGGGCGATGGCGAAGAGGCCATCCTTGACATCGCCGATCTGCTGATTGAGGCCAAAAGACAGAAATGGAGCCGGGCCCGGCTCATCGAGGAGCTGACTGGCATCGAAGGGGTGTACGTTCCCGCCTTTTTCCGGCCCGAGTATGATGCGGGCGGCAATTTCAGCGGCATGACCCCCTTGAAAAAAGGCTATGAGTCGGTGCGGCGGCGGGTGCTGGCCAGCCTGCCCAGTGGTACCTCCCATGCCCCCCTGGTGCCGCTCTTTAAGATCGTCCATGACCGGCTGGGTCTTGAGATTGCCAGGGGTTGCACCCGCGGCTGCCGCTTCTGCCAGGCCGGGGTCATCTACCGGCCGGTGCGGGAGCGCAGCCCGGAGGAGGTGATGCGGCTGGCCAGAGAGGGCATCGCCGCCACCGGCTTTGAAGAGATCGCCCTGCTGTCGCTCTCTTCCGGCGACTATGGCTGTCTGGCGCCCCTGCTCACCGAGCTGATGGATACCTTTATGCCGAAACGGGTTTCCGTGTCCATGCCCTCCATGCGGGTGGGCACCCTGACCCCGGAGATCATGCGGCAGATCAGGCGGGTGCGCAAGACCGGCTTTACCGTGGCGCCGGAGGCGGGCACCGACCGGCTGCGGCGGGTGATCAACAAGGGCATCACCGAGGAAGACCTGCTGGCCACCTGCCGGGCCGCCTTCAGCCTGGGCTGGAAGCTGATCAAATTCTACTTCATGTTCGGCCTGCCCACCGAAACCGATGAGGATCTGGCGGCCATCCCTGCCCTGGCCCGCAAGGCCATGGCCCAGATGCCGGGGAAAAGGGCCACGGTTACGGTGAGCGCCTCCACCTTTGTGCCCAAACCCCATACCCCTTTCCAGTGGGAGCCGCAGCTGGGCATTGCCGAGGGTTTTGCCCGCATCGATTTCCTGAAGAAGAACCTGGGGGACCGGCGCATGCAGCTGCGCTGGGGCGATCCGCGCCAGAGTTTTCTGGAAGGGGTCATGTCCCGGGGCGACCGCCGGCTCTCCCGGCTGATCGTGGCCGCCTGGCAGCGGGGCGCCCGGCTGGAGGCCTGGTCCGACCATCTCAATATTGACCTCTGGCAGCAGGCGGCCGCCTCACTGGGCCTTGAGCTGGAGCCCTATCTCAGACGCCGCGGCTTTGACGAGCCGCTGCCCTGGAGTCATCTCGATGTGGGGCTTGATCCCGGTTTTTTCCGGCAGGAGCTGGAAAAGGGGCTGGCCGAAGGCTACACCCCGGACTGCCGCTACAACGGCTGCCAGCAGTGCGGGCTCTGCGATTTCAAGAAGATCAGGCCGGTGGTGAGTCAAGGCCCGCAGGAGAGTGAGGCGGCCAGGCGGTCCGAGGTGCCGGCAAGCCAGGGGCCGCCGCCGGCCCATTTTTTCTACCGGTTTGCCTACCAGCGGACCGGCCGGGCCAGGTTTATCAGTCATCTCGAGCTGCTGCAGCTCTTTTTCCGCTCCTTTGCCCGGGCGGATCTGCCGCTTAATTTCTCCCAGGGCTTCAACCCGACTCCCAAGGTCTCTTTCAGCCCGGCCCTGCCCCTGGGCACCGAGAGCCTGGCGGAATATCTGGTGGTTGACCTGGCCGAACCCCTGGCCGACCCGGCCGGCTGGCGGGAAAGGATCAATGGCCAGCTGCCCGAGGGGCTCATCGTCACCGCCATGGAAGGCTGCGATGAAAAGAATATTCCGGAAAAGGTCGAAAATGTGTATCTTATAGACATTGAAGGCGAAATTGACCGGGCAAAGGCACGGGACTTCATGGCGGGCGCAAGTTTCCCGATCCGGGTGGTCAGAAAGAAAATTGAGCGGGAAATCGATGCCCGTCCCCAGGTGGCCGAACTTGATTTTACCGGGGACGGCCGGCTGCGGCTTACCATGATTAACGAGATATGCAAGGCGGGGCTGAAGCCCCTGGAGATTGTCTCCTCGGTTTTCTGCTGCGGCGCAAAAGAGCTGCAGCAGGCCCGCGTGCTGAAAATTGAAGAAAGAGTAATCCGCTGATGGCAACTGATCTAATCATTAATGCAACGTCCTTTGAGATCCGCATTGCCCTGATCGAGCATGGCAATCTGGTGGAATTTTACCTGGAGCGGCCCACCGAGAAGGGCCTGGTCGGCAATATCTACAAGGGCAAGGTGGTGCGGGTGCTGCCCGGCATGCAGGCGGCCTTTGTCGATATCGGCCTGGAGCGCACCGGTTTCCTCTATGTGGATGACATTCACGTCAACCGGGCTGATTTTGAGAAACGCTGCCAGAACCCGGATGAGGACGACTGCTGCTGCCATGAGGCCCCCGAGTCCCTGGGCAACCGGGTGCCCGGCAAGAGCATCGATGATCTGCTGGTGGAGGGCCAGGAGCTGCTGGTGCAGATCTGCAAGGAACCTATGGGCAGCAAGGGGGCCAGGCTGACCGGCCATATCACCCTGCCCTGCCGCAACCTGGTTTTCATGCCCATGACCGATCATATCGGCGTGTCACGCAAGATCGAGGATGAGGAGATCAGGGAAAAGCTCCGCCATGATATTGAGAAGCTGCGGCCGGCAGGCACCGGCTTTATCGTCAGGACCGTGGCTGAAGCGGCGAGCAACGAGGAGCTTGAGGCGGACATGGAGTTTCTGCTGCATCTGTGGAGCGAAATTCTGGACAGAACGGGCAAGGCGCCCGGCATGACCCTGGTCTACGAGGATCTGGATATCATCCTGCGGGTGGTGCGCGACATCTTCTCGCCGAACATTGACCGGGTGGTGGTGGATGACCGGCGCACCTATGAGCGGGTCATCAATTTTGTCGAAACCTTTGTGCCCCATCTGCGGCCCAAGGTGCACCATTACGACAGCAGGATCCCGATCTTCACCTCCTACGGGGTGGAGATGGATATCAACCGGGCCCTGGCCAGGAAGATCTGGTTGCGCTGCGGCGGCTATATCATCATCGAGGCCACCGAGGCCCTTACCGTCATCGACGTCAACACCGGCCGCTATGTGGGCAAGACGGATCTCGAGGAGACCATCTTCAAGACCAATATGGAGGCGGTGAAGGAGATCGCCTACCAGCTGCGGCTGCGCAACATCGGCGGCATCATCATCATCGACTTTATCGACATGGAAAGCGAGGAGCACCGGGAGGAGGTCTTCCGGGTGCTGCAGGAGGCGGTCAAAAAGGACAAGAGCCGCATCAATATCCTGAAATTTTCGGAATTCGGGCTGATCCAGCTCACCCGCAAGCGCAACCGCGATGATCTGACCCGCCTGATGTGCGAGCCCTGCCCCTGCTGCAACGGGGCGGGCAGGATCAAATCAGCCCGCACCATCTCCTATGAGATCTTCCGCAGCATTGCCCGGGATGCCGAGAAGTTCAAGGCGCCGACGGTGACCGTCAATGTCAATCCCAAGGTGGCGGCCCTGATGCTCAAGGATGAGGCGGTTACCATCAAGAACCTGGAGGACGAACTCAGCATGACCCTGATCATCTTCCCCAATCGGGATCTGCATATGGAAAAATATGAGATCAGCTGGGACACGGGAAAGTAGGGCAGCATGGGTGGCTGAAGCACTTGAAGTGCCTGAAGTGCGCTAAGGTGCGCGACGAAACAACCGGAGAGGCGCACCTTCAGGCACTTTATTTGCTAGTAAAGACAAACACCCCATCCCAGTCCGGCGGCGGCGGGGTGGAGAGGAAAACCTCGATTCTCTCCAGGTAGAGGCGGTAGAGCCTGCAGTCGTGCTGCCCGCAGAGCTCGTTCATCAGCTGCCGGGCCGCCACAAAATCCTGCCGCTGATAGGCGCCTATCGCCTGCTCAAAAGTTGCCGCCTCCCGTTGCAGCTCCGCCCCCGGTTCCCCCTCGCAGAGCGGTTCAAAGATGTTGACCGGCAGTTTCCTGCCCTTGACCCGCACCCGGTCGATAAACCTGCAGAAAAATCCCGGGCCTGCCGCCTCCCTGGTTGCTTCGCTGATCAGGATGCGGCAGCCGTACACCTTGGTCAGTCCCTCCAGGCGGGAGGCCAGGTTGACGTTGTCACCGAGCACCGTGTAGTCAAAACGCTGGCTGCTGCCGAAATTTCCCACATTCATCTCACCGGTGTTGAGGCCGATGCCGATCTCAATCTTTGCCAGCTGCTCCTGCTGCAGTTCCTCCTGCAGCGCCTCCAGCCGTCTGATCGAGGCCAGCGCGGCCCGCACCGCCCTGGCCGCGTGGTCACTGGCCGTAAGCGGCGCGCCCCAGATGGCCATGATCGCATCGCCGATATACTTGTCCACCGTGCCGCCGTGTTCCAGCAGCACCGCGCTCATGGCGGTGAGGTAGCGGTTCATGAAACGGCCCAGCCGGTCTGGGGGCATCTTTTCGGAAATTGACGTGAAATCGCGGATATCACTGAAAAAGACCGTCAAGTTTCGCACCTGGCCGGACAGGGAGAGGTTGGCCGGATTTTTAATGATCTCGCTTACCACATCCGGGGAGACGTAGTGGCCGAAGGCATGCCGCAGGAAGCGTTTCTCCCGGCCGGCAAAAAAGTAGTTGCTCAGGGTCACCACCAGGAAAACCGTGATAATGGTCAGCAGGGGATAGGTGATGCCGATGATCCTGTTGTTGAGAAAAAAGAAATAGGCGCCGCCGGCGGTGGCCAGCAGGCACAGCAGGCCGGCCAGGGCCCCGGCCAGGGGGGTGGCATAGGCCAGCAGGGCGCTGAGCAAAAGCCCGCTGACTCCCACCAGGGCATAGGTCATGCCGATTTCCGTGTAGAGATCATAGGTCAGGGGATCGCCGGCCAGCAGATTGTCAATGACCGTGGCCTGGATTTCCGCCCCCGGAAAGATATTGGCAAAGGGGGTGGCCCGCAGGTCCAGCAGGCCGGCCGCCGAGGTGCCGATCAGCACGAATTTGTCCCGGAGCCGGTCGAGCTGGCGGCCGGCCAGCACCTCGGCGGCCGGCAGATAGGGAAAGGTCTTCACCGGCCCCCGGTAGTTGACGGTGAGCTGGCCCTGGTCATCGGTCGAGATGAATCTGCCGGCCACGGTGACGCCCAGGATGCCTTTTTTTGCCGCGGCCACCTGCCGGGAGAGGTGAATGGTCACCTCCTGTTCCTTAAGGCCCACCCGCATGGCCTCCAGGGCCAGGGCAGGGTAGGGTACGCCGTTTAAGGCCATGAAAAGCGGCACCTTGCGGATGGTGCCCGAGGGATCAGGGAAGACATTGAAAAATCCCTCGCTTTCCGCCTGGGATATCTCCGGCAGGTTGACGATGGCGTGGCCGGCCTGCAGGAAATTAACCGAGGCGAGCGGGGTGGAGGGCGGATCAAGGCGGATGACGCAGGAGGGAAAGGGGACATTGGCGGCCAGCCCGGGCTGCGGGCTGGTGCGGAAGACGTAGCCCAGCACGCTGGGCATGGCCGCCAGGCTGTCGCCCAGGATCAGGTCATGGTCCAGGGCGGGATTGGCGTGCAGGGCGTCGCGTTCCTCGGCGGAGACCGGTGCGCCCAGCAGCTCGATGATGCCGTCCAGATGATTTTTCGGGGAGGTGCGGTCCGGCTCGGCAAAGACCATGTCAAAGCCGATGACCCTGGCGCCGGCCGCCCGGATCTGCGCGGCCAGCTCGGCCACCGTCTTTCTGGGCCAGGGCCACTGGCCGATCCTGGCCAGGCTGCCGTCATCAATGTCGACGATCACCACCTCGCCGCTGACCGGGGTCTTGCCCCGGATGGTGAACATGAGATCGGTCAGCCGGTTGTCAAAGGCGGTGAGCAGCTGCGGCTTGCGGCTGCCGAAGAGGTAGAAGAGGGCAAGGGCCGCGATCACCACCAGGCAGCCGATTTTGAAGGGTGAGGGTTTGAGGAGTGCGCGTATCATCCGGGTAGCTGGTTGTAATGGGCTGTCAACTCGTGTTTTTATGGCTTACCTGGTGCCGCCGTAAATGCCGGTGTAGCTTTTGCCCGAACTGAACGGGGCATGAAAGTTGCCGGCGATGGAATGTGCCTTGGGACCGTAAAAGGCGCCGTTAAAGGTGCTGTTCGGCATGATGCCGGCCGGGCCGGTCACCCCGTAGGCCGTGTTGCTGAAGCCGCTGGCGGAGGCGTTGCCGGCCGCACCGCTGTTCACCTTGAACTGGAGGCCGTCGAGATTGATCACGCCCTGCACCGCGCTGGCAGCATTGATGTGACCGAAGTCGACGTCGATCTCCACGGTGCCCCGGAGATCGGTGACCTGCTGGGCCGCCGCGGGATCAATTTTGCTGGCAAAGGCGGTGCCGCTGTAATGGCCGGTGAAGCTGGTGTTGACCAGCTCATTGACCTCGGCCGCCGGGGTCGGGGCGCCGGCAATCCAGCGGGAGCCGGGGCCATGGGTGTGGTACTGGGCGCCGCTGGCCGGATCCTGATAGGCGATCTCCCAGTAGCCCCAGGTGACGTAATCGCTGATATCAGTCTCACCCGGAGCCGAGGAGACCAGGTAGTTGCCGTATTTTTTCAGGCCGGCGGGCGCGGCTGTCCCGCTGTAAATACAGTCGCCGGTGGCGCAGCCCAGTTCAGTGGCGAAATTGTCCTCCAGCACCACGGCCGAGGCCAGCGCGCCGCCCAGGTCGATGCCGAGCAGCCGGGCATTGGAGCCGTTCACATCAAAGGCGGACAGGCTGCCGTTTACGGTGCCGTTGTCCATGTCCATGGTAAAGGCAAAATCGCCGGGGTTCATGTTCATGAATAGCCGTCTGTCCGCATTGATGGCGGCCATGTTTTCGGATACCCCCACCACGAAACCTTTCCAGGTCGCAACTCCCCGGGGGGAAACCAGGTCGGTCGGGTCCTGCGGTTCCCGGCTGCCGGCCCCCAGCACGGTCCAGGAGTCATGCAGCGGCTGGTTGGCCGGTTCGATCTCATAACTGCCGCCCGAACCGCTGAAATTGAAAAGCTCAGAGGCGGCGCCGACAATGGTGCCGCTGGCCGAGCCATGGATTGCCGTGACCAGTGGCGGGTCCGTGGCGACCGCCCCAGGCGGGGTTTGCAGCTCATTGCCCAGGATTCTGATATTGGTGAGCAGATTGCCGCTCAGCTTGCCGATAAAGAAGATGGGCGGTTTGCCGGCCTGGCCTTTGATGCGGCCCAGCACCTTGCCGCTGTGCCAGTTTACTTCCATCCACAGGTCATCATCGATGGTGCCGGTGGTGCCGTCGCTGTTGGTTGAGGTGCCGGTAAGGGTGCCGAAGTAGCTGGAGATGCCATCCAGCGGCACGGTGACCTCCTCGGGGGTGGAGTCAATGACCGGCGCCGTTTCATTGGGAGGCGGCAGTTCGATCACCGGAGCGTCCACCGTGGTATCGGTGACCACGGTAGTGAGATCGGCCACCTGGGTGGTATCCCCCTGATCGAGGAGCGCCGGTTCGTCAAGCACCAGTTGCTCAGCCGCCGGCTCGTCGATCAGTGTTTCCTCCGCCGCAGACTCTGCCGCCGCTGGCGCAGCCCCCTCCTCTTCACCGCTCTCAGAAGACTGCTCCTCCTGGGTGGCGCCCTCTTCGCCATTATCCTCCCCGGTTTCGCCGGTCTGCTGCTCGTCCTCCTCATCCGCGGCACTCACTTCACTGCTGAAGGCGGCCAGATCCTGCTCGCTCAGTTTGCGCGGCTGCTCGGGCGCGCTGTTCATGGCGACACTGGTACCGTGGCCCGGTCTGGAAATGGCTACGGTGCCGAAGGGGTTGCTTACCTCAATGCCCTTGCCGCCCTGGAAAACCACGGAGAGTGAAGATGAGGTCACGGTGCCCGCGTACATGGAGCCGCGGATGCCGATGGTGGCGGCCGGGGTTTCGGTGGTGAAGTTCTGCGGGGAGGTCTTGGTGATGGCGCCGCCCATCACCCGGAAAACCCCCTCCTTGACCTTGGTTTTCAGGGTGCCCTGGTTTGCCGCCGGCTGCCAGCGGTATTCGGCGATCTTCATCTCGCTGTTCTGGCCGAGGCTGTAAATGGTATTGTCGGAAAAGAGGATCTGGATGCGGCCGCCTTTGTCTGTTTTGATGGTGTCCTCTTTATGGATCGGGGACTTCACCGCCAGGGTGCGCATCTCCCCCTTGGCGTTGATGGCCTGCACGCTGCCACGGCAGGCCACCACGGTGGCGGCCGGCTGGCCGACCTCCTCGGCCAGCACCGTAAGCGGCGCGAGCAGCAGCAGGAGAAGCAGGGCAACAAAGGGTCGGCGGCAGGAGGTGAGCGGGCGGCTGCTGTTCTTCATGGCATGGGTCCTTATGTCTGGCACGGATGGTCAAAACCCGAAGGTCATGGACAGGGTGATGACATTTTTCCGGTAGGTGTAGATGCTGATATTGGAATCCGATTCAAGATAGGAGTAAACCAGCTGGGCGGAGAGACTGCGGTGGCTGGCCGCGGACTGCCAGAGTAGTCTGGCCAGGCCTGCCTTTAATTCCTCGATGGTATCATGGCGGGTGACCAGGAAAAAGGGGTCAACTTCCTTATACTCGCTTTTCTGCACGCCGATGCCGGCGAAAGCGGAGACGGCCTCGGTCAGCTGCCGTTCGTAGAGCAGGGTCCAGCCGATGCGGTCGTAACCGTACACCCCGGCATCGGCGTCTTCGACTTCCCTGTAAAAGTCGGCGGAGAGGCGGTTGGGGCCGACCGCCAGCACCGGGTTGACATTGAGCAGATAGTTGGTGGCATCCCGGAATGGCTCATCATAATTGTTTTTTTTCTCAAGACGGCCGCCGAAGTTGAGGAGCATGGGGCCGGCGGGCAGGGTCAGGGCCGTGGCAAAGCCGATGGATTCCAGATAACGGTCATGCTCCACATCAATATGCTTGGCAACCACGCTGTTGCTCCACATGAAGCGGTCGGTCCGCCACACCGGCCCGCTGCCCAGGGCGAAGTAGTAGACATCCAGGTCCTGCTGGTTCTCGTACAGGGCATTATAGCTGGTAAAGGTGGTTTTCCAGGAAAATCCCGGCTCTTCAAAGAGATACACATGATTGATGACCGCGGTGGTGTCGTAGATCTGATCGCTTTCCGGACTGGCGGAGGGGCCGGTGAGCTGAATGCCCAGGATGGTGTCTGACACCGGTGACTGGTAGACATTGTCATCCCAGTTGACCCCGGCGGTCAGGGCGCCGGTGACGAAATGCCGCTTTTCCCCTGCCTCGATGGCGGCCAGATAGCGTTCGATGTTTTTCCACACCGGCTCCGGCGGATTGGTGGCCAGCACCTCCCGGAAATACTGTTTGGCCATTTCCTTGAAACCGAGCCGGAGGTGGCAGCGGGCGATCTCCAGCTTGACCCGGGTGGCGCCCGGGTCCATGATCAGCACCCGTTCAAAGGCCATGAGCGCGGTTTCACAGTCACCGAGTTCAAAGGCGGTGCGGCCGAGATAAAAGTTGATGTCCGGATTGGCCGGGTCTGCCAGGAAGGCCCGGTTCAGATATTGCCGCGCCCCGGCATAGTCGCCGGCGGCAAAGAGCTGTCTGCCCTGTTCAAAATCGGTCGGCGCGGTGCTGGCCGGCACGGGGCAGGGCAGCAAGAGCATGAGCAGTGAAAAGATGAAAAGAAGACGCATCGTGACTTTCCCGGATTGTGAAAGGTGTTCATGGGTATTTCCGTATATACAGGCTAGCAGAAGGATAGGTAAAAATAAAATATAAATTCCAGCAGGGCAGGTGGGAAAATCTATTCGTGCCGCTGGATGGATTAAAAAACGCAATAAAATCAATCTTGACAAATTTGTCCGTTATGGTATGTATTACCGTTTCCGTGACTTGGATATAACTCCTGCCTGTCGGAGCCGGTTTTGCGTTGGGCCTGTGCAGGAGATACAGATCATTTTTCGTTTTGGTGTTGGAGGAAGAAATGTACGCTATTATTCGTACCGGCGGTAAACAGTATCAGGTGGCTGCAGGCGAGCGTCTGCGGGTTGAAAAGCTTGACGGCGAGGTGGGCGATACCGTGGAGTTGAGCGATGTCTTGCTGGTGGCTGAAGGCGATACCGTGAAAATCGGCCAGCCTGCCGTGGCAGGCGCCAAGGTGACGGCCCGCATCGTGGAACAGGACAAGGCCAAGAAGGTGCTGGTTTTCAAGAAGAAACGCCGCAAAGGCTACCAGCTGATGAAAGGCCATCGTCAGCCTTTTACCGCTCTGGAAATTAAAGAGATTTCATTATAACGTCAGCGGAGCCGGGGGAAAGTGATGGTCCCCCGCCCCCCGTTTTATTTTATTGAAGAGGTCAGACAGTGGCACATAAGAAAGCAGGTGGCAGTTCAAAGAACGGCAGAGACAGCAATTCCCAGCGGCGCGGGGTAAAGAGATTCGGCGGCCAGGTGGTCAGGGCCGGCAATATCCTGGTTCGTCAGCTCGGCACCAGAATTCATGCCGGCTCCAATGTGGGACTGGGACGGGATTATACCCTCTATGCCAAGATTGACGGCGTGGTCGCCTATGAAAACTTCGGTAAGGATCGCAAAAGGGTCAGCGTTTATCCGGTAGAAGCTGCTTAAGTTGCTGATGTTTTACTCCGTCATGGTGGCTTTCTATGGCATTCGTTGATGAAGCCAAATTTTTTGTCAAGGCCGGTGACGGAGGAAACGGCTGCATCAGTTTCCGCAGAGAGAAATTCGTCCCCAAAGGCGGGCCGGACGGAGGAGACGGAGGCCGGGGCGGCTCGGTCATCATCGAGGCCTCCGGCCGGCTGACCTCCCTCATTGATTTCCGTTTCCGTTCCCACTTCATCGCCGAAAACGGCACCGGCGGCAAGGGCAAGAAGCAGCATGGCAGAAAGGGGAGCGATCTCCTGGTGCAGGTGCCGGCCGGTTCGATCATCAGGGATGCCGAGAGCGGCGAGCTGATCGCTGATCTGGTCAGTGACCATGAGCAGCTTGTCGTGGCAAAGGGCGGCAAGGGCGGCGGCGGCAATGTGCATTACGCCACCTCCACCAACCGGGCTCCGCGCAGAGCAGGCAAGGGAGAACCCGGCGAAGAGCGCTGGCTCCGCATTGAACTGAAGCTCCTGGCTGATGTCGGATTGATCGGCCTTCCCAACGCAGGAAAATCAACCCTGCTCTCCAGACTTTCTGCCGCCAATCCCAAGGTGGCAGCCTACCCTTTCACCACTCTTGAACCCCAGCTGGGCGTCCTGCAGTTCGAGGACGGCAGGCAGTGCATCATTGCCGATATCCCGGGGCTTATCGAAGGCGCCCACGAGGGAGCGGGACTGGGCCACAAATTTCTGCGCCACATCGAGCGCACCCGCATTCTGCTGCAGCTGATCGACGGCTCGGGTCAGGAAAACGACCCGCTTGAGCAGTATCAGGTGCTGGAGCGCGAACTGCAGCTCTATAATGAGCAGCTCATGGGGCGGCAGCGGCTGGTGCTGCTCAACAAGATTGACCTTTTTGACAGTGAGGCGCAGCTTGCCGAACTGCGGGACAGGTTCCGCGGCCACGGCATCGAGCTGCTGCCCATTTCCGCCGCCACCGGCGAGGGGCTCGGGGTGTTGACGGAAAGAATCGCCCATCTCCTGCGGGATGTTGAGGAGCGGGAGAGCAGGGAGCAGAGCACGGCAGAAGAGTATGACGTTTCAGGTAGCGCAGGATAAGGGCATTGCCTTACGCAGGAGCCTGCTCAACCAGGCCAGGCGGGTGGTGGTCAAGGTGGGCAGCGCCGTGCTCACCACCGGCACGGGCCTCAATCATCATGTGCTGGAGAACCTGGCCAGGGAATTGACCTTTCTGCGCGACAGCGGCCGGGAGGTGATCCTGGTCAGTTCCGGCGCCGTGGCCTCGGGCCGCAAAAAACTCGGGCTGGACAACCGGGTGCTCAGGATGCGGGAAAAGCAGGCCGCCGCCGCCGTGGGCCAGGCAAGTCTCATGCGCTGCTACGAAGACCTCTTTGAACACTATGAGCAGAAGGTGGCCCAGGTGCTGCTCACCCATGATGATCTCTCCCACCGCGACCGTTACCTCAATATAAGAAACACCATGTCCACCCTGTTTGAATGGGGGATCCTGCCCATTATCAATGAAAACGATACCGTGTCGGTCAAGGAGCTGCGTTTCGGCGACAACGACACTCTGGGCGCCATGGTCACCAATCTGATCGACGCCGATGTCTTTATCTGCCTGACCGATGTGGATGGCCTCTATACCGGCAATCCCTGCACCAATCCCGAGGCCCGCCGAGTACATACCGTGGCTGAGGTAAACGAGGAGGTGGAGAACATGGCCGGCAACATCTGCGGCTCTGCCCTCGGCACCGGCGGCATGCGCAGCAAGATTCTCGCCGCGAAAATGGTGGCGGCCCGGGGCGGCTGCTCCTTTATCGGCCCGGGCCGCGAGCCCGGCATCCTGCAGAACCTCTTCGCCGGCGAGCCGGTCGGTACCTTTTTCCTGCCCAAACCCCGCCGGCTTGCCAGCCGCAAGCACTGGATCGCCTATACCCTGCGGCCCAAAGGGTTTCTCGTTTTGGATGACGGCGCCTGCCGCGCCCTGCTGGAGAACGGCAAAAGCCTGCTGCCCTCCGGCATCCGCGAGGTGAAAGGCAAATTCAAAGTGGGTGATCCCGTGCACTGCCTGAATGCCAGCGGCCGCGCCATTGCCGCCGGCCTGGTCAATTACAATTCCGTTGACATCGAAAAGATTCACGGACGGCACACCACGGAGATTGAAGAGATCCTCGGCTTCAAGGACAGTGACGAGGTGGTGCACCGGGACAACCTGGTGAAATTTTAGTGAGGAGTAAGGAGTGAGGAGTTAGGAGTGAAAAGTAAGAAGTGAAAGGTGAAAAGATAGGATAAGGGTTTTCTTCTTCTCACTTCTTACTTTTCACTTCTCACTTCTTACCCAACGGAGACAGACATGAGCACCATTGAAGAGACCATTAAAACCATGGCCATTGCTGCCAAGCAGGCCGCCCATAAACTGATCAGCCTCTCCACCGAGCGTAAGAACCGCGTGCTGCTGCGCATGGCTGATGCCCTGGCTGCGCAGCAGGAGTTCATCCGCGGCGAAAACGACAAGGACCTGGAGGCAGGCCGCGACAAAGGGCTGTCTAAGGCCATGCTGGATCGCCTCACCCTGTCCGACAAGGTGATGGCCTCCATGATCAGCGGCTTGCAGGAGGTTGCCGCCCTGCCTGATCCGGTGGGCGAGGTGACGGAAATGGTCAAGCGGCCCAACGGCATCATGGTTGGCCGCATGCGCATCCCCCTGGGCGTCATCGGCATGATCTATGAATCCCGGCCCAATGTCACGGTTGATGCGGCGGCCCTCTGTCTCAAGGCGGGCAACAGTATCCTGCTGCGGGGCGGCTCCGAGGCCATCCACTCCAATCTGGCCCTGGCCCGGGTACTGCAGGAGTGTCTGGCGGCGGAAAATATCGATGCCGCGGCCATCCAGGTGATTCCGGTCACCGACCGGGCCGCGGTGACCTACATGCTGGGGCTCGAAGAGCAGATTGACCTGATCATCCCGCGGGGCGGTGAGGGGCTGATCCGCTTTGTCGCGGAAAATTCCCGCATCCCGGTGCTCAAGCATTACAAGGGCGTCTGCCATGTCTTTGTCGACGACACTGCGGACCATGCCATGGCGATCAACATTGTCATGAACGGCAAGGTGCAGCGGCCCGGGGTGTGCAACTCCCTGGAGACCCTGCTGGTGCACGAGGCCATCGCCGCTGCCTTCCTGCCCAGGGTGGGTGAGGCCCTGGCCGGGGCCGGGGTGGAGATCCGCGGCTGCCCCCGGACCTGCGCCCTGCTGCCCTATGCCAGGGCCGCTATGGACAGCGACTGGGGCATGGAGTTTCTGGATCTCATCCTGGCGGTGAAGGTGGTGCCGGATCTGGAGAGCGCCATGCAGCATATTGTCACCCACGGCTCCCAGCACACCGAGGCCATTGTCACCAACAGCTACGCCAACGGCCAGCGCTTCCTGCGGGAAGTGGACGCCTCGGCGGTGATGATCAACGCCTCCACCCGCTTCAGCGACGGCGGCCAGTTCGGCCTGGGCGCCGAGATCGGCATCAGCACCACCAAGCTGCACGCCTACGGCCCCATGGGGCTGAAGGAGCTGACCACCAGAAAATTCATCGTCTACGGCGAGGGGCAGGTGAGGGTTTAGTCGCCAGGAGCCAGGAGCCAGAATTCAGGAGACAGAAGGAAAAAACGAAATCAGTTATTCCGCCTCCTGACCCCTCACTCCTGACTCCTTACTTCTGACTCCTGACTTCTGATATGCAAAAAATCGGCCTGTACGGCGGCACCTTTGATCCGGTTCATCACGGCCACCTGGCAGTCGGCCGGGCCGCCCTCAGCCGGCTGGCCCTGGACACCCTCTACTTTATCCCGGCCTCCCTGCCGCCCCACAAGTCGGACCGGCCCATTACCCCTTTTGCCCACCGGGTGGCCATGCTGCGTCTGGCGCTGCAGGGCGAACCCCGTTTTTTCGTCTCCGACATCGAAGGGCTGCGCAGCGGCCCTTCCTACACCATCGACACCCTGGCGCAGTTCCGCCGGGAGCTGGGGCCGGCGGCGGATTTCTATTTTATCATCGGACTCGACGCCTTTGCCGATATCCGCAGCTGGAAAAGATACCAGGAACTGCTGGACAAAACCTCGTTTGTGGTGATCGCCCGGCCGTCCTGCGAAAGCCGGACAGTGGGCCAGGTGGTGGCCGCCTCTTTTCCCGACTGCCGGCTGGAGGAGAAGGGCATGTGGGTCCGGCAGGGCAGCCAGCGGATCTATGCCCTGGAGATGGAGCCGGTGCCGGTTTCCTCATCCCTGATCCGTGACAGATTGCGCAGGGGCGAGGCGGTTGATGGGCTGATCCCGGCGGAGGTGGTGGATTATCTGCGGCGCCACCGGCTTTTGTCCGCGGCAGGGCAGAAAAAAGGGGAGTGAAAGAAACAGCGCGCGGCGCTCAGGGTAAATCGCCGTCCGGACTGTCCTCGATCAGGCAGCTGCTGTCCACAAAGGCGTAGGCGCTGTGCTTGTGGATCGACTCAAAGCTTTCCACCCCGACGGAGAACCAGTAGATGTCCGGCCGGGCGTGGACCAGTTCCGCCACCTTGCGCACCACATCCTCGACAAACATGGGGTTGTCGTATGCCTGTTCCGTGACAAACTTCTCATCCGGCCGCTTCAGGATGGAGAACACCTCGCAGGACACCCCGGATTCCACCAGGCTGATCAGGTCTTCCACCCAGATGAAGCTCCTGGATTTGATGTTGAGATTGATTTCCGCCCGCTGGTTGTGGGCGCCGTAACGGCTGATCTCCTTGGAGCAGGGGCAGAGGGTGGTGCTGGGCACCCAGACCGACAGGATGAAGTCCTCACCCTCGCCGATGCCGCCGGTAAAGCGGCAGGTATACTCCATGAGCCCGGAGGTTCTGGTCACCGGGGCCTTTTTTTCCAGGAAATAGGGGAAGGTCATCTCCAGGTGGGCCGAGTTGGCCTGCAGCCGGTCCTGCACCTCCCGCAGCAGTTTGGAGAAGATGGCGACGCTCATCTCCTCCTGGTATTTGTTCAGCACGGCCAGAAAGGTGGAGACGCAGGTTTCCCGGTAATCCCGCGGCATGTTCACCTGCAGCATGATGCTGGCCACGGTGTCCTGCAGCCCGCCCGATTTTTCCCGGATTTTCACCGGGTAGCGGATGTTTTTGATGCCTACGGTTTTCAGTTTCATTTGTGAGCCTTTTACCTTTTTTTAACGGCACCGCCAACAGGTTTTTGCAGCAGGCGGTTTTCCGGCAGGGCCTGGTCCCCGGATCACTGCTCGACCATGCCTCTTGAAGTGCTTTGCAGTCAGGACAAAATGTGGTAATTTGACTCATTATTTTCCTTAATTATCTGGTTTGCATGGAAATGACCGATACCGATGACAAGGTGCGCATAGACAAGTGGCTGTGGGCCGCCCGTTTTTACAAGACCAGGACCCTGGCGGCGGCGGCGGTGACCGGCGGTCATGTGCATGTGAACGGCGCCAGGGTCAAGGCGGCCCGCGCCGTGGCCATCGGCGACGAGTTGCGCATTGTCAGAAATGAGGAGGAGTTTGTCGTCATCGTGCAGGCCCTCTCCGAGAAACGGGGTCCTGCCACCGTGGCTCGCACCCTCTATGAAGAGACGGAAGAGAGCCGGGCCGCCCGCGAGCTGCAGGGGACCGAGCGGCGGCTGCTCAATCTGGGCCGCTCTTTTCCGCCGCCGAAACGGCCGGGGAAAAGGGACAGGCGGCTGATTCGCAAATTTACCAAGAAGGCATAAGACAAGGGAAGTGAGGAGTAAGGAGTAAGGAGTGAGAAGAATAGGGCAAGAGGGTAGGGGGCTTGTGCCCGCCCTTATTCCGGGCAGGCACAAGGCCTGCCCCTGCAACCCCTGATGACCCATTTCAACAAAGGGAGAACGATATGAAAAAAGCGGAAAGGGCGCTGATCAGCCTGACGGATAAATCAGGAATCGAAGGTTTTGCCAGGGAACTCGACAGCCTGGGCATCGAGATTCTCTCCACCGGCGGCACGGCCAAAAAACTGCGGGACAGCGGCATCAAGGTCAAGGATGTCTCCGAGTTCACCGGTTTCCCGGAGATGCTGGACGGCCGGGTAAAAACCCTCCATCCCAAGGTGCACGGCGGCATTCTGGCGCAAAAGACCAATCCGGAGCATCTGCGGCAGATGCAGGAGCACGGTCTGCAGGCCATCGATATCGTGGCGGTCAATCTCTATGCCTTTGACAAGGCCACAGCCGACCCCGGCTGCACCCTGGCCCATGCCATTGAAAATATCGATATCGGCGGTCCGACCATGCTCAGGGCCGCGGCCAAGAACTTCCAGGATGTGACGGTCATCGTCGATCCTGCCGATTATCCCGCGGTCATTGCCGAGATCAGGGCGCACGGCAACACCACCCTGAAGACCCGTTTCCGGCTCTGCGCTAAAGTTTTTGCCCTGACCAGCCGATACGATACGGCAATCTCCGCCTGGCTCGATCAGGTGGATGTTGACAAGAATCCCCATTTTGCCTGAGGAGCGTTCACATGAAAATGGCAGTTCTTCTTTCCGGCAGCGGCCGCACCCTGGATAATTTCCATGAGCGGATCGCGGCCGGCGCCATGCAGGGCAGCATCGTGCTGGTCGTCTCCAACGTCCCGGACGCCCTTGGTCTGCAGAAAGCCCGCAACTACGGCTACCCCGCCTTTCACGCCGCCGACAACGCTGCCATCAACCGGCTGATCGTCGAGCATGGGGCGGAGCTGATCCTGCTGGCCGGCTTTCTCAAACTCTACAAGCCGTCGGCCCATCTGCAGCGCAACGTGCTCAATATCCATCCATCGCTCATCCCCTCCTTCTGCGGCCCCGGTTTTTATGGCATGAAGGTGCACCGGGCCGTGCACCAGCGCGGGGTGAAGGTGAGCGGCTGCACCGTGCATTTTGCCAATGAGGTGTATGACGAGGGGCCAATCATCGTGCAGAAATGCGTGCCGCTGGCTGAGGGCGACACCCCGGATGATATCGCCCACAAGGTGTTTGACCAGGAGTGCGAGGCGTATCCCGAAGCGATCAACCTGGTGCATGAAAAGGGCATCGACGCCTTCTGGCGTTAAGGGCTGACAGAGCAAGGTGACTGTGATGGCGAAAAAAAATAGAACGATTATGCTGGCTCAGGACATCGAACGTTCCCTGACCAGGATGGCGCTGCAGATCATGGAGGACAACCGGGGCACTAGGAAGCTGGCCCTGATCGGCATCCATACCGGCGGGGTATTCCTGGCCGACCGGTTGCAGAGGATCATCAGGGGGCATGAGGGGCTGGAGCTGCCGGTGGGTTATCTGGATATCACCCTGTACCGGGATGACTGGAGTCTGGTCAGCCAGAATCCCATCGTCAAGAAGACGGAGATCCCTTTTTCCGTGGAAGAGTGCACCCTGATCCTGGTGGATGATGTGCTCTATACCGGCCGGACCATCCGCGCCGCCCTTGACGCCATCATGGATCTGGGCCGGCCCCGGGTCATCCAGCTGGCCGTGCTGATCAACCGCCAGTGCGGCCGGGAGCTGCCGATTCAGCCCAATTACTCAGGGCTTGACGTGCATGAACACCTCACCGATCATGTTGATGTCATGCTCCAGGAAAAAGGCGGCAGAGACGAGGTTGTGCTGGAATCCGACTGATGTTCTGACGCCATGGAAGAGCTTAGCAAGAGGAGCCGGGGATTGGAAGAGATCAATAAACGTATTGCCCAGAAAAAGGCTGATTATGAGCGGTATAATTTCAGCAAGGTGCAGAACGATATTCTCAAGACCTTTTTCGATCTGGCTCAGGAGTACAATACCCTGGAGGAGTTTTATCAGATCAGCGTGGCGGTCCTGCAGGAGTTCATGGGGGTGCAGGCCAGACTCTATCTGGTCAACGAGGCGACCCGTGAACTGGAGTTTGTCTGCGACAGCAGCCAGGGCCTGCAGGAAGCGGGGGCAGGGGCGCCGGAGCATATTGTCCTCTGTGACAGGATGTATGCCATTGACGGCGCCTTTGTGGTGCCCATCATCAGCAAGATGATGCCCGACGCCCCTGAACACCCCAAGGATAAGGAGCTGCTGCAGGGCATGCTGGAAGTGGAGGCGCCCCACGCCCTGACCTCCCAGGAGCAGTTTTTCCTCTGCAAGTTCGCCAACCGCATCGGCTTCAATCTCTATAACCGCCGCATGTCCATCCAGAATATCAAGCATCTCAAGTTCATCAACAATCTGGTCATGGATATTGAGCATAATGTCATTATCCCCAACATGTACTTCAAACATCTTTTCAACCGCATCCGCACCAAGATCCATGATGTGGAAGAGCTTGAAAAGAAGATGCGGGACATGAAAAACGCCATCCAGATGGACCGGACCTCATGCGAGGATATCATAAAAAAGGTAGCGGCCCTGCACCAGGACCTGATCGATTATCACCAGGAGATGCTCAGGCATCACAACAACTGCAGCCTGTTCCTGGAGAGCCTTTTCCGGCGCGATCATTTTGAAAAGGGCCATCTGGTGCTCCATTCCAAGCGATGTTTCGTGGAAAAGGAGATCATTCTCCCCCAGCTTGAACATTTCGCCAGAAGGCTGGAGGCCCAGGGCATCACCATTGAACGGCCGACTGACATGTCGTCTGAGCAGATTCCCCTGCGGGTTGACATCGGCCTGCTGTCCCAGGTCTATGCCAACTACTTTTCCAATGCGGTGAAATACACGGAAGAGATTATTGACCATGCCGGCCGGCCCCGCAAGGCCATCGCCTATGGCCGCACGGTGCTGCCCGATTATTTCCGCATCGGCATGTCCGGCATCAAATTCAATGTATTCACCACCGGCCCCCACCTGGACTGCGAGGATGTGGCAGCCCTCTACACCGAAGGTTTCCGGGGCAAGAACAGCGGCCGGCAGAGCGGCACCGGCCACGGGCTCACCTTTGTCAAGCAGGTGGTGGAGATGCATGGCGGCGAAGCAGGCTACGAGGCGACCGAAGAAGGCAACAACTTCTTCTTCATCCTGCCTGTTGATGAAATATGAAGGGGGCTCTGGTCAATAAACCCGAACTCCTCGCCCCGGCCGGCTCGCTCGAGGTCTTTGCCACGGCGGTGGAAGAAGGGGCTGATGCCGTGTATATCGGCGCCCCGGCCTGGAACGCCCGCGCCCTGGCCAGGAATTTCACCCCGGAGGAGCTGGCCGCCATGATCGATTACGGCCACAAAAACGGGGTCAGGGTCTACCTGGCCATGAACAGCCTGGTCAAGGAAGACGAGATCCCGCAGCTGGTTGAACTGCTGGCGCTTCTGGAACAGCTCGCCCCCGACGCCCTGATCATCCAGGATCTCGGCCTCTACGCCCTGGTCAGCAAATATTTCCCCTCCTTTACCCTGCATGCCAGCACCCTGATGGGGGCCCACAACTCCCTGGCGGTGCGGCAGTTTGCCGACATGGGCTTTAAGCGGGTGGTGCTGGCCCGGGAGGTGACCCTTGCGGAGATGGAGAAGATCCATGCCGAGTGCCCGATTGAGCTGGAGGTCTTTGTCCATGGCGCGCTCTGCTTCAGCTATTCCGGTCTGTGTCTTTTTTCCAGTTACCTGGGCGGCAAGAGCGGGCTGCGGGGCCGCTGCGTGCAGCCGTGCCGCCGGCGTTACAGCTGGGCTGCCGCCGGGCCCGGCCAGCAGCCCGGTTATTTTTTTTCCATGAATGACCTGGAGGCCATCGAGCTGCTGCCCCGGCTTGCCGCAGCCGGGGTGGTTTCCTTCAAGATCGAGGGCCGCATGCGCAGCGCAAGCTACGTGGGCTCGGTGGTCAAGGCCTACCGCAGGATGATTGATGCCGGCGACAATGTCGCCGAGGTGCTGCCCGAGGTGCGCGGCCTGCTCCATGACGCCATGGGCCGCCGGCCCACGGCCGGCTATTTCTCCTCCCCCCGGCCGGCTGACGCCATCACCCCGTTTCAGACCGGCAACATCGGCCATTTTTTAGGTCGGGCCAGCGGGACAAAGGCTGGGCGGATCTCGCTGCTGCTGCAGGAGACGGTGGAGACGGGCGACCGGGTGCGCCTGCATCAGGAAGAGAGCGGTGAGCGCGCCTCCTTCACCGTCAGGGAGATCCGCCGGGAGGGCAGGGTGGTTGAGCGGGGCGCCAGGGGAGAGACGGTGTCGCTGCTGCTGCCCGGCGTGCAGGCCGAGGCCGGGGACGCCCTCTACAAGGTGGATGTGCGCAGCCGCCGGCAGATGGAGGCCCGCAAGGGCAGATTGACGCCGCCGGCGCAGTTTAAAAAGGTGATTGACAGGGCGGTCAGGCAGGGCAGGGCGCCGGCCGTACTCAAGGCCCTGGCCCTGGGGCAGGCAAGCGTGGCGCAGCGCCAGGCCTCCCGCGGCAGACGGGGCGTGACCCCCGGCGGCAGGCAGACCAGGCCGCAGATACTGCCGGTGTGGCTCAAGGGCGGCGATCTGCGCCTGCTCAACCAGGCGGTCTTTGAGCGGCCGGAGCGGCTGCTGGTGACCCTGGACCGGGAGAGCCTCAAGCAGCTGCAGCAGCAGAAAAAATCCCAGCAGCATCAGCTGAAAACCATCACCTGGGCGCTGCCGCCGGTGATTCTGGAAGACGAGGTGCCCTTTTACCGGCAGGCGGTCAATGAGCTGGTGGGCCAGGGCTTCCGCCAGTGGATGATCGGCCATATCGGCCAGCTGCAGCTGTTTTCCGGCAAGGCGGAGGCGGGCGGCGGACGGCCCCCGTCGTCAAAACTCGAACTCGCCGGCGATTATACCCTGAATGTGCTCAATTCCCTGGCCGTGGGCCTGCTGCGGGGCATGGGGCTTGCCACGGTGCTGCTTGCCATTGAGGCCGACCGGGAGGCCCTGCAGCAGGTATGCGCCCATAAGCAGAAGAGTCGCGCCGGCCTGGTGGTCTTCGCCCGGCCGCCGCTCTTTACCGCCCGGCTGCAGCCTGATTTTTTCCAGTTCAATAAAATCTTCCTCAGTCCGCGCGGCGAGCGCTTCGAGCTGGTGCGCCGCTGGGGGCAGACCCTGGCCCTGCCGGACAAGCCCTTTTCGCTGCTGCCCCAGCTTGGTGAATTAAAAGGGGCTGGCTTTGATTTCGCCCTGATAGATCTCTCCTTTGTGTCGCTGCATAAAAAGGAAACAGCGGCGCTGCGTAAGATCTTTGCCGGCAAAAGCAGGGAACGCGGCCAGGAGACCTTCAACTTTTTCCGCACCCTGCAGTAGGCAAGCGGACTGTTTCCCCCGGTCCCGCCGCAATCCCCCAATCCGCAATTCAATACCTATTCATTCCCTTTAGATTGACTGAGAAAATAAATCTGTCCCCATTACCACTGCAATGCCCAGTTCGAACCCTTGACCTTCATCCAGAGATAGAGGGGGCCGACCGGGGCGGTCTGGCTGTATGCCGCGCCATGATTCTGCTCATTGATGCCGCTGGTCCATACCGCCTCCTCCACCGTCAGCCGGGCCTCCTCGGCCTGGACAAGGCGAACGGGCAGGATCGCCGACATGGTGAACCAAAGGATGAAATAAATACGCAACTTTCTTGCTTGATCTATTTTGTCGGAATAACGGTATTTTTGCGACATAGTTGCCGCGCTGATCTCAGTCATGTGAATTCAGGAGACAGGAGACATAATGATTGATTTCAGTCCCTTATTGCGTTTTATTCTGGCTCCTGATTCCTGAATTCTCTGAAAACAAGCTTCGGGTCACATGAGAATATTTACTTAATTTCAGCATGTTGCCATCGCCCAGCAAATTGAATAACTATTAAGTCGCCAAGATGCTGTATTCTTTTCCGTCATCATCCTGGGCGGCTTCTCCGCGCAGAGCTTCGCAGCTGCAGTTCTTGATGCCGCGGCACAACGTATCGCAGGCGCTGCGGATCTCCGTGGCGTCCACCTCGGCTATCCACTCGCCGAAGTCTGATAGGTAAGTTGTTCTGGCATTAACTTCCGCTTTCGTGCCGTAGGTGTCGTGGGTAATTATCAGGGTTTTCATGATCGTTCTCCATGTTGTATTTCGCGTAATTTCCCTTTATTATTTATACAATAGGCTTTATGGGAATAGTTGTTAATAGCATAAAGAAAAATAGTCATTCAGTGGGGCAAGAACGGGCAGGGCGGGAATGTGTATCCAGAGCGGCGAACTAAAGCGTTAGCGGTCAGCGTTCTCGCGAAGGCATTGTTTTCCCGTATTGCCATTTTTGCTCCTTGGGTTTACGGTCAGCGGTATGCGGTGACAGTGGCAAGCAGAATGCCTCAGCAAAATAGCACGGAGATACCATGAGCAATTCATCAGGGAAAAAAGTAGGGCAGATCCTCGATACATCCAGCGCTTACTGGAAATCATGCGCCATCCATGCGGGGGTCAAACTCGACATTTTCACCGTCATCAACGATGGCTTTTGTACGGCGAAAGAGATTGCCGGCCGCATCGATACCGATGAACGGGGCACCATGGTGTTGCTCAATGCACTTAGCGCCATGGATCTGCTGGTGAAGGAGAATGACCGATACGCCAATACCATGGAAGGGAAACAGCTGCTGGTCAAGGGTTCACCCGACTACCTGGGCTACATCATCCTGCACCATCATCATCTGGTCGATGCCTGGGCGCAACTGGATACCGCGATCAAGACCGGCGAGGCGGTGGTGAGCCGTTCCCATGGCGAGGAAAAGGAGCGGGAGAGCTTCCTCATGGGCATGTTCAACCTGGCCGTGCAGAACGCGCCGCGGGTGGCTGAGCAGGTGCCGCTTGCCGGCTGCAGGCGTCTTCTGGATCTCGGCGGTGGTCCCGGCACCTATGCCATCTTCTTCTGTCAGAAAAACCCGGGGCTCACCGCCACGATCTTTGATCGGGAAACCACCCGTCCCTTTGCCATGAAGACAGTCAAACGCTATAACATGGGAGACCGCATCGACTTCATCAGCGGTGATTTCACCCGGGATCCCCTGGGCAAGGACTACGATGTTGCCTGGCTTTCGCAGATCCTTCACAGCAACGGCCCCGAGGCGTGTCAGCGGATCATTGACAGCACCGCGGCCGCCCTCGCGCCGGGCGGCAGGATCCTGATTCATGAGTTCTTTCTGGAGGAATCCCTGGCCGCGCCCCTGTTTCCGGCCCTCTTCTCGCTCAATATGTTGCTGAACAATGGGACCGGCCGTTCCTATTCCTTTGGGCAGATCACCGCCATGCTGCAGCGAGCCGGAGTCAGGAGGGTGGAACGCCTGCCTTTTGCAGGGCCAAACCACTCTGCCATTCTGGCCGGTACTTTGTGAAGGAAGCGACGGGGGTTCATGGAGATTGTTTGGCAAAAAAGTGGGAATGCCCAGTGTCCGCGCCCGAAGAATCAGGAATAGTCTAAAGTTACGGATTTGCGGGAACTGTTAGTATTGCCGAGGGATCTCATTGAAAATTTCTCAAACTTCCGGTAGGCTGATCTCCAATT
>QZKJ01000027.1 GCA_003605035.1 Desulfurivibrio sp.
ACCAGCAAAATGCAAAGCCTTTTTTGTGGCGCAAACGAGAAGTCAAAGGCAGTCAGCTTAAAAATACTATCGTTAATTTATGCAATTAAACACTAGCACGACCATGACCGCGTCCATGGTGATCATCCGGCCGGCCCTGCCAGGAGACATTGACAGCCTCACGGGCCTGCTGAAAATCCTCTTCAGCATCGAAGAGGACTTTATTTTTGATGAAATGCGACAGCGCCGGGGCCTGCAGATGATGCTGGACAACTACCGGGCCTGCGTTCTGGCGGCCGAGGCGGATGATCAGGTCATCGGCATGTGCTCCGGCCAGCTCACCGTGTCCACGGCGGAAGGCGGACCCGCCCTGCTGGTGGAGGATGTGGTGGTCCTGCCGGACTGGCACGGCCGGGGCATCGGCCGGCGCCTGATGGACAGCCTGGCGGCCTGGGCCGGGCAGCAGGGGGTGTGGCGGCTCCAGCTGCTGGCTGACCGCAATAACGGACCGGCCCTGGATTTTTACAGCAAACTCGGCTGGCAGACCACGGAACTGATCTGCCTGCGCAAACGCCTGCCGCGCTGAAGTGGCGGCAGGAAAAGGATGTAAACCATGACCACCGTGCATTCAAAAACCAGCGATATGGCTTCCACTGCTTTCCGATCCGATTTGATCGGCTTTGGCGATATCAAGTCCCATGCCATCAAGGGCTGGGAGGAGTACCTGCACGAGGGGGAACAATACCTGACCACGGCCCGCAACGCCTTTGCCGGTCAGCGGCACGCCTTTACCGCCGAGATCCTGTACAACGTCATCGCCATGGCCATTGAAAAACTGGTGATGGGCGCCCTCATGCAGAGCGGCAACCTGCCCTATAACCACACCATGCGCGATCTGGCGGAAGCCATGGAGGAGCATTTTCCCGGCCGGCTGGGCGGGATCAAGGACCGGCTCATCTCCCTTGACGCCTATCAGGAAATCTGCGACCTCGATACCTACCACAGACAGCCGCCAACCATGGAGGAGATTCCGGCTATGCTCAGTTTAGCGATTGAGCTGCAGGAGCTGGTGAGTTGATGAGACTGATGCCGAGAAGAGGTGTTAAACGAATTTAATCGGCCATTTCACATCCGCAGATCATCGAGAAATTCCGATGGCAGATCGCCGCTCGTCACCAGCAGATGATCCCTTGCCCGGGTGCAGGCGACATAGAGCAAATGGCGCTCGGTATTGTAAACATCTTCCAGATCCGCGTTGTCGGTGACCGCTTCAATCCGGGCCTGGAGCGGAATGATTTCATCGTCACAGGCCATGACAACCACGGCACGAAACTCCAGCCCCTTGGCCAGGTGCATGGTGCAAACCGAAATGAACCCCATTGTCGTTTCAATGGTATCATCAATGATTTTACAGGGAAAAGCCGAGTGCGCCACGGCACTCCCGGCTCTGTCCAGTTCCGCATCCGAACGTACGAACACCCCCACCTCATGCGGCATGATTCCCTCGGCCATCCTCTCCTGCAACCATTGGCCGACGAACCGTGCCTCCTCATCTCTACTCACCAACTCTCTGATAATCGGGCCTGGGCCGTTGAACACCGAAATGGTGCCCCGCCGTTCTTCGGTAATACCGTCCACATCGGACAATTCCGGAGCCAGCAACCGGTCTGCCTGCCTCCTGATCTGATGGGAGGTGCGATAATTGATCTTCAGGGTGCGGGAGCGGCCGCGGATATCGATCCCGAGCCCCTTCCAGGAAAAGGGCTGTTGAAATATCCGCTGCCCGAGGTCACCGGCGAAAAATAAACTGTTGGGCCGGCCACCAGCCAGGGAGGCAAGAAAACGGAGCTGGGGGACATTGATATCCTGGGCCTCGTCCACCACGCAGAAATCAAACGGAGATCGCGCAATTTCGATCAACCGGGCCGTCAGTTTGCCGAACATTGCCGCAGTGGTCATGAGACCGTCAGACTGCAACCGTGATCGGACCTGGTCAAATATCGCCCACAGCAACTGCCGCTGCTGTTCCGACAGTCGGGTTTTCCGTCCCAGTCGAGGCACATCACGATATGCCTCCCACGTTTCCAGCTGCCAGGCGTCAACGATCAGCTCCCATTCGGTTTGCAGAAAATGCGGGCTGAATTTATGTCCCTCGACCCCGGCCGATGCCTCAGCCAGCAGATTGCGCAGCACCTTCCGGTCGGCAATCTTCGCCCGGCCGAAGTGCAGGCCATAGAGCCGCTACCCGATGGCATCCATGGAGTGGACATCCAGCCGTTCACCCAGCCGGGGTTCATTGCCGATCAGCCGAAACAGTTTCGTGCGCAGGGCATTGGCAAGAGGCTCGGAAAAGGTGGTGAGCAGCACCCTGCTTGCAGGATTGGCGCGGGCCAGAAATACGGCCCGATGCAGGGCGACAATGGTCTTGCCGGTCCCGGCTGAACCGGAAACCCGGACCGGGCCGCCATAATCGCGCTCCACCAGTTGGCGCTGGGCAGGATGGAGAAAGATGGTCCATTTTTCCCACGGATAATCCAGGGCGCGCTCCAGTTCCTCGACATCGCTCATCACCCGGAAACGACGCCGAGCGTCGGGGTGGTCGAAGGGACTGCCGCCTGCGGCAGCCGGTTGAACCGGTTGCGGCGTTACCCCGGTGGCCAGGTCGAGCAGGGCCTCGGCCGCTTCGGCAGGAAGATGATCGGCCAGACCCAGAAGCGAATCCTCGTCTGCCCGCCGGACATCCGCCAGCCAGTCCGCCGGCACTCCATAGCTCAGCAGGTTATCGTCGGACATGTGGGCAAACAATGGCGGCTTCGGCTCCGCCGCCTCCACATAAACGGGGATGATGATCTCCTGCACCGACTCCCGGACCTCCACCAGCTGGGCCGCCCCGGTGCTGGGATGGGTTTCCAGTTTGCGCCGTTCCGCCCACTGGTAGGCCTTGTCATGATGATCGACATAGCAGAGCAGCAGACTGTCATAGGTTTTATGAACAATCATGCGCAGATCACTGCTGACCCGCACCGACCAGAAATTCTTGTCCCTGGCGTTGTCAAGTTTGTGAAAACTCATGCCCGGACTGGCCGGGTTCAATTGCAGGTCAAAGGCCGTGGTCTTGACCGCCTTCTGCTCTTCGCCGGTGAGTTTGGCCAGGCTGTCGGTGAAGGTATCGGCGATACGGAAGTTCATTGATGTGAAGCCACGAGTGCTATCAGTTTTGCGACAAATTGGTGCACATCTTCATGCAATTCATCAACGGTCATGACCATCGCCACCTCTTCTCGCAGGAGTTGTAAAGAAGGTGATCCATTCCGCAGATGATGAAAAAGCGAATCATTTTTTTCAAACAAAAGACGCTTGCCATCCACCACGCTAAAAATTTCTGCCGAGACATTTCGCCAGGTTTTGCCAGGTGGCAAAGTCAGATTCTGTTCAGCAAAAAAACTGTCAATACGTTGCAAAACCGGATAGGCGAATAAGTTATCCTTGCCGCACTTCATCAGGCACAATGCTGCACGTTTCCAGGCATCGGGCACAAGAAGATAGTTTTCTATGTTTTTGCGCTTCCATTCAAACAAGGTCGGATTATCAGGTGGTGGATGGAACGCTTCGTCGGAGCTGTCATAATCGAAAAGCATCAGCCGTACTACATTAGGGATGATCTCTTTTAAGGCAGCGAAATGCTGATCTGCCCTTTCTTTCATATTCTCCTTTCCGCCACCATCCATGGCCTTAAAGCAGACTGCCTCCATTGCGATTTCGGCTCCACATTGCTTTGCCCAGGCCCTTAGAATACGCTCGTCGGTTTCTCCCTCCACATAGACAATATAAGGGGAAGACATCAGTCTGGAGAGTTCCTCATTCGGAACATCGGCCATGGCGCGCAAAACAGCAGGTTTCGACTGAATTCGTGTCGGCTCTTGGCGCAGCAAAGAAACAACCTGCGTGGCGTCAACCCCCCGCACGAACTCTTCAGCGTGGGTGGCAACGAGAAACTGGATACCCTTTTCAATCGACTTACGTTTGAAATAATCGAGAACTTCACGTTGCAGATTGACATGCAGATGAGCATCAGGCTCATCAAGAAGGATGGTTGTGGGCTGGTAACCATGCAAGAAAGCAAGCAAAGTCAAAACCTGATGAAAACCGCTTCCCCCGGCGATGATGTCGAAATTTTTATCTTTTTGATGGTATTCGACAGTTATATAAACGTCCTTGGCCGAGACGTATTGAGGCTTCCGAATCTGAACCGAAAACCAACGGTGAATGACAGCTTCCACCTCTTTCCAATCATCAGAAGAATGGTATTCTTTAGGTATACGTCCACCAGCATCAGGAGCAGGTTGCGGACATACCCTCAAAAGCAGATTGCGCAGCACACTCCCAGGCTGCCCCTTGCCGATCTGCTGGCGGATAGGTGAGACATCCAGCCATTTTTCGGTTGGATCAAGACCTGAAAATGGTGGCACATATGCGATTTTTGGCAGATCTCCCAGCTCTTCGCATTCGCGGAATTTAGCCCAGCCCGCACTGGGGATGGCATAAATAGTCTGAGGTGAATGATACCGCAAATCTACCCCAAAAGAGCCAATCTTTCCCTCCTGCCGCTGCCACTCCACCTGAATACTAATCAGGATATATTCCTGTTTTTTCCGGCCATTGACCACAGGCCAATGACGATCAGTTCGATTTTTCCACAACAAGTTAAACTCAGGCAGCGGCAAGGCAGTAAAGTTAGGAAGCACGATCTGAATACCCTTGGTGCCGGTCCGCTTGGTGCGATGGAACTCGTCCACACAGAATTGCCAGATAGCCAGAGCCTGTAATACCGTACTCTTGCCGCAGTTATTCCGGCCAACCAGTAAGTCGAATTGGGTAAAGTCGTATACTTGTTCCTGTACACTTTTAAAATTGCGTAAGGTCAATCTGGTAATCATTCAGGGTTTCCCTCCATTTTCCTGATGTCGCTCATAACGGCTGAACCTGCCATCTCTTATCACCGCAACCGCGAGGGGCTCCCCTCACACCCGAAACACCTTCATCACTTCATCGCCCAGGTGGTTGATTACCTTCACCGCAATCCGCCCGGTCTCCGGTTTGTCGAAAGGGCGGGAGGTGTCGCTGTTCAGAGTGGCCCAGGCTTCTTCGTTGATCTCCGCCTTGAGGGTTGTTTTGAGCGCCTTGTAGGGGTCGTTGGCTCCCAGGAAGTATGCGTGGCGGACAAAGAAGCTTTCTTCGTTGTAGTCGGTATCGATGAACCAGCAGGCGATGCCTTCGGAACTCATTATCAAAGCTTATCATACTTGGTAAAAATCCCTTTTGCCTTTTCAACTGGATAGTTAGCACGATTTACATTTAATTTCTTGCTAACGGCATCTTCAATTGAAAGGCCAAGATCATGACACATGTATGAAAGGAGTATAATTACATCAGCCAGTTCTGACTCAATTTCAGCTTTGTGTTCTTTTATTATAGATTCAATATCAGAGTCACGGGCCCAACGAAAATAGTCAAGCAGTTCAGCAGCCTCAACGCACAGAGCTGCACTGAGATTTCTGACAGTATGAAACTGTTCCCAGTTCCTTTCATGCCTGAATTCGAGTAATGAATTGAGTAAATTATGCGAAATCATGTCAGCACCTCATGCCTGGAATCGATTCTTGAAATGCCAGTCTAGCAAGGCAGGGTCAGGGCGCATTGACGGATTGACTGGCACGACAGACAAAGGTTTGTCATCAAGACGATAGTAAACCTTGCCATTGAACCATTCCTCGCGGATGCGTGGACTGACGCGTATTTTGAGATCAGGTGTGACACTGACCAAACCTACGTCAAATAGTCGATGAAAGTCTGCCCGAAGCAGAATGCCATTACGAATATTATGCTCGCCTGCGCCGGAATAAGGAACAATGTGTGCCGCTTCCAACGCTATCAAGGTTTTTTCTCCAGTGATAGCACAACGACGCTGATAAGCTTCTGTCACCAAGAGACGGAATGAAGATTGTCCAATCCTGGGCCTAACTGTAACTGGGGCACCATACTTCATTCCAGGCTCTGCTGTTATGTTCACCCCCACCTCGTTCACTTTCGTAAAATCAACCGGCGCCGACATTCGAAGTTGAATATCATTCCAGATCTTGTTTCCGGCATACTCAGTAGTTTCATACATCTTTCCTCTCACGATAGATGAAGCCCAACCGGGCGGATCCGCGAGCCACTGACTCTTGTTAAAAAAAAACGGATTTGCCAACACAGTACACCCAATCTCGCCATCATTCCGTTTTTTTGATATTAAAGGACTTATAAGATTACGGAGTTCATCAAGCGAACTGCAACCATTTTTGGTACCAAATATTTCCCATGCGAGGCTCAACGGTAATTTGCTGTAAGTTACAAAAAAACCTCCACCAGCAATATGATTATTAGGTCGCTTTAACTTAAAAGAGAAATGGAAGACCAATCGGCGCGCCAGAGAATGGTGGTGTCGCACTTGGTTGCCAAAAATTCACCTCCTCCGGCTGTAAATCTGAAAGGTATTCGAACCACTGATTGTCTGTGACACCAACCCAAAATTTCATTGATAACTCTCCACAAAAGAAGATAACTTTTTTAACCATTACGGAAAACATTTAGAGCCCCAATTGGCCAACCCTTCGGGTCGAGATCGCGTTTGCGCCGCTCGTAGGTCACCCGCACCGAACTCTTGTCGGCCTCGTGCATGATCGACTGATGCTCGGCCGTGGGGATATTTTTGCGGGTTGCCTCGTCGTGGGTGATTGAATCGACGGTGAGTTTTTCTGTGGTTTTTTGGGTCATGGCGAACTCTTTTTCTATACGTCCAATCCGTCTGGATTTTTCAGGGCCTTCTTGTCTTCCGAGGCAATGCGGCGTTCCACTTTTTTTACATCCTCGGCCGCAGGTAAGTGTTCGGGGCGAATACCACGTTCAATGAGGGTGTTCCTGACGGCCTGGTTGTTGGTGATATGTTCTTGCGAGATTGCGACTTCGGTGGTCATCTGGTGCTGTCTGGCATTAAAAATAGTGATCTCGGTCGCAAAATCCTTGGCCTTCAGGATAATGGTGGGAGCGAAGTCGGCCAGAGGGCGGTTATCCGGCACTTTCCACTGCGCCTTCATGGCCTGGGTCGGTTTGCCGAAAAGGGCCTGGTCGCCTTTGCTGCGGATAAGGGCGAAATTCTGGTTGCCGCCGGTCTGCTCGTAGATGACATCTGACAGTTCTTTCTCCGTGGCCGATAGTTTCTTGCGGGCGGACACCCGTTCGGCTTCCAGCAGGCGTTGTTCGATAAGCTCTGCCTTGCGGGTCTGGATGGCGAAATAGGTTTGCGCAAAGGCGATCTCCTGCTTCTTGGGGTCGCCGTTCTGGGCGATCAGATAGCAGGCGTAGCGGGTGAGCATGATGTCGGGAACTTCTTTCTCCGCCCCCTTCGGCATGGCTATCGTTTTGCCGACGTCGGCAAAATGATCGGATACCTCGTGCCCTGAGACTTCGCAGGCAGTTTTTGCCTTGGAAACGACATTCAGGAAATTGTCCCATTTCGTATAGCCCAAAAGATGCTGGAGATCACGGGCAAGCCAAAACTCGATGCCGCCTTCGGTCAGCTGGGCGTTAGCCTCAAAGGTCGCTGTGAGGGTAATGATAATGTCTGTTTTCATGGTTCACGCCTTAATAATTTTATTTGCAAACACCGACAATTTGTCGACAGTTCACAGAAGAATATCAGTAACTACTGATTCATCAAGTGGGGGACAAGTTGTCCCCCACTTGATGTTGATTTTTTCTTTTCTCACTTTTCAATATCGGTGACACCCGCAAGCATCCGGTTGAACTCCGATTCCACCCTGGCCTCGAAATCCGTCTCAATCCGGTAGACCTCGGTGAACTCGGCAAAGGCCCAGCGGCCATAGTGCTCCAGGTTGTTTACCCCCGGCACCCAGTAAGTATCCATGGTGGACTTTTTTTCCTTGGCGTCCTCACGGCGGTAGCCCTTGATCTCAACGATGAGGTGGAGAGGGTCTTCTTGCCCATCATCCACCATTACAATGAAATCAGGAATATAGGTACGCGTTTCCGAGCCGTAGCGGTACGGCACCTCCAGACCGAGGTTGTGGTTCTTGACGTAGGCCTTGACCTTGGGATGCGACTCGGCCACCCGGCAGAACTCCGCCTCCCAGTCGCTGTCCAGCACCACCCAGTTGACGTGACAAGCACGGGCGTCCGTCTGCCAGCGGTCTTTCCTGGAGGTGTTGAAGTTGACGTGGCTGGTGGAGCCGGCCGGATTGTAGGGATCGAGCACCGCCTTGATGGGCCGGTTGCCTTGTTCCGCCCTGGTGATGGCGGCCGTGATGCGCTCGCAGGCCATGTCCGCCAGTTCCTGATACATGAGCTGGGCCGGATAGGTGCTCCCCTTGCAGACCAGACAGGTATCGAGCCACTGTTTGGTGATTCGTTTCAACTGGCCGAAGAGGTGAAGTTTGGGTTCCTCGCCTGGGTCGCGCCATTTGGTATAAAGCAAACGCTGGGTGAGATGAAACAGCAGGGTGGAACGGCGCATGTCTTCGAGATGCTTCAGGCTCAGATCGACAGCCTCGCCGATAATACCGGCATTCCTGGTGATGGAGGGTCCGACAATATCCGGAGAAAGCTCCAGCACGGAATCGTCGTTGAACTCGGCGCTCAGCCGTTCTTCCGGCAGTTCCACCCGGTAGCCAGCCACCCTGGGGAAGCGGATTTCCAGGTGGTCGCGATCCGGGCGCACCGCCTTGACCTGCACCGTTTCCCGGGGCGGCTGGGGAGGGGCCACCACCGGCTTGGCGGTGAAGTCAAAGGGAATGCCCAGCACATCGGCATATTCAACATTGAACAGATCCTCCTCGTTCAGGTCATAGGACTGACGGCGCAGTGCCCGGCCGATGACCTGCTCGCAGAGCAGCTGGGTGCCGAAAGCGCGCACCCCGAGGACATGGGTGACGGTGTTGGCGTCCCAACCCTCGGTGAGCATGGAGACCGAGACCACGCAGCGGATCGATTCACCCAGGCGCCCCTCTTTGCCCACGGTGTTCATGACCTCGCGCAACAGGTCCTGATCGGTAAGGTTCTCGGCCTGACGGAGGTCGCCGGTGCGCTCGACGATCTCGCGCCGGAAGCGGTCAATTTCGTCGGCTGCCATTTTGCGGAAATTGCTGTCCAGGGCATCCCCTGATTCAAGCTGCTCGCTGTCAATCAACAGGGTGCGGGGCCGCCCCAGTTGGTTGCCGTGGTCATCGAAGTTGCGAAACAGTGCCAGCCGGCCGTTTTCCAGGGTGCTGGTACCGTCTTCATTCTCTCGATGGAAACCGGAAATAAACTTATAAACCAGCATGGAGATTGAGGTATTCTGGCAGACCACGATGAAACAGGGCGGCACCGAAATTCCTTCCTGCTGCCAGAGCTGGAAGGTTTTTTCGTAATGACCGTAAAGTGCCTCCAAAGCGGTTTGCAACCTGACCGGCAAACTAAGGGGATCAAGATCTTTCGCCTTGCCGCGCCCTTTTTTGGGCATATCCTTGCGAATATGCTCCCAGAGATTGCGGAACATGGGCATTTCATCGCCGGGCAGGTTCTGGGCCACCGGCACCCGAGGCAGTTTGACGATGCCGCATTCGATGGCATCCATGAGGGAAAAATCGCACATGGTCCAGGGAAAGAGGGTGCCCTCGGCATAACCGGAGCCACTGAGAAAAAACGGGGTGGCCGACAGATCGAGGACCCGACTCAGGCCGAGTTTGCGGTTGACGATTTCAAGTCCGGAAATCCAGAGGCGGGCGGCCTCGTTGTTCTTTTCCGCCTCTTTGCGTTCATCGCCTTTCAGCTTTTCCTCTTCCTCGTCACCCGGCTTTTCCCGGTAGCAGTGATGGGCCTCGTCATTGATGGCAATAATGTTTTTCATGCCCATCAGGTCCGGCATCACCCGCTGGAGCATCTGACCCTCGGTTTCCAGGGTATGCAGCTCTTCTCCGCCGCGCCCCTGCAGCAGTAATCTGCCCCCCTTGGAAAGCTCCAGCCTCTCCCGGAGCTTAAAGGCGTGGTAATTGGTGATGACGATCTTGGCTCGCTCCAGATCTCCCAACATATCGTGGGGAATCAGCTCCCGGCTCTGGTAATAGCTGTCCGGATCATTGGGCTGCAAAACGCGCAAACGGTCACGGATGGTAATGCCGGGGGTGACGATCAGAAAGCCGCGGCTGAACTTTTTGCTGGCGGGGCGGCGCACGGCGTTGATGGTCTGCCAGGCGATCAGCATGGCCATGACCGTGGTTTTGCCCGCGCCGGTAGCAAGTTTCAGGGCCAGGCGCATCAATTCGGGATTGGCATCGTGGTTGGCGCTGGCCAGGTGCTCGATAAAACGGGTGCCGCCCTTGCCGATTTTTGGCGCCACCTCGGTCAACCAGATGGCGGTTTCAACCGCCTCGACCTGACAGAAGAACGGCCTTATTGAGCTGAAACGGTGGTGCCGCCAGTGCTGGAGCAGACGAGCGGTTTCAGGGGTTACCTGCCAGTCACCGGGGTTCTGCCGGCTCCGCCACTGGTCGACATGCCTGCGAAGTTCATTGATGATTGAGGTGGGGTCGTACTGCTGGGTTTGGGATGTCAAATCATGCACGGCAAAAAGGCTTTGCTGGATTGCCTTGCCCTGCCGCTTTCTTGGTTTGGGAATCGGGGTGATAAACTTGGCGGGCCGGCGGTTCTCAACAATCTTTTGCGTTGGCTGGCCCTGATCGTCAAGCTCCCAGTGCCGGACCGGATAGGCATAGGGGGAGTTGAGGACAGGCTTTGCGAAAAATCGGTTATCCATAATTACGCTTCCCCCCCAATGGACACAAGGTAAGCCGTTGTAAAAAAAGAACTGCAACATCGCGTTATCGTGAACGGCATACGAGGCCGTAACTAAATGATTAATGATTAAAGACCTTATAGTTATTTCGCAACGGCCCCTAAATTCCCTCCAGCAAAAAAAATGCTCGGCTGCCAACCGATTTTTGCAGTAAATACCCTCTATCCGCGCAATGATCAAGCGAAAGGTCTGGTCATGGCATGGTCTCCTTCACGTTAAAAACGGCACTCCCCTGCTGCACTTTCATAATCCGTGCGATTTACGGTAATAACTGAATCTTCCCCCCTCACCCTGGCGCAAGCACGCATTCATACGCAGTTGCCGCCTCTATTCGGGGGCTATTTTCCTCATCCGCTGTTTGATATCAATGCCGACAGCCTCGGCATCTTTCTCCGGCACCTCGCAGGCTGTGAAAACTGCATCCCGCTCCGCGACAACCTCATAAACTTTAATTGCAATATCCAGGGCCTGCTGACGGCGCTTTATGCCAAAATACCTGGCCTCGGCCAGGATAGTGCCGAGATCCGGCGGCCGGTTATCCAGCCCGATGCGCAGCACATGTTCCTGATTGAAGCCGATGTTCGGAATCAGGTCAAAGGCCGGGCTCAGCCTCCAGCCCTCGTCATCGTGCAGCATGCAGAAATTTTTGAGATGGTCATCGGTGTTACCGATCATCACGTTGAATACCATCTGCCTGTAGAGCATGCGCAGATCCCGTTGCGGAGTTGTTGAAACATGCCTTATCACCTCCGCCAGATCCCGGTAGCCGGCATTGTAATAGCCATCGGCTTTCAGCAGCGACTGCATGCTGATCAGGTGGTTGCGCCCGCCCGCCGCATTGATGTCAAACCGTTTCACCAACAGACACCTGCGGGCGCCCAAGGTCAAAAGGCTGGTCTCGGCCGTATCTATTCCCGCCCGCCGCGCCAACTCCATGGCGGCGGCTTCCAGGCTTACCACGTCCAGTTGGTCCCTGCTGCTGGCAAATTTCGCCAGATATGCCCCTTTTTCGTCAATAACGAGCGCTTTGGGCCTCGCCCCGCCAGCAGAGCTGCCCGCCTGGAATAACATGGCAAGTTCTTCGTCAGCCATGGCAGCGGGGGCCTGCTCAAACTTTTCCGCCTGATGAGCAAGTTCTGCCAGGTGACGACAGGAAACCCCGGCTGACGACGGCGGAGGCTTTCCTCTTTCCGCATAGAGCAAAGCGCCCATTCCCTGCCCGCCCAGCAAGCGTAAAAGGTGCGGCACGCGCTGTTCGGCCCGTCCAAGTCTATAACGGCGGGCCATAAGTTTTCGCCCCCAGTCATCGGGCAGGCTGTCTTCAAAGACGCCGTGGACCCCGGCCTGTGGCCGGTCCGCATCACCTGATCCTGCGACCAGCGGCAGATGCAACGGATCGAGTGGAAAGGCTCGCGGCTCCTCCAGATATTCCCGCACGTACCGGAATTGCCCCGCCAAAGCCCCCCTGGCATCGGGATCTTTTACCGCCAATTCCCCTGTTTTGATGATTTCTCCCGTCGGCAAGGTCAACCAGACGTTGAGTTTTCTGATCATCGCTTTCCTTTGCGCCTGCCGCCAGCCCGCAGCCTCTGGCCGCTTTTTTTCTCGAATTGGGCAAACAGATCTTGCTGTTCGGCAAGCACATCCTGCCAGCTGCGCAGCCTGCCGAGAATACTGCTTGCGGCAAGCCAGTTGCCGATCGGCGTTTGCGGGGAGCCTTTTTCCATCTTGCTGTAAGACTGCCGGGTAATGCCAAGCCGTTGCGCGAACAGCTCCTGGCTCTCGTTGCGGGCCAGCCGCGCTTCCTTCAGCCGCTCGCCAAGCTGTTGCAGCAATGATTCTTGATTTACATCTTGGTTAATCATATTTAACTTTATACTCTAAAATTTAGTATTACGTAAATAATTTATTACGAAGTAATTTTACTCCGGCATCATTTTGTTCTCCCACAAAGCGATGATGCACTCGTAAAAAGCCGGAGAGCCACATTCCGTCATCCCGGCTGATCCTGGAGCGAGTCCAGCCAGACCTGGATATTTTTCTCTCCCCCCCCTACACCTCGACAAAATTGTCCCCCTTCTTCATTTTTGTAACCTTTCCGACAAATGTCGGGGCCTGCGTCAGGCCGCGCCCAAGCCAGGCAGGCCCACCTCAACGCCTAACACAGTAGAATCACGCGCTTTTCACTTCAGTATTTCCCATGGCACACCCGTTGCTAAAACAGTGATCAAACAGCACAAACAGCCACTCCGGCATACTCGCCTTTCCGTCATTTTACATGGGACCACTATGGAAGAAATCGCCTTAGCAGCAAGAGAAACGCAGATCTACCGCAAGGGGGAAAAACCCTTTGAAATTACCTGCAACAAGGACAGCCTGGCCGGCGCGGTCAGCCAGCGGGCCTGTGTCTTCTGCGGCTCGCGGGTGGTGCTCTATCCCATTGCCGACGCCCTGCATCTGGTGCATGGTCCCATCGGCTGCGCCGTCTACACCTGGGACATCCGCGGCGCGCTCTCCTCCGGCCCGGAGCTGCATCGCCTGAGTTTTTCCACCGACCTGCAGGAGCGGGACGTTATTTTCGGCGGCGAAAAGAAACTCGAAGCCGCCCTGCATGAGCTCATCGACCGGCACAGCCCCAAGGCGGCCTTTGTCTATTCCACCTGCATCGTCGGCATCATCGGCGACGATCTGGAGGCGGTCTGCCGCCGGGTGACAGAACAGAAAGGCATCCCGGTCATTCCCGTACAGTCCGAAGGATTCAAGGGCAACAAGCGCTCCGGCTACAAGGCGGCCTGCAATGCCATGTTCCGCCTGATCGGCACCGGCGACACCACCGGCATCAGCAAATACAGCATCAATATCCTGGGCGACTTCAACCTGGCCGGCGAGATCTGGATGGTGCGCGAATATTTCCGGCGCATGGGCGTTCAGGTGGTGGCCAACATCACCGGCGACGGCCGTATTGACGACATCCGCCGGGCCCACGGCGCGGCCTTGAATGTGGTGCAGTGCTCCGGGGCCACCATGGATCTGGCCAACATGATGGAAGAGAAATACGGCACCCCCTCCATCCGCGTCTCCTATTTCGGCATCGAGGACATGTCCGAGGCCCTCTACGATGTGGCCCGCTTCTTTAAAGACCCGGAGATGCTGGCCCGCACCAGCGAGCTGATCAAGGAGGAGGTGCAGAAAATCCAGCCCGAGCTGCAGCGCTACAAAAAGGCGCTGACCGGCAAAAAGGCGGCCATTTACGTGGGCGGCTCGTTTAAGGCCTTTTCCCTGGTCAAGGCCTTTCGGCTGATCGGCATGAACGTGGTGATGGTCGGCTCCCAGACCGGCACGAAAGAGGATTATGAGGAGCTGGCCCAGATCACCGATCCGGGCACCATTATCGTCGATGACTCCAATCCCCTGGAGCTGACCTCCTTTCTCAAGGAGAAGGAGGTGGATGTCTTTGTCGGCGGGGTCAAGGAACGGCCCATCGCCTACAAGCTGGGCGTGGGCTTCTGCGACCACAACCATGAACGTAAGGAGGCCCTGGCAGGCTTTGCCGGCATGCTCAACTTCGCCCGGGAGGTCTACTCCTCGGTGATGAGCCCGGTATGGAAATTCGTGCCCCGCAAGGAAAAGGGAAACGATCAAGCGTTATAACGTTTCAGCGTTCAACCGTTGCAGTGCTCAAACGTTTGATCGCTTGAATGTTGAAACGCTTGAACATTGAAACGTCTGCAAAAGAGGAAAACCCCATGACGAAAATGCCCAATTACATATCAACCACCAATGCCTGCAAACTGTGCAAGCCCCTGGGCGCCTCCCTGGCCTTCCGCGGCATGGAAGGCACCGTCCCCTATCTGCACGGCTCCCAAGGCTGCGCCACCTATATGCGGCGCTACATCATCAGCCATTTCAACGAGCCCATTGACATCGCCTCCTCATCGCTCAGCGAAAAGCATGCGGTCTACGGCGGGGCGGCCAATTTGAAGCTCGGCCTGACCAATGTCACCAGGAAATACCAGCCGCAGATGATCGGCATTGCCACCACCTGCCTCACCGAGACCATCGGCGATGACGTGCCGATGATCGTCAAGGAATATGAACGGGAAACGAGCGCAACAAACCGGCCGCTGCTGGTGCATGTCTCCACCCCGAGCTATAGCGGCACCCACATGGAGGGCTTTCATGCCGCGGTGACCGCCGCCATTGATCAGCTGGCCCAGGGGCCGGCGGTGACCAACGATACGGTCAACCTGCTGCCAGGCTTTGTCTCGTCCGCCGACTACCGCTACCTGGCCGAGATCATGGCTGATTTCGGCATCCCGGCCACCATGCTGCCCGACCTGTCGACCACCCTGGACGGCCCGGCCCTGCTTGAGTACGAAAAGATCCCCGGCGGCGGCACCCCGCTGGCAAGCATCCGCCGGATGGGCGGGGCCAGGGCTACCATCGAGTTCGGCCGCACCCTGGGCAAGACCAGAACCGGGGCAACCCTTCTGGCGGAAAAATTCGGCGCCGCCAGTCACCGGCTGGGCCTGCCCATCGGTATCAGCGAGACCGACCGTTTCTTTGCCGTACTCGAAACCCTCAGCGGACGCCCCACCCCGGCCAAGTATCAGGGCGAACGGGGCCGGCTGGTGGACGCCTATGTGGACGGCCACAAGTACGGCTTCGGCAAAAAGGCCATCATCTACGGCGAAGAGGATATGGTGGTGGGCCTTACCGCCTTTCTGGCGGAAATCGGCGTGACCCCCATCCTCTGCGCCAGCGGCGGCCGCAGCGGCTCCATGGCCTCCGCCATTGCCGCGGCGACCGCAGGCGTTTTGCCCGAGCAGCCCAAGGTCTACGAGGGCATGGATTTTTTTGATATCGCCGAAGAGGCGGAAAACCTCGGCCCGGACCTGCTGGTCGGCCACAGCAAGGGCTATCCCCTGGCCCGCAAACTGAACATCCCGCTCATCCGGGTGGGTTTCCCCATCCATGACCGGGTCGGCGGCCAGCGCATCCTGCATCTCGGTTACCGCGGAGCCCAGCAGCTCTTTGACCTGGTGATCAACAGCCTGATCGAGAAAAAACAGAGCGATTCGCCTGTCGGCTACAGCTATATGTGAGTGTGGGAGTTGGTTGGGTTGGTTGGGTTGGTTGGGTTTATTGAGTTTGTTGGGTTTATTGAGTTTGTTGGGTTTGTTGGGTTAACCCAAGCAACCCTAGTAACCCGAGTAACCCGAGCAACCCTAGCAACCCTAGTAACCCGAGTAACCCTAGTAACCCGAGTAACTCAAGCAACCCAATAAACCCAATAAACCCAAGCAACCAAGTAACCCAAGCAACCAAGTAACCCAATAACCCAATCCGGAGTTTGTCATGAAAAAAGACTACAGTCATCACCCCTGTTTCAATGCCGAGGTCAAGGGCCAGTTCGGCCGGGTTCATCTGCCGGTTGCCCCGAAATGCAATATCAAATGCAATTACTGCAACCGCAAATATGACTGTGTCAACGAATCGCGGCCGGGCGTCACCAGCACCATCCTCACCCCGCAGCAGGCCCTCACCTACATGGACAGAGTGCTGGAGCGCGAGCCCCGCATCACCGTGGCCGGCATCGCCGGACCAGGCGACCCCTTTGCCAATGCCGAGGAAACCCTGGAGACCATGCGGCTGATCCGCAACAAATACCCGCAGATGCTTCTCTGCCTGGCCAGCAACGGCATGAACCTGGCCCCCCACGTGGAGGCCCTGGCCGAGCTTGACGTCTCCCACGTCACGGTAACGGTGAACGGCGTTGACCCGGACGTGATCAAAAACATTTACGGCTGGGTGCGGGACGGCAACGTGGTCTACCGCGGCATCCAGGCGGCGGAACTGATCCTGGCCCGGCAGCTCAAAGCCATCACCAAACTCAAGGAGCACGGCATCACCGTCAAGATCAACACCATTGCCATCCCGGGCATTAATGATCATCATATCGAAGAGGTGGCCAGCAAGATGGCGGAACTGGGCGCGGATCTCTTCAACTGCATGGCCATGTTCCCCAATGTGGACACCCCCTTTGCCGATATTCCGGAGCCCAGCAAACAGAAGATGGCCGTCCTGCGCAAGAAGGCGGAGAAATACCTGCCCCAGATGCGGCACTGCACCCGCTGCCGGGCCGATGCCGTGGGCCTGCTCGGCCATGACCAGAGCGATGAGATGCACGGCTGCCTGTCTGCCTGCGCCTCCCTGCCCCCGGTCACTGAGCAGGACAGACCCTATGTGGCGGTGGCCACCCTGGAGGGGGTGCTGGTCAACCAGCATCTGGGCGAAGCGGCCCGCTTCCAGATCTGGGAGCAGAAAGAGGACGGCACCTTTAACCTGGTGGAGGAGCGGCCCGCTTCCCTGCCGGGCGGCGGCCCGCAGCGCTGGCACAACCTGGCCCGGGCGCTCAGGGACTGCCGGGCGGTGCTGGTCAATGACCTGGGGGAAGCGCCCAAGGAGATCCTGGGGAAAATGGGGGTAAGGCCGGTGACCATGAGCGGCTTTATCGAGATGGGGCTGGAGGCGGTTTACAGCGGCAAAGATCTGAGCAAGCTCAAGGGCCGCCAGCACAAATGCACCTCAAAAGGGGCCTGCTCCGGCGGCGGCAACGGCTGCGGTTGATGGCCGGCAAATGAATGAAAATGAAGCAACAAGGAGGAGAACAATGAAAATTGGAATCGTTTCCACGGACGGCAAGAATGTCAATGACCATTTCGGCAAGGCGGAACGCTTCCTGATCTACGAGGCGGGAACGGCCGCCCCGGCCAGCATCACGGAGCGGAAAATTTCCCCCCTGTCAACCGGCGATAAGTCCCACCAGTTTGATGCCGCACGTTTCAACGCGGTGGCCAAGGCCCTGGAAGGATGCCAGCGGGTTTACTGCACCCGCATCGGCGACCGCCCCCGGCAGGAACTGGAAAAACGGGGGATCATGCCGATAATTTATGAGGGACCCATCGTCGCCATCAGAACGACTGCTGAGTAGCGCTCAGGCGTTGGGCGACAGCACCTGGCGACAACGGACCAGGCCCAACAGAGGAGGAGAGGCGGCGACTGGCTGGTGCTGCCTCTCCCGGCTCAGCCGGATTTTGTGTCATCCCCTTTCTTCTTCAGCAATTCCAGGGTTTCCTCCATGCTCATCCAGCTGTCAAGTGAAGAGGTGAAACCAGGTACCCCGGCAAAGAGATCAAACCGCTTCTGAATAAATTTCTTTTCCTCAAAAGTGATCTGCGGCTCGGAAAATTTAAAGAAGGACATATAGTGGAAGTTTCCCTGGTCATCAATGGAAAAAAAAGGACCGAACCTTTTGACCGTGGCCGGCAGCTTGGGAAGCTGGCTGAATATCCTGATGGTTTCCTTCAGGCTGCTGCGGGGGAAACTCGCCCTTGCGATCAGTATCATATGTCTATTACCATGCGGTAGATTGAAAAATTTGCTGTTCCGGCAGCAAAGCCGGCATGTTCTGCAGAGGTTGACCGCAGCGGCCCCATTGAAACGGCAGCAGGTCACGGTGGCTGACTGAGCAGAACACCACTGGCCTGGTCTCTGCTCCTTCCCGGGAAAAAAACTCCTTTGCAAGACAAGTGCACACGTTGCCCAATACTCTGACAATCAAAGAGTAGCAAAAAACTCCTTGCCAGGTCCATGGCAAAATAAAAAAACCAGCCGCGGCAAAAAGCCGCAGGTTATCAGGTCAATGATGGGGGAAGGCGGCAGATAATTGCCTTGCGCGAGCGATCCACCAGTGCAGCGGCAACCTCAGCCGGGGAACCCTGCCTGACCTCTGCCGCCTTAAGCAGCATCGGCAGGTTAACCCCGGCAATAATCACCCCGCCGGCGGCTGCAAAAAACTCCCTGGCCACGGAAAAGCCCGTACCGCCATAGAGGTCGGTCAAAACGATGAGGCCGCCACCCTGATCAACCTGGTGCCGGGCCTTGCTGATCTGTTCCCTGATCAGTTCCCGGCGCTCGGCAAAGGGCGACTGCCCGGTACTGTCAATGACATGTTGCAGTTCTCCCATGAATGGCACTTGCACGCTAACAAAGTTGTCCAGTCTTCTGCCCAGAATATATTCGGCCACCGCCAGCAGCGATTCTCCGACATCCCCATGGGTAACAATGATATACGATAGTTCTCTTTCCGTTTCCTGAGCTGACATCGGCGTGATACTGTTTCCCTGGGATAGGCGGACATGCGCAAGGTTGCCAGGCAGCCTGCGCTGAAGTTCTCTTGACAAATGCGACAATATCATACAAATTCTGCTTCGACCACTTTTACTTGCAGGGCCGGCAGGCCGCTCGTGTCAGCGCCGGGCTGGCGGATGCCGGCCCGTTCTTTTCCCAGCGGCAGGCCGATGACGATCTTGCCGCATCCTGTGTCCCCAGGGGGGAAACATCTTCAGGGCCTTCCGCCCGTAACGCCTTGAAATGCTCAGGAAATCACCAGCCTGGCTTCACACCTTCTTTTTGTTGCCTGCAGATTACGCTGTCCAAATCCCTAAAAATTGAGTACGATATTCTGCTGTTTTTTGGTTTGCTGCAGGCAGCCCTTTTATTACCGCAAAATATTATGAACAGAGCCAATATCCTTATCAGCATAGCCATTGCTGTTATCTGCATCAGTTTCTGGGCCTTTCTGAACCAGCCGGAAACCGAACCCCCCTGGCCGGAGCGCATCCAGGGGTTTTCTTTTTCACCCATGCGTGAAGGCCAGAGCCCCATCACTCACGTACTGCCCTCAGAAGAGGAGATCGATCGCGATCTTGCCCTGCTGGCGGATAAAACCTATGCCGTGCGCACCTACACCATGGAAGGCAGCCTGGCAAAGATCCCCGAACTGGCGCGCAAGCATGGGCTCAATGTAACCCTCGGGGCCTGGCTCGATAAGGACCTGGAAAAAAACGAGCGGGAAATCGAGCAGCTCATTGCCGTGGCCCGGGCAAATTACCGCAACGTGGTGCGGATCATTGTCGGCAACGAGGCGGTGCTGCGGGGAGAGCTCACCGTCGCGCAGCTCGCCGCCTACCTGGACAGGGTCCGTGATGCCCTGGATATGCCGGTGAGCACCGCCGAGCCCTGGCATGTCTGGTTCAACAACAAGGATCTGGTCAATCACGCCGACTTCATTGCCGTCCATATGCTGCCCTACTGGGAAGGGGTGGATGTGGAGCGGGCCGTTGACTACGTGGTGGATCATATCAATCTCCTCAAGGCATCCTTCCCGGATAAAGAGATTATCATCGGCGAGGTGGGCTGGCCCAGTCACGGCCGCACCCGCTATTCAGCCGTGGCCTCGCCGGCCAACGAGGCCACCTTCCTGCGCCGCTTTCTGGACCGGGCAACCACGGAACAGTATATCTATTATGTGATGGAGGCCTTTGACCAGCCGTGGAAAAAAGTTTCCGAAGGCGCGGTGGGCGCTTACTGGGGAGTCTTCAATGTCTACCGGCAGCCCAAATTCGCCTTTTCCGAACCCATTGTGGAAATTCCGGAATGGCGCAAGCTGGCCGGCATATCCATCGGCATCGCCCTGATCACCTTCGCCTTTCTGCTCATCGACAGCAAGACCCTGAGCAAACGGGGCAGAGGCTTTCTGGCCGTCATCGCCTTTGGCGCCGCCAGCGGGGCGGTCTGGATCGTCTACAGCTATTCCCGGCAGTATCTCAGCCTGGCCACCATCCTGGTCGGCCTGCTGATGATTGTCGGCATGATCGGCGTCACCGTGGTGCTGCTGGCCGAGGCCCACGAATGGGCCGAAGCCACCTGGGTGTCCGCCCGGCGCCGCCAGTTCAAACGGGTTGAGCTCTCAGACGAGCAGCTGCCCATGGTGTCGGTGCACGTCCCGGCCTACAATGAACCGCCGGAGATGCTGAAACAGACCCTGGACGCCCTGGCCAAACTGGACTATCCCCATTACGAGGTGATCGTCGTTGACAACAACACCAAGGACCCGGCCGTCTGGCAGCCGGTGGAGGCACATTGCGCCAGGCTTGGTTCCCGTTTTCACTTTTTCCACGTTGACCCGCTGTCCGGTTTCAAGGCCGGCGCCCTTAATTTCGCCCTGGCCCGCACCGCCCCCGAGGCGGAGGTGGTGGCGGTCATCGACAGCGACTATATGGTGGCCCCGAACTGGCTGCGGGATCTCACGCCCCAGTTCAGCAATCCAAAAATCGCCATCGTCCAGGCGCCCCAGGACTACCGGGATGACAGCGAAAGCCTGTTCAAGGCCATGTGTTATGCCGAATACCGCGGTTTCTTCTACATCGGCATGGTGACCCGCAATGAACGTAACGCCATCATCCAGCACGGCACCATGACCATAGTACGCCGCTCGGTGCTGGATGAAGTGGGAGGCTGGGCCGAATGGTGCATCACCGAAGATGCCGAGCTGGGACTGAAGATATTTGAAAAGGGATATGAGGCCGCCTACATTGCCGACAGTTACGGCAAGGGACTGATGCCCGACACCTTCATTGACTTCAAGAAGCAGCGCTTCCGCTGGGCCTACGGCGCGGTACAGATCATGCGGCATCATGCCGGGGCCCTGTTCGGCGGCAAGACCAGCCTCACCTTCGGCCAGCGCTACCACTTTATCGCCGGCTGGCTGCCCTGGATGGCTGACAGCCTGAACCTGCTGGTCACCCTGGCCGCGGTGTACTGGTCGGCGGCCATGGTGCTCTTCCCGCGCCTGGTGGACCCGCCCCTGGTGATCCTCTCCGCCATGCCGCTGACGCTCTTCATCTTCAAACTGGCCAAGATGTTCTATCTTTACCGCAGCAGGGTAAACGCCACCGTGGCCCAGACCTTTGCCTCGGCCCTGGCCGGCCTCTCGGTGTCCCATACCATTTCCAAGGCCATCATGAACGGATTTGTCACCAAGAACAAGCCGTTCTTCCGCACCCCGAAAATGGCCACCGCCCATGCCGTGCTGCGGGCCCTGATGTCAGCCCGGGAGGAATTTCTGGTCATGACCGCCCTCTGGTGCGCCGCCTACAGCGTCAAACTGACGCAGCTGGTCGATTCACCGGATCTGCTGGTCTGGATTATCGTGCTGCTGGTGCAGTCGATCCCCTATGTGGCGGCAGTGCTCATCTCGCTGATCAGCGGCTTTGCCCGGCTGCCGAAAAAAATCATCCAGGACATGACCACCACCCCGGATCTGGCAGCCAAGCCTGAAGGTGCGGCACCGGCAAAATAAGCCGTTGTTCAAAAATAACTGCAACAACGAAATGCTGTAAACGGTATAAGGGGCCTTAACTAAATGGTTAGATATGTAATGGTTATTTTTTAACGGCCCCTAAATTTTAAATTTTAGCTGTTGGGGAAAATCGCCCGGCAGGGATCAGGTTCAGCAAAAAGGGAAGTGATGAAGGACCCGCTCTCTCCTGCCGGGCTGCTGAGGCTTGCCGTTTTTGAAGAAATTCAAGAAGATCTATATTGAGATTACCAACCACTGCAATCTCTCCTGCAGTTTCTGCCACCGCAGCGAGAGGCCAAAGGCCTTCATGGGGCCGGCCGACTTTGCCGAGGTGGTCCGGCAGATCAGCGGTCATACCGATTATCTCTGCCTGCATGTGCTGGGCGAACCGCTGCTGCACCCCCGGCTGGGCGAGCTGCTCGCCATCTGCCACCAACAGGAGCTGCGGGTGAACCTGACCAGCAACGGCACCCTGCTGAGCAAGCAGCAATCGCTGCTGCTTGCCAGTCCGGCCCTGCGGCAGCTCAACATCTCCCTGCACAGCATGGCCGACCTGCAGGGCAAGGCCGGCACGGACACTGAGGAGTACCTGGCCGGCCTCTTTTCCTTTATCCGGGAGGCCCTCGCCGCGACCCGGCTGCTCATCAGCCTGCGACTGTGGAATATAACCGGAGAGAAAGACGGCACGAACAGCCGCCGTAATGAATTCATCCTGGCCCGGCTCGAAGACTTTTTCGCCCTGCCCGCCCCCATCGCTGCCCAACTGACCCCGGGCCACGGCATCACCCTGGCGCCCCGGGTGTTTCTCAGCCAGAACCAGCGCTTTACCTGGCCCCATGCGGCCGCAACCGACCTGGGCAACCGGGGCTTCTGCCGGGGTCTGCGCGACCATGTGGCCATCCTGGTGGACGGCACCGTGGTACCCTGCTGTCTCGATGCGGAGGCGGATATCAGGCTGGGCAACCTCTTTTCCCAGCCTTTTGGCGAAATCCTGGCCGGTCCCCGCGCCACCACGATGCGCCAGGGCTTTTCCGCCAGACTGGTGGTGGAGCAACTCTGCCGCCGCTGCTCGTACCGCCAGTCGTTCTGACCGGCTGTTGACAAGCTGCTGCACCCTGCGGGGTTCTTCCCGCATTTCTGCGACAACCCGGGTTTCCGTCCCGGCGGGCCGGAACGGAAACCCCTGTCAATTACTCAGACAATTAACAGAATAAGCGGCCTAGAAGGCATACTGGGCGGAGATAACCCAACCCTTGCCAAAGGCCGAAGCCGTGGGATTTGAATAAAGATTCTCATTGCCGGTATCGGCATAGGAGAGAATCAGCGTGAAATCGTTGATCATCCACGCCACATGGGCCTCCCACATGGAATGGGTGCTGAAATCGACGGGATCAGAATCTACATAGGTTCCTTCAGCGTATTCCCAGCCGATTATGACATTTGCAACGGGTACTGTTTCGATGTTGCAGAAAAAGGCCTCATCACGATCCTCGCCGAAACCGAGCACCCCGCGGACATATCCCTTGGTGGAAAGCACGCCGGCATTCAGGATCACCGGAATCGGCAGGATGGTCAGCGTTTTGGTCGCCACCACGTAATAGTCCTCGCCGCTGTCGTCGTCCAGGAGATCTGCCACCACCAGGTCATTAAAATTGGTGTCTTTGTGGATGACGCCCACGGAAACCGCCGGCAGATAAGGCATGCCAAAACTGCCCTCAGGCAACAGGTTCAGCTTGGCGGAGAAATTATTTTTATCAACCGACTCATTGAGCACATCAACATCGACCCACTCGTGGCTGTAGCCGATTTCCAGCCGGTTGAAAAAACTGAGATTGAAGCCTGCCGCCTCCCAGTTGATATCGCTTTCCGACAGACTGATATGCCAGGCGCCAACATTTGGTTTGCTGACCACCGAGCTGCCGAACAGGCCGGTCTCATCCTTGCCGATAGGATTGGCAACATAGGCCAGCGGGTTCAGGGCGCAGCCGCCCACCCCCTCAACGTTGGTCATGGGAGGGCCGGCCAAGGCCGTGGACATATCACCCAGTACGAACAGTCCGCCGATCAGCAATCCAGTTAATTCCCTTCTCATCTCCTGTACCTCCTCTGCTTGATTGAATTTCTAAGCCTCCTGCAGGCTAGCGTTCACCCCACCAAGGCAAGGCATGCTCTCTCCCCTGAACGCGGCGGGTCGGCAACAGGCAAATCAGCCTCTCACCATCCCTTGCCGTGTCCCAACAGTAATCAATCTCTATCACATTGTGGTATGCATATTGTCAAGTCAAATTTTGTTTGTCACAGAATTAATCAGGAATTAAAAGGACAAAATGAAAAATTGTTCAAGAAAAAAATGAAAAAATTTGCAAGGCACCCCGGTCGGCCTTGCCAGGACCTCCTGTGATCTGCTGCCTCGACTCCCGGAAAAAGCTGTCCTCCAGCCGCGCAGGTACTGCCATGCCGAATGGCTGGCACCTGGCTAATCAATATTGAGAATCACGGCATAGGCATTGAAGAAGACCCACACCGTCTCGTTCTCCCTGATGCCGAGCCGCCTGTCGCTTTCCCGGCTGACGATGGTGCAGAGTTCCGTGCCGTCGGCGATACGAACCACAAACTCGGTGGTGATCCTGCCCCTGCTGATACGGGCAACCGTGCCCTGGAAGCGGTTTTCCGCGCTGCAGGCTGGCTGGGCACCACTGTTCCGGGCAATAATCACCCAGGGGGCCTTGATCTCGGCCGTGACCAAAGAACCGGGCTTGAGCCCCAGCCGGGCCAGACTGTCATTGGTGATGACCGTCTGCAGGGTGTCGCCGCCCAGGGTGAGCAGCTCCACGCTTGCCTGAATATCGCTGCGGCGGATCCGGGTTATCCTGCCGAAAAAGGTATTCCGGGCACTGGTTTTCCGCCGGCTTTCCCTGTCGAGAAAATGCTGCATCACCGGCCGCATGTCCCTGTCCGAGAAATCCACATAGGCAGCGGTGAGATTGGGGGTTGAGTGGCCGAGGAGCTTCTGCACCACCGGCAGCGGCACGTTGCTGCGCAGCAGTTCAATGGCCCGGGAGCGCCTGATGGCATTGGGATTGACCAGATCCGGCGGCAGACCGCAGGCGCCGGCCCGCTCATAAAATTTGCGCCGCACATGGCCCGGATCAACCTGCAGCAGGGCACCGGGTCGGCTGTCCGCGACGTGTTCTGCCATGAAGGCCTGCAGTTCCAGGCAGACCTGGGCCGGGATCTGCACCTGCCGCCCGCCGCCGTCCCCCCCGTTTTCCGTACGGCCGAGCCGAATCAGCTCATTTTCCCAGTCGATATCCCTCTGTTCGTCCAGGGTGAGGATCTCATTCAAGCGGCCGGCCGAATAGCGGATCAGCAGAAAAATAAGCAGGATCCGCCTTCGCGAGGCGCGGACATCGCTGCGGGCCGACTCATCCACCCACTGGCGGAAGGCGTTTTCCAGCTCTGCCAGCTGGGCGGTATCCAGACACTTTATCTCCTTGGGCACGGAAAAGATGCCTGCCGGGTTGAAACGGCCCCGCAGGGATTCAGTCTCAAATTGTTTCAGCAGATCTTCGACCGGATCATTTCTGTCATTCATATGCTGTCCCGCATTGCTGGCAAATTATTAAACCGGTTTGGCCCGGCTCCTATAGATTACACGCCCTGACCCATAACTGCAATCTCCAATCAGGCACAATGCAAAACTGATGACCAGACAATTTCACCAAACCAGCAAGAGGGAGATGATCAGCATAAAAAAACGGGAAAAAAAGAAAATCATTGACAGTGTACTGCTGAATAATGTAGGACTACTGACACGAATATTATAATTATGGTGTCTGTTGTTCCTGGTCGTCCCAAACAAAACGCCTCAGGAGGTACCGTATGTATTTTCCCATTGCCGGCATCGAGGTCTCACCCTGGCTGCCTCCCCTGGTCGCCTTCAGCGTCTCCTTTTTCACCTCCATGGGCGGGGTGTCCGGCGCCTTTCTCCTGCTGCCCTTTCAGGTAAGCGTCCTGGGCTTTACCAGCCCGTCGGTCTCCGCCACCAATCAGGTGTTCAATATCGTGGCCATCCCCAGCGGGGTTTACCGTTATATCCGAGAGGGCCGCATGGTCTGGCCCCTCACCTGGGTGGTCATTATCGGCACCCTGCCGGGGGTGCTGATCGGCGCGGTGCTGCGCATCAGTTACCTGCCTGACCCGAAAAACTTCAAGCTGTTTGCCGGCCTGGTGCTGCTCTATATCGGCGGCCGGCTGCTGCGCGATCTGCTGAGGAATAAACAGGGCCAAGGCGGCAAGGCCTCGGCCGAGGAACAGTTCCAGAAGGTGGTGCGGGAGTACCAGCAGCGCAATATCGCCCGCTCCTCGACCGGGAAGGAAGAGCTGCCCCGGGTAGCGGTCCGGAAATTTTCCCTGACCCGCATTGTCTATGAATTCTATGGGGAGACCTTTGATGTCAACGTCATGGGCATCATGGCCCTGAGCTTCATCGTCGGCATTATCGGCGGGGTTTACGGCATCGGCGGCGGGGCCATCATCGCCCCGTTTTTCGTCAGCTTCTTCAGACTGCCGGTGTATACGGTGGCCGGCGCGGCGCTCATGGGCACCTTTGTCACCTCGGTGGCCGGGGTGGCCTTCTACCAGCTGATCGCTCCCTTTCACCCCGGGATGGCCATTGCCCCGGACTGGCTGCTGGGCTTTCTCTTCGGGACAGGCGGCTTTGCCGGCATGTACTGCGGGGCACGATTCCAGAAATTCGTGCCGGCCAAAGTGATCAAGTGGATCCTGGCCTTCTGCATCCTGGTGCCGGCCCTGCGCTACATCTGGGGATTTTTTGGGTGAGAAGGGAGTGAGGAGTAGGGGCGGTTCGCGAACCGCCCCTACTCCTCACTCCTCACTCCTCACTCCTTACTTTTTACTCCTCACTCCCTTAAAATTCCACCGCCACCTGCATGGTGGCGGCATCGGCATCGTTGCCCGTGCCGCCGTCTGAGATGCCGTAGTCCTCATCATGCAGATACTCCAGCGCCACGCTGGTGTTCTGGAGGACAAACATTCTGAGCGCCGCGCCATAGCGGTCCTCGGGCAGCTCTAAAGCCAGGGCCTCGTCGCTTCCCTGCCAGGCCAGCGAAAAAATCGTCTCCCGGTCCAGCAGCTCAAAGCCCAGGCCCGCCTCAAGACTCCAGGCCTCCGGCTCGGCGCCGGACCCGGCAAAAGCCAGCTCATCAGCCCGGAACGCCTCGAGGGCCCCGACATATTCGGCAATAAAACTAACAGGCCCATACTGGAGCAGCAGGTGGGCGGCCAGGCCTTCCACATAGTCATCAATCTCACTACCAAGCCTATCCCCCAGCCCGTCGGTGTCGCCGATGTTGTTCAGCCAGTCCAGCCCCGCATCCACTGTGAAGCCTTCGCTTTCCCCGGCATAGCCCAGGCTGGCGCCCCAGGCGTCAATCCTGTCATCCTCGCCCCTTTCGCTGAGATCGCCGTTAAAGGCATACAGAGAGCCATAGAAACCGGAGGCCTGAAAGCCGCTCAGCACGGCGGAATCGTTGATCTCGCCAAGCGCAAGCGGCAGGGTGTCCGAGATCATATTGGTGTCATAGGCGCCAAAGGGCAGATACATCTTGCCCAGCGTGAGAAACGCCGGGAAGGCCTCCAGCTTGCCCAGAGTGACCGTCCCCTCGTCGACGAGCAGATGATCGCTTTCCTCGCCCTCCTCGTAGAGCAGCAGCAGATGGGCCTGGGACCAGTCGGAAATCCGGGCGTCCAGCCCCACTTCCACGGTGGCCAGGCTGATGTCGCTGGTGTCAGTGCCGGCAAAATCCTCGGCAGCGGTGGCCTCCACCTCAACCAGCCCCTTCAGGTCAACATGATCGTTGATGCCTTGCAGCAGGGATGGTTCAGCTGCGGCGGCGGCCGCTGCCTCCTGTCTGCCCGCCAGAGTGGTTTCAATCTGCTGCAGGCGCTGCTCCACGCTCTCCCTGCCCTCGGGGCTTTCCGGTCTTTCCGCCAATGGCTGGGCTGCTGCCGGCTGCTGCCGACCCACCAGCATTTTTTCCAGCACGACCACCCGTTCAAGCAGCATCTGATTCTGCCGGGTCAACTCCTCCACCTTTTTTTCCAGGGTGGCGCTGTCAGCCGCCCAGCCGGTGGACGCACTGGCCAATAACCCCATTGCCGCGATACTGATGCCTTTTTTCATCTCTCTTCCCCCATCACACTATTTACATTGACTCATCATTCATTCAATCAGTTACACCCATGCGCGCTTTCACCTGCCCTTGCCGCACACCGGGCAGCCCTGCATGGAGAGCGGCTTTTCCAGCCGGCACTCGGCCAGCAGGGCCTCATTGCCGAAAATCTCCAGGGTGGGTCCGTCGGCCTTGACCACCCCCTGATGCAGGACAATGGTCCGCTGGCAGAGCTCGACCACCATGTCCAGATCATGACTGGTGAAGATCCTGGTATGCGCAAAATCCTTGAGCAGGCCGATGAGCTGCCGCCGGGCAAATGGGTCGAGGCCGCTGGTCGGCTCATCCATGACCAGGATATCCGGCGACATGGAGAGCACCGTGGCAATGGCCACCCGCTTCTTCTCCCCGCCGGAGAGATGATAGGGGGGCTTTTCCTGCAGATGGGCCGCGCCCACCTGTTCGAGCACGTCTTTCACCCGCTGCCTGACCTCATCCACCGGCAGCCCCAGGTTGAAGGGGCCGAAAGCCACATCATCAAAAACCGTGGGCATGAAGAGCTGATCATCCGCGTCCTGAAAGATCATGCCCACCGTGCGCCGGATCTCCGGCAGGGTCTTCTTGGTGAGCGGGAAATCACCGATGCGGATCTCCCCGGTCGTCGGGGTCAGGTAGCCGTTGAGATGGAGCAGCAGGGTCGATTTGCCGGCCCCGTTGGCGCCGATGATCGCCACCGACTCGCCGTGATGGATGGTAAAGCTCACATCCTGCAATGCCACCGTACCGTCCGCGTAGACATGCTGCAGATGCTTGACCGCCACGATATGATGGCTCATGACAAAAACCCCGCGAACAGCCCACCCAGCCACTGGGCGCCATTTTCCAGCCGGAGCGCCACAAACAGGGCCGACCAGCCGGCCACATAAAACAGCTCGCGCCAGCCGAAGGCCGAGATCTGGCGGGAATGGAATTCCCCGGTAAAGCCGCGGGCCAGCATGGCCATGTGGATGCGCTCGGCCCGCAGCCAGGTGCGGATGAGCAGATGGCCGATGAGCGGCCCGAAACTGGCCAGCCCCAGCCCTTTTCTGCCGCAGGCCCGGAGTTCCCTGGCCCGTGCGGCCCGGGCCCCTTCCTCGGTGAGCACGAAGATATACCGATAGAGAAAGAGCAGCTGCACGGTGAAGGTCCTGGGCGTGCCCAGACGCTCCAAGGCCTGGCAGACGGCGAGAAAGCCGGTCACCCCCACCAGGATCACGGCGGCGCCCACGGTAAGCACGGCGCGGATGATGATGGAGGCGCAGGAGATCCAGCCGCCACTGACGGCCAGCGGGCCGAGCCGGACCAGCACCTCCCGGTCAAACAGCGGGTTCAGCATGCCCACCACAAAGGCAAAGGGGATCACCAGGCTGATCTTTCTGACGATATAGCCCCCAGGCAGATTGCCAAGCGAGGTAACAATCACGGGATAAAGGAAAAAAGGGAACAGGGCGGTGAATTCATAGCGGTCAAACGATACCACGCTGATGATGAAGACCAGGGTGGTCAGCACCTTGGCCCTGGCGTCAAGGCGATGGATAAGCGAATCCCCTGTTGCCAGCAGGTCCAGCCTTTTAAGATCGAGTACCGCTCCGTCAATGGATCGCATGGTGAGTGAGTAAGGAGTCAGGAGTAAGGAGTCAGCAGGGAGAAGGGAGAAGGGAGGAGTTAGGAATCTCTTGCTTTTTCTCCTCACTCCTCACTCCTAATTCCTCACTTTTTACTTCTCACTTTTCGCTTCTCACTTTTCCCTTGCCAGCTGCCGCTTGAGGACAAAACCGATGCCAAAGGCAAGGGCAAGGGTAAGCAGAGCGCCGACACCGCCGGAAACACTGGTGGCGAACCTGGCGTTCTCATCAGCTTTTGCCTCACCGGCATAGGCCACCCCATCCTCAACTGCTGCTGCATCCTGCTTGAAAGAATAGTCGGGCAGAAAGGCCAGTTTCTCCTGCAGGCCTGCCAGCATGCCGTGCACGCCATCCTCGGCGCCCGCCACCTCTTCGGCGCCGGTCACTTTGGCAATGGCCCATTCCAGGCCGTCCGGATTTTCCGAGGCAAACCAGGAGACAAGTCCGCCGGTGAACAGAGTGGCCGCCAAAAAAGAGAGAAAAACATTGCGCAGCGGCAGGTTGCCAAGGGATGAGGAATCAGTTGACGCCCTGATGATCTCCGGCCTGACGGCGGAGACAAAGGCAACCACCGAGGCGGTTACCAGGCCTTCAACGATGCCGATGGCCAGGTGGATCGGCTGCATGAGGGCGACAAAGGCGGAGAACGGCAGAGAGGAAATGCCCGAGGCCACGGTTTCCAGCACCACGGAGAAGGCGCCCAGCTGCAGGCCGACCACCGCGGCGATAACGGCGGCCGCGGTCAGCCGCGCCCTGCCCGGCTGGCCGCCGGCAATGGCGCGGTAGATGAAGGGATAGGCGATGAAGGCCGGAAAGAAGCCGAGATTGAAGATATTGCATCCCAGGGCCAGGATGCCGCCGTCGGCAAAGAACAGCGACTGCACCACCAGCACCGAGGCGATGGTGAGAAAGGCGGCATGGGGTCCCAGCAGGATCGCCAGCAGCAGACCGCCGCCCAGATGCCCGCTGGAACCGGTGGCGGGAATGGTGAAATTGATCATCTGGGCGGCAAAGATGAAGGCACCGAGCACCCCCATGAGCGGAATCCTGCGCTCATCAAGCTCCTTTTTCACCTTCATGGAACTGTAGGCGATGGTGCCGGCGGCAGCCCCCCACATGCTTGCCCCGACGGCCGGTGACAAAAGCGCATCTGCCATATGCATGGCTTTTTCCTCCTGGAAAATAAAATAGGCGAACAGCAGCTCGTGTTATAAAGTTTAATAAACGTAACACCTATTACATACGATACTACGATTCGTGTGTCAACATCTTTTCTCTGAACAAGACGGAAATCCCCGCAGCGGTTAAATGCGGCTGCAACCGGTTAACCACAGGGAATTCATTTATTTCTCGCGGGAAATCAGGTAGTATTTGCCCAAGGCAGGGCATGAAAAATCGCAACGGAGAGGGAGCAGCATGGGAAAAACTGTCAGATTCGGGATTTCGCTTGATGAGAAACTGCTGATCGACTTTGATCAGCTCATTGAACAGAAACGATACACCAACCGCTCAGAGGCGATCCGCGATCTCATCCGGGCCTCGCTGGTGGAGAACAAGAGTGAATCCAAGGAAGAGGCCATCGGCACCGTCACCCTGATCTACAACCATCACGTGCGGGATCTGGCCGACAAGCTGACCGAGCAACAGCACTCCCATCATGACCGCATCATCTCTTCCCTGCACGTCCATCTGGACGCCCATAACTGCCTGGAGGTGCTGATTGTCCGTGGGGCAGCCCGGGAGGTCAGACAGATAGCCGATGAGCTGATCGGCGTCAAAGGGGTCAAACACGGCAAACTGGTGATGACCACCACCGGCCATGACCTGGCCTGAGCTGCCGGCCGGGGGGGAAACCCGGCTCCCGGCGGAGTTTAATGCCGCCAGTCTCACTGGTATTTTCCGAGTCTCTCAAGGCAAACTCCCCTCGAATTTTACCCTGTAGTCAGGGGTGCCGTCCGCGGCAACACGGTAGATAATACCGTTCTTCGCTGCCGCGTACAAAACGCTGCCGGTTAGATCATCGGCGCCCACGGTCATGGAGACGATCTCCGGAAAACTGACATATTTTGCGTGGGCCGCAAAGGTCTCGTCTTCCACGAAGATATCCCCTAAATGGGCAGATTTTTCTATGGCGGAGTACTTGCGTATCCCACCATTTTTAAAAGCAATGTAGATGGTATCATCCGCCCCGGAGGAAGCAATTGCTGAAATCTCCTGTTCCGGCGGGAAAAGCATGATCGGCTCAAAGTAATACTCATCCTTCTCTTTGCGGCACAGGTGGATGCGACTGTCAACCGCGGATTTTGTTAAAAGTATTATATAGGGGGCATCATGCAGGCGGATGGTGGAAACCGCCTCCAGGGTCGGCAGGGCACTGGTTTCATCGCTGAAAATGGAAATCTCCCCCCGGCTGATGACCTTTTTGGCATAAGCATCCCCGGCAGCATTTTCCCCGGGCTTCAGCTCATACGCACAAAAATAGATGCCTCCACCCTCAATAGTGTAAAACCGCTTCCAATCACCGGTAATGGCGGATATATCGCCATGAGCAGGCGTGAGGCGGACAAGCTTGTTGTCTCCCTCTGTTTTTTGCATATTTCTGTCCGGCAGGATGAAGATGCCATCTTTGCCGGCAAAGATGGCCGGTTCTGCCTGACTGCTTGACATTGAGTTCCAATCCTTCATAACAAATCGGGCGGCCGGCGCGGTTTTCCCGGCGCAATCCAGGGCCAGCCACTGCTGGTTCTTTGCATCATAGGCCCAGATAAAGCTTCCGCCCATTGCCCGGTCTTCATCGTAGTAATCGCCCTGCCAGAAGACCTTGCTGAATTGCCGTTGTGGATCCTGGAGAAAAACCCCGGTGGCAGACGTTTTCGTGAGCCAGGGTGATGTAACGGCATGCAGCCAGCCCTGATAGCCTGTTGAAGTTTTGACATTCTGCTCCGGCACATCAAGGGCAAATTCGGGCAATTTGCGGTAATGCAGATAATGGGTCATTTTCTGCAGGGTTACAGGCTGAACACTGACTGTCCGGGTTTTTGCCGGGAAATACCCAGGTGCCAGAATATAGAGATGACTGAGCCCCAGCCTGCCGTAATCGCCTTTATTAAAGACTTTCGTATCAGGGATCAAAAATTCTCCACCGGAGTCGGTGCTCGCCTCCTGGGCGTCCACATCAACATGACCCAAGCCGGTGCTGCCTTCATAGACCGCCAGGGCCAGTGCATCCTTCACCGGTTTGCTGGTCTCCAGATCAACGACTCGTCCCTTGACTTCTGGCATGTGGTAGTGCGGCTGCCCAAGGGGGGCGCAACCGGAGAACATGGCGCCAATCAGGAGTGGAGCAATGGCCCGGCCAAGAGATTTATTGAGGAATTTATTCATAATCATTTTCTCGTCCGCCAATCGGCATCATTTGTTTGTTCATCATTGTACCAGGTTTTTTCATGCAGCAAAACCAGGCGAAACCAGAATAAAGATATTAAAAAATACCACTGTTGCCCTTGCTGCCCCTCTGCCGCCATCCTCATCCAGTTTGTCGAGCATTTCAATAAATTCAGGTGAGCCCTCTCACCCCGCACCATTCCGCACCCCGTTGCCATTCTGGCCGGCAAGCTGCAGATCCTGCAGGCGACGGTAGATGCCGCCGCGGGCCATCAGGCTTTCATGGCTGCCCTCCTCGACGATGCGGCCCTGGTCCATGACCAGGATATGGCCGGCCCGTTTGATGGTGGACAGGCGGTGGGCGATGACGATGCTGGTGCGGTTGGCCAGGGTGGAGTCAATGGCCCGGTCGATGAGCATCTCGGTCTCCGAGTCCACGCTGGAGGTCGCCTCGTCCAGGATGAGGATGCGGGGATCGCGGGCCAGCACCCGGGCAAAGGCCAGCAGCTGCTTCTGGCCGGCGGAGAGATCCATGCCGCCCTCGCCGATGATGGTGGCCAGCCCCTGAGGCAGCCGGCGGATCACGGTGCCGAGCTGGGCCCGCTCGATGATGTCCTGCAGCTTCTCATCGTCCATGTCCCGGTCCAGCAGAATATTGTCCCGGATAGTGCCGGGCACGATGAATACATCCTGCATGACCAGACCGATCTGCTGCCGCAGCCAGCGGGTATTAATTGAACGTAGGTCCCGGCCGTCGATCTCGATAGCGCCGCTGTCCGGGTCATAAAAGCGCTCCAGAAGATTGACGATGGTGGATTTGCCCGAGCCGGTGGCCCCGACAATGGCCAGGGTCTGTCCGGGCGCGATCTGAAAGGAGAGATCATGCAGGATGGGCTGCCCCGCCTCATAGCCGAACCGCACCTGGCGGAAGTCCACCGCGCCCCGGATATCCGGGTGCCTCTCCTCTGCCGTGGGGGACGGCAGGGTGCCGCGGGTGTCCAGCAGCTGGAAGATGCGTTCCGCCGAGGCCATGGCGGACTGGACGATGGAGTATTTCTGGGAAAGCTCGCGCACCGGCTGAAAAAACAGCCGCATGTAGGAGATAAAGGCCACCAGCTCGCCCAGGGTCATGTGCTGCTGGATCACCTGGCCGCCGCCGTACCAGATGATGCAGCCGGTGGCCAGGGCGCTGAACAGCTCCATGGCCGGCATGAAGATGCCGAAGATCCTGATCTGGTAAAGGTTCTGTTCCAGATACTCCCGGCTCAGCCCGACAAAGCGCTGGCGGGTGTCATCTTCCCGCAGGAAGAGCTGGATCACCGAGATGCCGGACAACGACTCCTGCAGAAAGGCGTTGATCCGGGCGAGCTGGGTGCGGATGGCGCGGAAGGCGTCCCTGGCCAGCCGGCTGAACCAGCTGATGCTGAGCACGATCAGCGGCAGCAGGAAGCTGAGAATCAGGGCCAGCCGCCAGTTCATCCAGAAGAGGATGGCCATGATGCCGGCGATCTGAAAGAAATCATTGAACAGGGTGACAATGACCGAGGTGAACATCTCATGCATGTTCTGGATGTCGTTGGTCAGCCGGGTCACCAGCTTGCCGCTGGGATTGCGGTTGAAAAAGGCCAGATCGAGACCCAGCATGTGGCCGAAGAGCTGCTGCCGCATCCGGTGCATGATGGTCTGGCCGGTCCATTCCAGGATGACCACCTGGTAGAAGTTGGCGGCAAAACCGGCCAGGATGACGCCGATAAACATCGTGGCCAACCGGCCAAGGCCGCTGATGCGGGCTGCGCTCTCCAGGTTGGGGTTGACCACATAACGGTCGATGCCGATCCGGACCATGTAGGGCAGGGCCAGGCTTGCACCGATGACGAGCATGGACAGGACAATGGCGCCGGCCACCTTGCCCCAGTGGGGCCGGGAATAGGCGATGATGCGCCGCCACAGGCCGATGTCGGCGACCTGACCCAGGTGATCCTCTTCAAAGTATCCGAAACCGTAGCGCATGGCGGTCTATCCCTGTCTCTCCCGTACCGTGGTCTGGTAGGTATAGATTCTGGCATAAAAGGGGTTGCTGGCAAACAGCTGGTCATGCCTGCCCCGGGCCGCGATGCGGCCCTGGTCCATGACCAGGATTTCTCCGGCGTCCGCCAGCGGCGCCACCCGGTGGGAAACCACGATGCAGGTCCGGCCCTGCAGGTAGGAGGCCATGGAGCGGATGATGGCCTGTTCGGTTTCCATGTCCACGGCGGACAGCCCGTCATCGATGATGATGATCGGCCGGTCGAGCAGCAGGGCCCGGGCCAGGGCGATGCGCTGGCGCTGGCCCCCGGAAAGCTTGACCCCCCGCTCCCCCACTCTGGTCTGGTAGCCCTCGGGCAGGGCCATGATCTCCTGATGGATTGCGGCGGCCCGGGCCACCTCCTCGATCTCGGCGATAGTGGCATGCTCGCGGCCCAGGGCGATGTTGAAGCCGATGGTCTCGGAAAACAGGATGGTCTCCTGGGGCACGTAGGCGATGCTGCCCCGCACCGCGGCGAGCGGCAGGGTGTTGACATCCCTGTTGTCCAGCAAATAGGCGCCGTCCGCCACCGGATAGAGGCGGGCGAGAATGTTGCACAGGGTCGACTTGCCGGAGCCGCTCTTGCCCACCACGCCGATAATGCCGGGGCCGATGGTCACGCTCACGTCATCGATGGCGGGCGTGGTCTGGCCGGGAAAGACAAAAGAGAGATGATTGAGGCGGATATTGCCGGCGGCAGGCGGCAGGGTGGGCCCGGCCGCCCGGTCGACAAGCTCCGGCTTCTCCTGCAGGATGCGCTCAATGCGGCCCAGGGAGGTGACGCCCCGCTGGAAGAGATTGGCCACCCAGCCCAGCGCCATCATCGGCCAGGTCAGCATGAACAGGTAGGAGAAGAAGGCGACGAAATCGCCCACCGTGATCACCCCCTGGATGGTCAGCCGGCCGCCGAAAAAGAGCACCAGCAGCAGACAGCAGTTGGCGATCAGGCCGGAAAAGGGAGAGAGCACCCCCTGCACCATGGCCACCTTGAGATTGTTGCGGATGTACTCCTCGCCCATGCGGTCAAACTGCAGGGTCTGCGGGGCCTCCTGGGTATAGGCCTTGATCAGGCGGATGTTGGCCAGGGCGCTGCGGGCAAACTCGGTGAGTATTTCAAACTGCTCCTGCACCCTTTTGAATCGGCGGTGCATGCTGGCCGACAGCAGCCGGGTGGAAAAAACCAGCACCGGCATGGGCAGCACGGCCAGCACCGTCAGCATGGGATGGATATAGGCCATGAAGGCCAGGGCGGCGAGCGTCATGACCAGCGCATCGACAAAGGCGATCAGCCCCATGCCTCCGGCCAGCTGCACCGCGGCAAGGTCGTTGGTGACCAGGGCCATGATCTCGCCGGTGGTGTGACGCTGGAAAAACATGCGGTCCAGGGTCAGCAGGTGGGCCAGCAGCCGGTCCCGCAGGTCGCGCTCCAGCAGCCGGGAAAAGCCGAGCACCAGGTAGCGCCAGATAAAGCGGCAGACGGCAATGCCCGCAGCCAGCAGCAGCAGCAGGCCGGCATAACGCAGCAGGCCGGGCCCGGTGGCGGTGCCGATGCCCAGCTCGTCAACCGCCCGCTTGATGATGCGCGGCATCCACAGCTGCAGAAAATCAACGAGCAGCAGGGCGCCGATGCCGCCGGCCAGCCTGGCGGCATACTGTCTGAAAAACGGCAGCAGCAGCCGGACGGATTGCAGGGAAAAACCCGGCCCGCCTTTTTCCGCATCATCTGACAAGGGCCTGTTTCCTCCTATTTGCCGGGCCGCACTACCGGCTGCAGGCAGGGCCCTGCCAGCCGCGGCAGGGTGATGGCCACCGTGGTGCCCCTGCCTTCCTCGCTTTCCAGGGAAAACAGGCCGCCGGGGTGCTCATCGACGATTCTTTTCGAGACACAGAGACCAAGGCCGGTGCCATGCTCCTTGGTGGTGAAAAAGGGGGAAAAGATCTTCTCCCTGATGCTCGCCGGAATGCCCTGGCCGCTGTCGGTAATGGTGACCAGGATGCTGTCGCCTTCAAGTCTCGACGCCACGGCAACCGTGCCCGGCCCGGCCAGGGCCTCGGCGCCGTTCTTGACCAGATTGAGCAGCACCTGTTTCAGTTTATCCCGGTCGCCGCTGATCATTTTGGCGCCCGGCTCGGCCTGGCAGTTGATGGTAATGGCATCGTTTTTCAGATTGGCTATGGTGAGGTTGCACACCTCCTGCAGCAGCTCGTCGATATCGAAATTGACCAGATTGAGCCGCCGGGGCCGGTAGAGATCCTTGAGATCAGCCAGCAGCTTCTCCAGCCGCTCCACTTCGCTGACAATGATCCCCAGCTTGGCCTGCTCCTGTTCGCCCTTGATCTTTTTTTTCAGCTGCCGGGCAAAACCGCCGATCATCACCAGGGGGTTCTTGATCTCGTGGCTGATCTCGGCCACCATCTGGCCCAGGGCGGCCAACCGCTCCGCCTGCATGATCTGCGCATGCAGGGCCTTGGTCTCGGTGAGTTCGCGCACGATGCCGGTGAAAAACAGCCTGCCGTCCACCTCGGTCAGGGAAAAGGAGATGGAGGCCGGGAAGATCTCGCCGTTGCGCCGCATGGCCTCGAATTCGCTGGCGTGGCCGATGAGTTTGCCCCGGCGGGTTTTCACGTAGGCGGCCACGGCCCGCTGATGGCCTTCCCGGCACCCTGGCCCCAGGATCTCGGCCAGATCACGGCCGACCACCTCGCACTGCCGGTAGCCGAACATCCGCTCCGCCGCCCGGTTGAAGAAAATGACCCTGGACTGCTCATCGATGGTCACAAAGGCCTCATTGGCATTTTCCACCGCACCCTGCAGGATGCTGATTTCCATCAGACTGCCGCCTTTACCCGCATTCTTTTGCATGGGATCAACCTTTCCTCATGGTAAATTCAGAATCCCGACCTGACAACAGAACGGGAAAGAAAACCTGTCCATCATTTCGTCCCACTGTTGCTATGAACGTTGCAGGGTCGTTTTGCACCGGGCGGTTCGCGAACCGTCCCTACACCCCCTGCACGCCGCTGCCTGTTGTAATGGCGGGGTCATTTACCGGACTGTTGCATCACCGCTAGCCGACCGGAAACAGGAGATTCAAGGTGGTTCCCTCACCCACCCTGCTTTTGACCCGGATGAAACCGCCATGCTCTTCCACCACTTTTTTGGCCAGCACCAGCCCCAGACCGGCCCTCTTCTGGGACCCCTTGGTGGTGAAGAAGGGTTCGAAGATCATTTGCAACTGCTCCTCCGGGATACCCGCGCCGCTGTCCTGGATGGCGATATCCGCATAGGGTTTGCCGGCCACCGTTTCTTCGCTGGTGGCGACCCGCAGTCTGCCGCCCCTGGCCATGGAATCAATGGCATTGGCCACCACGTTCATCACCGCCTCCCGCACATGTTCCCGGTCAATCAGGATAGCCGGCTCCGTCAGTTCGTAGGTCCGGGTAACCATGATGGACCGCTCCCGGCAGAGGAACTCGTAAAGCCGCAACACCTCATCCAGCAGGACATGAATATTCTCGCGCTTTCTGGCCAGCTCCGCCCCGTTGGAGATGATCAGCACATTATTGAGGATCTTCTCCAGACGGGCCACCTCGGCCACAATGATTGCAACATATTCCTCTCCTCTGCTTCCCAGATGCACGTTTTTCTGCAGCCGCCTGGCAAAACCGCCCACCGCGGTCAGGGGATTGCGGATCTCATGGGCCACATTGGCGGTCAGGCGGCCCAGGGCCACCATCTTTTCCATCTGCATGAGCTGCTCCTGCAGCATGGCTTTTTCCTCATTGGCCCGGTGGCGCTCAATAATGCCGGCCAGGGTGTTGGCAATGGCCACCAGGAACTCCTCCTCCGACTCCTTGCGCTTATGCCCTTCCTTGACAAAAACGTTGATCAGCCCGAGGGTCCGCTCGCCGGAGAGAATGGGGACGCAGTAGTGGCCGTGGGGGAAAGGCAGCGGCTCAATGTCGTGGCCTTCCTCCAGGCAGTTGCTGAAGATGACCTTGCCGGTGGCCACCGCCTTGCCGCACAGACACTGGCCCTGGGCAATGCGCAGGCAGGGCGGCCGCTCCCCGGGGCCGAAACCGCGGATGGCTTTCATCACCAGGTCGCCGGTCCCTTCCTCGACCAGGCAGATGCCGCCTTTTGACTGCAGGGAAAGATGGGGAATGGTCAGGGTCAGATCAAGGATGCGGTCAAACTGCTCATCAAGGGGAAGCGGCTCCAGGGCGATTTTCAGCACCGAGCTGGTCACCCGCTGGATATGATAATTGTGTTCCAGCTTTTCCTCCACCTGTTTGCGGTCGGTGATGTCCCTGACCGCGGCCACTGCCACGGTTTCCTCGTCCATCTTCAGGCAGCTGAGGCTGATATCGGCCGGGAAATCGGTGCCGTCCCTGCGCAGACCGTAGATTTCATAGATCAGACCCATGGGCCGCGAACCGGGTTGCTCAAAATAACGGGCCAGCAGTTTCCGGTGCTTGTCACGGAAACGTTCCGGGATCAAACAGCCCAGGTCACGGCCAAGCAGCTCGCCGGCATCATAGCCGAACATCTTTTCCAGCTGGACATTGACCAGCACGATGGTGCCCTGCCGGTTGACAAAGACCATGGCATCCGGCGCCGTTTCCAACAGCTTCTGATACTCCCCCTTGCGCTGCTCCAGCGCCTCGCGACACTTTTCCAGGGCCTGCAGCGAGTTGCGCATGTCGGCCAGCTGCTGCTCAAGCTGCTCTCTGGTGATGGATGTACTTTTCATTTCCGCCCGCCGTTTTCTCTGTATTTCCCTGAAGTAACCGATAGTTCCACTATGCCAAATCCCATGGCCCGGAGTCAACTCTTTGCTGGGGCAGTATCCCGGCCGGCTGACAGAAAAAAATCCTGTCCAACTTTATCATCTTGAATCTCGTGCCTACACGTAATATATTATTTTCATTAAAAACATTTTTAAGCCGCAAGACAGAAATTCAATTGCCTGAACTGTGTTAACATATGGAAATTAAATAGACATTCACTGGTTTCCCGCAGCTTGTCCCCCGAGAATTCAGCGGCCAGGAGTCAGAATAAAACGTAATAAAATCAATCATTCTGAATTCTGTCTCCTGCATTCCCACGACGGAGGCCAGAGCAGCAACCAGGTCTCAGGTCACAACATACCCTTATTTCGACAAAATTGATCAAGTCAGAAAGTTGAGACAGAAAAAAAAGGAGACAGCCATGTACAACACCATTCTCGTACCACTGGACGGCTCGAAGCGAGCCGAGGTCATTTTAAGTCATGCTATTGAACTGGCAAAGAAATTCGCCGCCAAGGTTATTCTGCTGGAGGCGGTGGAGCAGAAACTCGTCTACACCGGCGACCTGGAAGTATCAGCCGTGATCAAGAAGGATGAAGAACTTGCCAGCCAGCTCAACACCGCTGAGTCCTACCTCAAGAGCATCAAGGAAAAACTGGAACAGCAGGGTGTTCAGACAATCACCCGGGTCATGCAGGGCCCGCCGGTTGAGGCGATCATCACCATCGCCAAGGACGAAAACGCGGACCTGATCGCCCTGGCCAGCCACGGCCGCACCGGCCTGGCCAGGGTTTTCTACGGCAGTGTGGCAGCAGGCGTCCTGCAGCAGGCTGACCGGCCGCTGCTCATTATCCGCGCAGGCAACCTCTAAGGGATTTGGCAACAGCCACAGCAACAATTGGCTGCGCCCCTCAGTGCACACCGCATCGACAAAAAAAGGGAGACCTGGCAGGTCTCCCTTTTTCTTAGCACACTCTCCGCAATTCCGCCAGGCAGGAAAAAACAAGTCCCCTGCCGGCCAAATTTACTGCCTGCCCCGGGTTCAGCCGCTGATCACCCGCTGCAGATTCCGCCACAGCTCCCGCACCGCCGCCGAAGCCGGGGCTTCAGGCCTATGGGCGAGGAGCGGCATACCCCGGACAATCGATACCGCCACCGCCTCATCAAAAGGAATGCGGCCGACCAGCTCGATGCCGCCCTGGCCGCAGACCTGGCTGATCAGCGCACTGGTTGCCGGGTGCAGGTCCCATTTATTGACGCAGACCCCGCAGGCGATCTTGAAATGCCGGACCAGATCCGCCACCCGCAGCAGATCGTGCAGACCCGAGCGGGTGGGCTCGGTGATGAGCAGCACATAGTCTGTGCCGGACATGGAGGCGATGGCCGGGCAGCCGATGCCGGGCGGCCCGTCCACCAGCAGCCAGTCGGCCTGCTGGTCTGTCGCCAGCTCCCTGGCCTGCCTTTTTACCATGCTGACCAGTTTTCCCGAATTTTCCTCGCCGATGCCGAGCCGGGCATGCACCAGCGGCCCATAGTCGGTATCGGCGATAAACCAGTGGCCGCTCAGCTTGTCGCGCAGGGTGATGGCCTGTTCCGGACAGAAATAGCTGCAGACGCCGCAGCCTTCGCAGGAAAAGGGCAGCACCCTGGCCGTCTCCGCAAGCTCCAGGGCATGAAAGCGGCACAGCTCGACACAGGTGCCGCAACCGCTGCACAGCGCGCTGTCCACCTCGGCTTCCACGCCGCTCCAGAACTCATTTTCCTGCCGCGGGCGCGGGGAGAGAATAAGATGCAGGTCCGCCGCATCGACATCGCAGTCCGCCATCACCTTGTTGGTCGCAAGAAAAGCCAGGGCCCCGGTAATGGTGGTCTTGCCGGTGCCGCCCTTGCCGGAAAGCAACAGGATCTCTTTCATGATTGCAGTTCCTCCAGCAGCCGGGCAAAGGAGTCGCGCAACGCGGGCCGACTGGCGATAAGCGGCTCGCCGGCGGCATATCCTGCCGCTATCCCGCGGTCAAAGGGGATCTGCAGGTGCACCTTGATATTTTCCTCCAGGCACCACCTTTCGGTCCGGTTATCCCCGAGGTCGGACCGGTTGATGATGACCCCGAAGGGCCGCGCAAGTTTGCGCAGCACACCGGCCGCGATCCGCAGATCATGCAGGCCGAAGGGAGTGGCCTCGGTGACCAGCAGGGCATAGTCGCAATCCTTGACAGTGGCCACCAGCGGGCAGGAGGTACCCGGCGGGGCGTCGACGATGATCAGGCCATCGGCGGCGCACTCCTCCTGCACCGCCCGGATCAGCGGCACGGCCATGGCTTCCCCCACCCGCAGCCGGCCGTGGACAAAGGCGACCCCGGACGCGTCCCCCTTTTCCACCACGCCCACCAGCCTTTTTTCCTCGGCCAGGGCCTGCTCCGGGCAGACCAGAAAACAGCCGCCGCAGGAATGGCAGAGATCGGTAAAGGCCATGATGGTCCGGCCGAAGACGGTAATGGCCTTGAAGCGGCACAGGTCCCGGCATTTGCCGCAGTAACTGCACCGCTCCTCAAGCACCCTGGGCACGGCAAGATGAACATCCCGACTTGCCGCAATAGTCGGACTCAGAAAAAGATGCCCGTTAGGTTCCTCCACATCGCAGTCCAGGTACTGAACCTGGCCCCGGGCTGTCAGGGCCAGGCTCACCGCAACCGTGGTTTTGCCCGTGCCCCCCTTGCCGCTGGCAACCGCAATTTTCATCACTGTCTCCCCATCAACCCTGCCTTCTTCCCTGGCGGGCGCATTGCCCCTGCCGGCGTCCGCCGCCCAGGCCCCGCCCCATGCCCATGCCTCCTCCCTGTCCCATGCCCCTGCCGCCGGCCTGGGCTGTCGAGGATTCCGGCCTGCTTTCCGGACTGGCCGCCGCCTGGCCGGCCGCCGCGCTGTTGACAAAACGCCGCACTGCCTCCCGCACGGTCCCGCTGGCGTTGTTGACCATGATGATGCCTGCCTTTTCGCAGACCGCCGCGGCCTTGGGCCCCACGTAGCCGCTCAGCACCGCCTGGGCTCCTGCCTGGGCGACCAGACTGGCGGTGTTGATGCCGGCGCCATGTTCGATATTTTTTGCCGCCTGGTTGTCGATAACCTGCACGATGGCCTCCGTCCCGGTATCGACAATGAGCAGATATTCCGCTCTGCCGAATCGCTGATCAACTGTTGCATCCAGATCTTTTCCCGTTGCACTGACCGCTACTTTCATGGCGTATCCTCCTCTTCATTTTGCCGTGACAGGTGATAAAACTCAGGTGTTATTTTGTGCATATGCTCATAATCATAATAAGCACCACGATGTTTATGTCAAGAAAATTAAGAAGATATTTTTAATTTACATCGCGCCTGGAGGCTCTTTCAGGGACGGCAAAGCCTGCCCTCCGGGCGGCGGCAGCGGGATAAAGAAGGCAAAACGCAGCGGGGATGCGGCAAAAGGATTCATGAGGGGGGGGGCAATACGCGGTCGCGGCAGGACCGCCGCCAGGGCAGGCACTGCCACGCCAGGTCGCCAGGATAGGCGGCCAACAAAGAAAGCCGGGTCAGTTCTGCGCAGGCGGCATGAAGAGAGGAGCCAACAGGGGAGAGGGCCGGCCCTCCCGGTTCAGCAGGGGGATCTTTCCCTCATGATCGAAGTTGAAGGTATGATTGATAATGCCCAGGCCGCCCACCCGCACCTTGCCGGTGAGACGGAAATCAAGCTCCTCGCCCTGCTCGATGTTGCCGGCAAAACGGAAGAGATCCCAGTAGGCGCTGGACAGACGCAGGTCAATACTGCCGTAATCGTTGGCGGCAATGTCCAGACTGTTTAATGACTGACCGGTCGAAACCTTCACCCCGTTGAGCTGCAGCTCATACTCGACATTTTCCACGCTGAGGGTCACGGCATTGGGGTTGAACAGACGGAGATTGGCCACCATGTTGACGTGGCTCAAGGTGACCTCATCCATGACCAGGCCCATGAGATTGATCTCCGGGGCCACGGGCTGCATGGCGGCGCAGGAGGCAAGGAGCACGGCAAGCAGCAGACTGCAGAGGGAGGCTCGTAATTTTTTCATGGGAAAGCCTTCACTTCATGTTCGTGAGATTATGGGGTGGTTGCCGCCAACAGCTGCCCGCGGGACCATCTCAGATGACAAGATAATTAAACTAACTGCCGGATGGCTGAGCTGTCAAACAAATTCTCTTTGTCATCAGGCCTGGGAGCTTTCCCGTCACTTTGCCGGAGTTACGTTTTTTATCTCAGAATTCAAGCATCATATTGCAACAAGCTGCACATTACGTTATTAACATATTCGGGAAAATGAAAGTATCAGACTGGATTGAAGTACAGGGAATTTTGAGGCCGCATAATCCTGGAGGGGATTATGCATTGCTGTTTCCTATCTATTCTAAGTGAAAAGTGGAGGACAAAGGGATGAAAAAAATGAGTGCATTACTGATTGCCGCGGGAATCGTGCTGGTTTCCTTCAGCATGGCGAACGGGCACAGCGACTGGGCCAAGTACCAGTTTATTGAGGTGCCGGATTATCTGAACGTGCCCGAAGCATACATCAACGAGGATGGCACCCTTGACTGCTGCGGCTGCCACTGGAACACCAAGCACGCCGGTCCCAAGGGTTTATGCAACTGAACCCTTGACTGTTTCCCGGCAATCGCCTGACCTTAGGGGCGGCAAGTCATCTTGCTGCCTCTTTTTTTTGCTCAATCCCATGACAGGGTCTTCATCCATTATTTTCATGCCAGGCTGCCCTATTCTCACTCCACCGGTCCCCGCCGCTGAAAAAGCAGGTGGCTGAACGCGGCGATCAACTGATCCAGCCGGCTCCAGAACCAGCGCTGCAGCCTCCCCGGCCAGCCGATCCTGGCCACGTCGGCCAGGAGGATCTCCACCGCCTCGGCGAAGTCTGCCTCCAGCATGCCGGCGAAACGGCCGGCGAACCCGGCATCGAGGATTTCCTGATTGGCCTCATGGTTCCAGCGCATATTCCAGCGGTCGAAGTTGGATGAGCCGAGCGAAACCCAGCTGTCGCAGAGCACCGCCTTGTAGTGCAGAAAGCGCGGCTGGTATTCGAAGATGCGCACTCCGGAAAGCAGCAGGCGCGGGTAAAACCGGCGGCCGATCAGCGTCATCAGCGGATGATCGCTGAAGGCGCCCGGCACCAGCACCCGCACATCAACTCCGTTGCGGGCCGCGCTGCGCAGGGTGCGTCTGATTTTGGCGGGGGGAACGAAATAGGGGGTGACCAGCCACACCCGCTCCCTGGCCCGCCGGGCGCGAACGAAAAAGGATCTTGTGATTTCCCTCTGGACCGGCACGCAGCTGACGGCCACCCGGCCGCGCAGCGTCCCGGCCGCGGGGCCTGGATCCACCGGGGGCAGGGACAGCTCCGTGCGGGTGGCGCGGAGCCAGATCTGCTGAAACGACGTCACCCAGTCCGCCACCACCGGGCCCCGCATCTCCAGCATGGTCTCCCGCCAGTAGCCCTGCGGGGTAACGGCCGGATCAAAATCATCGGAGAGCCCCGTGCCGCCGATAAAGGCGCATGAGCCGTCAACCACCAGCAGTTTGCGGTGATCGCGGAACAATCTGTCCACGTTGAACAGCCGCCACAGATACAGGGGGTTGAAGAAGGCCAGCTGCAGGTTGGCATGGGACAGCCTGGCCGCGTCCTGGCTCGACAGGCCCAGGGTGCCGAAGGCGTCAAACAACACCCACACCCTGACCCCCCGCCCGGCCGCCGCCAGCAGGGCCTCAATAAAGCTCGCCGCCACCCGGCCCGACTCCACCAGATACATCTCCAGCAGGACAAACTCGCGGGCCTCGGCAATGGCCCGCAGCATGGCCGGGAAAAAGACATCGCCGTTACGGTGCATAATCCCCTGATTGCCGTCATGCCAGGGAAACGCTTTATACTGCCGCAGCTTTTTCATAGCAGGCCAATGGTGATGGAATCGCTTGTATACCCTTCGCAGGCAATAGGTCCGGGCACCGAGTTTCTGTTAGACAAATCTGCAAGTTTATCACACCAGGAGAGCTGGCAGGAGGTTTTGCGCGGGATAGCCAATCCGGGCTGTAATGGTATTTTATGGCCTCCCGCCCCTCCCAAACACTCCCCAGCTGCTCCTGGCATGTCTTGGCCCCGTGAAAATCTATAACTCTTTGGCCGAATCGTCGCAACCAATTCTCCCCACCCCCCCCCAGGCCGACCACACACGCAGCGATTACAGATGCAGGCTGATGAAAATTCAGCAGTCTGGAGTCAGGAGCCAGAAAAACGCAATAAAATCAATGATCCTGAATTCTGTCCCCTGTCTCCCGCATGGGGGTTTTGCCAAAATACAACAATTTTCTTGACATAAATCTTCCGGGGTTTATTGTAATTTTGAGCATATGCACAAAACAACACCCCAGGGCATATCTCCTGGCATTGGAGGATGCGGAGGAGGCTGTTCCACAAAAGTAGCTGTCAGAGAAAAAGTGGAACAGATTCAACTTTTTGCGAGATCATGAAAAGAGATTTCCAAAGATGAAAATCCTTGTCATATATCCTTACTGTCTCGAAGAGCGGATCCAGGCGGAAAATGTCGAGAGCATGCCCATCGGCATCTACTATGTGGCGGCGCTGTTAAAAGAAAAAAATTATGATGTCGAGATCATCAACTGGCAGAAACTCGGCCGCACCCCTGAAGAGATAAAGGCCGTACTCATCGCAAGGAGTCCGGATGTCATCGGGTTTTCCATCCTCCAGGCAAACCGCTGGGGCGGCATCGCCATTGCCAGGGTCGCCAAACAGCTCAACCCGGATGTAAAAATAGTCTTCGGCGGCATTACCCCCACATTTCTCTGGAAACATTTTCTCACCCACTTCCCTGAAATAGACTGCATTGTTCGCGGAGAAGGCGAATACACCTTTCTCAGGCTGGTGCAATGTTACGAAAAAAAGGACTCCGCCGGCCTCGGCGCCATCCCCGGAATTGCCTTCCGGAAAAACCGCATGCCGGTAAAGACCCGTGATGCCGAACCCATCCAGAATCTTGACGCACTACCCAATCCCGCGAAATATTATACCTTCAACCACCTTTCCATGATGCGGGGCTGCCCCGGCAACTGCACATTCTGCGGCTCCCCCCAGTTCTGGGGGCAGCGGGTGCGATTTCACTCGACCGGTTACTTTGTTGACCAGCTCGAACTCCAATACCGCAGAGGCCTCACCTTTTTCCTTATTTCAGACGATACCTTTTCGTTCAAAAAAGAGAAGGTGATCGAGATCTGCCGACAGATCATCGAACGTGGACTCAAGATAATCTGGTTTGCCATATCAAGGGTCAATTTTATCACCGAAGAAGTCGTCTACTGGATGAGAAAAGCCGGATGCATCCAGATAAGTTTCGGCGTGGAAAGCGGTTCTCCGCAAATCAGAGACATCCTGAATAAAAAGACCACCAATGAACAGATCAGAAACGCCTTCAGAATCACCCTTCATTACGGCATCCTGCCCCGAGCCTATATAATTTTCGGCTCCCCCGGCGAAACGCGGGAGACAATCCGGGAAAGCATTGATCTCATCAACGAGATCAAGCCCCTGGTTATCATCTTCCACGTCCTCGTCCTGTTTCCGGGTACCGCTCTTTATCGGGATTTCAAAAACAGGTTCAACATTTCCGATGACCTCTGGCTGAAGCCGATCGAAGATATCATGTACTTTGAAACCGACGAACATCTGTCCAGGGAAAGTGTCGAGCAATTCAAAAATATGCTGCATGCAAATTTTTTTAAAAATCTCCCCTCGTTTGTCGATGCCATCGAACTCATCGATGATCCCGACCTCTATCCCCTGCACGCGGATTTCTATTCAAGGCTGGCCCTGAGCTTTGACCATGGTGAATACGCAGGGGTGGAAGCCCTTGGCGAGAGTAAAAAAATCGCGGAAAAACTGTACCGGAAATCCCTGCGCTACCATCCGGTGCCCCGCTCTTATCTCGGCATCGGCATGCTTCGCCAGAAAGACCGGGACCTTGCCGGGTCAATTGAATGGCTTTCCGAAGGAGTAAAACACTTCCCGGATGACGAGCTGATAAACACCTGCCTGGCGATCAGCCATATGAACCTGGGCCAATTCGATACTGCCCTGTCCTATCTTCTGAAATTTCATGAATCGCCGCAGGCCTTGCATTTTATTGCCGCCTGTTACCAGGAATTGCACGACCAGGAAAACGAAGCAGCCGCCCGAAAAAAACTTCGCTCGTTCCATCAAGAGGTGAATCTCTGAGTTCGGTGGACATGATACTTCATTCCAGCAATTTATAAATCCGGACCTCTTTTTAAATAATAATAAAATAAATTGATAAGGAGTTTAATATGGGAAAGGAGACAGATGCGGAACTGAATGCCTTTATTGAAAAATGGAAAGAAACTCCCGAAAAAAACAGGGAGACGTTTCTGCATTTCAGAGAATACCTCGCCGGAAAAGAAGGCGTTACACTCGAATTCATTTCCAGACCCGGTGTCACGTATTCTCTCAGGGCTGCTCATGCCGTTCAGAAAAAAAAGGAACTTTTTGTCATGGTCGATGTGATCGAAGATGATCCCCGATGGCTTTCCGTCTGTTTTTTTGGTGAAATGATTAAAGATCCCGGAGAAAAAGGCGACTTTGTCCCCAAAGGTCTGCTCGGCGAGGATGCCGTCTGTTTCGATATTGAAGAAAGAAATGAAGAACTTATCCGCTATATTGAATTCCGTCTTGATGAAGCCTGGCGGAGTGCCTCGGAGGGATAGTGTTTTGTTCACAATGTTGCATCAGGCAAAATATGCAGGAAGTGCTCCAGCGTACACAATAGCATTAAAGGGACCGGCGAACACCCGCGTTCTTCCGAGCAATGCAAGTTGAGCTGCATGAAAATTAAAGCCAAAGGTCGGCCGGCTCCTTATGCTTACATTGAACTTTCTTAACTTCTAATCAAATCCAGGAGAGCTGACATGAGCGTCAAAAAGAGTTTTGTGGTCATTGGCTGCGGCGGGGCCGGCGGACCGGCTGCTATTCTAACCAGCAAGATAAATCCAGACGTTGATGTGACGGTGATAAGGGCGGAACCCAGTTTTATTGTCCGATGAGCATTACCCTACGTTGTGGCCGGTCTGGCCACCAGTGAATCCCTGGTTGTCCCTGATGCCATGCTGAAAGATGCCGGCGTCACCGTTATCCGCGACAGGGTGACAGGCATTGACAGCGAGAAAAAAAATGTGACCCTGGCAGGGGGCCAGGTGCTTTCCTTTGACAAGCTTCTCCTGGCCAACGGGGCGGATCCTGTCTTGCCTCCGTTGCCGGGCCGGGACCTCCGGGGTATTTTCACCTTGCGCAGCACGCCGGATGCCGAGGCAATGCTGAAATTCATGCAGGAGAGGAAGCCCAGGAACCTCACGGTAATCGGGGCAGGCTTCATCGGCCTTGAGGTGGGCTCCCTCCTAAAGCAGGCCCAGCCGGATCTGCAGGTGACCGTGGTGGAATTTCTGCATCATCCCCTGCCGGTCATGCTGGATGCCGACATGGCCGCCAAGGTCGCTTCTTATCTTACCGAACAGGGAATGGATCTGCGCACAGGCGTCAGGGTGACGGGAATTTCCGGAAAAGATGGCTATGCAAGCGGGGTTGAGCTGGATTCAGGCGATGTAACAGCTGCGGATATGGTCATCATGTCGGTTGGGGCCAAAAGCAACTTTGATCTTGCCAGGCAGGCCGGACTTGCCATCGGGGAGTTCGGCATAAAGGTAAACGAGTACATGGAGACATCGCACCCGGATATCTTTGCCGCGGGTGACAATGTGGAAAACAAATGCCTGGTTACCGGCCAAAGCATGCCCGGCCAGCTCAGGGGGACCGCTGTCTGTCAGGGACGTCTTGTCGCCAAACGGCTGAAAGGCGCGGCCATCCCGTTTCCAGGGGTGCTGAACAACTCCTGCGTCAAGCTGTTTGATCTCTGTGCCGCCAGCGTCGGCCTTACCGAGGAGAATGCCAAAAAACAGGGTATCAAAACAGCCTGTTTCACGGTTGACTCCCGCAGCAAGCATGGCATGATCAAGGGGATGAAGCCATGGACCCTGAAGGTGGTTTTTAACACGGAAAACAGAAAGGTTATAGGAAGCCAGATCGTCAGCATGAGCGAGGCCATGGCCAAGGAGATCGACGTCATGAACATGGCCATAAAGATGGGCGCGGTTCCTGAGGATCTATTGACCATCAACTGTGCCGGACACCCGGATCTTTCTTCGGAACCCAGCCTGGAACCCATATCCATCGCGGGACTCCAGGCATCAGGCAAGATTTGATGCCTGTTCCGTATGTCTTTCGGGGCTGCCGGGCAAACTGTGCGATTGCAGTGATTATTTACCCACCTGTTAACCCTGCATCAATTTTTTCGTCGCGGTTGCGACAATTTGCCACATTTATAGTTCCTACACTACCAACTATAAGTTAGTAGATGTGAGCCCAATGTCAGTAACTTCAGCTTTTTCTCATGGCAGAAGCCTCGGGTTGTCATTCCGGCGAAGGCCGGAATCCAGGGATTTGTAGGAGTTCTGGACCCCGGCCTTTGCCGGGGTGACGGCGGATCTGCACCGCAGCAGACCTCGCGCAATAGGAAGTTCCGGCGTGAATACCCGTTTTTCTAACAAACCAAATACATTTTTCCGGACACTCGATCGTGTCATTTCATGAAATCCAAGGGATAATATGGGGCAAGATACTTTAGGAAATAACGGCAGGAAGATTCTCGTGGTGGATGATGAACCCCTGATTCATGACTTCTTAAGCACCTTCCTCGGAAGATATGGTCATGCGGTTGAAACAGCTAATAATGGTCTGGAGGCCCTGCATATTCTGGCCGAGAAAAATTTTGATATGGTCTTGATGGATATCAGAATGCCGTTGATGGACGGTTTGACCGCAACGCAGGTTTTGCGGAAGTGCGAAGCTGGTGACCTTTCCTCGGCGGATGGGTATAGCGAACTTGCTCAATCGCTCCATTCCCGCAGAAAAGGGACAAGAATACCCGTGGTGGCTGTTACGGCAAATCTGGATTTTCGTGAAACGGTGCTCCAGGCCGGGATGGATGAATTAATTTTGAAGCCGTTCAATTTCGAAAATATCTTGAGCACCATCAACCAATATTGTTCAAAGCAGGAGGCCGGCAGGGATGTTGAGAGGAGGCGGCATATCCGGCATGCAGCAGGAGGCGGCATCCTGTTCATAAACAATGGCTGCCGGAGCAAAGTCCTGAACATCAGTTATGGCGGTTTGGCAGTGCAGTGCACGAATCAGGACGCGGGACCAGGCGATTGGCAGGGCAACGTGCTTGACCAGGCCAGGAACATCTCGATTGAACGGCTGAGATTAAAAGTTGTCCGCCGGGAAGAGGTTCCATCGCCTAAAAGCGCAGACGCTGCACTGCTGACCATCGGGGCGGTGTTTGATCATCCGGATGCCGGCCAGCAGAGCCAGCTCAGGAGATTTCTTGAAGAAATGCCGTAAGGAGATCCTTGCCGAAATCTGCATTACGGCCGGGATGTGGAATTATCGAGAGTTGCCGGCCATTCTTCTATAGCCCCCCCAGCAACCTGCGCTGGAGGAGCGTTTGCATATCTCGCCGGCCATCAGCAATGAGGTAGATATAGACATTTGCTTTGGCAATCCGATAGATGATGCGATAAGGCTTAAAAAAAATCTCCCGATAATCACGAATTCCCAAAGCTATCAGTTCCTTCGGGTACACTCCCCGCTCCGGCAATTCGCTCAAACTGACAAATTTTTTCTCGATCTCGTCAAGCACATGCTCCGCATTGTTTGCCGAGTCATGTTCTGATATGTATGTGTGGATGTCTTTGAGGTCAGCAGCAGCGTCTTCGGTGAGCAGAACCGTGAAAATCACTAGATCGATTCCTTTTTTTTACGAAGACGGTTTATTGCTTCAGTTGCTGAAACTACTTTCCCTTCTTCAATCTGACGACTCCCAAGGGCAAGAATTTTAAGCAATGCCAAGGTTTCCTGGGTTTCCTCGTAACTCTTAATCCCTTGGATAATGACTTTAGCTTCTCCGTTTTGGGTAATGATGAGCGGATCTCCTTTGTCTTCAAAATTTCTGATGATCTCAGCGGCATGGGCCTTCAAGTAGCTGATTGGCTTAATTTGGCCAGATAATCTCATTAGTCGCCTCCGTGTAAAGGGTATAGGACCATATTAAAACCAAATTCAGTCGCACGTCAACAGGGTCGTTAAAAAAGAAAAGAAAGCGGAATCCGCCCGTTTTCCGCATGTGCTCCTTCCCTGCGGCAATGGGCTCCTTCTTCCGGTGGAAAATGCCGACCGCCAGGGCCGCCTCCCCATCGATGACTGCCGCAATTTTTTCCTATCAGGAACTGTTCAACCAGGTTATTCGTGGAGGTAATGATGATGTCACTTGCCCGGAAGGGATCACATTCGACCGGGCACCTGCCCCTGCCCCCGCGCCAGCCACCATCCAGCTCTTCGGTTCCGGCTTGGCCGGCTTGATTGGCAGCAGGCTGCGCAGCAAAAAATTAGGGGTTCCGGCAACAGATTACCACGGCAGGGTCCGTTCAGGCCCTGCCTTTTTTATTTGGAACCCAACCACGGATGAAATATCACCTCACCCGCCTGTGTCCGGATCTGTGCCTGTTTTCCCTAAAAAAATGATTTTCAGTGAAAATGCCGGATTAAAAATGGCTAGAATATCCTATACTTGTTGCCAAGAATGTTAGGTTGGAGTAGATATCAAGAAATTTGATAATTGCTTATTGTGCTAACAAATTAAGAAGAAATAAATATATCCGTCCGCTTTTTCTGCCTGACCCCCAAGCATTTTGCTTTAAATAATTACTGCAGGACCAGGAGACATCAATGCCGACAAGATTGATCAGAAATAGTATGCTGATTGTTTTGTGCCTCGGTTTTGTTCCCTTATCGTTTGGAGCCTTAACAGGCGATAAAATAGAGCAAAGGGTTGACAAGGACTCGATTGGTGTTGTCCATACCGGCACAGGAGACATCCACATAGGAATTACCCTTGAACAATATGAAGATGGGTTGAGGCGGCGAGCAAAAGAAGTGACAGAGCAGCTCGAGAAAGCTCACAACAGAGAACGCGAGGCGCTGCAGTCCCAACTCGATATCATCAAAAAACAGACTGCCGATATAGAACAGAGCTATAAGAATCATATCAAAGATTTGCAGGAAAGAATTTCACAACTTGAATCCATTCGAGGTCAGGTCCCGGATGAGTTATTGGACCAGGCTCAGAATGCATTGGCAAAAGGCGACACCGAAAAAGCAGACAAGCTGTTTCAAGAGGTGGAGAAACAATCTCAGGGAGCTATCAAGGCGGCAGCTGAAGCTAATTACCAGCGCTGCAAAATTGCTGGAGATGCCATCAAGTATCAAGAGGCTTTACCGCTATGTGAACGAGCGGTTCAATTAGTTCCTAAAAACGGCACTTATCTCAATTACACAGGATTGGTAGCCAATACCCTCGGTCGCTTTGGAGCAGCGAAAGATTACTACGAACAGGCCCTGGCCAGTGACCTGAAAACCTATGGTGAAGACCACTCAACTGTGGCGAAAGATCGCAACAACCTCGGTTCAGCATGGCAGGCTCTTGGCGATTACCAGAAAGCCATCGTCTACTTGGAACAGGCTCTGGCCAGTGACCTGAAAACCTATGGTGAAGACCACCCAACTGTGGCGGGAGATCGCAACAACCTCGGGACAGCATGGCATGATCTTGGCGATTACCAGAAAGCCATCGTCTACTTGGAACAGGCCCTGGCCAGTGACCTGAAAACCTATGGTGAAGACCACCCCAAGGTGGCGATTATTCGCAACAACCACGGGACAGCATGGCTTGCTCTAGGCGATTACCAGAAAGCCATCGGTTGCTACGAACAGGCTCTGGCTAGTGACCTGAAAACCTATGGTGAAGACCACCCCCAGGTGGCGATTTATCGCAACAATCTCGGTTCAGCATGGTATTCTCTTGGCGATTACCAGAAAGCCATCTATGGTGGACCCCATCGTCAAGACAAATTTTCTCCCAAATAAGATATAAAATCCCCGGGAGAAAACACCATTGCATCCATCAACCAGCCCTTTGTC
>QZKJ01000024.1 GCA_003605035.1 Desulfurivibrio sp.
CTTTCTGGTGAAATCGTCCTCAACGTAGCACTGCTACGCTTCCGGGCGATTTCACCACTCATCCTTGCCCAGAATATTTTTCTCTCGATCTCGCTACGAAGTTTATTTTGCAAGAGGCTCCTCCTTGAAAAAATTACAGTACCTACCTCTCAACCCGCCACTCATAAGCCTCACGTTCGGCAAAGACCAGCCGCCGGCTGGGGTCATCTCCTCCAGTGACTCCTTCCGCGGCCATATCGCGTGCCTGGTCCTCCTCCAACTGGCAGGACGGCACCCCGGTGGTCGCCGGAACGCTTCTTCTCTCCTCCACCTGATTCAATCACTATCAAGTCAAGACTGCAGGTTGCTCCGCCCCGCAGCCCCGGCAGCAGCCCGCAGCCTGTTCCTGCGCGCTTAGGAGCCGTTACGGAAAACCTGGCCATATTATTTTTTTTACAACGGCTTAATATTTCTCAAAGGATTTATCCAGTTCGTCTCCCTGTCCATCATCCATCTGCAGCTCGATCCCCCTGACCGCTGGCCCGCCGCCCGGGGTCGGCGCCCGCCGCCCGGGGCCCGCTGGCTTTACATGGGCGATCTGCGTATGGCCATGAACCTGCCTGCCGGCCCCGGCCCTGGCGCCACGGGCAATCCCTCTGCCGCCATGACCGTCGATCCTGAAGAAGGCGACGACGCTCTGCAGCTGCTCGGCCTGGGAGGAAAGCTCCTCGGCGGTGGAGGACATCTCCTCCGTGGCCCCGGCGTTCTGCTGGATGACCTGATCGAGCTGCTGGATGGCCTTGTTGATCTGCTCGGCACCGGTGTCCTGCTCCCGGCTGGCGGCGCTGATCTCCTGCACCAGTTCGGCCGTCTTCTGGATGTCGGGCAGCATCCTGGAGAGCTTGTCACCGGCCATCTCCGCCACCTCGACACTGGCCGAGGAAAGTTCGGAGATCTCGGCCGCCGCCTTCTGGCTCCGTTCCGCCAGCTTGCGCACCTCCGAGGCCACCACCGCAAAACCCTTGCCGTGCTCCCCGGCCCGGGCCGCCTCGATGGCCGCGTTCAAGGCCAGCAGGTTGGTCTGCCGGGCAATCTCCTCGATAATCGAGATCTTGCCGGCGATCTCCTTCATCGCCCCCACCGTCTGGTTCACCGCCTTGCCGCCCTCCTGGGCGTCGCTGGCCGACTTGATGGCGATCTTCTCGGTCTGCAGGGCGTTGTCGGCGTTCTGCCTGATATTGGACGACATCTGCTCCATGGAGGAAGAGGCCTCCTCGGCCGCGGCTGCCTGCTCGGTGGCGCCCTGGGACATCTCCTGGGCGCTGGCCGACAGCTCCTGGCTGCCGGCCGCCACGTTGTCGGCGGAGGTCTGCACCTCCAGCACCACCTCTTTGAGTTTCTCCACCATGGTCTGCAGGGATTCCATCAGCTCATCTTCATTACTGCGTTTTTTGAGTTCCACCATCAGGTTGCCCCGGGCCACCTCGCGGGCGTTGGCCGTGATGCTGCCCATGGCCTCGACCATCTGCTCCATGGCGGAAAGAAGCAGCCCGGTTTCGTCCTTGCTGCTTGCGGTAATTTTTGTGTTCATGTCTCCCAGGGCCAGACGGTTGGCTGCCGCCACCGCCTCATAGAGGGGCCTGGTTATGCTGCGGGTCAGCAGCAGGGTAAAACCTACAGCCAGCAGCACGGCGGCAACCGCCATGGTCATGGCCAGGGTCATGGTGTTCTTGATCACCCCATCAAACTCGTCATCAGCCGCCTTTGCTTCCAGGAGCAGGGCGTCGACAATCTTTTCCAGGGGCAGCATGGCGTTTTCCGCCCTGCGGTCTGCTTCCTCGTTGACCTTGAGGATCTCCGCCTCATCATTTCGATTAAGCGCGGCCAGCAGGTCCTTTTCAAGAAAAGTCAGAAGATCCTGGTATTCTTCCTTGAACTCTTCGGCGTTCTTTTTCTCCTCTGCCGTTTCCACCAGGCTCAGCAGCGTCTCAATATCCCTGGCAGCCCCTTCCTTTATTTCCGGCAGCTGCTGCTCAAAGCCACGAGCATCGCGGCTGATGATGGCATCAGCCACCACCATGGCAAGCTCATCAATCCCCATGTCGATCTGCAGAACCCGCACCGATTCTTCGTTGCGTTTCCCACCCTCATCCTGCATGTGCCCCAGGAATTTCATCTTCACCATCTGAAACGTGATGACAATGCATAACACTGCGATAATTATGGCAATGCCGGCGAACAGCCTGACACCGATTTTCATATCACTTATTCTCATCGCTCTCCTTCCTCCTTGCTGGATTATATTAGGGTGCAGAGAAAAAATAAAAACTCCGCGTGTCGCAATTACCGCAGCAAATAACGCGGCGCAGGTCTCTTCCCATGCCCCAGAGATATCCTTTTACTCGTTCACCACCGCCTCCCGCTCTGTTTTGACGATAGCCGCCTTCTCACCCTCTGAAAAAACCCTGTCGATGTCCAGAATCATTATGAACAGCTCATTGTGCTTGCCCATGCCCAGGATAAAGTCGGTGTTGATGGTGGTGCCGATACGGGGGGCCGGCTCTATCAGCTCGGGCTCCAGATCGATGACTTCCTGCACCGAGTCGGCCAGCACTCCCAGCACCATGACCTCCCCCTCCACCACCATCTCCACCACGATGACGCAGGTATTCACCGTTTTTTCCGTGGCGCTCATGCCGAACTTCAACCGCAGGTCCAGCACCGGCACCACATTGCCCCGCAGGTTGATCACCCCCCGCATGTAAGCCGGAGTCTGCGGCACCTTGGTCACCGTGGTGAAATCAAGAATCTCCCGCACCTTGGCCACGTCCAGGGCAAAAACCTCCTCGCCCAGCTTGAAGGTCAGGTATTGGGTGATCTCTGTTATTGCCGAAACGCTCATTATTCTCCCCTCCTACATTTGTTACGTTTGCGTAATGTTGCCTTGTTGCCAATTGTCCACTGTTCATTGCTTATTGGGTGTTGAGCGCTGCGCACTCCCCGACTTCCACCGATCTGACCAGTTGCGGAATATCGAGGATGAGGGCCACGCTGCCGTCGCCTAAAATAGTGGCGCCGGAGATGCTCTCCACATTCTTGAAGGCCCTTCCCAGTGACTTGATCACCGTCTGGTGCTCGCCGATCACCCGGTCAACGACGAAACCGACCCGCGCGCCGTTCACCTCGGTGATGACCACCTGTTCGATGTCCGGCACCGTGCCGGCAATAGCAAATTTCCGCCGCAGCGGGATATAGGGCACGAGATGATCGCGCACCGTGGCCATGTTGCGGCCATGGGCGGCCGCCACATCGGCCCGGGTCAGCTCGATGCACTCGTCCACCAGGGACAGGGGGATGAGAAAACGGTCTGCGCCGATCTGCACCAGCAGGCTCTCGATAATCGCCATGGTCAGCGGGATCCTGATGCTGATCACCGTGCCCAGGCCGGGGCGGCCATTGATGGCGATGCTGCCGCGCAGGGCGTCAATGGCCCGTTTCACCACATCCATCCCCACCCCGCGGCCGGAAACGCTGGTCACCTTGCTGGCCGTGGAGAAACCAGGAGCGAAAATCAGGTTGTCAATCTCCTGGTCCGTCAGCTCCGTGGTGAGGGCGACCATGCCCTTTTCCACCGCCTTGGCCAGGATCGCCTCCCTGTCCAGACCGGCCCCGTCATCCTCGATGGTCAGCATGACGCTGTCGCCGGAATGGACCGCGGCCAGCCGCACTATCCCCTGCCGGGGCTTGCCGGCCGCCTCCCGCGCCTCCGGCTTTTCGATGCCATGGTCAATGCAGTTGCGGATGAGATGGACCAGGGGATCGTTCAGCCGCTCGATGACCGTCTTGTCGAGTTCGGTCTCGGCGCCCTCGGTGACCATCTCGATTTCCTTGCCCAGTTCACCGGAGAGGTCGCGCACCAGGCGCTTGAATTTGTTGAAGGTGGTGCCGATGGGCAGCATGCGGATATTCAAGGCATTGTCCCGCAGCTCGGCGGTCAGCCGCTCCACCTCCTCGGCGATGCTGATCAGTTCCGCATCATCCCGGCCGGCCGCGGTCTGGGTCATGCGGGCCTGGATGGTCACCAGTTCGCCCACCAGATTGACCAGCACATCGAGCTTTTCCGCCGGCACCCGGATGCTGGCCCCGGCCTCCTGGGCCCTGGACCTCTCCTCCTGCTGTATGCGCTCCCGCCGCACCTCTTTTACCTGCTGCTGCTCAAGGAGGGCGGAATGGACCTGGGTCGGGGTCACCATGCCTTTTTCCACCAGCATCTCACCCAGCCTTTTCTGGGCGGCGAGGACAGCCTCGATATCACTGGCGGCAATATCCCCCCGCTCCACCAGGATCTCGCCGAGCTTCTTGTGGGTTTCCCCGCCGTCGGGGTTAGCACCGTTGTCAAGGGTTTCAATTCTGATCTCGCAAGCATCCTCGACGAAAATGAATACATCCTTGATGGCGTCAAGGCTTGCCGCCGTGGTCAGAATGACGTCCCAGAAGATATGGCAGGACTCCGGATCAAGCTCTCCGAGCCGCGGGACATCGCGCAACTGGGCGACGATCCTGCAGCTGCCCAGTTGCCGCAATTCGTTCAGCAGCATGACCGGATTGGTGCCGCTGGCAAAGATATTGCGGGCCGGTCTGAAGCGAATCCGGTAAGTAGCGAGGTTTTCGTCCGCCGGCGCCGCGGCCGGGGCGGGCTGCGGCATGGCTGTCTCCGCCGGCGGGACCGCAGCCTGTTCTTCGTTCAGCAATTCCTTGAAGCCGGCGATCAGCTGCGCAGTGACCGCGGCATCCGTGGAGCCCTCCTGTCCTACGCCGTCAAGCATGGCCTTGATCTGATCGCGGGCTGCCAGGGTCAGATCGATCATCTGCCGGCTGACCGTCAGCTTGCCGTTCCGCACCTGGTCAAAGGCGGTCTCCACCTGATGGGTGAAGGCGGCAATATCATCGAAACCAAACATGGCCCCGGACCCCTTGATGGTATGCATGGCCCGGAAAACCCGGCCGATCAGCTCAGGATCATGAGGTCTGTCCTCCAGTTCGAGCAGGGAGCTCTCCAGCTCTGCCAGGAGTTCATAGGCCTCTTCCTTGAATGTGTCCGCGTATTGATTGTCCATCATCCCAGCACCTTTTTCACTACTGCCAGTAATTGTTCGGGTTTGAACGGCTTGACGATCCAGCCGGTGGCCCCGGCGGCCTTGCCCTCCTGTTTTCTGCTGTCCTGCGATTCGGTGGTCAGCATGATGATGGGGATGAATCTGCAGGCAGGCAGGGCCCGGGCCCCCTTGATCAGACCGATGCCGTCCAGATTGGGCATATTGAGATCGGTGATCAGCATATCCACCTGCCGTCCCCCAAGCTGCTGCAGGGCGTCCCTGCCGTCCACCGCCTGCACCACCTCATAACCGCTCTGCCTGAGGGTGAAGGTCACCATCTGTCGGATGCTGGCCGAGTCATCGGCCGTCATGATCACCTTTGCCATCATGTCCCTCCCCCTGCCCAGAAGCAGGTGTTCTCCGTGTCCTGCACACAGCCGACATGCCGGTCAAAACCAGCCTCATGCGCTGCTGCCGCGACAACCGGGTTGGCGGATTTCATGACGGAAAACCGCTTATGGCCGGCAAGCGCGCTGAAATGGGCGGAACAGATGAACTGCAGGCCGATCAGATCGATCGCCGTCACCTCCGCCAGATCAAGCTGCAGGGCATCGGCGGATTCAATGGCCTCCAGGAGCGCTGCCTTGATCTCGGCTCCATGGTGGATGGTCATGCTGCCTGTGATGGCCAGCACCCTGGTCCCGGGCTGGTCCGCCGGTATGTGCTGATGTACGGCAAACTCCTCCATGTTCTTACCCTCTCATGTTAATTAGCCTATTAGACGGTAGTCTGTCAGGCTCAAATCCGTTCACCAAAATGGTCGAAATCAAGGGGGTTCAAGCGGGACTCATCTGGTAATTTTCCATCACTGACAGGCTAACCACCCCCTCTACCAACTATCGACCTGAGCAGTTACCAAATCAAAACAACTCCACATTATCGCCGAGATCATCGCTGCCGCCCTGAGGAGCTTCTGCAGCCGCCTGGGGCGGCCCAAGCAGCGGCTGCGGGCCTGAAGGGGCCGGCGCCTCGGGCCGGCCGTTCAGCACGGCGGCGTGGATATGCCGTTCGCTGAGCATGGTATAACGGCCGTCAACAGCCCGGAGCTTTTCCGCTGCCAGAGCCCATTTTTCCGGGGGCAGCAGGGCCCTGGCCTCCAGGGTGATGGCGGCCAGCATGGCCTGCGCCTCCTCGACGACCGACTCCACCTGCTGATGCGCGGCGATGCCACCGACAACCTCTTCAATATCGGTGGACAATTCCTGCACCATGGCATTGACGCGGGTGAACTCCCCGGCCATTTCCCCCTTCATTTCCTGCAGCGAGGCGAGCATCCCCTCCACCTCCTGCCGCATCTCCCCGACCCTGTCCTCCATGGCTGCCGCCTCAGCGCCGACGCTGCGGCACATGTCATCCGTAAGGGCCTTGATGCCGGCCAGGATGCCGGTTACGCCTGCCGACTGCTCCCTGGCCTCCACGGAAAGGCGGCTGATGGCATCGGCCAGCACCCCGAGGCCGTTGCCGCTGCCGCCCAAACCATCCGCCTGAATCAGGAAGTTCAGGGCAATGAGCTTGATGGCATAAACAATATTTTCGATATCATCGACAAAGTGGAAAATTTCGCCCATCATAGCGGTCGCGGCGGTCAAGGCCTCGGCCAGTTTGCGACTGGCGGCCGCGGCGGCAGCGAGCATGGTGACGACCTCGGCCAGGTCATTGCCCATATCCGTAAAAAAGGAGGCGCCGGCCTGGTCGGTCACGCCAAGCAGTTCCACGGAGTCACTGGACATGCCCTCCTCCTTGAGGGCGATTTCCCGTAAACTGCCGATAATGCTGTCCACCGCATGCCGCAGTTCCGCCGATGCATGACCGAGCTGAGCCGCCTGAATCTCACATAACATTCCGGTCTCCACTGTCAGTTGCTCCCTGTCGTCCGGGGCCACAGGCGCCGGCATGCCGGGCCCGGGATGACGGCCGGCCAGCTCATCCAGAGATGCGGCAGCATGTTCGATCTGCTGCCGCACCGTGTCATGGGCCTGGAGAGCAACAACCACCTGCCCCAGGTTCTCCGCGACCTCCGCTGAAGCAAGGGAAATGGCGCCCGCCGAAGTTGAACAGCGGTTGACGATACCTGTCAGCGTCTGCAGACTCAGACGGGTTTTTGCCAGAACAGCCTCGATCCTGTCCCGCTTCTCCGCGCCCATGCTCATCACATCGGCCAGGGCGCCGCGGATTGCTGCGGTCAGTTGATTTTGCTGGAGAAGAATGGTATCGGCTTTACCGATAATCTCATCGGACAATCTGGAAACATCTTTAGTGAGAGATTCAAAACCCGCGGAATTTTCACCCAGCCGCGAGCTCTCAATTTTTGTATAAACGCCAAGCATCTGCAAACTTTTGTTCATGCGGACAAAACCGTTCAGGGGGGTGCTGATCCGCTCAAGACTCTGCAGAATCGATTCCAGCGACTGCCGTTCCGACTCATTGCCGGCGTCGGCAAGACGGCTTCCCAGATCAGTGAGGATGGCGGTCAGCCCCTTCATGGACGCCGAACCCTTTTCCCCGCCCAAGCGACTGACCAGACTGCTGACGATGGTGGTTATCTCTCCGGCCCGTTGCTGGAAATCCTGCAGTTGTTCGCCGATGGCCAGAAAATCATCCTCCGTGGAGTTTGAGACACTGCCCAGCCGCGAGGAAACGAGCCGGAGCTGTTCAATCCAGGCTTCGCGCCCGGAAACCGCCCGGCTGGCAGGATGCGGCCACAGGATGGTTTTCCCCGGGCCAAGCCACGCTTTCACAGCACTCGGCAGACTGCGCCAGGAAAAATCACCCATGGAGGTACTCCTATGCTATGGAACTGCTTTGGTATTTTCTTGTTAATACAGAATGTTGCCGGCGTGAAAAAAGCGGCCGTCAACTACGTTTGATTACAACTATCTGGTCATTTCGACGCACCTTCGTACGTCTCATTTCTGCTGCTGCACGCCCTGTATCTGCAGATTTCACCCCCGGGAGAGGGTGAATACTCAGCCTTTCGTCATTTCGTTTTTTGCAAATCTATCAGGTGTTCAGGCGCGTGGTTTGAATTTTTTTTGAAGTTTACGGTTTTCCAGGAAGCGAAGCGGGATGGTCACGGTTGAAGGCGTGCGAGCCAATCTCCATATTTATCTTGCATATCAGCAAGTTACAATAAAATCCTCGGCAGACAGCCAGCAGGAGGACTGCTTTTTTACCCCTCGGTAAATCCACCTAGTTCAGATAGTTATATCATTTTTTATTGAGGAGAGTAGTAAAAAAAATGCCGAAAAATTTCCTGATTAAAAAATATTTTTCACCTGTTCACCATGGATTATTGTCGGCACCCGCCTGGCTTTTCCTGCCGGCCACAATCAGCGGCGCAGCAGATTGGCCAGAATCAAACCGAAGAAATAGCCGGTCAGATCCGCATGATACTGCCAGCCCAGATGGGAAAAACAGGAGGCACAAAGGGAAAAACGCCAAGTGCAGCCGGTAAACCAGGTGCATTCGGTGGTGGCGGGTCCATGATTCAGGCAGCCGGTCGCCTGGGAAAAACAGCCGATCTCAAAGACCTTGCCAAGGGGGTTGGTAAAAACATGGCGATGGCTGCCGTTGACCTCAATCATCTGGGCCGCGGTGGTGATTTTTGCCCGGCAGAAGCGGCAGCGGAAAACTCCCCCCGGATCACCGCTGTCCGTCCTGGCATCGCTTCCTCTGTCAATCTTGTCATCAAGGAGCAATCCCCCCTGCTGCCTGAAAAACAAACCGGCAGCAGGAGCGAATTCTCCCCGAACGGGATGGCTCCACAGCATGGCAATTCCGTCAGCTCCCGTGCGCAAGCGGCCACTGCTGCTCATGGCGTTCGACAACATAGCAGAACCGGTCCCAGGAGAATTCCCTGCCGCTCACCGGGCAGCGCAATGTCACCTTTTTATCGTCTGCATCGACCACCAGCCAGTCCCCGCTGCGCTGGCCATCAAGGATGTGAATCTTCTCTCCCTTGCGGAAAGGATACTGTTTAAATAAGCTTACCTGCTCAGACATGGATATCCCTCATGGTTTTGCCCCTCTCCTTCATCATCATGTCAACACATTACGACATAACACGTTGATAAAGCAAAACTTTATTATCAGCAGCGACAAAATTATCTTTCATGCCGCATGACTGATTCAGGTGGGCTTCAGCCCGGTCCGCCATTCTGTTTTTTGAATACCTGCAGCAATCGCAGTTTCGCCTCCGTCAGCAGATGGGGATTGGTGAGCTGCATCTCCAGCCGTGTCATGTTGAGATCAAAAGAGACATCGTCAAACAGCAGAGATTCCCGGCCAGAGGTATGCACGATGAACCGGGTGACGCCGGCGATGTGTAGCTCGACGCTGCCCGAACCGAGACGGTAACGGTCGCCGGCATTCTCATAGCAGGAGGACCGGATGATTTTTCTGGTGAAGCCTGTCAGGTTCACCTCAACCCCGCAGACAAATTCCTCGGCATGCATCCCCTCCAGCTTTAGCTTTTTCCTCAGCTCCTCCAGAAACCAGTTTTTGACAAAAGGAATCAGCACATGGTTGGCAAAGGCCGCCTCAATTTCCTCTTCGGGCACGGAAAAATAATGGGAGGCCAGTTCACCGAACAGCAGGTCCTGGTGTTTTTTCTGGAGATCCAAGATGTTTCCCATCTGTTTTCGCTGGATCAAGCCTTCCCGGAGAAGTATCCAGCCGAATTTCATATGCGTCATTTTATCTCTGCTTGCTTGATATGGTTGAGAGAAAAATATTTTCAGCCAGCCAGCCGCTTGGCGACCGCCGCCCATCATTACAAAGGATAGACCCTCCGTACATGGCAATCAAGGCGAATCCATACCTGCCAATGCTCTGAAAATCCAGCCTTTTATATACAATATGCATCACATCTCTTTTTTTCACCTTGTTATGACCCTGGGAAAAATTATATAAAATGAGTGAGGATGTTGACAGATTGCCACCTATTCAGCGTTTCAACAGATTAAAATGGAGCGGAAATGATAATCAACTGGGCATATTTCAGAAAAGGGTGTGCATCCTGCCAGAAGGCCCAGGAATCCCTCGGGCGCACGGATGTCGAAATCAAAAAAGAGGTCAATGCCAGACAGGAGCCCCTGGAGGCGCAGAAAACCTGGGATCTGCTGGCTGACAGCCAGAAAATCCTGATCGCCTCGGGCAACAAAATCAGGGAATATACCCCCCGCCCGGACAAAAAAGACGAGATACTGAAAATTGTGCTGGGCCGCAGCGGCACTCTGCGGGCGCCTACCCTGAAAATCGGCAACACCTTCTATATCGGCTACTGCAACGAGATGTATGATCAGCTGGTTGGCAAGGGCTGATTTTTTTCATGCTGGCCAAGGTTTTTAGCAGCAGCGTGCTTGGCGTTGAAGCCCTGCCTGTTGAGGTCGAAGTTGACATCGTTTACGGCCTGCCTGCTTTTTCCACCGTCGGCCTGGCCGAAGGGGCGGTGCGGGAAAGCAAGGACCGGGTCAAGGCAGCCATAAAAAACAGCGGCTACGAATTCCCGGACAAAAAAATCACCGTCAATCTTGCCCCGGCCGACATCAAAAAGGCGGGAACCGGTTTTGACCTGCCCATTGCCCTGGGCATCCTGGCCACTGAAGCAGTTGTCACCGCAGCCCAGCTGCAGAATTTTGCCGTGGTGGGCGAACTGGCCCTGGACGGTCTGGTGCGGCCGGTGCCGGGCATCCTGCCCATGGTTATTGCCGCCCGTGATGCCGGCCTGCGCGGCATCATCGTTCCCAGAGACAATGCCGAAGAGGCGGCCGTGGTCAACGGCATTGACGTCATCGCGGTCAGCTACCTGCACCAGGCAGTTGATTTCCTGTCCCACCGTACGGTCATCGAGCCCACCGCCGTCGACCTTGACCGGCTGCTGGCCGGGCAGCGGGTTTATGACATTGATTTTGCCGAGGTCAAGGGCCAGGAGCATGTCAAACGCGCCCTGGAGGTGGCGGCGGCCGGCGACCATAATCTCCTGATGACCGGTCCGCCCGGTTCGGGCAAGACCATGCTGGCCCGGCGGCTGCCCACCATCCTGCCCGATCTCACCTTTGCGGAGGCCCTGGAAACCACCAAGATTTACAGCGTCTGCGGGCTACTGCCCGAGCGCTGCAGCCTGCTGACGCAAAGACCGTTCCGCGCCCCCCATCACACCATCTCCGATGCCGGCCTGATCGGCGGCGGCAATATCCCGCGGCCCGGTGAGGTTTCCCTGGCCCACAACGGCATCCTTTTTCTCGATGAGCTGCCGGAATTCAAAAAAAATGTGCTGGAGGTACTCAGACAGCCCCTGGAAGATGGCCGGGTCACCATTGCCAGGGCCTCATCCACCCTCACCTTCCCGGCACGCTTCGTGCTGGTGGCGGCCCTCAATCCCTGCCCCTGCGGCCATCTGGGCGACAGCAACCACAGCTGCACCTGCACGCCCCTGCAGATAAAACGTTACGAGGACAGACTCTCCGGCCCCCTGCTGGACAGAATCGACATCCATCTGCAGGTGCCTGCCGTGCCCTTTCAGCAGGTGGCCTCCGCCGCGGAGGGAGAAAACTCCCAGGCCATCAAGGCCCGGGTGGTCAGGGCGCGGGAGATCCAGAAACAGCGGTTTCACGGCAGAAAGGGCATGTACAGCAACAGCCAGATGACCAGTCGTGACCTGAAAAAATTCTGCAGCCTGGACAGGACCTCGCTCAACCTGCTGGAACAGGGCATGGCTCAGCTCGGCCTTTCCGCCCGGGCCTACCACCGTATCCTGAAAATCGCCCGCACCATTGCCGATCTGGCCGGTCAAATGGAGATCGCCTCCGACCATATCGCCGAGGCGATTCAATACCGCCGGCTGGACCGGAGCCGCCTCATGTGATAGACACGCGAAACAGGATGATCACCAAAAATTCCGGCGGAATTCTGCTTATTTGCTGTTTTTTTGAAAATCTTCGGGATGGGCTTTGCTTCTCGACCCGGGATGTGTTACAAAAATGAGATAGACCTGCACATGCCATCAATCTCCGAGGGGAGCGCAATGAGTAAAAATCACGAGGAAAAAAGAAAGAGCACCCGTATCCCGGTACAGTTCGATGTCACGGTCCTGCATGAAGAAGATTATCTCATTTCCTTTACCAGGGACATCTCCGCTGATGGCATGTTTATCAATACCCAGACCCCCCTGGCAAAGGGAGAAAAAATAACCGTTGGTTTTACCATCGGAGCGGAAAAAATGATTTCTGTGAAGGCAAAAATTATCTGGGTAAACATGGACGGCCCGGAAATCGACCGGGGCATGGGCGTGAAATTCATTAATGTCTCACCGAAAACCAAGAAAAACATCCTGCTGCTGGTCAACCGCATCGCCATCCTGCCGGATGACGCTCCGGTAAATTAGGGGCGCGGTATAACCATTATATATCTACCCATTTGGTTACGGCCCCTTATGCCGTTCCAAGTATTCCGCTCGTACAGTTATTTTTTTTACAACGGCTCAGCAGCCGCCCCACCTTACCCTGCCTGTAAAATTCCTTAACGTTTTCTCCGTTCCGGCTGGCTCCGGCGATCATTGGGAATGGAGAGGGAGACGATAACCCCGCTTCGCACACCTTTCCGCCTGTCCTGCTTGTTTTTGCGCCTTTCCACCCGTTTTGCTTTTTCATGACTGGAAGGTTTTTCCGGATCCTTTTTCACCACAGGGGTTTTGCCGATAATGATGTCCATATATTCTCCTTGTTTGATGATAGAACTTCCATTTCCTCTTACCTTTTTATATCGGGAAGACAAAGAAAAAACTTGACTTCCTTTTTGAAAAATGCTGCCTCCCCGTCCTTCCACCTCAGCTCAGATCAATTCTGTCCCCGGCGCCATAATGCAGACCAAGAATAAGGGTCAGGTATTCCCGCAGATGCCGGGTCAGCAGAAAATTGTCCCGGACAAACTCCCTGGCCTTGCCGCCCATCTCGATAATCTTTTCCGGATGGCGGAGCAGGTAACGGATGCGCAGGGCCGCGCCCTCAGGGGTGCTGACCAGAAAACCGGTATTGAAATTGATCACCTGCAGACAGATGCCTCCGGTGTCCCCGCCGATCACCGGTTTGCCCTTCCACATGGCCTCGGTGACGGTAAGGCCGAACCCTTCCTTGATGGACTTCTGCAGGATGATGTCCGCGGCCCGCTGCAGGGCGTTGATCTTGCGATGGGCATCCGGCGGCAGCAGGAGGATGTGGATATCGGGGTCCGCGGCTGCTGCCTCCATGACCTCCCGCAGCACGGCCTCTCCCTCGGGATCATCGGATGCCCCGCCGCCGGCCAGGACAAGCTGCTGATCCGGGACAAACTTTTTGACAATCCTGAAGGCCTGGATGACGCCCAGGGGGTCCTTGAAGCGGTCAAAGCGGGAAACCTGCAGGAGCAGAGGTCGCTGGGGATCGAGCCGGAACTCGTCATACACGGCGCCAACCTCCTCTGCCGGCAGATCCATGTTCTTTTCACTGAGCGGATCAATACTTGGCGGAATGATATACTGAGGATGGGGCAGTGATTTGGCAAAGCCGGCCAGAGAGAAAATACTGGCATCATAGCTGCTGACAAACTGCTGCAGATATTTCCACACCGGCCGGTAGGGGTGGCTGGCGTCAATATGGCAACGCCATATCCACTTTCCCCGCCGTTGCGGGCAGTTCTGCAGCAGAAGCGCCGGCTGCGGGTCATGAATGAAGACAAAATCCGCTTCCTCCAAGCGTGGCCGCAGATGCTGGGCATTTTCCCGGTTGACCTGCTCATAGACATTAAACAGATGCTCCGATATCCGCACATGGTCCCCCTGTAGGGCATTGTGCATATTCTTGGTGCACTGAAAAAAATCTTCATTGCCTGTTATCACCTCCCATGAGGCGTCGATCTCCAGATCCCGCATGAGGGGCACCAGTTTAGTGAGGATTTCGGCCACGCCGCCGCCCACCCGGGTGGAGTTGACGTGGATGACTTTCATGCCCCGCAGGGGACGGGCAAGCTGCCGGAGATGATTGATCACATCCTGACCGGCCACATCGGCATAGGTATCAAGAAGATTCGTCATCTCGCCACCTCCCGGAAATACTCCTGAAACAGGCCGTTGAGTTCCTTTTTCAAATCAGTCAGTGAGCCGAAATAGGGATCGATAGCGTTCAGCCGGTTGCACAGCTCCTGGTACCGGCCGTCAAAGCCGGCCAGCCAGAAACTGAAGTCGTTGCCCCGATGCGGCAGCCTTCTGCGGGCATCGATGAAGTGGTAAAAGATACTGCTGGAGGAGATATGCGGAAGCAGCAGGACCAGTTCCTCCGGAGTCGCAGCCCGTTTGTGGGTGTCAAAGACGACAATCTGCGAACGGGTCAACTCAAAGGGAGCGGTTGCCTGCTGCCAGGGCAGATATTCCTTTTCCTCCAGCCTCTCTTCTATAATTTCGAGCAATTCCCCGCGCAGGGCCTCCAGAGTGTCAAACTCGACCGGATCGATGACCGCCAGCCGTTCGGCCAGATCGGCATCATGCAGATGACGCCAGGCCCAGGCGGCAAAATCGTTGCTGTATTCCCGCTCCTCGAAACGAGGCTGCAGCAGACCGCCCCAGAAATGATAGTAGATGCTGCCTTCATCGATCGTCTTCAGGGCATCACGCAACTCCTTCAAAGTCATTGCTCTGTTGCCCGTGGCAATGGCGATCAGGGCGCAGTCTCTGATGACAAAATCACCATGATTCCCGTCCGGGGATGGTTGAACGGTAGACTCGGTCATTACATCCTCCTCCCACCGACCTTACAGTTTTTTTTCACAACGGTTTCGCAGCCAGCAGGGCAAGGGGAAACTGCGAAAAAAGATCAGCAGCAGCCAGGCCAGCGTCTTTTTCCTGCCCGCAGATTTGTTCACCGGTCAGGATATTGACAAAACAAAGATTCCGCAGTTGATCCGGCAGACTGATCACCGTATCACCCCACACCTCCCGACCAATGGGCAGGCGACTGACATCCTTGTTCAGCAGGCGGGCGATCAGCCTGGGCGCTGCCACCAGCAGGTTCCGCTGCTCCAGGCTCCTGCAGAAAACACACAGATGCTCCTTGCCCGCACCGGCGGCTGCAAGCGGGAAATACGAACCCCGCTCAAACAGCTCCGGGTTTTCCTGCCGATATGCCAGCGTCTTCCACAGGGTGTACATCTTCACCCTGCCGTCCCCGGGATTCTGCAGGAGCTCCTGCAGACGGGAAGCCGGGGACAGGGAAGGATCGGTTATTAACCGGCCAAGCCCGTCCAGCAGGCCCATCCGTTTATCAAAATCAACTGGCCGTCTGTTGTCCGGATCAACCAGACAGAAACGCCAGATTTCATTGCCCTGATAAATATCCGGCACACCCGGCACGGTCAGCTTCAGCAGCAGCTGGCTCAGACTGTTCAGCATGCCGAACCAGGCGATTTTTCTCTGAAAAATGATGAAATCCTTGAGGAATTGCTGGTCCCCGCCGAGCAGCTCTCTGATGAAATCACGCATTGCCTCCTCATAGGCCTGATTCTGATTCATCCAGCTGGTATGAACCTTGGCCTCCCGTACCACCTTCAGCATATATTCGCTGAAGCGGTCCAGAAAAGCATCCCGATCCGCCGCACTCATTTCCCCCAAGGGCCACACGCCGAGCAGATTCTGATACAAGGCGTACTCATCATTTGCCGAGGGTGCGACGCCCTGCTCCGTGGCCTTTTTCCGGTGATGATTCATCTGCCGCCAGCGGCTGAGCGCCTCCCGCCATTCACCGGCCATTTCCGCCAGCACATTGATCCTGGCCCGCACATCCTCACTGCGCTTGCTGTCATGGGTGGAGGTGTTGAGCATGGCATAGGGCCAGCCTGCCGCCCGGGCACCATTTGCCGCATGAAAGGCGGCAAGCGACACCCCGAAACGGCGGGGATCACCGCCAACCTCATTTAAGGAAAGCAGCCGGTTGTAAATATAAAAGACGGTATCTTCCAGTCCTTTCGCCATCACCGGCCCGGTATACTGCTGAAACTTCATGACGAAATCCACCGCAGCCTCTTTCCAGGAAGCTTCCTGCCGCTCCGCTGTCTCCAGCAGCAGCACGGATTTGACGAAATCGTAGATGCTGGCATCCTCCGCCAGCTGGCGGGCCTTGGCCCGGTTGACGGCCAGCTCCACATACTGCCTGTCGCTTGCGGCCGGGGAGTCAGCGGTGAAATAGGTGCGGTACACCGGGAAAAAGGCGACAATTTCCGCGAGCGCCTCCCGCAGGCCGTTAAGGGTATAGTCCTGGGTGTAGCGATTCTGTTTGGCCAGACGGTGCAGCCGCACGCTCAGCACATTGATCTCGCCGGCCATGGCGCTTTTGATGATCAGTTTCTTGCAGTCATATACCAGCTGGTCAAAATCTATCTGCCGGCCGATGAAGCGATGATAGATCGCGGTCAGTTCCTCTTCAGCCGACTGATCGACAAAAAGGCCGTTCAGCAGACAGGAAAAATCATAGCCTATGGTGCCGTGCACCTGCCAGTCGGCGGGCAGCTGCTCGAAGTCGGCCAGTATCTTTTCAGCCACCACATAGAGGGGCAAGGCCGCCTGCCGTTCATGCACGGATTGCTCCTCCGTGGTGATCTTCCGCTGTTCCAGCGAAATGCCGCTGACCGCGGTCTGCAGATTGCGGAAATAGCCTGCCGGGTCGTATAAGCCGTCCGGATGGTCGATGCGCAGTCCGTCGATTTTGCCGGTGGCGATCAGATCGAGAACAAATCGGTGGGTATGGTCAAAAACCTCCTTGCGCTCCATGCGGATGCCGGCAAGGTCATTGATATCAAAAAAACGCCGGTAATTGATCTCATCGGAGGCCACCCGCCAGAAAGACAGACGATAGGGCTGCAGGGCAAGAAGCTCTTCCAGGGGATCAAAACTCTCCGGCCGGCCCGGCTCCCCATTAAAATAAATGACGTTCTCCTCAATAAAAACGGCAATCTCGGCCACCTCCCGGCAAAGCCGCGCCAGCAGTCTTTTCAGCACCTCCTTGTCGCGGTTGCGCATCTCGATTCTTTCCTCGCTGATCTCCTCGCGGCCAGGCAGCCCGGCAAATGAGGCAATCAGGCTCTGCAGCTCGAGCAATCCCTCATGCTGGCTGCCGATTCTGGTTTCCAGCCGCTGCAGGTCATGGCTCAGGACAGTGGGGTAGCTCTTCGGGGCAACAGGGTAGAAATGTTCATAGTAGGAAACAAAAAAACTGCCCCGGTCAGGCTGGAAAACAAGGCGCAGCTCCCCTTCTTCCAGCACGGCGCCGAAATAATCACCCAGCACGGGGAGCAGGACACGGTTTTTCAACTCCTCCTGGGACTGCCAGTTAATGTCAAAAAAATCGGCATAGGCTGAGGCCTGCCCGTTTTCCAGCACATCCACCCACCAACGATTGTCGGGTCCCACCCCCATGTGGTTGGGCACCATGTCAAGAATCTGCGCCATGCCGTGTCGGTCCAGGGCAGCGACAAATTCCTCATAGTCCTCCCTGCTGCCGATTTCCGGGTTGAGGGAGGCATGATCGATGATGTCATAGCCATGGGAGCTGCCGGGCCTGGCCTGGAGATAAGGCGAGGCATAACAGTGACTGATGCCCAGTTCCTTCAGATAGGGGACGATGGCCGCTGCCTGACGGAAAGTAAAATTCCTGTTGAACTGCAGCCGGTAAAAGGAGCGGGGGATGGCGGAGCGTTGCCGTTTTCTCCGGTCGGCCAGGGGCGCCGAGGGACGGACCACCCCGACGCCCCGTTCCCGGCAGAGCTCACGGAAAAACTGCTGCAGCTCTTCCCTGGCAGTCATGCCTTCCAGATCTGTCGACAGCCGCTGGCACCAGACCGGCAGCGGCTGCTCCGGCGCCATGCCCTGCTCCGTCTCGAACGGCAGATCCCGCAAAGACAGCAGAAAAACCCTGGCCGGTGTACGGGCCAGGAAAAAATGAACCGCATGCAGCAGAGGTGGTGTCATCGCCGGCACGGTGGCCGGATCCACGTCATATCCCTCCGGCAGCAGCTCCTCCTGCTTGAGCGTCACCAGCAGATGGGCCCGGTCCGTGGCCCTGGCAATGACCGCATTGTGCCGCTCCCCATTGTCAAAAGAGGAACACAAGGCCGCCAGCCAGCCAATATCCCTGCCAAGCCAGAAAGTGTTCAGCGAGCAGGCTTCGTCACGGCTCGCCATGACCACGGATTGAGCGGGATAGGCAGCGGATTCCAGCCAGCCGCCCTGCTGATCCCTGGCAAAAAAACCGGGACGGCTGAGCAGAATGCCCCGGCCGCGCAGCTCCCGGGCAAAGCTGTCGGAGAGTTCCCCCCGATGTTCACCGATGACCAGACAGCGGTTGCGCTGGCTCTCCAGGGCAATGATTCCCAGCAGGGCAGCGGTGGGCGGAGCAACGCATACTTCTTCGGCCTGCTCGTTTTCCGTAAATTTCCACAGCTGTCGCTCCAGCATATCGATGGAGCAGAGACACAAGGCCCCGGCATCCCGCATGTTGCTGCGCAGCATGGCGATAAAGGGCTCAAAGGCCAGCTCCGCCAGCTCCGCCGGCAGCATGGGGGGGCCGCAGGGATAACAGTCCCTGGACCCGCCGCTGTCATACATCTGCAGGCCTTTGCCGAAGAGGCCGGGATGCTGCCAGGCGGCAAAACCCTGCTCATCAATGCCGGCCGGCAGATTCTGGCAGAGCCCCACCTTGAGGCCAAGCTCCATGGAGCGTTTTCCCACCTCAGCCAGCTGCAGTTTGAGCTGCCACTGCAGATACTGATGAAACTCGATACGCGACTGCCGTGCCTGGGCAAAAGCGCCAAGCTCCGGGGCAGCGGGGTCCGGAAATTTTTCCGGCCCCGGGATCAGGCGGCCTTCCTGCTCCGCTGTTTGCCCTGAATGCTCCTGCAACGCTTCATAGACCGCAAAGCCGAACAGGCGTTGGCCGCCGGTCTGCTGGAAATGGCGGAAGGCCCAGCCCCTTTCCGTTTCCGGGTTGAGATGGTTGAGCTGAAAATGCTGCCACAGTGCCTCGGCGATCAGCTGCTTCACCGCAGCCGCCTCCTGATAATCAACCTGCCCCCCCTCCCGCAGATTGGCAAGCCGGACCTGGAAGACCGGGTCATTGACCAGGGTGCGCACCTCCTGGCTTTCCTGAAAATCAGCCACGGACTCCAGATCAAGATAGAGGGGATCAAGGAAACAGCGGCTGGATGGCAGACCGGGGGACAGCTGTTCATTGCCGGGTAAGCGCCGGCGAAGCAGGGAGGAAACCGCCACCGTGCCGGCCCCGTTTTCTGCAGCCCAGTTCAGGATCTGCTGCAGATCGGTCAGGTCGCCGATCCCCCAGTTACGGCGGGATCTGATGGTGTCGAGATGGCAGGAGATGCCCCAGATGCGGGCGTCCTGCAGCAGGCCGGGAGGGGTATAGCAACCTGGCGGGGTGATGATCAGCGTGCACTGTCCGTCCAGGATTTCACCTCTGCCATCGCTCACCTCTACCCGCAGCTGATGGTAGCCGGCAGGCGGGTGGAGCTCCAGGGCAAGCTGCAGCGCCACATATCTCTCCCCGTCCAGTTCCGTCTCCTCTTTCACGGCAAGTTCACCGGCCAGCACCTCCCCTTCCTGCCGAGCACCGTTCTCTTCAATGAAGAGCCAGCGCAGCGGCCGGGAAAGCGCCTGTCCGGGCAGGCGCACGGTAAAAAGCACGGAGGAGGCATCGGCGCCAGTCACCAGCACCGGACTGACAAGCCGCTGCCAGCGCCTCCTGCGCAGTCTGGCCAGGGCCTGCTGAGCGGCGGCTTCATCCCCGGCAGCCATGCCCCAGGCAGCCAGCAGCGCCCTTGTGCTTTCCGCGGGCAGAGCCAAGGGTTCGCCACTCTCCGGACAAAGGGGCGCGATCGCCAATAACTCACAGATCTGTTGGAAAATTGACTGCTCCATGGCTGATTCTTTACTTTTTGAGAAACCAGGCAATGCTGTGTGGCCAGAGCGTCCGCCGCCGGGCCTCTTCCCGGTCCATGGCCGGCAGGGCATAGAGCAGCGACTGCTCGTCCAGCGCCACCCCGGCCAGCGCTTTGGCGGAAAAATTGACAAACACCTCAAGCTGCGCCTCATCGGCCAGCTGCCACTGCACCTGCAATCCGGCCGCTCCGATAACGGTGTAGCGGACCTTGCCGTCCCGCAGTCCGGCAAGCCGGGGGATGATCTCTTTTTGGCGCAGGGCCAGCAGGGAGCGATAGAGCCGCAGGAATTCCCGGCCCTCTGGCCGATCCGCCTCCTGCCAGTTCAGACAGGAACGCTGGAAGGTCTCCAGGCCGTTGGGGTCGGGAATGCGCCGCCGGGCCTCAGGGTCGGTGAACTGGGGAAAACGGGAGAACTCCTGCCGCCGCCCCTCCCTCACCTGATCCGCCAGTTCCGGACCGAAATCACAGAAGTAAAGGAAGGGGGTTTCCGCACCATACTCCTCCCCCATGAAGAGCAGCGGCGGAGAGGGAGAGAGCAGCAGCAGGGCCACGGCAATCTTCAGCAGGGGCTCCGGCGCCAGCCGGCCCAGCCGTTCGCCGAAGGCCCGGTTGCCGACCTGATCATGATTCTGTAGAAAGGAGATAAAGGCGGTGAGCGGCAGATGACTGCTCGGCTCGCCCCTGGGTGCGTTGTTGCGGTAGGGTGAAGCCTCGCCCTGAAAGGCGAACCCCTCGGTCAGACAGCGGCCCAGCAGATGCAGGGGCCGCGCGGCGTAATCGCCGTAATACCCCTGCCCTTCTCCGGTCAGCAGCACATGGCAGGCGTGGTGGAGGTCATCGTTCCACTGGGCTTTGTACTGCCCGCATTTGCCGGCTGAGCTGCTTCGCAGATAACGGGCCTCATTGTCGTCATTTTCCAGGACCAGATGAATATGGCGATGGCGGCCCGGACCGCTGCAGACCGCGGCGGCGATCTCCTCCAGGATATGCGGGGTTGACTCATCATGGATGGCGTGCACCGCATCGAAACGAAGCCCGTCAAGATGATATTCCTCGAGCCAGTAAAGGGCGTTGTGGATGAAAAACTGCCGGACCGTGGGGCTCATGTCTCCGCCGAAATTAATGGCCGCACCCCAGGGCGTATGATACTTTTCAGTAAAAAATGGCTGCCTGGCATAGACATGCAGATAGTTCCCTTCCGGGCCGAAATGATTATAAACCACATCAAGGAAAACCATCAGATCCCTGGCATGGGCCGCCTGCACCAGGGCCTTGAGATCCTCCGGACCGCCGTAGCCGCGGTCAGGGGCAAAAAGCAGGGCCCCGTCATAGCCCCAGTTGCGCCGGCCGGGAAAATCCGCCACCGGCATGAGTTCCACGGCGGTAACGCCGAGATCGGCCAGATAATCCAGCCGTTCGGTGATCCCGGCAAAGCTGCCGGCCGGCGAAAAGGCGCCGGCATGGAGTTCATAAATGATTGCCTCCTCCCAGGGCCTTCCCTGCCAGGAAGCATCCTGCCACAAGAATGCCCGGGGATCGATCACCACGCTCGGACCGTGGATATCCAGCGCCTGACAGCGGGAAACCGGATCAGGCACCAGCAGGCCGTCATCGATGCGGAAACGATAAAGCGAGCCGGCAGCGGCCTCGGCGGCCAGCAGCTGATACCAGCCAGCCTCGCCGGCCATGGGGTGGAAGCTGCGGCCGCCGTCACCCTCTTCCAGAACGAGGTCAACCTTTTCCGCGCCGGGGGCCCACAACCTGAAAAGCACTCCCTCAGCCGTTATCTCGGTGCCGAACGGCATCGGATGTGCTCTGCTTATACTTTGCCGGTCTGCAGCCATACCACCCTTTCCCTCTGTAAAAATAAAAAGAAACCGCATTCACCCCCAGAAAAAATCTACGGGCGTGAGCAATATTTTTGGCAACATTTCTTTTTTTATATCACATTTCATTTTCCTGTCATATTATTTATGCAGAATAAGAAACATTGCCGGCAGGCGGGGAGAGCCTGGCCGGCCACGAGGTGATCCAGGTGGGGTTGCTGGCAGGCCAGACGGTGCACGGCAAAAAGGACCGCACAGCCGTGGTCATTGATTTGGCCGTGCGGGAGGCCCGGCCGGCGGATTTTGACGCCTTGCTCATACCGGGAGGTTATTCGCCGGACAAACTGCGGGCCGACTCCCGGGCGGTGGAATTCGTCCGGCAGTTAACGCCGGAGCGGAGCCCGCCTATTCGATGGCCTGGAATTTCTTCATGAATCTGCGGTCGATATAATCCTTGATGAGAAAGGCGAGCCTGCCGTCAAACTCCAGCCATCTCTTGCGCAGAATGCCGGTGCCGTCTCCCAGGTTGAAAATGAGCAGGTAATCGCCGCCCGGCGTAAAGGGCAGGAGTCGGCCCCCATCGAGAGCGGCCAGCAGGTTATTGAGCAGCACGGGATTCTGGCGGACCGCATAAACCCCCACCTTGTCAAGGGGCTGGTCCTGGAAAAAAATGCAGTCGCCGCCGCCGAAAATCTCAGGAAATTCGGGGCACTGCAAATAGCGGTTCACCAGCAGTCCGCCGTCAGGACCAATGGGCAGGCCTGACTCCTGAAAAATGGCGGAAGGTTTCACCCCGACGGAGAGAAAGATAAAATCCGCCTCATGCTGTTCGCCGGATTCCAGGGTGACTCTACCGCCTGCCACCGCCCGGACGTAGCCCTGCTCCAGGATGTGGATGCCGCGGCCCTGCAGGGAACGGAAGGCACGGCGGCGGACGGATTCCGGGAAACGGGCCATGAGCTTTCGGCCGGCAAAGACGCGGATGTCGGCCATCTGCCGGCCATGATCATGGAGAAGCCGCCAGACATTGCCGGCCACCTCCACCGCCGAAGGCCCCCCGCCGATAATGGCCACGGAAAACCTCCCCCGGTCCGCCAGTTCGAGCAGCCTGGCCTGGGCCGCCATGAGCCGCTCAATGGGTTTTACCGCGAAAATTCCATCCATCCCCCCTCTGACAGCGGCCTGCGGCACATAGCTGCCGGCATTGCAGGACAGCACATCGTAGCCGATGGTTGAGCCGTCCGCCAGCACGACGTTCCTCCGGGCCGCCTCGATACGCACCACCCTGCCGAGCACAAAGCGGCCCCCCTGCTTTTCCACCACATGCCGGGTGGCGAAACGGATATCGGCCGGCCGGTAAAACCCGCCGAGCATGCCCGGCCCCATGCCGGAATAGTAATGAAACTCCGAGGGCTGGATCACCGTCACCTCATGGCCTTTCTGTAGGAAGCTGCCCAGATTCGCCAAGGTCATCATATGGGCGTGACCGCCGCCAACAAGTACAAGCCGTTTCCCCATTTTCATCTCCGCGGGATTTTGATGGTTTCCTGGTGCCCGGCCGACTGCCGGAAGAATCAGTTTTACTATAGGCAATGATCAGGAAGGGGTCAACGGGTTCGTTGGGGAAACAGGGCTGGACTCAATCCGCCAGCCGTGGATAACGGGGGGTAACCGCTTTGCGGCCGCAGACCTGCTGGTATTTTTCCGCGGGATAGCCGAGGGCGATGACTGCATAAATCGATTCTCCGACAGGGATCACCAGCCGGGCTTTCAAGGCCGGCTCATGCCGGATGGCCTCGACGGCAAAGCCGATGAGACAGGTGCCCAGCCCCATGGCATGGGCCGCCAGCAGGATATTCTGGCTGGCCAGCATCGCGTCTTCCGCCGGACAGCTGGCATCATCTCTGCCGCCGACCAGCATCACCGCCGGCGCCCCGTGGAACAGGCGATCCCGGCCCTGCTCCCGCCATTCGGCCAGGCCCCGGGCAATGGTCGGATAATAGCTGCGGTAGTAGCGGCCCAGGCGGTCCCCGGCAAAAAGCCGTGAAGCCAGCCGCAGCAGGGGATTTGCCGCCAGGTTGTTCAATCTGCTGAAAAACGCCGCCACCTGGTTGCCGAAGCGGATCACTTCTTCCCTGGGCTCGACAATGGTAAAGGTCCAGCCCTGGCTGTTGGTGCCGGAAGGAGCGGTGGTGCCGATCCGGACCAGGTCTTCGAGGAGATCCAGGCTCACCGGCTGCTCCGTAAAGTTGCGGCAGGAACGTCGGGAACGCATCAGCCGCACCAGGGAAACCAGATCAAAGTCGCCGAAGGGCAGCCAGTGCAGCTCCTCCCTGAAGGTGGCAAAATCCATGGCAGCAGGGCTGACACTGACCGCCCCGGTCGGGCAGACGGCCTGGCAATGGCCGCAGCTGATGCACTCCGTGCCGCACACCGCGGCCTTATCGCCGGTGAGACAGAGGGTCCGGTCAGGACAGACGGCGACACAGAGGCCGCAGCCGATGCATCTGCCGCTGTCTATGCGCGCGGCAAGAGACCCACTCATTTCTTCTCACGCAGCCTCTTGCCCAGGGCAAAGGCCTCGCCGATCATCTGGCCCACCCCATGATATTTCCGGTTGCCCGGCGAGAAAAGCATCGGCCTGAGCAAAGAAATATCAGGGGTATTATTTTCTCCCAGGATCTCCTCATCGGCCTTGACATCGATAATTTCACCGATAAACTGGGTATGCAGACCGATCTCCACGACCTGCTTCAGTTTGCACTCCAGCACCAGCTGGAATTCGGCAATATACGGCGCATCCACCACCTCACTCATCACCGCGGTGAGCCCGGCTGCCGCAAGCTTGTCCACACTTCTGCCTGAAGAGAGCCCGAAGTAATCAACCTCGGCGGCATACCGCTCAACTCCCACATTGACGGTAAAAGCCTGGCGGTTCATGATGCAGCCATGGGTGTAGGTCGCCTCCCGCAGGGATACGGCAATACAGGGCGGCGCGGAACAGCAGATCCCTCCCCAGGCGGCGGTCATCACATTGGCCTTGCCGTTCTGATCATAGGTGCCGATCACCCACACCGGAGTGGGGTATACCAAGGTATTGGGGCCTAATGATTTTTTCATTTTCTCCTCTCCTCGCCTCACAGCATTTCACTTGCTTTCAGTAAAAATTCCGAATATATATTCAAGGTTTTACATCTGACTGTCTCGCATGCATGCCCCTTGGTGGGGGAAAACACCCTCGACAGCCGTACCGTACATGATATATCCCTGATTTATCGTCACGAAATTCGGCACCAGGACTTTTTACCCTCAAGGGGCATACATACGAAGCCATCACCTTGCACCATTATTAAGCATGAAACTGGCGATCTGTCTATTTAATTACTTCCCCTATGGCGGACTGGAACGAAACTTCTTGAAAATCAGCCGGGAGTGTCTTGCCCGGGGCCATGCCGTGGATGTGTATACCATGCGCTGGGAGGGTAAAAAAGCTGAAGGCATCAGCGTCCGTGAGCTTGCCCCGCGGGGCATGAGCAATCACCGGCAGGCGGCGGTCTTCGCCAAAGACGTGGCAGGGCGGCTGGCCGAAGAGCAGCATGACCTGGTGCTCGGCTTTAACCGCATGCCCGGCCTGGATCTCTATTATGCCGCGGATGTCTGCTATGTTGCCCGCATAGAGCGGCAGCGCCCCTGGCTGGCCAGGCTGACCCCGCGCTACCGCACCTTTGCCGCCTTTGAACGGGCGGTGTTCGCCCCGGAGTCGCCCACCCATATCATCATGCTGTCGGAGCAGGAAAAAGATATTTATCAATCCATCTATGGCACGCCGGACCACCGCTTCCATGTGGTTCCGCCCGGGGTCAACAGAGAGCACATCCGCTCCTGCAGCAAGCCGGCAAACCGGGAGAAGATCCGGACCCAGCTGGGACTTGCCCGGCAGGACAACCTGCTGCTCATGATCGGCTCCCACTTTCACACCAAGGGGGTGGACCGCTCGATCATCGCCCTGGCCGCCCTGCCGCCGGCCCTGAAAGAGGCAACCTATCTTGTGGTCATCGGCAAAGGCAAGGAAAAAGTTTACCAGCAGCTGGCCGGGAGACTGGGCATTGGCGAGCATGTCCGTTTTCTGGGCGCCAGGGAGGATGTGCCGTTGTTGCTGGCCGGCGCGGATTTCGTTCTCCAGCCGTCGCGCACGGAAAATACCGGCAATGCCATTGTCGAGGCCCTGGTGGCAGGGGTGCCGGTCATGGCAACGGAGACCTGCGGCTATGCCGTGCATGTTGAGCGGGCAAGAGCCGGCAGCAGCATCCCCTGCTCCCCTTTCAGGCAGGACACCATGAATACCATGCTGCGGGAAATGCTCCTCTCGGGAGAAAGAACACGCTGGCAGCAGCAGGCCCTGGACTATGCGGATGCCACGGACCTGTACAATCGCTTCCAGGTTATCGGTGATCTCATTGAAGCCATCGCAGCCCGGAAAAGGGGGATGGCGCAAGGCTCATGACTTTATCCTGCAACTATGCGGAGCCGGTTATTTTCATCAGTCATTGCCCACAGCGGCACGAGATGCTGCTGATCAACCAGAACTATCGGCAATTGCTGGAGCGTATCGGCTTCACCAGCTTTGCTGCCGTATGGGCCTATGCCGGTGGCGAGGTGATCAAAAAAAAGGGGGAAAGAACCGTTATCCGGGCGAAATTTCCCAGTCCGCCAGAACCTGATCAAGGCCCGGCGGGAGACAGCACTTTCTACCTCAAGAAACATGGCCAGCGCCTCAGCCTGTGGCAGCGTCTGCATTGCCTGCTGCGGCCGACCGGCGTCTGCGGTGAGGGCCTGCGGGAATTTTACCATTACTGTCAGTTCCGCCGGAACGGGCTGGCCACCGCCGTGCCGGTGGCGGCCGGCATACGGTTTTCCTCCTTTCTGCGGGCGGATTCCTTTCTGCTCACCCGGGATTTTGCGCCGTTTACCGCCCTGGAGGATATCGTGCTGCAGCAGCCGGCAACCCTGCAGGGCGCGGAGAATCAGCAGAAAAAAAGCAACATCCTGCGGGCCATAGCCCGCTATGCCCGGCACATGCATGACAGCGGCATGAACCAGAAAGATTTCAACGCCACCCATATCCTGCTGCAGCAGCTGGAGAGCGAAAATCCGCAGGTGGCCCTCTTTGACCTGCAGCGGGTGGACCACAACCCGCTGAACCGGTTTTACTGGCCCATCAAGGCCCTGGCGGAACTGAACTTCACCCTGCCGGCCGCGATTTTCAGCGAGAGCGACCGGCTGGCCCTGTTCTCGGCCTACAAGGGCAAAAAAAGTCTTGCCGCCCTGGACCGCTGGCAGTACCGGCTGATCAGGCGGAAAACCGACAGCATCGCCAGACATACCAGCAAAAGAGGGCTGGCCCCCAAAATGACAGGCTCAGATTAGTCCGGCCACCCCAAACCAATGTATAACAGACTTGACATTTTTCCAGATCATGGGCATTGCTGAAAAAAAACCGGATACCCTCTGCGCCATCCAGGGCGCCCAGGCACAGCACTATGAGCAGCAGGTGCGGCTGCTCATGAGTGGTGAACTGCCGGCCGGCTGGCAGTGGATCGCCTCTTCCCGGGACACGGCAGTGGCAGTGACCACGGTTGAGCCCCTTGTCTATTACAAGGAATTTCTGCCGCGAAACAGCTTTGAACGGGTCAAGGCGCTGTTGCGCGGCAACCGTTGCGAGCGGGCTCGCCGGCAGGGGGACATCCTGCGGGCAGAAGGCCTGCCCACCCCTGACCTGCTCTGCTGGGGAAAAGGCCGGCAAAATGCCTTTCTCATCACCAGAGGCTTTAGCGGCATCGGCTTTTTTCACTATGTCAAAAGCCATTATGCGGTGCCTCTCAGCCCGGAGCAGATCAGGGAAAAACGCCTGCTGCTTGCCAAAGCCGGGGCCCTGCTCGGCAGCATGCACCGCCAGGGCATCGTCCATGGCGATCTCAGACAGAACAATCTGCTGGTCAGCAAAGAGGGGGAAGATTTCCTCTTTACCTTGATCGACAATGAAAGCAACCGCAAATGGCCGCACATCCCCCGCTCGCAGATTATCAAGAACCTGGTCCAGTTTGCCATCTTCTCAGATAACCTGTTGAGCCGTTCTGACCTGCTGCGGCTTTTTGCGGCCTACAGCGCCAGCTATCCCCGTTTTGCCGGACTCCGGAAACGCCAACTGCTGCAGATAGTCCACAGCCGCAGCCAGGCCCGCAATCTTGAAATCAAGGTCAAGGGGGAAATCAGGGCAACCTGCCGCTCCTTCACTACGGAAAATTTCCAGGGGAAATTCGTAGCCGACAGCATCGTGGACCAGCAGCTCGCCAGGGGAGTCGATCCAGCCCAGTGGTTTTGCCAGACAGGCCAGACGCTCAAGCACGACAAGAACATCACCGTCAAACTGCTGTCCGGCCCAGGGGGTGAGCTTATCGCCAAACGGTTCACCTCAAAGAATCTGTTGTATTACGCCAAAATCTGGTTAAAAAAAGAACGTACCCTGCGTCTGTGGGAGATGAGCCACTGTTTTCAGGCCCTGGGTCTGCCGGTGGCTGCCCCCCTGGGATACGTTCTGGAAGGCCGGGGGCCGTGGCGCACGGTCAGTTATTTTTACAGCCGGCACCTGGCCGGGGCCCGTGATCTGGTGGTCATTGGCCGCGAAAAAAAAGAGCATTTCCCGGCCTGGCTGAAAAAAAAAGGGATTATTGCCCGCCTGGCCCGGCTGCTCGCCATATTGCACAACAACGGTCTCTGCCATGGCGATACCAAATGGGCCAATATCCTGGCCGACAGCGGCAGCGGCCAGTTCTGGCTGATCGATCTGGACGGGGCAGGCCGCCTCTCCTCCGCCCTGGATCGACGGGTTCGCAAGGATCTCAGCCGCTTTCTGGTGGATATGATTGAAACCGGGCTGCCCCGGTCATTGCAGGAGGAATTTGTGGCCGAGTATTGCCGGCTGCGAAGGTTGAACAGGAATCTGGTGCAGACAGAAATCACTCCTCATATCGACAAAACCCTGGCCCGGCACCGAAAAAAAAGAAGAGCCCCTGGCTGATTTTGCTTGATGAAATTACTTATTCTCACTAATAACCCGAACCGTGCCAGCTTCCGGCAGAGAATCGGCATGTATCTGGACGCCCTGACGGCCAGCGGCATTGACTGCACCACTGCCGTGCTGCCCCCGGGCGCCCTGGCCCGCTACCGGCTCTTTAAAAAGGCCCGGGATTTTGACGGCGTTTTTCTGCACAAGAAGGGGCTGAACCTGCTTGATGCCTATGTGCTGCGCAGAAACTGCCGCCGGCTGATCTACAATTATGATGACGCCGTGATGTACAGTGACAAAAAACCGGAGCGGGTCAGCCTCTCCCACCTGCTTCCTTTCCGGCGCACCGCCAGGCTGGCGGATATGATCATCGTGGGCAGCCCGTACCTGGCTGAGCAGTCACGGCGGCTCAATGCCAATGTCAAGGTGCTGCCCATCGGGCTCGACACCGAGGAATATCTGGTCAGGCAGGAAGGCGGCAGCGACGGGAAAATCCGTCTGGTCTGGATCGGCAGCGACAGCACCCTTGCCTACCTGGCCGAGCTGAAACCGGTGCTGGAAAAAATCGGCAGAACCTTTGACCATGTGGTGCTGCGGATCATCGGCGACAGCTTTTTTGACCTGCAGCACCTGCCGGTGGAAAAACATCCGTGGCGCAGGCAAACCAGAGCCCAGGACCTGGCCGCAGGCGACATCGGTCTCGGCCCCTTGCCGAGCAACCCTTTTACCGAGGGGAAATGCAGCTTTAAAATACTCGAGTATTCCTGTTCCGGACTGCCGGTGGTGGCCTCGCCGGTGGGTACCAATACGGTTTTTGTCAGGGAAGGGGTGACCGGCTTTCTGGTCAGCAGCCATGCCCAGTGGTATGACAGGCTGGCCGAGCTCATCACCGACCCGCAGCTGCGCGCCCGCATGGGGCGGGCCGGCGTTCTCCAGGCCAAAGAGTATGATGTGCGGGTCATCGGCCGTAAGTTTGCCGGACTGATTAGCGATTTTCTGAGGAGTGAAAGTAAGGAGTGAAAAGTGAGAAGTGAGAAGTAGGGGCCGTTCGCGAACCGCCCATGAAGGGAGTAATCACCCATGAGCCATCACCCATACCTGTGAGCCATGAGCCATCAACCATGAACCATGAGCCATCTACATTGAGGCGAATACCATGTCAAATCAGTTAAGCAGCTGGGTAAAGAAAAAACTGCTCAAGAAAGATCAGAATCTGCTTTCCCTCAACGACCCGTATGTGGTCATTGAAAAAATATTACATAACACCAGGGTGACCGGCATCCTTGATGCCGGGGCAAGCAACGGCCGGATTTCCCGGGTCCTGCTGAAATCCTTTCCCAAGGCCAGGGCCTATGCCTTTGAGCCCAACCCGATGTATAAAGAGCTGCTGGAAATCTATACCCGGGAAGACGCCCGGTTCCATCCGCAGTATCTGGCCCTGTCTGATCACGAGGGCAGCGCCGAGCTGTTCATCACCGAGTCCCCGGGCAATACCTCCCTGCTCTCGCCCGGCGAGCGCCTCAAGGACATCGATCCGCAGGGCGCAGGAGTAAAGGAACGACGCAGCGTGGAACTCGTGACCATCGATGAGTGGGCAAAAAGGAACAACAATCTGGCCATTCAGGTGATGAAGTTCGACATCCAGGGGGCTGAGCTGCAGGCCCTGCGGGGCGGCGAGGAGGTCCTGCGCAGGTCAACCTGCGCGGTCTATATCGAGGTCTGGTTCAACACACCCTACCAGGGCGGCGCGCTGTACAGTGAAATCGATCTGTTTTTCCGCAAACTGGATTTTATCCTCTATGATCTGTTCAAACCAAAATACAGCAAGGACGGCCTGATCATGTGGGCCAATGCCCTGTACGTTGATCCGGCCAAGATCAAGGTGTGAGAATTCCTGGTAAGCCATGAACCTGAAAAAAATAATCCGCGGCATCTATCAGACTATTACCTGGCATTACTGGTCAAACCGCCTGGGGGAACTGGGGCCTGGCAGCAGATTTGCGTCCCAGATCAGCTGGCACAAGCCGGACAGGATTGCCATCGGCAGCAATGTCTTCATCAAAAAAAGATGCCGGCTTGAGGCAATCAACACCGGGAAAACCCCGGGGATTATTCATTTACGGATTGGCGACAACACCACTTTTCAGGAAGGCTGCCAGGTCTCGGCAGCCCAACAGGTGACCATCGGCAAAGATGTCCTCATCGGCGCCAACGTCCTGATCACCGACAATGACCATATCTATGATCACCCGGACAAACCCGCTGCCGCCATCCGGGATCTCTATACGGCGCCCGTCATTATTGAGGATGGCTGCTGGCTGGGCTTTGCCTGTGTCGTGCTGAAGGGTGTTACCATCGGCCGCAGGGCGGTGATCGGCGCCAATGCAGTGGTGACCCGGGACATCCCACCCTATTGCGTCGCGGCGGGTGTCCCTGCCAGAGTGATTAAGCGCTTCAGCGGGCACGAGGCCGTGCGCCCCTGAGGTCCCCACGGGAATTTCATGCTTTTTAATTCCTATATCTATATTCTCCTGTTTCTGCCGGTGGTGGTGACGGTCTATTACCTCCTTAATAAAAACCGGCTGATTCTGGCCGGCAGGGCCTGGCTCGTGCTGGCCTCGCTTTTTTTCTATTCATTCGGCAATCCCGCTTACCTGCCGCTGCTGGTTAGCTCGATACTGTTTAATTACGGTCTCGGCACCGCCCTGAAAAAGCGAAAACAATCGATCCGGCAGCGTGGCGGGCTCCTTTCGCCTAAGGCCATGCTGCTGCTGGGCATTACCGCCAATCTGGCCCTGCTCGGCTATTACAAGTATGCGGATTTTTTCATCGCCACCTTCTCGACCCTGACAGGCGGCGAGTTCAACCTGCTGCACCTGCTTCTGCCCCTGGCCATCAGTTTTTTCACCTTTCAGCAGATCGCCTATCTTCTCGACTGCTACAGTCTGGCAACCGAGGAAGACGATTTTCTCAATTATTGTCTCTTTGTCAGCTTCTTTCCCCAGCTGATATCAGGCCCCATCGTCCGCCACCGGGAAACGATGCCCCAGTTCATCCGGCTCCGCAACGCCCTGCCGAACTGGCGCAACATAGCCCAGGGCATAACGCTCTTTTTTCTCGGTCTGTTTAAAAAGGTGATCATCGCCGACACCTTTGCCATCTGGGCGGCAGCGGGTTTTGACCAGCTGCCCGTGCTGAACTTCACCCAGGCATGGACCGTCTCCCTGAGCTACACCCTGCAGCTCTATTATGATTTCAGCGGCTACACGGACATGGCCATCGGTTCAGCCCTGCTGTTCAACATCAGACTGCCGATCAATTTTTATTCCCCCTACAAGGCCCTGGATATCCGTGATTTCTGGCGGCGCTGGCACATCACCCTGAGCCGCTGGCTGAAGGATTACGTCTATATCCCCCTGGGCGGCAGCAGGAAAGGCTCGGCCCGCACCTGCGTCAATCTCCTTATCACCTTCCTGCTGTGCGGGTTATGGCATGGGGCGGGCTGGACCTTCGTAGTCTGGGGAGCCATCCACGGTGCGGCTGCGGTTATCCACAGATTATGGCAGGGCATGGGTCTGCGACTGCCGGCACTGCCAGCCTGGCTCCTCACCTTTCTCTTTATCAACAGCACATGGGTGCTGTTCCGGGCCACCACCTTTGCCGATGCCTGCAAGGTCTTCAAGGGGATGCTCGGCTTGTCAGGCCTGGTCCTGCCCGAGGCACTGCAGCTTCCTCTTGGCATACTGACAGGATTCGGGGTCAGTTTTCAGGACGATATTCTGGAAGCGCTGAACGGCGACAAGATGAACTTCATTGTCCTGGTGATTTTCGGCCTGGGAGCGGCCCTTGCCAGCAATTCCCTGCAGATTGCCGAGAAAATGCAACCCACTTGCAGATGGGCCTTCTATGTTGTTGTTATCGCCACCTTCGGCCTGCTCGGGGTAAGCCGGATCAGCGAATTTCTCTATTTTCAATTCTAAGAAGGCCAGAGGTTCTCCCGTGAATCCTTACAAGAAATGGGTGACAAGAACATTACCGCTGGTTGCCATTGCCATTGCCATCTTCACCCTGGCGCCGCTCTCTCTGTTGAACATGAACTTCCGGGATGACAGCCTGTGCGGCAAGGAGTACCTGCTGCAGAAAAATCCGCAGCTCATCTTCGCCGGAGACAGCCGGGCGGAAAGACAGCTCAATCCTCTGGTTGCCAGCCGCCTGTTGCATCTCGACAAAGACGATGTGGTCAATATCGCCGTCACTGCCGGCGATCCGCTGATGCTCGAAGGCCTGATCGACAGATATCCGGAGGTATTCAGCCAGGCCACCGTGATCCTGTCACTTTCCGCCAATCTGATCAATGACGGAGCAAAAGGCAGGAAATACTTTTCCACGGCCATGATTGCCAAATTAACTGTTTTCGAACAGATTTCCATGCTGCTCCCGTTTGATTTCCGCACCTGGAAGAACTACTACCGCTCGGCGCTGTATCAGGTGTTTGAGATCGAGGGGGATGACTGCAACAAGGAATATGCGGAGACCAACGGCTTTTATCCCGTTTCCGGAGAAATCGACGTCAAGGTGCTGGCCGGAACGGCCGAGAACGCCGATGCCGGCGGCGACAAGAATACAAACCACCCCTGGTACATGAACTACCACAGTACAGGTAGAAAAGCGCAGCTGCTCAGGCAATCCCTGCAGGCCATTGCACCCAGGATCGGCAAACTCTTCGTCCTCACCGGCCCCTTTGACCCAAGCTACCTGCGGTCAATACGCAACTCTCCCCTTTATGAATACGAGATGGATTTTGAAACCAAACTGGCGGCCATGTGCCGGGAACTCCAGATCCCCTTCAAAAGCTTTACCGAGCATCCCTTACTGGGGGATCAGAATTTTTATGACTCCGCTCACCTCAATGCCGCCGGCGCGGACCTGTTTACGGAGATCGTTATCAGAGAATTCCTTGATTACCGGGAACCGGCAACACCCTGAATTCCCGACTGGAGAAGAAAACTGCCTGAACACGGGGATTGACGCAGGAGGATCTACAGTTTCCTGATAATCCTGGCGGGATTGCCGGCCGCGATAACATGGGGCGGGATGTCCGCGGTGACCACGGCATTTGCCGCAATAACTGACCCGGCGCCGATGGTGACACTTTTCAGAATGGTGGCATTGGCGCCGATAAAGACATCATCCTCGATCACCACTCTGCCGGTCCGGGGAGTGCCGCCGATCCTTCTGCCCGGGGTCAGTTCATGGAAATCGCTGTCATAGATGTGCACGTTATAACCGAGCAGACAATCAGCGCCGATCCGCACCCCTTCCCCTTCGCTGATCACAACGCAGTTATTGTTGATCATGGTGCGGGCGCCCGCCATGATCCGCGAATTTTCGTTCCTGGCCTCCAGGTAGATATAACCGCTGTAGAGATACGGGGAGGCAACCACGCCCAGACGGACCGAATCATGCAGCATGATGGTACCGTTGCCCTTGAAGAGTACTGGTTGTTTGATCCTGGGGCGGCCCTGCACATTCGCACAATCAGACAGCAGCCTGTACTGCCAGATCCGGCCGGAAGCAATTACCTTATGAAACAGCTTTCTGACTGATCGCCCCAGGCCCATGCTGTTTTCTCAGCCCTGCTCTTCCGAGAGGATAGCGCAGACAGCCGCAATGATGCGCTGCTGGTCAGCCGGCGAGAGATGCGGCCCCATGGGCAGGCTGAGAACCTCGTCATGAATTTTTTCCGTGAGCGGCAGGCTGCCTTCTGGTATCGGCATGTGGCCATAGGCCTTCTGCAGATGCGCGGGGATGGGATAATGGATCATGGTGTTGATGCCCTCTTCCGCCAGCCTGCGCTGCAGCCGGTCCCGCCTGGCTGACCGCACCACATAGAGATGCCATGCCGGCTCGGCCCAGGCAGGGACCGTGGGCAGCACCAGCGACGTCAGCCGCAACCCCTGCTGATACAGCACGGCGATTTTTCTGCGGCGGTCATTCCACTGATCAAGCCGGCCAAGTTTCACCCGCAGCAAGGCGGCCTGCAGTTCATCAAGCCGGGAATTAAAGCCGATGACCTCATTGTAATACTTGGTTGTTGACCCGTAGTTGCGCAATTTGCGCACCAGCTCCGCCAGTTGCGGATCATTGGTGAGCACCGCGCCGCCGTCGCCAAAGGCGCCCAGGTTTTTGCCGGGGTAAAAACTGAAGCCGGCCGCATGCCCCAGGCTTCCCGCCTTTCTCCCTTTGTAGAGCGCCCCATGGGCCTGGGCCGCGTCCTCAATGACCTTGAGATCGTACCGGGCGGCCAGCTCGTTGAGCGGATCCATGTCCGCGGTCTGGCCGTAAAGATGGACGGCCATGATCGCTCTGGTTTTCGGGGTGATGGCCCTTTCAACCAGAGCGGGATTGATATTGCAGGTACATTCATCCGGTTCAACCGGCACAGGCGTGGCGCCATTGTGGGAAACCGCCAGCCACGAGGCAATATAGGTATTAGCCGGCACGATCACCTCATCGTTTTTGCCGATCCCGTAAGCGTGCAGAATCAGAGAAAGGGCTTCCAGACCGTTGCCGACGCCGATACAGTGGTTAACCCCGCAGTAGGCGGCAAATTCCTGTTCAAAGGCCGCAACCTCGGCGCCAAGGATATACCAGCCGCTGCGCAGTACCCTTTTGGCTGCCGCGTCCAGCTCATCGGCGAGTTCCTGGTAAGCACCCTGCAGGTCCAGGAAAGGAATTTCTTCTGTCACCATAAAAGATCCCGTAAAGAGACGTTACGACATGAGCCGCTAATAAATAAGGAACTGGCTACCTGAGCCGGCATCGTTTCCCAGTGCATCAACCTGTCACCATGCCAATATACTGATCGTAATCCCTGATATAATCTTCCGCATCATACTTTGCCGAAGCAAGCACCAGCAGGACAGCGTCCTGGGTATACTTGTACTGAATGCTCCAGACCAGCGGCGGAATATGGATGCCGATATTGGCTGAAGCAAGCAAAATTTCCTCGATGTTTCTGCCATCATCAACCACCACCGAACAGGCCCCCTTGACGCAGACCAGAAACTGATGCAGCTTCTTGTGGGCGTGTTCACCGCGAATTTCCTTGGACGGCACGTTATAGACCATGAAAAACCGCTGGGGGATAAAAGGCAGCAACTGACCGTATTCGGCAAAGGTAAGGCTGCCGCGCAGGTCGGTAATCAAGGGGAGTGAATAAATGGTAACGCCCTTGACGCCGGTAGCGGTCACCGTCTCCCCTTCCCCGGGAATGATAACGGCAGAGGCTGAACGTTGTTTTTTCTCGGGAGTTGCGTAGGAGGTAATGCGGGCAGGATTACCGGTGACGATGGCATGGGGGGGGACGTCCTTGGTCACCACCGCACCTGCCCCGACCATGGCATCCTTGCCGATGGTGATTCCCGCCAGAATGGTGGCGTTAGCGCCGATGGACGCCCCCTGACGGATTACTGTCCTGGTAAATTCTTCGGGATGCTGTTTGCTGCGCGGGAAAAGGTCATTGGTAAAGGTAGCGTTCGGGCCGATAAACACATCATTTTCGATGGAGATGCCGTCCCAGACCTGCACCCCGCATTTGATCGTCACCCTGTCGCCGATCCGCACATCGTTTTCAATGAATACGTGATCGCAGATATTGCAGTCACGGCCGATGCGGGCCCCGGGAAGAACGTGGGAAAATGCCCATATTTTCGTTTCATCGCCAACAAACTGAGATTCGACAAGGGACTGCGGATGTTTAAAATAGCCCATGCTGGTGCCGGTTCTGTCAATGATTGTTGTACAGGGGGCAGGCCCTCTTTTTCTAATTGATGGTCCCGCGTAAACGTAAAAACAAGAGATGCCATAACAAGCGTATATCACGCCAGCAATATTTCAGGGCCCCTGCAAATATCTTCCTTTCCAGGTCGGATGGATTGCTGGCTTTGCTGAGGTACCTGCCCAGCAGGAGATACTGTCTGGCCAGCTGCTGGCGTATCAGTTTCCGATAAGGCGCCAGCTGCGGGACCTCTTCAAGGTATTTACGATAGAGAAGCACCTTGTCCGCCCTGGCCACATGCGGATTGGTCCGCGAGGAATTGGTCTGATGCTGCCTGAGACAGTACACAGGGACATCAACAAATCTGATCGGCCCGGCCAGATAGAGGAGCAGCTGCGGGTCAAGATCCTCGCAATACTGGTACCTCCTGTCAAAACCACCGATATTTCTGAATATTTCCGTCCTGGCCATCATGGTATGGATGGGCAGGTTGACTCCCTTGATGAACTCCGGAATGGGATCTGCCAGGTCAAACAGACGACGCCGTTTGGCATCCATGACCCGCTGCCCGGAAAGCTTGTCGCCGGTTAATTGGAGGGCATCGCCGAATACGGCCACACTATCAGGGTTTTCCAGCAGGTAAGCGGCCCGGCGGGACAGACTGCCGGGCGGGAGATAATCGTCAGAGGCCAGCAGACAGAAAAATTCGCCTTCAGCAAGGGCCAAACCCTCGTTGACGGTTTTTATCAGTCCCTGATTGGGCCTGGAAATAAAACGGAAGCCGCCGTGCCGCCGATAATAATCAGCGATGAGCTGCGGGCTCCTGTCCGTTGATCCGTCATCAATGACAATGAGATCAATATGCAGCCAATCCTGCTGCAGAACACTTTCTATGGCGTTCAGCACATAAGCCTGATGGTTGTAGGATGGTACGACAACCGATATTTTTCTGCCTGTTATTTTCACTTTTTTTTTACAGTCGTTGGCAAACGATGCTGCCATTTCCGCCTCGCCGAGGCGAGGTCAAAAGATTCCGCAGATATCCCGGGAGAAATATTTTGGCTATCCCATAAAGCGGAAAGCTGTTCAACATAATAGTTGGCGCTGGCAATTGAAAAAACGGGTCATGGGGAAAAAGATCCTGCCCCGGTGTTATGCCAGACAGCGACCACGAAGTTCTTGTCATCTTCCGGATCGTTAAATACCCTGGAAGAAAATTTCTTTGTCGCGACCAGTTCTTTCATTAAGGCAATATCCTTCTCATTGCGCCTGCTCAGCAGCAGAACCGCCACAGCCGGTTTTCTGCTGCGCTTGAGAATTTTAAAGACGCTCTGCTTATTTTTCGAACCGATCTGCCTGGCATCCTGCCTTGCCAGAAACCAGGCCATGGTTCTCATATTTATCCATATCTGCCAATCCTTCTCATCAGCAAGAAGCTGCTCTTTAACCCAGCGGCATGACTCGGGGATGACCGGAATATTGATATTATAGTCCATGGAAACGGTCTTGAAGGCCAAGGGAAGGGTCAGCAGCAACCCCATTGCCATGACCAGATGCGGCTTTGTGCAAATAGCAGCGGCAGCGCATTTTTCCCGCAGATAAGCGGCAAGCACGGAGAGAGCCGCCCCGGCAGACAGCAGCCAGAGCAGGGCGGGAAAAAGCATGATACGCCTTTCCATTGACCCCAGGTACAGGTATTCAGCCAGAATCAGCAGCATGTTCGCCAAAAAAACCGCGGGCAGCAGCCAGCCGGTCGGGCGGGCGCGCACCATGTCCTTGACGCCAAACACGCCGAGCAGGAGAAGCGGCCAGCCGAGATTGCCTTCAAACATACGCAACATGCCGATGCCGTAAATCCATGGCCAGTTGCGCTCGATGACCTGCCAGAAATTGTTGCCGTAGCCTGTCGGCACATTGTTGCGGGCCAGTTCATCAAGGGTGTTGAGATAATAGACCACCGAGGGCGGCGGCGTGTTGAACTGTTGAAGAAGAGATAAGGAGTGATTTAATCTGATCAGATCCCGGCTTGTCTCAGAATAAGAGAAAAGAGCAAACAGCAGAGCGCAAACAGCCGCGGTTGCCGCCATGGTCGCCACTCTGCCGGCGACACCAAGCCGGCGGATGTATGCCGCATAACTCCAGCCCACTATCACCAGCGTTACCACAATGCCTTCCACGCGCAACAAAGGGAGACACAGCGCCGACACAATAACGGCAAGAAACCAGGTTCCTTTCTGCTGTTCCGCAAAACAGGCGGCAAAAGAGAGACTGAAGAGCGCCACACAGATGTAGAGGGGATCACGCAGGGCGGCAAAGGCGATGGAATTGAATTCCGGCAGCAGCACAAAAACCAGGGTGATGATCAGGGCGGGCCATCCCGGGAAAAATCTTCGGGCAAGACTGAAAAAGGGAAACAGGGCAAGACAGGAGGCGGCAATGGAAATGGCGCGGCCGGCGGCAAGCCAGTCCAGCCCCAGCAGTTTGTGCACCCACATCACCAGAAAGGGATAAAACAGCATGGGATAGGCCCTGGTCGCCCCGGCTATATCCCCCTGGGCCAAGGCCTGGGCGGACCAGAGATATACCGGGGCGTCCGGATGAATCATGACCCCCTGCAACAAGGGCAGGGTTTTGACCAGCAGACTTATCAAAAAAAGACAGGCAAGCCAGCCGGGCCAGTCCGGAGATATTTTATCCAGGAAACCCGTCATGTCAACTTTGCCTTTCCCCATCTGAGCAGGTGCCAGAGCAGCCTGACGTCCTGCAGGGCATAACACCAGGCATTCTGAAAAATTCTCCGCTCATAGGCATTGCCGCCGCCATGCAGGCTGAGATGCCTGCCGAGAGCCAGATAAGACCTGCGCAACTGATAGCGGATGATCGAGGCATAGCATGCCAGATCAGGGTGGCGCGATAATTTTTCATAACAGATAATTTTATCCGTTCTGATCGTGGACGTTGTCGACGAGACGTTGGTGGCGTGTTCCCGCCTGCAGAGCACGGGCTCATCCAGAAAACCCACCTTGCCCTGCAGACAGAGCAGAACCGGCATCTCCAGGTCTTCGTAGCATTGATATTGCAGGTCAAATCCGCCGAGTTTCCTGAGAATTTCCGTGCGGAACATGCCGGTGGAAAAAATCGGCAGCACCCCCCGTAAAATCGCAGGCAGAGGATCGGGCTGCCGGAACAGACCCCGCCGCTTATCATCCAGCACGCAGGCCTTGGTTTCCGTGTTGCCATTCACCAGAAAGGCGTCGGCAAAAAGGGCCACCTGGTCCTGATGCTGCGCCAGAAAACGGACCCGCTTCTCAATGCTGTCAAGCGGCAGGTAGTCGTCGGAAGACAGCTCGCAGAAATACTGCCCCTCAGCCATTGCCAGCCCCTCATTCAAGGAACTGATCAAGCCCCGGTTGTGCTGACGGTGAATAAAGCGGAACCCGCCTCTTTCAGCAAGAATCCTGCTGATGACTGCTGCGCTGTCATCGGTGGAAGCGTCATCAATCACCAGGAGATCGATCCCGGGCCAGGTCTGGTCAAGCACACTGGTGATCGCCTGGGCAATATAGCGTTGATGATTATATGAAGGAATAATGACTGAAACGCGCATGGAGATAGAATGGATTATTTCATCATCAGTTCATGATACAGACAGTCCATCCGGGCAATCATACGATTGCCGTCAAACTGCCGCGCCTGCTCTTTTATGCCTGCAACTGCCTCGTTTCTTTCTGATTCAGACCAGGCCATCACCTGCCCCATGGCACCCCCGAGTTCCTGCTCATTTTCAGCAGGCACCAGAAACGCCTGGCCCTTGTCCGCCAGCGTTGCCAGAATCTCCGGGATGCCGCCGACCTTGCTTGCCACCACCGGCAGTCCGGCAGCCAGCGCCTCCAGCACGGCCAGGGGAAACCCTTCATGCCGGGAAGGCATGGCAAAGCCGTCCAGTGCTGCCAGAAACTTTGGAATATCGGCGACATGGCCCACCAGGGAGACCTCCTTGGCGATGCCCAGCTCCTGGGCCAGGTCTGTCAGCTCAGCACGCAGCTTTCCTTCCCCGGCGATGGCCAGATGGCCGCCGCGTTTGCCGATGCCACTGGCAGCCCAGGCCTTGAGCAGAACATCATGGCCCTTGACCGGGGCCAGTCTGCCCACCGCGCCCCAGAGCCAGCCTTGCTGCGGCAGTCCGAAGAAGGCCCGGCCCGTCGTCTTATCCAGATCGTTTCCGGCAAAGGCCGCGAGATCAATGCCATTATAGACCACCTCCACCAGGTCCGCCGGCAGCCAGCGGTTGGTCAGCAGAATATCCGTTTTCACCGCCTCGGAAACCGCAATGATTCTGTTGATGCGGGGCCAGAGAATTCTGTTGCCGATTTTACGGAAAAGGGAGCGGGAGCGTTTCAGGCCATGCACCGTGGTGACCAGGCGGACCCTGCTGTTTTTGCGGGCAGCCAGGCTGGCATAGAAAACGGATTTATGCCGCTGGGCATGGATAATATCCACTTCTTCCGTCTTGATGATCAGGTCAAGTTCCCGCACCACCCGGTAGGTGAAATTCCGGAGATCCTTTTTGTCAAAGGGCAGCCACCGGACAGCATAACCCTCCCTGCTGAGGGTTTCCTCCTCTGCAGGCGGGCCGGTCAGATAGCAGACAATATGCCGGTATCCCTGGTGCAACCCGTGGACAATCCGGTTAAATAAAGGGTAATCCCCTTTAAAACTGCTCCAAACATGGAGAATGGTAATTTCTCCGTCCCTGTCCTTCATTGATGGCGTCTCAACGGCAAAGCTCAGCAGGACTCCGTCTTCTGCTCACTGTAGGAGAGATAGAGTTCTTTATAGGTTTGGGATTTCTCCAGCAACTCCTCATGGCGGCCCTGGGCGATGATCCGGCCATGCTCCATGACCAGGATCCGGTCGGCATTGCGGATGGTGGAAAGCCGATGGGCCACGACGATGGTGGTTCTGTCATGCATCAATCTTTCCAGGGCCTTCTGCACCAAGGCCTCTGACACGGCATCAAGGGCCGAGGTCGCCTCATCCAGGATAAGGATGGGGGGATTTTTCAGAATGGCCCTGGCAATGGCGATGCGCTGCCGCTGACCGCCTGAGAGATTGAGACCTCTTTCGCCGAGCATTGTATCATACCCGTCGGGAAGTTCGGCAATAAAATCGTGAGCAAATGCCAGCCGCGCCGCCTTTTCTATCTCACTGTCCGGGGCCTCGGGAAAACCAAAGGCGATATTGGCCTTGATGGTATCATTAAAAAGCACAATATCCTGGCTCACCAGGCCGATCAATCGGCGCAGATCCCGCAACCTGACACTGCGCAGATCATGGCCGTCAATCAGGATGCCGCCTGCGGACGGGTCATAGTAGCGGGGCAGCAGATCAATAAAGGTTGTCTTGCCGGCCCCGCTCGGTCCGACCAGCGCCACCACCTCCCCGCGCCGGATAGTCAGATTGATGTCCTGCAGAATCAGCTCGCCGTCCTCTCTGTAGCGGTGTGAAACATGATCGTAACGGATCTCCTGCCGGAAGGCCGGCAGGGGCATATCGCCGCTTTTTTCCTTTTCCATTTTTTCCAGCCACCAGATCCGGTCGGTGGCAGCCATGATCTCATGGAAAACCGCGTAGGATCTGCCGACCTGTTTGACCGGATTAAAGATCATCACCACCGCGCCCAGCGAGGAAAAAAGATCGCCGCTGGTAATAACCCCCTTGACCACCAGGTTGCCGCCATACCAGATGACGATGGCCACGCCGATGCCGGTGGAGATATCAACGATCAGTTTGGCGATCTCCTTATAGCGGATGATTCTGGTCTCCTGGCTGTAGTTGGACTGGCTGGTCTTCCTGAAATGGGCCGCCTGGCCATCCTCATTGACGGAGATCTTCACCACCTTGGCGCCGGTGGCGGCTTCACTGATGAAATGGGTCAAGGTGGCAATGGTCTGCTGGGCCTGATTGCGTTTGAACTTCACCTTGCGGGCAACCATGTTGGCAGCCCCGACAATCATCGGCAGCCCGACCAGGGCCAGCAGGGTGATATCCCAGCGCCGGTAAAAGGCCACGGCCAGCAGGACAATAATGGTGGGGATTTCCTTGAAAACGGTGAGCAGGGTATCGCTCACCAGTCCCTGGGCCATGGCCGTGTCAGTCAGGATGCGGGAGATCATCTTGCCGGATGATTCCTTGCCGAGGGAGGATACCGGCAGATGCAGCAGATGTTCGTAAAGACGGATGCGCAGATCCCGCACCAGTTTGATGCCCGAGGAGCGCATCAGATAGCTGTAGATCATTTCACAGGTGCCCCGCAGGGCATAGAGGAGCATGATCGCAAAAGGGAGCCAGACCAGCATGGAATATTTATTTTCAACAAAAATAGAATCAATGACCGGTTTCACCAGCCAGGCGATGGCCCCGCTTGCCCCGGACGAGGCGACGCTGAATAACAGCGCGGCCAGCACCCTGCCGTAATAGGGACGGACCAGGGCGATAATTTTCTGGTCAAATATGTTGGCGAAGGATATCTTTGTCATTCACACAAGAGAAAAATCAAGATAAAGTATGGTGCTGCCCGGATCCAGGGAAGACTGACCCAAGCCGAAAAAGGGCAAATTTGTTAATTTACTCTTCCTGAACGATTTAAGCAAGATGGTATACTTGAGAATTGAGGAGCCGTTACGAAATAACCTCTTCATTTTGAGCAGTTCGTTACGGCTCCTTATGCCGTCTCTGACAACTGAACGGCGATGTTATTTTATTGCAACGGCTTATTGATCACCTCCCTGACAAAACTTCCTTATCATGACCACGATGGATAATACAACAACAGACACTATTCTGGTGACGGGCGGCGCGGGTTTCATCGGCGCCAACTTCATCCACTTCATCCTGCGGAACCGGCCGGAGCTGCGGGTAATCAATCTCGATGCCCTGACCTATGCCGGCAACCTCAGCAGCCTCGCCGGCCTGCCGCCTGAGCAGCGCGACCGGCATATCTTTGTGCACGGCGATATCCGGGACACGGAGCTGCTGGCCCGCCTCTTTGAGCAATACCCCGGCAAGGGGGTTATCCATTTTGCGGCGGAATCACATGTGGACCGTTCCATTCACGGGCCAAAGGTCTTTGTCGACACCAACGTCGGCGGCACCTGCGCCCTGCTGCAGGCAAGCCTCGAGGCCTGGGAGAAACAGGGCCGGCCGGCGGATTATCGTTTCCACCACGTTTCCACGGATGAGGTATACGGCAGCCTGGGCGCGGCCGGCGCCTTTACCGAAAAGAGCCCCTATGATCCCTCCAGCCCGTATTCAGCCTCCAAGGCGGCCTCTGATCATTTTGTCCGCGCGTACGGGAAAACCTACGGGCTGCCTTGTGTCATCACCAACTGTTCCAACAATTTCGGTCCTTTTCAGTTTCCTGAAAAACTTATTCCGCTTATACTATGCAACATTCTGGAGGAAAAACCCCTGCCCGTCTATGGTGACGGCAGCAATGTGCGGGACTGGCTCTATGTGCTTGACCACTGCGACGCCCTGCTGCGGGTCTTTGAGCAGGGCACGGCGGGGCAAACCTATAATATCGGCGGCGGGGCGGAACGATCAAATCTTGACATCGTAAAACAACTGTGTAGAATCCTGGACGAAAAACGGGGAAGGTCCCCAGGCAGCTCAGAATCGCTGATCACCTTTGTCAAAGACCGTCCGGGACATGATTTCCGCTACGCCATTGACGCGACAAAAATCAACAGAGAACTGGGCTGGCAGCCGCGGCACTCCTTTGCCGAGGCCTTAGGCGGCACGGTCAACTGGTACCTGGCCAATATGGACTGGGTCGAATCCGTCCGCTCCGGCGCCTATCGCCACTGGCTGGAACTCAACTATCAAAAGAGGTAAAATGAAAGGAATCATACTTGCCGGCGGCTCAGGCACCCGCCTCTATCCCATCACCCAGGTGGTCAGCAAACAGCTGCTGCCGGTCTATGACAAACCGATGATCTATTACCCCTTGGCCGTGCTCATGCTGGCCGGCATCAGGGATATTCTCATTATTTCCACCCCCATGGACCTGCCCCGTTTCCAGGAGCTGCTCGGCGACGGTTCTCAATGGGGGCTGTCTTTTTCCTATGTTGAGCAGCCGCGCCCCGAGGGCCTGGCCCAGGCCTTTATCCTGGGACGGTATTTTATCAGCAATGACAATGTCTGCATGATCCTGGGCGACAATCTCTTTTATGGCCATGGACTGCCGGAAAAACTGCACCGGGCGGCGGCACGGCCCCACGGGGCGACGATCTTCGGCTATCAGGTGAGCGATCCCCAGCGCTATGGGGTCATCACCTTTGGCAGGGAAGGAAAGATTATCGATATTGAGGAAAAACCATCTGTGCCGAAATCAAATTACGCGGTCACCGGCCTCTATTTCTATGACAATCGGGTAGCGGATATCGCGGCAGGCATCAGACCATCGCCACGGGGTGAGCTGGAAATCACCGACGTCAACCGCGCCTATCTGGAAATGGGAGAGCTGCATGTGGAAAAACTGGGCCGCGGCATCGCCTGGCTTGATACCGGCACCCATGATTCCCTGCTGCAGTCTTCCCGCTTTATCGAGGTTATTGAAAAGAGACAGGGCCTCAAGGTGGCCTGCATCGAGGAAATCGCCTATTTCATGAAATACATCGATGACGCCCAGTTGGAAAGGCTGGCGCTGCCCCTGATGAAAAACAACTATGGCCAGTACCTTATGAAACTCCTGCAGCAGGAACTCCTTTATGAACGTGATTGAAACGGAACTCTCCGGCGTGGTGATCCTTGAACCCCGCGTGTTTGAGGATCAGCGCGGTTTTTTCATGGAAACCTTTCACAAGGAGAAGTATGCGCAAGCAGGCATCACGGCTGCATTCGTGCAGGACAATTTCTCCTTTTCCAGCAAAAACACCCTGCGCGGTCTCCACTACCAGCATCCCCACGGCCAGGCAAAACTGGTCCAGGTATACCAGGGCGTCGTGTTTGACGTGGCGGTGGATATCAGGCTCGGCTCGCCCACCTTCGGCAGATGGATAGGCGTCGAACTTTCCGCGGCAAACAGAAGACAGATCTTCATCCCGCCTGGCTTTGCCCACGGCTTTGTCGTGTTGAGCGACACCGCCTCTTTCGTCTATAAATGCAGTGATTTTTATTTTCCCGACTGTGAGGGCGGCATCATCTTTTCCGATCCCCAGCTTGCCATCCGCTGGCCGGGCGGCAATTTCCTGCTCTCGCCCAAGGATCAGCAATTCCCCGTTCTGCAGGATATTGCCCCGGAAAATCTGCCCCGCTTTATCGGATGAATCCATGAAAATTCTTGTAACCGGCATAAACGGCCAGGTCGGCTGGGAGGTGCTGCGTCAAGCTTCCCGCCACGGTTGCCAGGTTACCGGCTTTGACCGCCACGCCCTTGATATTACGGACAGGCAGGCCGTTTCCCGGGAAATTGAAAAAAATTCCCCGGATCTGGTGCTCAATTGCGGCGCCTATACCGCGGTTGACCAGGCGGAGGCGGAGGCGGAAAAGGCCTGGGCGGTAAACAGGGACGGCCCGGCGTGGCTGGCTGCCTCCTGCGCCCGGGAAAACATACCGCTGCTGCATCTCTCCACCGATTATGTTTTTAACGGCCGGGCAAGCAGGCCCTACCCGGAGACAGCGCCCACCGGGCCGCTCGGCATCTACGGCCAAAGCAAGGCCGCCGGCGAAGCTGAGGTGCGGGCAAAACTGGCCAGGCATCTCATTATCCGCACCTCCTGGGTTTACGGCGTACATGGCCGCAACTTCGTCAAAACCATCCTGCGCCTGGGCCAGGAAAAGGAGGAGCTGCAAGTGGTCAATGACCAATGGGGCTGCCCCACCTTTGCCGCTGACCTGGCCCTGGCCCTGCTGACCATGGCCAAACACATCGGCGCCGGACAAACCGACTGCTGGGGCACCTATCACTGTTGCGGGTCGACCGCCGTGACCTGGCATGAGTTCGCCACCCTAATCTTAGCCCTTGCAAGAAAAATTCAGCCCGTTAAAGTAAAAAAGATCATCCCGATCACCAGTGCGGAATTCCCGACAGCCGCGCCCAGACCGCCATACTCTGTGCTTGATTGTCAGAAGCTGTACCGTGTCTTCGGGATTCGGCTGCCGGAGCTGCGCACCAGTCTCGCAGCATTTTTTGCCGAACAGCAGAACTGATTCCGCCGGCATTCACCATTTTACCCAGGAGTGACCAATGATCAAGAAAGAACTGCTCGACATCCTCGCCTGTCCGAAATGCAAAGGCCCGGTTGAGCTCAACGCCCAGGGCAACGGCCTGGTCTGCCGCACCTGCAAACTGGTTTACGAAATCAGGGATGACATCCCCATCATGCTGATCGATGAGGCCAGGCCACTGGAAGAAGGTTGATGCCTCCATGCCGCTGACCTCTCTCAAGACCCGCTGTTTTGTCAACGCCCCCTTCCGCTATCTGCAGGCCAACCTGGGCCGCTTTATCAGTGAGAGACTGCAGCCGGAGATCGGCCTGGAAGGAGATGTCCTGTACACCGCGGATCAGGAGGAGTTTGCCGCTGTTGCGGAAACACTTACGGCGCACAACCTCTCCTGCACCCTGCATGCCCCTTTTTATGAACTCTATCCAGGCAGCCTCGACGCCGAGATCCGCCGGGCCAGCCGCAGGAAGATCCGTCTGGCCTTTGAGCTGATTCCCGTTTTCCAGCCCAGATCAATTGTCTGCCACCTGGGCTTTGAGGAAAACAAGCATGGCTATAAACCGGAGGAGTGGTTCAAATACTCGCTGGAGGCCTGGCAGGAACTGCTGGCCATTGCCGCGGCGCATAACACCCCGCTCATGCTGGAAAACACCTATGAACAGGGACCTGCCCGCCACCGGCAGATGCTGACGGCCCTTGCTTCGCCCTATGCCCGTTTCTGCCTGGACGTGGGCCATGTGCTGGCCTTTGCCAGAAAAAACTGGCATGACTGGCTGCCGGAGCTCGAACCATGGCTTGGCCAGCTGCACCTCCATGACAACCACGGCATCCGTGACACCCATCTGGCCGTGGGCCAGGGCATCTTTGATTTTGCCGGCTTTTTTGCCTATCTCCGGGAAAGACGTCTCTCCCCCCTCGTCACCCTGGAGCCCCATCAGGAAAACGGGGTAAAGGAAAGCCTGCAGGCCCTGGAAAAGCTGGGGTTTTAGTCTGACTGGTCTTACTGGTCTAACCAGTCTAACTGGTCGGACTGGTCCTATTAGTCAAAGTCAACAGACGAAACAGACAAGTGCGGCCAGAAGATCAATCAGACCAACCAGACCAGTAGGACCAGCAAGACCAGTCAGACCAGCAAGACCAGTCAGACCAGTAGGACCAGTCAGACCAATCAGACCAATCAGACCAATGAGACCAGTGAGACCAGCATGACCAGTCAGACCAGTCAGACCAGTGAGGCCAGTCAGACCAACCAGACCAGCCCGGCCAATTTCGTCCATCTCCATGTCCACACCCAGTACAGCCTGCTGGACGGCGCCATCCGTCTCGATGACCTGCTGGCCAAATGCAGGGAATACGGCATGGACACCGTGGCCATCACCGACCATGGCTCCATGTTCGGGGCCCTGGAGTTCTATGTCAAGGCCAGAAAGGCCGGGATCAAACCCATCATCGGCTGCGAATTCTACATCGCCCCGGAATCCCGCACCGACAAATCGGCCAAAAGCTCCGGCAAGGCCGCCTTTCATATCCTGCTGCTGGCCATGAACATGGAGGGCTATAAAAATCTGCTGAAACTGGCGTCAATCGCCCAGCTCCAGGGTTTCCACTACAAACCGCGCATTGACAAGGAGGTGCTGGTGGCCCACAGCGCCGGTCTGATTGCCATGACCGCCTGCCTGCACGGCGAAATCCCCTACCTGATCGTCAAGGAAAAGAACATGGAGCTGGCCCGGCAAAAAACCAGGGAGCTGCTGGAGATCTTCGGGGACCGGCTCTACTTTGAGCTGCAGGAAAACGGCATGGACGAGCAGCACGAGGCCAACCGGGGGCTTAAGGAACTGTCCGCTGAACTGGGCATCCCCCTGGTGGCCACCAATGACTGCCATTACCTCAACCGGGAGGAATACAAGGCCCACGAGCTGCTGCTCTGCATCCAGACCGGCAAGAACATCCTGGATGCCAACCGCTTCAAGTTCACCACCGATCAGCTCTATTTCAAGTCCCCGGAGGAGATGCGCCAGAGCTTCGCCCATTGCCCGGAGGCCATTGCCAACACAGTGGCCATTGCCGGCCGCTGCAACCTGGAACTCGAATTCGGTCATCACTATTTTCCCATTTTCCCGGTGCCTGAAGGGGAATCACTGGACTCCCTGTTTGAAAAGACGGCCAGGGAGGGCTTCAAGGAGCGCATGCGCGAGCTGCGGCGCCGCCAGGAGGTCAGCCCGGAGCTGGAAAAGACCTACCGCAAGCGGCTGGACATGGAAATCGAGGTCATCAAGACCATGGAATTCCCCGGTTATTTCCTCATCGTCGCCGATTTCATCAACTGGGCCAAGGACCACGATATCCCGGTGGGGCCGGGCCGAGGTTCCGGGGCGGGCAGCCTGGTCGCCTACTGCCTGCGCATCACCGATATCGATCCCATCCCCTACGGCCTGATCTTTGAACGTTTTCTCAATGTCGAGCGCAAATCCATGCCCGACTTTGATGTGGATTTCTGCCAGGAACGGCGCGGCGAGGTGATCAAATACGTGCACGACAAATACGGCGGCGACGAGCATGTCACCCAGATCGTCACTTACGGCTCCATGAAGGCCAAGGGGGTGATCCGGGATGTCGGCCGGGCCCTTGCCATGCCCTTCGGCGAGGTGGACCGCATCGCCAAGCTGGTGCCGGAGGAGCTGAAAATGACCATCAGAAAGGCGATGGAACAGGAGCCCCGCCTGAAGGACCTCTACCAGCGTGATGAACAGATCCGCCAGCTGCTCGACATCGCCATGGTGCTGGAGGGGCTGCAGCGCCACACCTCCATCCACGCGGCCGGCGTGGTCATCTCGCCGGAACCGATGGTGGAATATCTGCCGGTGTGCAAGGGGCCCAAGGGCGAGGTGCTCACCCAGTACGACATGAAGTACACCGAGATGACCGGGCTGATCAAGTTCGATTTCCTCGGCCTGAAAACCCTGACCGTCATCGACCGGGCCCTGAAACTGATCAGGGAGGAACGGGGCGAGCCGCTTGACATCAATGCTATTCCCATGGACGACCCGAAGACCTATGACCTGCTCTGCAAGGGTGATGCCCTGGGCGTCTTTCAGCTGGAAAGTTCCGGCATGCGGCAGCTGCTGATGAAGATGAAACCCGAGGTCTTCACCGACCTCATCGCACTTGTCGCCCTTTACCGGCCGGGCCCCCTGGAAAGCGGCATGGTGGACGACTTTGTCAACACCAAGCACGGCAAAATGGTGGCCAGCTACCCGCTGCCCCAGCTGGAACCGATCCTCAAGGAAACCTACGGCGTCATCGTCTACCAGGAACAGGTGATGAAGATCGCCAATGTGCTGGCCGGCTATTCCCTGGGCGACGCCGACAACCTGCGGCGGGCCATGGGCAAGAAGATCCCGGCGGTGATGGAGGAACAGCGCGGCAAGTTCATGAAGGGGGCGGAAAAAAACCATGTGCCCCTGGACAAGGCGGAATACATCTTTGACCTGATGGCCAAATTCGCCGGCTACGGCTTCAACAAATCCCACAGCGCGGCCTATGCGTTGATTTCCTACCAGACCGCCTACCTCAAGGCCCATTACCCGGCCCAGTTCATGGCCGCCCTGCTCTCCTGCGACGTGAACAACACCGACAAGGTGGTGAAATACATCAACGAATGCCAGGACCACCAGCTTGATGTGCTGCCGCCGGACATCAACGAGAGCAACCAGGATTTCACCGTTATCAACGACCGCATCCGCTTCGGCCTGGCGGCAGTGAAAAACGTGGGAGGCGCGGCCCTGGACTCCATCATGGAGGAGCGGCAGAAAGACGGCCCGTACAAGTCCCTGGGGGATTTCTGCGCCAGGGTCGATTCCCGCAAGGTGAACCGCCGGGTCATCGAAAGCCTGATCAAGGCCGGGGCCTTTGACTCCCTCGGGGCAAAACGCTCCCAGCATTTCGCCATCCTCGACCAGGCCATGGAGCAGGCCCAGGCGGCCCAGCGCGACAAGGAAAGCGGCCAGCTCTCACTCTTTTCCATCATGCCGAAGGCAGCCAGGGAGAAATCCACCAGCATCGCCCTGCCGGACATCCCGGAGTGGAGCAAAAAGGACATACTGGCTGCGGAAAAGGAAACCGTGGGTTTTTATATCACCGGCCATCCCCTGGATGACTTCCGCCTTGAGCTCAAACAGGCCACTGACAGTGAAATCACCGACCTGCACCAGCGCACCGACGGCTCAGCCGTGCGGGTGGGCGGCCTGATGAAAAGCAGAAAGGACATCAAGAACAAGAAGGGAGAACTGATGTCTTTCATCTCCCTGGAAGACACCTCAGGCAGTGTCGAGGTCATTATCTTCTCCCAGGCCTATGCCGACTGCGCCCACATCATCCGGGACGACACGCCGCTGGTGGTCCAGGGCACCCTGCAGAATGAAGAGGAAGGGGAACCCAAAATCATTGCCGACACGGTTGATACCCTGGCGGACGCCCTGAAAAAATTCACGGCCGCCACCCGCATCATGCTCTATGCCGACCGGGTCAACCGCAGGAAAATCGAGGAGCTGAAAAAGGCGATCCATCGCCACCATGGCCCCTGCCCTGTTTCCCTCACCCTGCATTTCCCCAAAAAGGGCGAGGTGGACATCGATATCCCGGAAGAACTGACCATCAATCCTGATCGGGAATTCTCCCGGGAGGTTGACGACATCCTTGGCTACGGCGCCATCCAGTTCACCAAAAGGCAGCCGGAAACAGCAAGAAAGAACGGCAGGCGCGGCAACTTCCAGCCCGCGGGCTGATTCATAGCCGCAATACAGGAACAATCCTCGCCGTCGGATGTCTTCTTTTACACAAGACACTATTGATGCCAATTTCCCCTGCCGAGAAAACAACATGAAACAGACCTCTCTGAAAATAATGCAAGGGATCGCCCTGCTGGCCTGCGGATTCATCGGTGTGCAGATCGCCATGATCATCTTCAGCGGCAAGGCCCTCTGTCTCAACGATGGCTGCAGCATCGCCGAGAAACTGACCACGGTTGCCCCGGTTTACCTCAATCTCTCGGGTTTTGTCTATTTTCTGGCCGTTTTCCTGGTCTGCCGCTGGTCCGGCCCCAGGACGCCTCCCGCCATTGACTGGCTCCGCCTGCTGCTGCTGATCGGTCTGGCCGTGGAAGGGGTGCTGGTAAGCTATCAGGTCTTTGTCATCCATGCCCTGTGCTCCTATTGCCTGATCATCTTTTCTTTCATCGTCCTGCTCAATGTTCTTTATGGCCGGCAGCAGCTCTTTATCGGCATTCCCCTTTTCGGCGCCGTGCTGGCCGCCTTTACCATCCTTAATTTCGGGCCGACCCTGCTGACCCTGCAGAACCAGACCCTTGCTTCCGGCACCCTGGCGGTGAGGAAATGCGCCCAGCCGTTAAAACAGCTTTATTTCTTTTTCTCTTCGGATTGCCCCCACTGCAAGAATGTGCTCCAGGCCCTGGAAAACTGCAACAGCTGCGAATTCCATTTCAACCCCATTGACAAGATCAAATCCATGGACATGCCCGAACTGGAATATTCGCCGACCTATAACCCGGCCCTGAACCGGCTGATCCTGTCACTGGTCAAAATCGAGACCATCCCCGTGCTGCTGGTGCAGAATCCCGACGGGCTGACCTTTATCAAGGGAGAAGAAAGCATCATCCGCTTTATCAGTCAGACCTGCTTCCGCGAAGAACCGCAGCTGTACCTGGATTCGTCCCTGTATAACGCCCCGCAGGGCATGAGCGTCTATGATGAGCAGCAGGGCGAATGCAACATCCAGCTCGACTGCCCTGATGCGGAAAAACAGACGGAAGGTTCCGCCGGCCCCGCCACCTTCCCGCAGTCCGGCACGCCCTAGTGTTTAATTGCAAAAGTTTTTGATATTTGGCATAATGTATGGCAACAACAAAGGAGGTTGCCATGCCGCGAAAGACCCCAAAGCTTTATTGCA